>CAINFC010000056.1 GCA_903847975.1 uncultured Acidobacteriota bacterium | reverse complement strand
CAGGTCGGCGGCGCAGTCAACGGCAACGTGCTCGTTCCCCTGCCTTCCGAGCGCACGCCCCTGACGCAGGACCCGGCCCTGCGGCCGATCGTCAGCCGGTTTCTGGCTGCTTACCCCAATACGCCTCCCAACCGGCAGGACTACGATCCCCGCGCCCTGAATACCAATGCTTCGCAAATCATCCACCAGACCGACCTGGAAGGGAAATTGGACAGAAACTTTACCTCCTGCGACCAGTTGTCGCTGGCTTATTCCTTAAGTCGCCAGTTTATCGATGCCTTTCAGCTGGTGGCCGGACAGAATCCGGACACCGCCATCCACTCCCACAACGTGAAGATCGCCTATCGGCGGTCTGTGTCGGAGAGCACGGAAGTCTCGCTGCTGGCCGGATTCAGCCGGGCGGCTTCCGATGTGCTCCCGGAGCCCAACGCCGTCGGCCCGCGGGTGCGCTTCGGGAACGCCCTCGAGGAGCTCGGCCCCGACAGCCAATATCCCATCCAGCGGGTTCAGAATGTCTACCGCTACGGAGGCGTCGGTTATTCCCGCCTCCCGGGCGGAAAACACACTCTGACCTATGGCGCCGACCTGAGCCGGACGCAGGTGAACGGGATCCAGACCAACAACCAGCGCGGGGTTTTCACCTTCAACAACAACTTCGGGCGGACCGGGATTCAGAACCTGCTCTGGGGCACTCCGTCGACCTATGAGGTGAGCCTCGGGGACATGATGCGCGGATTCCGCAACTGGGCGTATAACGGCTTCTTCGCAGATCAGTGGAAAATCAGCACCCGGCTGCAGCTCTATTTCGGATTGCGCCACAACCTGGAAACCGTTCCCACGGAGGTCAACCGGCGCAACACGCTCCCCTACCGGACAGACGGGAACAATTTCGGCCCGCGCGTATCGGTTGCCTACCGGGGGCCAGGCCAGTGGGTGACGCGCGCTTCCTACATGATTTCCTACGGCCGGATTCTGCCAGTCACCTATTCCCAGGTGCGCTATAACGCACCGGCCGCTATTTACGTGTCGGTTCCGAACCCCAATCTGGCCGATCCCCTGAAGGGAGTGCCGATCGATCCCGGCGCCCGGACCTCGCCGTTTCTGATTTCGGAGAACCTGGTTTCGCCCTATTCGCACCAGTACGGCCTGCGGTTCGAAAGGAAAATCGCTTCGTTCCTCGAGGTGCAGCTCGGGTACCAGGGAAGCCGGTCCTTCCAGATGCTCAGCGGATTCATGCTGAACCGGGCCACGCCGGTTCCCGGTATCCCGCTGACCACCGCTACCGTGAACCAGAGAAGGGCCGATCCGCGATACTACACGGTCAAGCGAGCGCAGAACGGCGGGATCGCCTATTTTGATGCCGCCCAGGCTTCCGTCGATATTCCTTACTGGAAAGGGCTTACGGCCAGCGCGGTGTATACCTTTTCCAAAGCGATCGACGAGGGCAGCAGCTACGTCAACGTGGCGGCCAACAAGGACCTGGACCGCCGTTCTCAAGGGCAGTCGCTCAATTACCAGGACAAAAAGTCGTGGAGCGACTTCGATTCGCCGCATGCGCTGCTGATTACCTTCCACTACGAGCTTCCCGGAGTTTCTGCCCGGCACAGCCGGATTCTGGCGAAAATAACCCGGGGCTGGCAGATTTCGGGCGCCATGATGAACCGCACCGGAACCCCGTTCTACATCTCGGTCGGCTCGGATGCGCCGGGATTCGGCAATGTGGACGGCGAAGGAGGCGAGCGCCCCAACGTGCTCGATCCGTCGGTGCTCGGAGCCACCGTTTCCCACCCGGACAAGTCCCAGCAGATTCTGAGCCGCAGCCGGTTCGCCTACCTGACGCCGGGCGAGGAGCGGGGAAACATCGGGCTCAATGTTTTCCGCAAGCAGGGCATCCGGAACATCAACGCCGCCATCAGCCGGCAATGGAGCTGGGGCCGGCGGTCCCCGATGGCGCTGCGGTTCCGCGCGGAGGCCTATAATCTGACCAACCATGCCCAGTTCGATGCCCCGAACTACACGCTGACCTCCTCGGCTTTCGGGAAAATCACCAATACGCTCAACGACGGACGCGTGATGCAGTTTTCGGTGCACCTGCTTTTCTGACGGCTCTCCTGTTTCCGGAATGGATCACTTGCGGTAGTCCGCGCCGCCCAGGCTCTGCAGCACGGACTGCTGCCACTGGCGGAGCTCGGCAAGCAGCTTCCCGGCGACGGCCGGCTGTTGCGGGAAGAGGTTGGTTTTCTCCGCGGGATCGGCCTGCAGGTCGAAGAGCTCCTGCCGCGGCGCGCCGTTCGGCGACTCGTGGAGGACCAGCTTGAAGCGGCCGTCGAGAATGGCGCGGGGACCGAGATAGTCGGCATCGGTGACGGGCGGATGGCGATAGTTGACAAAGTCGCGGGTGGCTTTACCGTTCATCAGCTTCACCAGCGGCGTGGTTCCCTGCTGCAGTTCCGGAGCGAGATAGGGTTCGGGTTTTGATTTTTGCAGGCGGGCGATGTGGAAGTCCCAGAAGCAGATCGGCCTGGTCCGCTCGGTCATGGTCCCGTCGAGCGCCGGCGAGAGGTCCACCCCGTCGATCGGGCGGGCGGGAAGCGGCCGGCCGGTGAGAGCGCAGAGAGTGGGCAGCAGATCGCTGGTGACGGCGCGGATGTCGGTAGAGCGCGGCTGCGGGATGCGGGCCGGCCACTCGAGAATGCCGGGGACACGGATTCCGCCATCGTAGACCTGACTTTTTACGCCGCGATGCGGAGAAGCGAGGGAGGCATCGGCCGAAGTGCCGTTGTCCCCGCAATAGAAAAGCAGCGTGTTCTGTCGCAAGCCTCGGGCCGCAAGGTGCTTTCTCAGCAACCCGATGGCCCGGTCCATGGCGGTGATCTCGGCGTAGCGTTCGCGCAGGACTTCGCCCTGCGGGCGGGTGACCTGTTCGCCGGTCTGGTTCGAGGTCAGGCTTACTTTCTTATCGGGGACCTTTGCGGGCAGGTGGTCGTAGAGCGCCAGATCGGCGGGCAGACCGCTGTAAGGCTCGTGCGGCGAGCCGAACCAGACCACGGCAAAAAAGGGCTTGCCTGCCTTCCGGGTGCTTTCGATGAATCGGATGGCTTCCCGGACCACCACCTCGGAGCTTTCTCCCGGGATGATCTCGGGCGGTCCGCCATTGCGGGAGAGCGACGGATTCAGTTCGAAAAAGTTATCGTGAGAGACCCATTCGTGGAATCCCATCGCTCCGGGATTGACGGGCGAGCCGGCCTTGACGGCCCCGACGTGCCACTTGCCGAAGTGGCCGCAGCGGTACCCCGATTGCCCGAGGAGGTGGGCGATGGTGATCTCCTCGGGACGCATCGACCAGCCGGGTGCGAAGGTGCCCATGCGGTTGGGATGGCGTCCGGTGAGAATGCTGGCGCGCGTCGGCGAGCAGTTGGGGTGCGCGGCATAGAAGTTGTCGAAACGCAGTCCGCTGCGGGCCATTTCATCGAGCACCGGCGTCTTGACGTGCGGATGGCCGTTGTACCCGGTCTCCTCCCAGCCGTGATCGTCTCCCATGAGCAGGATAATGTTGGGCGGCGATCCGGCGGGAGCGGCGGCCGAAAGAGGGGTGAAAAAAGAACACAGAAGCGAAACAAGGAGAAGAATCTTACTCATGGCTTCCTTTGCGTAGAAGAGAATGAATCATCCATTGTTTGTTATTGCATCCGGCGGCTTAGTTCTCCGGGCCGGCCTCCAGCTGCACGGGACCGAGCAGTCCTGCGGGAAGGAGCGGATCCCCCGCCTTCCAGAACAGACGGGCGGAAACCGCCGTTTGGCGCACCGCCCCGGGCTGCTCGTCCCCGACCAGCCGGTTCCACCAGGGATTGAACAGGTCGATTTCCAGCTGGTTCTCCCCCCAGACCAGGGAATCCGAAATACGGATCCGGTACGGGTAGCACCACGCTGTTCCTGCATCTTTTCCGTTCAGCCGGACCGCGGCCAGCGACTCCACGCGGCCCAGGTTGAGAAACCAGGAGCCGGGCAGCTTTCCGGAGAAGGAAAAGCGGGCCGAATAGGTCGCTTTGCCGGAAAAATAGCGGACCTGGGGATCGGGGAAGGTGGTCCAGTCGGCAAGCGCGTTCATGACCCGGGTAAAGGGAGGATGGATTTCATCGGCAAAGAGCACGTTCCAGGGGCCGGACAGGGTTTTTACGACGGCATGGGGCGGATGGTTGGTTCCGTCGGGATCCGGCGGTCCGGTCTCTTTGCGGAATACGATGAAACAGGACCCGGCGGAGGAAAATTCCAGAGGGACCGAAGTTCTTCCGGCCTGGAAAGCGAAGCGCGGGAGCAGGCGGGTTTCCCCGGTGAGGGGATCCCACAGCTCCGGCTGCCGCCCATGGATGCGGAAAGAGAGCTCCGCGCTGCGGGGTTCGCTTCTTTGGTTGGCGACGAAATAGAGGTCGGCCCCCTTTTCCCGGCGATGGGTAAAAACAAATTCCTCGGGCAGCCGGACGTCCGGCTCCAGGCCGGTCTGCTCCAGGAATTCGGAAAGGCTCGTTCCGAAAAAAACCTTGCCTTGCCCATAGGCATTCGAGCGGACCGTTGTTCCGTCGATGGCGCCCCAGAGGCCGTCGGCAAGCTGCCGTACCGTTTCATCGCATGCCGGGTATCCCTTCCGGCTGGGGGACCGCTGCGGGCGGGGCCCGTAGAGCAGCCCCCCGGTGCGCACGAACTCCGCAAGCCTCTGCAGCATTTCGGGACGCATGGTCTGCCCCGGAGGCAGAACCAGGTGCCGGTAGGATGCCCCGGAGGCCAGCGTCAGACGGCCGTTTTCCGGGAGGGCTGCGCTCATCAGGGCATCGTAGTTCAGAAAATCCAGGTCGAACCCGGGAGGCAGGGGGTACGGAAGAGCGGGCTTGTCGCAGGGCAGCTCGTCGCCAATGTAGAAAGCGATATCGGCCAGGCGCTGCCCGCGCTGCAGCAGCGCGCAGCTGCGCCGCAGGTAATCGACAAAGCTTTTGGACTGCGGAAACCAGTTGTTCTGGCGGTTGAATTCGGTTCCGTACCAGGTGTTGATCCCCGGCTTGCCCTCCCCGGGCTGGTGCACGGAAACGTGCAGCGTAAAATGGTTGATTCCCTGCGCCATGGCCCAGTCGCCGGGGACCTTCAGGTTGCGCGGCGCGGATTTATACAGAAAGCCGCCCGCGGAGGTGAACGCCTCGACGGAAACGATGGCGCGATCGTAAACGCGGGCCGCGGAAGATGCGGCCCGGCAGGAGCCGAAATCCCTTCCGGGCGTTTCCGCCATCCAGAACTCCCCGGCCGGCATGTCGGCGTACTTCCCGTACTGCAGAAACTCGCCGGGAAATCCGTGGCCACCGTACGGCTCGTGCCACAAAGTCAATCCGTCGGCAATGCTCTTCTGATGCAGGATTCCGGGATAGCTCTCCGGCAGCAGATCGGCGACCAGCCGGCGCAGGTCCCATAAAAACCGTTCGGATTGTTCCGCCGATTCGATGACGTGCCCCTTAAGCACGGGGAGGAACGGCATCGGATCGTAGCCGTAGGCCTCCTGAAAGCGATCGGCCATTCCGTCGGTCCAGTTGGCCGTGCCCTGCTCGTAGCTGTCCAGGACGATCCGCTTCAGGGACCTGCGGTTTTCCGGCGGAATCCGCCGCAGGATCCGGCCGATATAGGCATCATAGCTTTCCCTCACCGCCTCCCGGCTCAGAACGTCGGCGGCAAAGCCTCTTGCCGGGCCGACCGGCACGGGGTGGGTCTGAACCCCGGTCTGGAGCATCCCGGCGTGGTGCAGGATCCAATCTCCTTCGGGGACATCCCAGGTAAGCACCCCGTCGATGTTTATGTGCGGAGTGAGGTTGATGACCCGGTCCTTCGGCACCGCGAAGCCGGCCTCCGGAGCGGGAAGACCGGCCCGGGTGAAGGCGGCCTTGTGGCCCAGCTGCTTTTCGACATAGTCGGTGATCCGGGCGGCGGCGCAGAGCTTGATTTCCGCCAGCCGGAATTTTTCCGTCGGCCCGTCGGCCCGGGCCGCTTCCGAAAGCCCGGTTTCCGCTTCGTTTTCTCCCAGGATGAGCCGGAACCGCTTGGCGGTAACGGCCGGGAAGGAAGACACCACCGGGGCGAAGGGCATGAATCCTCCGGCGATGATCCGGGGCTCGTTGCGTTGGATCGGGCGGGAGGCGATGGCGGTCCATTCTCCTTTTTCGTTCCGGTAGTCCAGCCGGATCCAGGCCTTGCAGGCGGAACCGGCGGGAATCGCTTCCAGCGACCGCAAGGTGAAAGCCGCATCGGTCTCGATTTCCAGGACGACGGGCAGGGCGGAAAACGATGCCGCGGTGGCCTCCTGCCCGTCAAAAAGGGCCTGTGCATTTTGAACTCCCGGCGAAGTGCTGAGGGAGATGTGCTTCATCGAGATGCGGTCGTCGCTCCCTTTGGGGAGAGGAAGGGCTTGAACGGCCACCGGCTGAAATTGGAATTTCGATTTGTCAATTTCGTACTGAAAGGAAAGAGAGGACTGGGGAACGCGCTCTTTGGATTCGTAAGCGGGGAGACGCATGAGGAGGGTCTGCGGTCCTTTTACCCGGTATTCATGAAGATTCAGGAAGCGCATGGCCTGTTCCGGGCTCACCCAGGCGCCGCCGATGCCGCTCCACCCCGGAGAGTTGAAAAGATTGACCTCGATCCCCAGCCGGGCGGCCTCTTCCAGCGCCAGGATCATGCATTCCCACCATTCCTCGCCGAACATCTGCTCTCCGCCGTAAGGATTATCCTTGTACTCGATGTGCGCCAGATTCACTCCGCCGATGCCGACTGCCGCCATGGTCTGGAGATCCTTGATGATCCCTTCCCGGGAAATGTCGTTGTTCACCCAGTACCAGTAAACGAAGGGTCTGGTGGCCGCCGGGGGATTCCGGAATGCCTCCTCGAGGGAAACCGGCTCCGCTGTTTCTCCCTTTTGTGCTCCGAGCAGGAAGGGCAGCAGAAGCAAACAGAAGAACCGGAAGCTCCGTGCACCCGGCATAGGACGGCGATGTGATCTGGCGTTCATGTGAATCCTTATTTATTCGGTCCGGTTCCGGCCGTCCGGAATATTTCCCGGCCGACGGCAATTATATCCCTTTGTTCCTTTGCTGTTGCGGGCATTCATCCCGATGCGGTCTTTTACCGGCGTGGCACTCCTCCTGCCTTGATCGTCCGGAACGGGCACTGTACAATTGCGCCATATAGGGAACAGGAGGTTTCCAATGAAAACGATTATTTCCATGGGGCTCATGATTCTTTGGGCGGCAACCAAAGTGGATGCCCAGGCGGGCTACGATCTGGTGGTTTATGGCGGCACGGCGGGCGGCGTGATGGCCGCGGTGTCCGGGGCGCGGCAGGGGCTTCGCACCCTGCTGCTTCATCCGGGAACCCACGTGGGGGGCATGGTCAGCGGCGGACTGTCCGGAACCGACACGGGCAAAGCGGAAGTCATCGGCGGGCTTGCCCTGGAGTACTACTGGCGGGCGGGCCGTCACTACGGCCTGAACCGGCACCTGCAGGAGATCGCCTGGATGCCGGAGCCGGGAGTCGCCGAAAAGATTTTCCGCGACCTGCTCGCCGAAAGCGGCGCGGAGCTGCTCGAGCGGCATCGGCTGCGCGAAAAGGGGGGCGTGGTCAAAGACGGGTCGCGGATTGTGGAAATCGTCATGGAAAACGGGGCCCGCTTCCGCTCCGCCGTTTTTGTGGACTCCTCCTATGAAGGGGACCTGATGGCGCAGGCCAAGGTCCGCTATACACTCGGCCGGGAAAGCACTCAGCAATACGGGGAATCGCTGGCCGGGGTCCGGGCGGTGACGCCGAGCCACCAGTTCGCCGTCGAAATTCCCGCTCGGGACGAAAGCGGAAAGCTGCTGCCGGAAATTTCCGATGCCCCCCGCGGGGAGCCCGGTTCGGCCGACCGGCGCATCCAGGCCTACAACTTCCGGGTCATTGCCAGCAACGTGCCGGAAAACCGCCTGCCCTGGGCCAGGCCTCCCGGCTACGATCCGCGCCGCTTCGAACTGCTGGCGCGCTATCTGACCGCTATGACGCCCTACATGGGCCGGCCGCTGAATTTCAACGAGGTCAGCCTGCTGCGGGTGATTCCCAACGGCAAGGTGGACCTGAACAACCGCGGCGGATTTTCCACCGACTACATCGGGAAAAACTACGAATACCCCGACGGGTCCTATGCCGTCCGGGAAAAGATCTGGAAGGAGCATATCGAGTACCAGCAGGGCTTTTATTATTTCCTTTCGACCGATCCCCGGGTTCCCAAGCCGCTGCAGGAGGAGGTCAACCAGTACGGCCTGGCCAAGGACGAGTTTACGGATACCGGTCACTGGCCCCACCAGCTTTACATACGGGAGGCGCGCCGCATGGTGGGTCCCTTTGTGGCTACCCAGAAGGATCTGCAGACGGACCGGGTGAAGTCCGACGTGATCGGCATGGGCAGCTATGCCAGCGATTCGCATAACCTGCAGCGCATCGTCAACGAGAAGGGATTCGTGGAGAACGAAGGGGACGTACAGGTGCCGGTGCAGCCCTACCAGATTCCGTACCGGCTGATGTTGCCCCACAGCAAGGAAGCGGAAAACCTCCTGGTCCCGGTCTGCTTTTCGGCCAGCCATGTGGCGTACTCGTCGCTGCGCATGGAGCCGCAGTACATGATTCTGGGACATGCCGCCGGAGTGGCCGCATCGCTGGCCATCCGGGGGAAAACGGCCGTGCAGGATATCCCCGTTCCCGAACTGCAGAAGAAGCTGCTCGCCGAGGGCGCGGTGTTCGAGTACGGATGCGAATACCAAGCCAAGGCCCTGGAAGCAATCCGCAAGCGCTATGCGCCGCCCCCGCGAAAGGAGCCCTATCCCTGGGCCCTGCCGGCTTCCCGGCTCAAATGAAAGGCCGTCCCCGGATAACTTCGGCGGATTCGAATTTGGATAACCCGACCGCGGATACCGCGGTCACTTCCGATCAAGGAAAAAAGGATGCCGTTCAAACAGGGTTGGTGGAGCTGTCTCGTTTCCGTGTTTCTTTTCTCTTTTTTCTGCATGCCTTCCCGGATGCCGGCCGGCGATCTGCTCGTCCTGCGGGGCCAGGCGGTCTTCCCGATCGGCAGCTATGAAATGCCCAGGAGCGATGCCGACCTGAAAGCCATGGCCGAGGCGGGCATCAACCTGGTGCATTGCCGGAACAGCGCCGACCTGGACCGCGCTGCCGCCGCGGGAATGCTCGGGTGGGTCCCTGTGCCCATGCAGCTGGGGGACGACCCCCAGGGGACATTGCGGAAGGCGGTCGAAGCGGTCAAGGACCACCCGGCGCTGGCTGTCTGGGAAGGGCCGGACGAGGTGGTCTGGGGCTTTACCGCGCTCAGCAACCTCTTCCGCGAGGGGATCCACAAGGTGAAAGGAGAGTGGTGGCTGCAGACGCCGAATGCCTTGAGCCATGCCGAAAAGCAGGCGGCGCAGATCATGCCGAAGCTGCGCGCCGGGGCGCAGTTGATCCGCACCCTGGACGGCGGGCGGCATCCGCTCTGGATCAACGAGGCCGCCAGGAGCGACCTGGCTTACATTCGGCAGTACGTCGACTCTATCGACATCACCGGCTGCGATTCCTATCCGATTCACGAAAAGGAAAAAACCCCGGAAGTTATTGCCGATTACACCGACCGGTACCGGGCCGCGGGGCGGGACCGCCCCGTCTGGATGGTGCTGCAGGCTTTCGCCTGGGGGAATCTGCAGGGGTTTACTCCGGAGGTTCCAACGTATCCGACGTTTCAGGAAACCCGGCTGATGGCCTATTTATCCCTGACCCACGGCGCCGGGGCCATTCTCTACTGGGGCTCGGCGTATCTTCCGCCGCAGGAAACCCGCTTCCGGGAATCGATCCTGGCCATGGCTCGCGAGCTCTCCGCGCTGCAGCCCTTTCTGGTCGCGGTCGGGAGGCCGGCCGTGCAGGTGAGGCTCATTGAGTCCGAAGGCCGCGGCCAGGCCGGAGACCGCGGAGTGAGCTTCCTGGCCCGGCGTGCGGGAGCGGACTGGCTTATCGTTCTGGCCAATGAAGACGACCGGGACCACATGGGTGTGGAAGTCGGCGGGCTTTCCTCGCTGGACGGAAAGGTGCTCTACGAACTTTACTCTCCCCATGAGGAGAGGGTGGAGCATGGCGAGCTCGTGGCCCGTCTTGCCGCTCACCAGGTGAGGGTTTACTCCACGAGCCGCCGATACGAAACGGGGCGCCTTACGGGCCGGGATTACGCGCGCTGACCTTGATCTTTATCCGGTCTTTATCTGGCTTTCTCCTTCGGGGTGTCCGGGGATAGAAACCAGGCGTGCTCCGGCCGGGACAGGATGGCGTCGAGCAGCGCCGAAATTTTAGCGGCCTGCTCCTTTTTCCCACTTTCCTCCGCCTTGCGCACGATCTCGCGCACTTCGGGAACGAAGGACATGTAGAAGCGGTCGGCCACTTCGTACATTCCGTGCCAATGAGTGTAATCGGGCGCCATCATCGAGGCGCCGTGCCGGGCGCGTCGCCCTTCATGGTGCCAGAGGAAGTACCAGTCCCATTCGATCCGCTCGTCAAACTGCTTGGGGGTGATCAGCTTCTGGGCGGCCAGCTCTTTCATCAGTTCGGCGCCGGGCTTGGCGAATTTCTCGTTGTACAGCCGGACCAGGTCGTCGTATTGCCGGTAGAAAGCCTCGACGTAGTTGGAGCTGTGGCAGCTGGTGCAGACTTTCTGCATGCGGTTCCGTTTCTGGCTCCAGGAATCTGCGGTGAGCGCCTTGCGTTTCTGGGGGTCGGTCTCGGTGATGACCCGGTGCTCCGCGTCCGTATCCATAACCTGGGAAATGGTCGGCCGGTTGGTCCAGGAAATGCGCTCTCCCGGATCGTGGGTGATCTTCAAACCGGAAGCGGTGGCCGACAAATGGCAGGTGGCGCAGGTGGGGGCGGCGGTGTAGTCTTTGCCGAGGACCCAGCTTTTGGAATCCAGGTTCAGCTTGTCGCGCAGATCCCGATAGGCAATCCCGTGCTTGGATTCCTCGTAAACCTCCTTCTGGGGATGGTCCGGTCCCAGATGGCACTTGCCGCAGTTTTCCGGCTGGCGGGCGCGTCGTGCGGAAAAGTCGTGTCGGCTGTGGCAGGCCGAGCAGGAACCCTTGGAGCCGTCGAGGTTGAGGCGCCCGATGCCGGTGTTGGGCCAGGACCCGGAGGTAAAAACCGGTTTTCCATCGTCGTCGCGGGCGATGCGTTTCAGGACCTCCGCCTGCAGGGGCTTGCCGTCGGGTCCGGGCTTCAGGTCGTCCACACTGATGGCTCCCCCGGAGGTCGCCACCAGGCTGACCTTGGCCCCATGGCACTGCATGCATCCGCTCTGCACGCTGGCCATGCCGTTGACCGGGGCCGTCGGATTCTCTTTCCCGGCGGTTGGAGAATGGGCCGGAAACGGAACGCGGGAGCCCTCCACGATTTCTGCCAGGTAGTTGTCGAGGGAGGCAAGAATGTTGCCCGCTTTGGCATGGTGACTGGCCTCGAATTCCTTGTCTTCGGCCGAATGGCAGCGCGCGCAGTCCCGCGGAGTTACCAGAAGGGCGATGGTTCGATCGTTGTGCTCGAAGGAATCGGCTTCTCCTTTTTCAGCCCGATGGCATTCGAAGCATCCTATGCCGGCTTTGAAATGGCTGCTGCCGCGCCACTGGGCGACGATTCCCGGGTGAGATTCCTGATGGCATTCCAGGCAGGCTTTGGACGCATCGGAAATCGCATCTTTGCTCCGGGTCTGCGGCTGGCTCTGGGCCCACAGAAAAGGAAAAAACAGCAAGCACAATACTACCGCGTTCCCGACGTAAACAGGGCATTCTTTTTTCCTGATCATAGAACCTCCTGAGCCGATAAAGGATTTCCAGTCGGGCCGGTACGGCGAGAAACAGCTGTTCCAAGCCAAATGCTGCCAATGGAACCGGCACCCCGGGAACCCCGGATGAAAGATGAAAAAATCATAGCGAGCCTGAATGTCTGCTGTCAAGAGCATTTCTTTATTGACTTTCCCAAGAAAAAACCTTGGATTTCTTCTTCTTAATGTATTAGAATAGAATATTGGCTTTAATTATCCATTAACAATAGGTTTATTATCTGCACATTATGAATTCCCTCGAATCCATACAAGCCATTCCGCTGGGAGGCCTGGGTGAATTCGGCCTCAACATGCTGGCTTTGCGCTGCCGAGAAAAAATTGCGGTGATCGATGCGGGTTTGATGTTTCCGGAAGACGACCTTTTGGGTGTCGACCTGGTCGTTCCCGATATCACGTATCTCGAAGACCACAAGGAGGAAATCGTCGGGTATTTCATTACCCACGGTCACGAGGACCATATCGGTGCGCTGCCCTATGTGCTCCCGAGCTGTCCGGCGCCGGTGTATGCCACCCGCTTTACCCTTTCGCTGATCCAGTCGCGACTGAAAGAGCACCGGCTGTTCGATAAAACCGTGCTGAATGAAGTGCTTCCGCGACAGGTGGTGGAGGCCGATCCGTTTACGGTGGAGTTTCTTGCGGTTACGCACAGTATTCCGGATTCCGCCTGCCTGGCGATCCGAACACCGGCCGGCGTCGTCGTCTGCACCGGAGATTTCAAATTCGACCACACGCCCGTCGACGGTCAGAAGACGGACTACGCCCGGCTGGCCGCCTATGGAGAGGAGGGCGTGCTGGCTCTTTTTTCCGATAGCACCAACTCCGAAAGGCATGGCTACACTCCGCCGGAAACCAGCATTCACAACACGGTGGAGCGCATCTTTCGCGAGGCCCGCGGCGTGGTTTATTTCTGCTGTTTCGCTTCCAATACCTACCGTATGCAGCTGGCCATCGACTGTGCCCACCGCTTCGGGCGCCGCCTGGCGGTCCTGGGGCGCAGCATGTGCAGCAATCTGGCGGTGGCCGACCGATTGGGGCTTCTGCGGATTCCTCCCGATGTGCTGATCAATGAAGAATCCTGCCGTCTTTATTCGCCGGATAAACTGGCGATCCTGGTGACCGGCAGCCAGGGGGAGCCGCGTGCCGTGCTTCCCCGGATCGCGCTCGGCGAATTCAAGAACCTGCAGATTCAGCCGGGTGACACGGTCATCCTGTCCGCCCGCAACATCCCCGGGAATGAGAAGCTGATCGGCAGCATGGTCAACCACCTGGCCTGGCACGGAGCCCGGGTCTACACCGATGCCGAGCCGAACATCCATGTCTCGGGTCACGGCTCCGAGGAGGACCTGAAACTGATGATCAACCTGACCCGGCCGCGGTTTATGGCCCCCATCCACGGGGAGATCAGCCAGCTGAGGCGGCTGGCGGAGCTGGCGGAGGAAGTCGGCATTCCCGGCTCCCATGTGTTCCTGCTTCAGAGCGGCGACGTGCTGGAGTTGCGCGAAGACGGGGCTTCGCTCTCCGAGCCGGTCCAGGTGGGGCGCCGATATATCGACGAGGATTACTACGGGGAAGTGGACCGGGCGGTGGTACGCGAGCGCCGGCACCTGTCCGAGGACGGCTTCGTTCTGGCGGTAGTGGCGATCGGCAAAACATCCCGGTGCCTGGAGGGAGCTCCGGAAGTGGTTGCCCGTGGCTATCTGCTGGACGAGCACTTTGAACTGGTGCGCGAGGAGCTGGTCCAGATTATCATCGACGAGCTGGAGCAGGCTCCGGAAGAGGAGCTGATGGATTTAGCGATTCTGAAAGACAAGATTCGAAAATGCCTGAAGCGCTTTCTGTTTAAAAAGCACCAGAAAAAACCGATGATTGTCCCGGTTGTGGTGGAGATCTGAGGGGCCAGGCGAATCGGAAAGCACACGCTGCATAAACAATTGACCCGGAGTCGGAGAGACCATGAACCCAACCGTTGTGCATCACCGAAACAAGGGCACGGAAATGCTCGGCCTGCTGTTCTTTGCGTTTGCCGCCCTGCTGGTCCTTTGTTTGGCGTCCTATGATGCCTGGGATCCTTCGTTCAATGTCGAGATACGCAACGGCCAGAGTCCGGCCTATCACAACTATATCGGTCGCTTTGGCGCCTATTGCGCCGACCTGCTCCTGCAGATCTTCGGCTTTTCCGCGTTCCTCCTGGTTTTTCCTCTCTGCCTCCTGGGCTGGAGCAGCTGGCAGGGGCGTTTCGATCAATCGCTGCTGCTGAAGCTTCTGGGTTTCGCGCTTTTTCTGGTTGCCCTGAATCCGTTTCTGGAAATCGTCCCGTTGTTTCCGGCGGCAGAAGCCAATTTCAGAAGCGGAGGCGTGCTCGGATTCATTTTCAGCCGGTTTCTGATCGATAACTTCAACCAGCAGGGCAGCATAATCCTGCTGACTACCCTGGCTGCTCTGTCTTTGGTCCTTTCCACCAACCTTTCTTTATCCCGCCTGATTGTCTGGGCGGTCTCCCTTCCCGGGAGCCTTATGCGGTCCCTGTGGAGCCGGCGCAGCGCGCCCGGTGCGCAGAAGCCTGCGGCTCCCCCGTCGCCCTCGCCGGCCAGAGCCAAGGCTCCCGCGGCAGAAAAACAGCCGGAGAGCGAAACCAGGCCGGCTTCGGCCAAAGCGACCGCAGCGACAAAAACAGCGGAGAAAAGCATTCCGGTCATTCCCCTTTCTCCGCCGTCTCCGGAGGAGAAGCCCAAGCCGGCGCCGGTCACCCCGGTCAGCACCAGCGCCCAGCCGCTCATTGCCGAAACCGCCTTTACCTCGGAGGCAGCCAGGCCTGCCGGAAAAGCTTCTGTCAAGCCGGAAGGGATCCGGCTGGAGAAGATCCTTCTCCCTTCCACAGCGGTTCTGGAAAAGGCGCCGGAAAAAAGCGGCATCAATGAGGGAGTATTGATGGAGATTGCCCGCCGGCTCCAGGAAAAGTGTGCCGAGTTCGGGGTGCTGGGAAATGTAACCCAGATCCACCCCGGGCCCATCGTCACCACATTTGAGTTCAAGCCGGACTCCGGGATCAAGTACTCCCGGGTGGTCAGCCTGGTAGACGACTTGTGCCTGGGTCTGCAGGCGGAATCGATACGGATCGACCGGATTCCCGGGAAATCCACCGTGGGCATCGAGGTGCCCAATCCGATCCGCGATACCATATTCCTTCGCGAAATCATCGAGTCGGAAAAATTCAGGGAATCGAAATCCAAGCTGACCCTGGCCCTGGGGAAGACCATTCACGGGGAGCCATACATTACGGACCTGGCCAGGATGCCCCACCTGCTGGTTGCCGGAGCCACCGGGGCCGGAAAAAGCGTCGGCATCAACGCCATGATCACCTCGATTCTCTACAAAGCCAGCCCGGAAGAGGTCAAGTTTATCCTGGTCGATCCCAAGCGGCTCGAGCTGGGCATGTATGCGGATATTCCCCACCTGCTGACCCCGATTGTCACCGATCCCAAGAGGGCCGCCAGCGTGCTGGACTGGACTGTCCGGGAGATGGAGAACCGCTACAAACGCCTGGCCAATTACGGGGTGCGCAATATCGAACAGTTCAATCACCTGGTGAAATCCGCGCAGAAGGATTCGGTTTTTGCCGGAGATGAATCGGACCAGCCTCTCCCCTTCATCGTGCTGATCATCGATGAGCTCGCCGATCTGATGATGACCACCGGGCGGGAAGTCGAGGAGGCCATCACCCGCCTGGCCCAGATGGCCAGAGCGGTAGGCATTCACCTTATTCTGGCCACCCAGCGGCCTTCAGTGGATGTGATTACCGGTCTGATCAAGGCCAATTTTCCCTGCCGGCTGTCCTACCGCGTTTCGCAAAAGATCGATTCCCGAACCATCATCGACACCAACGGGGCCGAAAAACTCCTGGTGCACGGCGACATGTTATTCCTGCCTCCGGGCACCTCCCGCCTCTGGCGGATCCATGGGGCTTATATCAGCGAAAAGGAGACGCAGAAAATCGCCGATTTCCTGAAAAAACAGGCTGCCCCGCTCTATGACGAGTCCATCGAAAAACATTGCCAGAGCACCACGGTTTCCGATGGACCGGAGGAAATGGACGAGGATGATCCCCTTTACGAGGAGGCAGTTCGCGTGGTGGTGGAGCAGGGACAGGCGGCCACTTCGTCCCTGCAGCGCAGGCTGAAAGTCGGCTACGGCCGGGCTGCGCGGCTGCTCGACATGATGGAGAGGGACGGCATTGTCGGCCCGCCCAACGGCAGCAAAGCGAGAGAAGTTCTGCGTCCCCCCGATTATTTCCGGGAAATCGATCAGAGGCTGTAGCTTCTGCCCCGGTCCGGGCGGTTGCGCATTCTTTTGTCTTTTCGTCCGCTTCTATTGACTTGAACCCTTCCTCTTCCTACAATGTCAGTATAAGGAAAATATCCCTCATCCTGAAATCCCTCGTTGGGAAGGGCGAAGGGAGCAAAGACGAATGACTAAGCAAACTTCTTTACAAAAAATAAACCTCTATTTACTGCTGTTTCTTCTTCTTATCAGCGCGGTGCCACTGGCGGCCTGGATGGGTGCGGCGCAGAATGCCCCGGCAGAGGAGAAAAAGCGGCCTCCGGTGATCCGGGTCGATGTGGATCTGGTGGTGGTCAAGGTTACGGTCACCGATCCTTTGAACCGTTATGTGACCGGCCTCAGCCCGGAGCATTTCACACTCTACGAAGATCGCGTAGAACAAAAAATCACTCACTTCACGCAGGAAAACGCTCCGGTCAGCCTGGGGGTGGTTTTCGACAGCAGCGGGAGCATGAAGGAGCATATCGGCAGCGCGAAAAACTCGGTGATGCATTTCCTGCAAAACGGCAACAGGGAGGACGAGTTTTTCCTGGTGGCCTTCAACCACCAGACGGCTTTAATTCAGGATTTTACCCGGGATGCCACCAATGTCCAGAACCAGGTTGCCTTCCGGAGTGCCGGGGGAAGAACCGCCCTGTATGACGCGGTTTACCTTGGCCTGGAAAAAATGAATCAGGCGACGCACGAAAAAAAGGCCCTGATTGTCATCACCGATGGGGAAGACAACAGCAGCCGCTACAGCTTCAGCGAGGTGCGCGACTTTTCCAAGGAGCTGGATGTCCAGATTTATGCCATTGGCGAGCGGGGCAAGCTGGGTTACGGGACCTCCATCATCCAGGACCTGGTCAGTATCACCGGGGGACGGTCCTTCTTCCCGATGAGCTTCAGCGAGCTGGATTACTACTGCGATCTCATCCATGCGGAGCTTCGGAAGCAGTACGTGCTCGGTTTCTCGTCCACCAATAAAGTGCGCGACGGTAAATGGAGAAAGCTCAAGGTCAAGCTGAACCCCCCGGAAGGACTGCCGAAGCTGATGGTCCGGACTAAAGAAGGTTACTATGCTCCAAAATCCTGAGGGCGAGCCGATCCATTCCGTGAAACGCCACGCCATCCTTTTTCTTTTCGTCTTTCTGGCACTCTGCCTCGCCTCGGTTTCGAGGGACGGATTGGCAGCCCAGAAACCTTCCGCTTCTTCCGGCAGGGAATCCAGGGAGGGCGAGCGCCGCAGAAAAGAGCCGCCCAACCTGGAGTACCGCTCGGATCCGGACGCCAGGGACCGGGATGACAAGGAGCAGGAAGGGAAGCCCTTCCGGTTCGGGGTGGAGGTGGACCTGGTGGTTTTACCCACCAGCGTCGTGGACAAGGAGGGCAATTTTGTAAGCGGATTGAAGCAGGAGGAGTTCGCCGTTTTCGAAAACAAGGTACAGCAGCCGATCACCTACTTCGGTCAGATCGACATGCCGATTTCCATCGGTCTGGTCATCGATACCAGCGGCAGTATGCGCACCAAGCTCCCCCTGGTAAACCAGGCTGCCGTGCAGTTCCTCAAGCTGAGCAATCCGGAAGATGAAACCTTCCTCGTTTCCTTCAACCACGAGGTAAACCTGGTTGAGGATTTTACGGACGACCTGGATACCATCCGCGACGCCCTGGACAACATGATGGTCACCGGCGGTACGGCCCTGTATGACGCGATCCTCCTGGCAACGCAGAAAGCCCAGAAGGGTTCCCGGCAGAAGCACGCCCTGCTGATTATTTCCGACGGAGAGGACCGGGACAGCTACTATCGCCTGGAGGAGGTCTTGCGCATTATCCAGGAGTCCAATGTACAGGCGTATGTCGTCGGATTTCTTACCCCGGAACCCGAGCAGGGGCTTTTTGACGTGTTCTCCAAGAATCCTCAGGAAAAGGCCAGGGGCGCCCTGCAGAAGATTGCTGCGGAAACGGGAGCCAAGGCCGTTTTCCCCAAAGATATCTCCCAGCTTCCGACTATTATGCAGAGCATTGCCCATGAGCTCCGCAACCAGTACCATATCGGCTACATACCGACCAATGCGGCGCTGGATGGAACCTGGCGGGCGATACAGATGTCGCTGACCGGTTCGACCACCAAAAACTACCGGGTCCGGACTCGATCCGGCTACTTTGCCAAGAAGAAGGCACCGGCCAAACAAGCCGGCTGACCGGAGCGGCTGCCGCTCCGGTTGAAGGATCCGGGCGGCGGGTACCCCCGCTATAATCTAACCTTGATTTGCCGACGATATTGCCGTATCATATCCTACCGAGTAAGGTTCTAACTCGAAATCTATCTAATTAGGAGGCTTAGGCATGGAAGAAAATGTAGCTCAGGAGCTGGAACGTCTGAAAAGCGAGAACGAAAGATTGAAAACCGAAATTCAGCGCATCGCACCAACCATCAGTTTCAAGGTCAGTTCAAAAGGGGCAGTATCCGTATACGGTTTAGGCCGGTTTCCCGTAACTCTTTACAAGGAACAGTGGGAAAAGCTGCTTGCCAAGCAGGATGAAATTCATTCGTTCATTCAGGAAAATGACTCCCTGTTAAAGAAAAGAGAGTAATACCAAAGGAACCAGCAGATTCCGAAGAATACTCGATGATTATGTAAAAAGAGCCCTTTTCCCATAAAAAGGGCTTTTTACTTTTCTCCAAAACCTTCCTCGAATTGCGGTCAGGTGCCGTTCCCTGCGGAACGGTTGTTAACCTCTGTTTCTCTCCCAAAGATGGAATGTGTCTTTATGACACAATTTTCCTCTTGGATCTTCTCTGCTTGTGTCTTTTTTTCAACAAATGGACTACTTATTATTTTTTGTGTGTCATTTGGAAACATTTGTTTGGTAGCCTGTTCTTTTTCCGTATGGAAAACGAATTTGGATTTTTTGGCTATTTATCCTCTATGTGTTTGTAATTAAATATTTTATTGGTTTTTATAAAATTATATTTCGAAAAATACAAAATTTGGACCTTGATTTGCTTACGCCAGGTGGCTGAAAAAATAGAAAAATAATTATAAGGAGATTCAAAATATGACGGTTTCGTCTGCTGCGCCAGTAATGGAAGAAGGTCGTTTCGATGTAGTCTCTTCTCATCCCATCGACCAGCCAAAGACTACCTATACCGGAGCTGCCATCAAACCAGTACCCAAGGGTTTGCCCAAGCATACCCAATCGATCTGTCCGGAATGCCTGAAGGTGATCGATGCCAAGATCGTTGCGGATAATGGCCATGTTTTCATGGACAAGACGTGTCCGGAACATGGGGAATTCCGGGATCGCCTCTCTTCGGATATTGATCTTTACCTGAAAATGGACAAATGGACCTTCGGGGATGGCCAGGGGTTGACGAATCCCGCTATTCCGAACGCCAAAGTATGTCCGGATCAATGCGGCCTTTGCAATATGCACAGCAGTCACACGGGTCTGGCCAATGTCGATGTAACCAACCGATGCAATTTGAATTGTCCGGTCTGTTTCGCAAATGCCAACCATTCCGGGTACCTGTATGAGCCGGATCTGGAGAAGATTCGCAAGATGCTGAAAGCCCTGCGCGACGAAAAACCGGTCGCCGGCAGAGTGGTTCAGTTTTCCGGTGGAGAGCCGACCATTCATCCCAATTTCATGGAAATTCTTTCCATGGCGAGGGAAATGGGATTCAGCCATATCCAGGCGGCTACCAACGGGTTGATGTTCTGCGATCCGGAGTTTGCCTTGAAGGCCAAGCAAGCCGGCCTGCACACCCTGTACCTGCAGCTCGATGGTGTGACCGACGACGTATATCGGAAGACACGCGGCGAGGACCTGGCCGAGAAGAAGCTGGAAGCGATTCGCTCCTGCCGCAAGGCCGATCTCAAGATCGTCTTTGTTCCGACCATCGTGAAAGGTCTGAACGATCACCAGGTAGGCGACATTGTTCGCCTGGCCATCGCCAACATTGACGTCGTCAGCGGCATCAGCTTCCAGCCGGTGGCCTTTACCGGCCGGATTGCCAAGCATGAGCGGGATGCCAAGCGCTATACCCTTTCGGATTTAGCCTATTCCGTGGAAAGCCAGACCGGCCTGATCAATGCCCTGGAAGACTGGTTCCCGCTGGCATGCACGGTTCCCTTCAGCAAGCTGATCAGCGCCCTTCGCGGCGATCCGACCATCCACTTTACCTGCCACCCGCAGTGCGCCATGGGGACTTACTTTTTCGTTAATCCGACCACCGGTGAAGCGGTGCCGGCATCCCGTTTTATCAATATCGGCGGCATGCTTACGGAGATCGACCGCCTGGCCAAGAAAACCAGCGCGGCCAGGATCAAGCTTTTCACCAAGGTGCAGGTCTGGAACACGCTCCGCAAGCATTTCCACGAAGATAAAGCTCCCAGCGGCCTGACGTTCAACCGCTTCCTGCAGACGCTGCAGGGGATGACCGACAAGAACTACGGACGGGGCGCCATGGACGGCCAGTACACCTATAAAACTCTCATGGTGGCCGGCATGCACTTCATGGACGGATATAATTTCGATGTGGAGAGGGTCAAGCGCTGCCTGGTGCATTATGCCGCCCCGAACGGGCTGCTTTATCCCTTCTGCACCTATAACGCCGGTCCCACCTTTCGGGAAAGAATAGAAAAGCACTATTCGGTCCCCTTCGAAAAGCACAGCGGATGTCAGATGGATTTTGCCGGTTGCGGCCAGTCCAGCTAGCCGTTCAGCCTACAGGGTATTCGCATATTCCGCACCCCTTCGGACCGGTTCCGGAGGGGTGTTTTTTTTGCCTTCGGCTGCAGCGGCCAGGCAGCCGTGCGGATAGAATGCCCTGCTCCCTTCCTCCTTCCTTCCGGATCTTTCCTTCTTCCTGTGAAAAATCAGGCATCCCGGGAAGACAGGGAGAGCAGGAAAGGGGTTATTGGGTGGCCGGAGCCTTCTTGCGCGGCACCAGGCGCATGCCGGTGAGCAGGACTTCCAGCTGGCCCACCTCCATTTTTTCCGGCCAGTTTTCGAAGCGTACGCTGAAATCGCGGCTTTGCAGGGAGCCGATCGGTTTTTTCAGGCCGGTTTCCGGGCGCAGCGGGGCACTGATCCGCTCCCGCAGAATCTTGCCCTGGGGATCGAAGAAGGTAATCTTGATTTCCGCGGCATCCACCTCCCTCTCTCCCATGTTTTCCAGCAGGCCATGCACAAAGACCATGCGGTCTCCGGCGAAATTGATGGCCAGCTTGGCCTTCACGTCGGAAATGCGGAAATACTGCCAATACTCGTCAAACTCCGGATTGCCGCGGCGCAGCAGCCCGGGCGTCTCTTCGTAAATCTCCTCCCCCAGGGCGACGATGGGACGTGCCGGAGTGACCTGCAGGTAATACCAGATTCCGGCCGAAGAGATCAGAAAGAGGATAATCAAAACGACCCAGAGCACCGGGAACGCTTTTCTTTTCTGCGGCAGGCGCTTATCGAAAATGTTTTCTGATTCCATGGGAATTGACACCATCGGGATAACTTGGTTGATTTGTTCTTCGTATACTTTATAATTTAACGTGCCAAGAGCGGAGAATCAATTATTAGCGGAAGGATCTCGTTTTTCCTTCCAGGAATTCATTTTAATCCTGAGAGCATACATCGGCAAATGAAGAAGATGAAGAAACGGCTCAATTTTTTAGGGATGGTATTCACAGTTACGGGACTTTTTTCCCTTCCCGTATTTTCCGGGGAACCGGTTCCCTACCAGGCCGCCGCGTCGCCACCCGCGCTGATTCAGGCCACGGACACGCGTACCCTGCTGAACGGACTGCGCATTGAAATCCTGAGCATGCCGCAGGCTCCCCGGGTCTCCCTTCACCTGCTGATCGGGGCCGGTTCGGCGCTGGATCCGGTGGGAAAAGCCGGGATGGCGGAGCTGACCATGGCAACCCTGATTCAGAGCGTTCCGGACTGGCAAGGGGACCCGCAGGTAATCACCCGGGTCGTGGAAGCGGGCAGGAATTTCCGATACGAGGTTGAATGGGATACCACCCATCTTTTTGCAGAATGCGCGCCCGACGAAATCAGCATATACCTGCAGGCGTTGACCCGGTTCGTAAGGTACACGACGCTTTCTCCGGTTCGCTTCGAAAAGGTCCGGAGCGATTTCATGAAGGCGGCCGCAGAAGAAAAACCTTCCCCGCGGCTTTCGGCCGAGAAAAATTTTGACCGTATCCTGTTTCGGGGCAATCCTTATGCCCGGCCGCTGAAAGGTACGGCGGATACCCTGAAGAATATCGTCTTCGGCGATACGGTCGGGTTTCAAAGAAAGTACCACCTGCCCAATGTTTCTTTCCTGTCGGTCGTTGGACCGGTGCAGGCGGATGAACTGCGCAGCCTGGCCGGACGCTACCTGGGGATCTGGATTATGGACCGCGCTTTCCCGTATACCTTCACACCGGCCGTACCCCCCAAGGCGCTCCAGGTGGCCTCGCTCGATGCTCCGGATTCCGCTGAAACCGTGCTGATAGTAGGGCAGCTCATGGTGCCGCGCGGATCGAGCGATTTTGTAGCCGTGGAGCTGCTCGCCGATATCCTGCAGTCGACGCGCTGGGAATCCTTTCCGGATGCCAGGGTCTCCGGAGAACTGACGGCCCGAAAGCTGAAAGGCAGCCTGCGCTTTATCGTTCAGAAGCAGGGGCTGGCCGTTGGAAAGGCTCTGGGAGAGATCCGCCAGCGTTGGGCTCAGCTGGCGCAAACGGGCCCTTCTGCGGATGAGTGTTCCTCTGCCGTAAGCCGGTACCTGAGCACACTCCAGGAAAAAGCCCGGTCCTCCTCCGTGCTGGCGCGAATGCTTTGCCTGGCGGATGCCTACCAGCTGGGATTCAATTTCTTCGAGCGTCTTAAAAGCACCCTGCCCAGAATTTCACCCGCGGACCTGCGGCTGACCGCCCAGAAGCACCTCACCCCCGATCAGATTCTGGCTGTCGTTTCCGGCCCGTTGAGCGAACCGGACAAGGAGGAACTCCGAAAACAGGGCTGGGCGGTGGTCCCTCCGGAGATGCCGGTCCCGGTTTCCAAGCCCTGACGGGAGGAGCAAGCATGTTTTCCGAGTCCAACCATTCCTATATCGTGAATTCCCTGTCTACCAGTGAACCATGGCGCATTTTCCGGATTATGGCCGAATTTGTGGAAGCCATCGAGGAGATGTCCCAGATTCCCCCCGGCGTCTCGGTCTTCGGCTCCGCCCGTACCAGGCCGGAAGATCCGATGTACCAGCTGGCAGTACAGCTGGGGCAGCTGATTGTCCGTAACGGGTATTCGGTGATCACCGGAGGCGGGCCCGGTATTATGGAGGCTGCCAATCGCGGTGCGTTTGAAGCCAAGGGGCATTCGGTCGGGCTGTGTATTGAGCTGCCCAGGGAACAGACCACCAACGCCTACTTGACCACGCAGCTGATCTTCCGCCATTTCTTCGTCCGCAAGGTCATGTTTGTCCGCTATGCGCGGGCTTTTATCGGCGTGCCCGGCGGATACGGCACCATGGATGAGCTGTTCGAGTGCCTGACGCTGATCATGACCCGAAAAATACGGCCTTTTCCGGTCATTCTGCTCTCCCGCCAATATTGGGGGGGGCTGCTGGACTGGATGAAAAGTGTCATGGTGAAACAGGGAATGATCGACCCGGCGGAGTTCGACTTTATCCAGGTAGTGGAAACGCCGGAAGAGGCCATGCGGATCATCCTGAGCTACTATCCGCCGGAAAGCTGACCGCGCAAGATGGGTGCCATCCAGCCGGTCCTGCCGGTGAAGCTGCTTATCGGCAACCTGACGGGCTTTCCCGAGCTGGAAGGCCGGATTGCCGAAGATCTGGCTTGCCGCTTCGGTCCTGTCGACCTCCTTTCTCCGGTTTTGGAATTCAGCTACACCGACTACTACCGGGAGCAGATGGGACCGGCGCTGCGGCGGACTTTCTTCTCCTTTGACCGGCTCATCCACCCCAATGACTTGGCCGGCATAAAAAATCTGTGCAACCGCCTGGAGGTGGAGTATTCCTCCGGGGAGTTTCCGGTCATGCGACCCGTCAACCTGGACCCGGGCTATATGGAGATGGGCAAGCTGGTGCTGGCCAGCACGAAAAATCACAGCCACCGCATCTACCTGGGCGAAGGAATCTACGCGGAGGTAACGCTCGTTTATCGGGGAAAAAAATTCCAGGGTCTGGAATGGACTTATCCCGATTATCGTTCCCAGGAATACCACGGCTTTTTTCAGAAGGTACGGGACCGGTACCATGCCCAGCTTCTGGATGGAGGCCTCCTGGGCGGCAGGAGCAGGTCACTCTGACCCGGGCAAAAAAGATGCGGCAGCGGGAAAGCCGGGACCAACCCAGCCACTGGCTGGACGCCATCCTTTCGGCGGTTTTTCCCTCTCACTGCGCTCTTTGCCGGGCTTTTGTCCCCAGAAACAGGGATCGAAGCATCTGCCCGTCCTGCT
This sequence comes from uncultured Acidobacteriota bacterium, assembly GCA_903847975.1. Taxonomy (GTDB): domain Bacteria; phylum Acidobacteriota; class UBA6911; order CAINFC01; family CAINFC01; genus CAINFC01. Next base: position 28,389 of record CAINFC010000056.1, on the reverse strand, counting down.
GGGCCAGAATTCCCCAGGTTCCGCAGCCCTTCTGCCGGCGCTGCGGACTTCCCCTTCCGGGCCATGGCAGTTCCAACTGCGGGAGCTGCACGACCCAGCCACCCTCTTTTTCCACAGCCAGGGCTTTCGGCTTATATCAGCAGGAGCTTCGGGAACTGATTCATCTTCTCAAATTCCGCGGCAGGGAGGACCTGGCTAAACCTCTGGGAATCCGTATGGCGACAGTCTTTGATCCGGGTTCACCGTCCGGGCAGCCCCCGATGGTGATCCCGGTTCCCTTGCACCGCCGCCGGCAGCGCCAGCGAGGATACAATCAGTCGGAGCTGCTGGCCCGGTCTGCGGCCCGGGTTTTACGCTTTCCGTTATATCCCGACGGGTTGAAACGGAAAAGGGAGACGCTTCCTCAATCCGGTCTGACCGACCGCCAGAGGATGGAAAATGTTCAGGCGGCCTTCGAGATCGGCTCCGGCCTCCCGGTCCAGGGGCGGCAAATCCTTCTGGTGGACGACATCCTGACGACCGGCGCGACATTAAATGCCTGCGCCAGAGTGCTGCTGGCTTCCGGCGCGGCAGGAGTCGACGTTCTGACCCTGGCCCGCGTGCCCCACCTGCCGTAGATTCCAAGGCGGAACGAATCCCTTTTCCCATTGCCTTTCGGATTGACTTTTGCAGCCCGGAATGGCAGAATCCTTATGGAGAAAAGCTGGTTAAGTCCTTGTCTTCAATCGCTTTTCTACCTGCCGCGGACTGCAAAACAGCGGGCCGGCCGGTATTGGATTCAAAGATAGTTCGATTATAGATGCCAAGAACGGTAGGATCATCAACCCTGTCTCTGCGGAGTCGGGAGCTGCTGAAGGAAACGATCCAGGCCTACATTGAAACGGGCCGGCCGGTAGGATCGCGCTTTCTGTCCAAACGCGGCAAAACGATGCTCAGTGCCGCAACCATCCGAAACATCATGTCCGACCTGGAAGCGGAAGGCTTTCTCCAGCAGCCGCATAATTCTGCCGGCCGCCTGCCTACCGACAAAGGGTATCGCTTTTACGTGGATTCTCTGATGGAGAAGCGGCGCCTCTCCGCTTCCGAGAAGGAGCACATCCAGGCCAGCATGGAAAAGGAGTCCGGAGAAGGCCTGGAGAACCTGATGGAGGGTACCACGCGCCTGCTGGCCGATCTGTCGGATAGCGTAGGCATTGTCCTGGCGCCGACCTTGTCCAAAACGGTCCTCCAGCACATTCATTTCCTGAAAATGGGAGAGAGCCGGGTTCTGGCGATTATCATCGGAAAGTCGGGAGTGGTTCAGAACAGGCTGGTCCGCGTCGAAGAGGAGATCTCCCAGGAGGAGCTGGAGCGGGCCGGACAATTTCTGACTCGTGAATTCAGCGGTAAAACGCTGAAGGGAATACGGGCGGAGCTGGACACGCTTCTGAAGGAGGACCGGTCTTTTTTCGATCCCTGGTGGAAAAAACTGCCGGCTCTCTGCGCCCAGAGCTTCCAGGAAGACGGCCCGCAGGACGTCTACCTCGAAGGGGCGACCCGGATGCTGGCACGGCCGGAATTCTGTGAGATCAGCCGGGTGCGGGCCCTTTTCGAAACCTTCGAGCATCGCAAAGAGCTGCTGCGCATCCTCTCCGAATGCATTCGGGACGAAACATCCGGGGTCCGGATCCTGATCGGCCGGGAGACAGGTCTGGCTGGGATGCCCGGCTGCGCCTTGATCACTTCCCCTTATGTTTTTGACAATCATATCGCCGGCTCCCTCGGGATCCTCGCCCCTTCCCGGATTGAGTATGGGAAGACGGTACCTCTCGTGGACTACATTGCCCGGCTTTTCGGTACTTTTTTACGACAGTCATAAATTTTTTTCCTGGAGTAACCGTTTCCCAAGGAACTTATGAAATCTCAACATGGATACAAGGCCGCTCCCAAGGAAGCGTCCCAGGCGCCGACGCCTGCAGATACCTGGAGCCCTTCGGCCGAATGCCTGGAGGCCAGCAAGTCGATCGAACCGGTGGAAAGCAAGGCAGAGGATGCCCAGGCGGAACTGCTGCGCCAGATAGACCAGCTTAAAAAGCAGTGTGAAGAGCAGCAGGATCGGCTTCTCCGGAAGCAGGCCGAAATGGAAAACATGCGTAAACGCTACGAGAAGGAAAAGCAGGACACCTCCTCCTTTGCCCGCTCCGAAGTGTTGATAGAGCTGCTCCCGGTCGCCGATGCCTGCGAACGGGCCCTGGGAAGTCTTTCGGCAGTCGAAGAGAACACCCTGCTGCCCAAGGCTTTTCGCGCCGGACTGGAGCTCATCTACCGGAAAATTCAGGACAGCCTGGCCAAGTTCCGGGTGGTGCCCATTGTCAGTGTCGGCCAGCCCTTCAATCCGCACCTGCACGAGGCGATCATGAGAGCGGAGACGGACGAGTATCCCGACCACCAGGTCCTGGAAGAATTCCAGAAGGGGTATCAGCTGGACGGGCGGCTCCTTCGGCCGGCCCAGGTGAGGGTCGCAGTTCATCCCTCTCCAGGCGCTTCGTCCTAGAACAATTCATTCCGGGAAAGAGGACATTATGGGACGCATCATCGGCATCGATCTGGGCACGACGAATTCCTGCGCCGCGGTCATGGAAGGTGGCTCCATCGAAATCATTCCCAACAAGATGGGGGGGCGAACGACTCCGTCCATGGTAGCGTTTACCACCAAGGGGGAGCGGCTGGTCGGGCAGCTGGCCAAGCACCAGATGGTCACCAATGCCGGGAATACCGTCTATGCGGTCAAGCGGCTCATGGGAAGAAAATTCGAAAGCCAGGAGGCCATGCAGGCGGCTTCCTTTCTCCCTTACCGGCTGGAGCCTTCCGATCGCGGGGATATCCGGGTCAGCATTGAAAACCGCCGCTACAGCCCGCCCGAGATTTCCGCCCTGATCCTCCAATACATTAAAAACGCGGCGGAGGAATACCTGGGGGAAGAAGTCAAGGAGGCCATCATCACCGTTCCGGCTTACTTTGATGATGCCCAGCGGCAGGCCACCAAGGATGCCGGGTACATCGCCGGCCTGGAAGTCCGGCGGATTATCAACGAGCCCACCGCCGCGGCCCTGGCCTACGGTTTCGGCAAGAACCAGGCGGAAAAAGTGGTGATTTATGACCTGGGCGGAGGTACCTTCGATGTTTCCATTCTGGAGCTGAACAACGGTGTCTATGAGGTTCTGGCCACCGACGGAGATACTTTTCTCGGCGGGGAAGACATCGACCAGAGGATCATGGAGTGGATGGTATCCTGTTTTCGCGAAGAGACCGGCATCGACCTCAAGGGGGACCTGGTGGCCCTGCAGCGGCTGAAAGAGGCTGCGGAAAGGGCGAAATGCGACCTGTCGCAGGTGAAGGAAACCCAGATTTCCCTTCCATTCCTGGTTATGGAAAAGGGAGAAGCCCGGCACTTCGATCGCAAGATAACCCGCGAGTTCCTGGAGGAGTTGGCCACACCGATCATTGAAAAAACGATCGGCCCCTGCATGAACGCCCTGGAGTGCGCCAATCTGAAGGTGGACCAGGTGGACAAGGTCATCCTGGTGGGGGGGCAGACCCGCATGCCCCTGGTAGTCCGCTGGGTTGAAAAGATTTTCGGTTGCGTTCCCAGCTCCGAAATCAATCCCGACGAGGTTGTGGCCATCGGGGCTGCCATCCAGGGAGGCGTACTGAAAGGGGATGTCAAGGATATCGTTCTCCTGGACGTAACTCCGCTGTCCCTGGGGGTGGAGACCCAGGGCGGCCTGTTTACCAAACTGATTCCCCGCAATTCGACGATTCCCTTGCGGGAAACCTCGGTTTTCACCACGGTGCTGGACAATCAGTCCGCGGTTACCATTCACGTGCTGCAGGGAGAGCGCGATGTGGCCCGGTTCAACCGTTCGCTGGCCCATTTCGATCTGACCGGGATTGCCGCGGCTCCCAAAGGGGCTCCCCAGATTGAGGTGACGTTTGACATTGACGTGAACGGCATTCTTCATGTATCCGCCATCGACAAACAGTCCAAACAGGAGCATACCGTACGAATTACTCCTTCCAGCGGTTTGACCAAAGAAGAAATCGATCTGATGATCCGCGAGTCGCAGGAGTTCCAGGAAACCGACCGGGCCCAAAAGGAGCTGACCCAGACCCGAAACCGGATCATGGAGCTTGCTTCTTCCATCGGCAAATCTTATAACGAATTTGCATGGGTGCTGAATCCGGACGATCAGGCCCGCATCAAGAGGGATCTGGCGCTGGCCAACCGGATCAAGGGCGGAATGGATTCGCACTCCGATCTGGAGAAATACCAGAAATTGCTGAAGTCACTGGTTGAGGAAGCGACACTGCTGCAGCAGTCTCTTTACGGGCTGGCCGATGAGGGGATGAAAGGGCTTTCCCACGGAGTACAGCCCGGACCGGCCGGAGGCGGCAAAGAGGAGCCCTCGAAAGACAGCTGAAGCGGGGCGGGCTGATTTCACCATCCGATGTTCCAAGGATTCTTACCGGCGATTGATGTAGAAAATGAAAAACAAGAGAGATTATTACGAAGTGCTGGGGCTTTCCCGCAGCGCCACCGACGCGGAAATCAAAAGCGCCTACCGCAAACTGGCGATTGCCTTTCACCCGGATAAAAATCCTGGCAACAAAGAGGCGGAGGAAAAATTCAAAGAGGCGGCCGAAGCCTACAGCGTGCTCAGCGATTCCGGTAAGCGCGCCCGGTATGACCAGTACGGCCACCAGGGAGTCCAGGGGGGTGGCTTTTCCGGATTCGATCCGGATATCTTTGGCGATTTCGGAGACATCCTCGGCGATTTTTTCGGCTTTGGCGATATTTTCGGCACTTCGCGCCGCCGCGGTTCGCGGACCCACAAAGGGAGCGATCTGCGCTATGACCTGCAGATCACTTTCCTGGAGGCGGCGATGGGAATGCGCACCAAGCTGAAAATCCCCCGGATGGAACCCTGTGCCACCTGCGGAGGAAGCGGGGCCGCCAAGGGTTCGGGGCCGGTCAACTGCCCCACATGCGGCGGCTATGGCCAGGTGCGCTTCCAGCAGGGATTTTTTGCCGTAAGCCGGACCTGCTCGCACTGCCGGGGTGCCGGTAAGGTGGTTCGCGACCCGTGTACCGACTGCATGGGGAACGGCAGGATACAGAAAGAAAAGACCCTGGAGGTGCGAATTCCGGCCGGAGTGGACAACGGGACCCGCCTCCGGGTGCAGGGAGAAGGCGAAGCCGGGAACAACGGGGGCCCCGCGGGGGATCTGTATGTTATTATCAGCGTGGAAGAACACCCCTTTTTCCGGCGGGAAGACGAGAATATCTTTTGCGAGATCCCGATCAGCATCACCAAGGCGGTTCTGGGCGGCGAAGTGAAAGTCCCCACGCTGGAAGGGGAGGAAAAGCTGGTGATCCCCGAGGGAACCCAACCCGGTGCGGTTTTTCGGCTGCGCGGCAAGGGAATTCCCAGCATCAACGGCCACGGAAGGGGCGACCAGCTGATTTCCGTGGCGGTTCGGGTTCCCCGGAAGATCTCCAAGGAAGAGCGGCGGCTATATGAAGAACTGGCGGAGATGAGCAAGGAGGATGTACCTGCCGAGGAGAAAAATTTCTTTGACAAAGTCAAAGACATGTTCAACTGAACCTGCCCCCTCGCCGGAAAAAGCCAGGATTAACCGAAGGGTGCCGGAAAAATCGTGGTGGGAGGTTCAGGTGGAGGTTTCCCCCGATTGGGGGGAAATTCTCTCCTGCTTCCTTTTTGAGCAGGGAGCCGAAGGGGTCCACGTTCGGGAGGAGTCTTCCGAAAGAACCGTCCTGGCTGGCTATTTTTTTCTGGAATCCTCCTCCGACCGAATGAAAAAGCAGCTCTGCGGAAGCTGGAAGGAACAATACGGCGGGAAAAAGCGAAGCGCCTGGAGCGGTCTGTCTGTTGCCGCTGTGCCGCCTCAGGATTGGACCACGGAATGGCGCAAGGACTACCGGCCGATTCCGGTCGGAAAAACAATCCTGGTACAGCCTTCCTGGCTGCCGGTGTCTCCGGCAGAAAAGCGCACCGTCGTTCTCATGGATCCGGGGAATGCTTTCGGCAGCGGGACGCACGCTTCCACCCAGCTATGCCTTATGGGCATCGAGGAATTCCACCGCTGCGGGGAAACGGTTCTGGACATCGGATGCGGATCCGGCGTCCTGGCGATTGCCGCCGCTCTGCGCGAAGAAAAGGCAGGTCTTTCCCCGGATGCCAGCCGCCGGATCCGGGCGATCGAGCCGGATTTGGACGCAGTGGCCACTGCCCGTAAAAATGCAAGACGAAACCGGGTCGGGGGCCGTATCCGGTTTTGGGGCCAGAGCCTGGAAGACTTCCGCTCTGCCCCCTCTTCTCTGATTGTAGCCAACCTTACCGCGCTGGATCTGATCCACTTATCTTCCGACATGCGGAGGCTGTCGCGGGCAGGCAGCCTTCTCCTTCTGGCCGGACTGGAGGTACGGGATATCTTTTCGGTACTGGACCACTACCGTCGGGGCGGTTTCCGGAAGGTCAAAGTACGAAAGCGCCAGGGCTGGGCTCTGCTGGTGCTGCAGAGGACCTGAAAAAGCCGGACCCGAGCGTTATACCTTCCATAAAAGGCTTGAAAGTGTAATAATTAGCCGTTTTTTGAGCATTACTCTTTACCATCAAACCATAAGGAGAGCAACAACGATGCAAAAGTACGACATTGGCCTTATCGGGCTTGCCGTAATGGGCGAGAACCTGGTCCTGAATATGGCGAATCATGGCTTTTCCGTGGCGGTCTACAACCGGACGGTCAGCAAAGTCGACGATTTCATTACCAAGCGGGTAACCGGCCAGGACATTCTTGGCTGCAAAAGTATTCCGGAACTGGTTGCCAGTCTGAAGCCCCCGCGCAAGGTCATGTTAATGGTTAAAGCCGGGTCCGCCGTGGATGATTTCATCGAGCTGCTGCTGCCCCATCTGGAAAAGGGAGACATCATCATCGATGGAGGAAACAGCCATTTCCCCGACAGCATCCGTCGTACCCGATACCTGGAGGAAAAAGGCTTTCTTTTTATCGGCACGGGCGTCTCCGGTGGAGAAGAGGGCGCCCTGAAGGGCCCTTCCATCATGCCCGGAGGATCCTTTGCCGCCTGGCCCCACGTCAAACCGATCTTTCAAGGCATCGCCGCCAAGGTGCCCGACGGTTCCCCCTGCTGCGAGTGGGTTGGAAACGACGGCGCCGGCCATTTTGTCAAGATGGTTCATAATGGCATCGAATACGGCGACATGCAGATGATCTGCGAAGCCTACTGGATCATGGAAAAGGCTTTGGGGCTGACTACGGACGAGATGCACCAGGTGTTCACCGAATGGAACCAGGGCGAGCTGGACAGCTACCTGATCGAAATCACCCGGGATATCCTGGGCAAGAAGGATCCGGCGACCGGCAAGCCGATGGTGCACGTGATTCTCGATACTGCGGGTCAGAAAGGAACCGGCAAATGGACCAGCACCGCCGCCCTGGACCTGGGAATACCGGCTCCCACCGTTGCGGAAGCGGTCTTTTCCCGGTTCATGAGCGCCATCAAGGACGAACGGATCTACGCTTCCAAGCTTCTCCGTGGTCCCAAGAGCACCTTCAAGGGCGACAAGAAGAAATTTGTGGAAATGATCCGCAAAGCGCTGTATGCCTCCAAAATATGCTCCTATGCGCAGGGTTACCAGATCATGCGTGCCGCGGCCCAGGAGCACAAGTGGGATCTTAAATTCGGCGAGATTGCCCTGATGTGGCGCAACGGCTGCATCATCCGCGCACAGTTCCTGGGACGCATCAAGGAGGCCTTCGACCGCGATCCCGCGCTTCCCAACCTGCTTCTGGATCCCTATTTCAAAAAGGTGATTCACGGCAACCAGGGGGCCTGGCGAAAAGTGGTTTCCAAAGCGGTGGAGCTGGGCCTGCCCGTTTCGGCTTTCAGCAGCGCCCTGGCCTACTACGACGGCTATCGCAGCTCCGAACTCCCGGCTAACCTGCTGCAGGCGCAGCGCGACTATTTCGGGGCCCACACCTACGAGCGCGTGGATTCGCCGCGGGGCGAGTTCTTCCATACCGAGTGGCTGAAGTAATGGATTTCTGCCGGGGGCTCCGGCCGGAGCCCCCGGCTTCTGCGGAAAGAAGGGAGAAAAACCCATGGTAATCGGCAAAGGTTCCGCTCACGAACTCCTCGATGAAGCGCAGGTGCAGGCCTTATGCGCGGAGGCTTTGGGGGGAAAGGCCATCGACGGCCGGCGCCTGCTGGTCATTCTTCCCGACCATTCCCGGACGGCCCCGATCGACGTAATGTTCCGTGCGGTCTATTCCCTGGCGGCGCCCAGGGTGGCCTGCCTTGATTTTCTAATCGCGCTGGGCACCCATCCGCCCATGAGCGAAGAGGCCATTCTCGACCGGGTGGGAATCAATGCCAGAGAGCGCATTCTCCAATATCCCAAAGCCCGGTTCTTCAATCACCACTGGAACGATCCCCGGGAATTGCGCTCCCTCGGCGTCCTGTCCGCCGAGGAGATATCGGAAATCTCCGGCGGCCGGATGCGGCAGGAGGTGGAGGTCACCATCAACAAAATGGTTTTCGACTACGACCTCCTTCTGATCATCGGGCCCACTTTCCCTCACGAAGTAGTCGGCTTTTCCGGCGGGAACAAATACCTTTTCCCGGGTATTTCCGGCGCGGAAATCATCAATCTTTTCCACTGGCTGGGGGCCTTGCTCACCAATCCGGCGATTATCGGCGTGAAGCACACCCCGGTGCGCCGGGTGGTCGACCGGGCCGCGGCGATGATTCCCGTGGAGCGGCTGTGCATGAGCCTGGTGGTCAAGGGGGAGGATCTGGCCGGCCTTTTTATCGGTCCTCCGGAAGAGGCCTGGGAAGCGGCGGCCGACCTGAGCGACCGTCTGCATGTGGTGTACAGGGACCGGCCCTATCGCCAGGTCCTTTCCTGCGCTCCCCGGATGTACGACGATCTGTGGACCGGGGGGAAGTGCATGTACAAGCTGGAGCCGGTGGTGGCCGACGGCGGCGAGTTGATTATCTACGCTCCGCACATCACCGAAGTATCCGTCACCCACGGGGCGATCATCGAGAAGATCGGCTACCATGTCCGCGATTATTTCCTGAAGCAGATGGATCGCTTCCAGGGAATTCCCGGCGGAGTGATGGCTCACTCCACGCACGTTCGCGGCGTGGGCACTTTTGAAGACGGAGTGGAGAAAGCGCGGGTGGACGTCGTTCTGGCCACCGGCATTTCGCCCGAAACCTGCCGCAAAATCAATCTGGGGTACCGCGATCCGGCCAGCATCCGGGTCGAGGAATTTCAGAATCGGGAAGAGGAAGGGATTCTCTATGTCGCCAAAGCGGGCGAAATGCTCTTCCGCCTGAAAAAGGATCCGTTTCGCTGAGGATTACACGGACAGGTACTGCTGGACCAGCCCGACGATTTCCGCTTCCTTGAACGGCTTGGGCAGCACGGCATCGGCCCCCAAGGCCTTGGCGATCTGCAGGTAGTGCCCGCCCATGAAGGCTCCGGATATGGCGATGATCCGGACGCCCGGGAATTCCTTGCGGAAGGATTGAATCACTTCGACGCCCTCCCGGTCGGGCATGACCATGTCGGTGATCACCAGATCGGCGTGGTGAGCTTTCATCAGGGCATGGGCCTTTTTTCCGTCTTCGGCCTCGATTACGCGGTACCCGGCTTTCAACAGCATTTGCCGCACCAGAAGCCTTACTCCGGCTTCATCATCCACAATCATTACTGTAGGTGTTTCGGCAGTCATCGGCCCGGTCCTCAGAGAACAAACAGTATCCATTGTGGATTGTATCACTGGATTCCGATCCGTCAAGTATTTTGCCGCATAATCCCTTTGGCTGAGGGGGGAGGCGGAGAAAGCGGAATTTCCCCTGTAAAGCATCGGGGTTCTTCTCTCACCGGGATCGGCCCGCATTTCCGTGAAATCGGAATGCTTTACAGGCCCCGCTTTTCACAATAGAATTAAAACCGCAATGAAAAGGAGTCAAACCCAAGCCCAGCAGCGCGTCGGATTTGGCCATCTTTTGTTCCGGTCCCTGTACCGGCTGATGCACTGCGAGGGGCCCCAGGGCGCAGCGGCGATTTCCTTTTTCAGCCTGTTCACTTTGTTTCCCCTGATGCTGTGCATCCTGGCTTCCACGGACCAGGTTCTGTTCATTTTCGGGGCCCGGGATGCCGTCTTTCACACCCTGATGGAGCTTTTTCCCGGCATGCGCCTGTTTTTGCAGCAGCGCCTGGAGGAGATGACCCCGCCCTCCAAGGAGCTGTTCCTGACCTGCATCGCCCTTTTTTTCTGGTCGGCCACATGGATTTTCGATTTCCTGGAGAGCGCCATGAATCGAGCCTGGCAGGTCACGGAACGAAGAACTTTCCTGCGCGGCCGGCTGCTGTCCCTTTGGATCATTATCCTGGTCAGCATTCTTTTTTTTCTTTCCACCTGCACCACGGTGATCGTAACCCAGCTGGCCGAGGAAGCCGGCCACGTGCAGAAGTTCAGCCGCCTCTCTCCGTGGCTGTTCCCGCTCTCGCGGATTCTGCTGATCTCCTTCGGATTTCTGTTCACTCTGGCGATCTTCTTTCTGCTCTATAAAGCCGTTCCCAACACGCGCATCCGCTTTCGGGACGCGTTTCGGGGGGCCGTCCTGTCCTCCGTTCTGTGGCAGCTGGCCAACTATCTTTTCGCTCTGCTGATGCCCTACCTGGACTATTCGCGCATTTACGGGTCGATCGGGATGATCATGGCGCTGCTGTCCTGGGTCTATTTTTCCAATATGATCATGCTTTGGGGAATCCACTATTCCGCGGTGTGGAAAGAGGATGCTTCTGCGGCCGGGGAAACGCCATGAAGGCGGATCTGTTTGACTACTTCCTTCCTCCCGGGCTGATTGCCCAGCATCCCGTAGATCCCCGGGACTCCTCCCGCCTGATGGTGGTCCGCCGCCGCGAGGGAGCCATCGGCCACCATCGATTCCGGGATCTTCCGGATTTCCTCGGCCCGGGCGACCTGCTGGTCCTGAATGAGACCCGGGTGATTCCGGCACGACTGCACGCCCGGCGTCAGCCCGGGGGCGGATGGATCGAAATCCTGCTGATTGCCGAAACGGAAGAAAAAAACTCCTGGAAAGCACTGCTGCGGCCGGTCCGGAGGGTCCGCACCGGCAACCGGCTCCTGCTGCCCGATACGCCCGGGTGGTTCGAGCTGCGATCCAAGGGGGAATACGGCTTGTGCCTTCTGGAGGCGCATTTTTCCGAGCCGGTGAGCGTCCTGATGGCGCAGCACGGGGAAACGCCCCTGCCTCCCTATATCAAGCGCCTGCAGCCGGAAGAGGAGCCGGAAGACCGGGAGCGGTATCAGACCGTGTATGCCCGCCACCCCGGGTCCATTGCCGCGCCGACCGCCGGCCTTCATTTTACCCCCGAGGTGCTGGAAAGGCTGGCCCGCAAGCAGGTGGAAACCTGCTGCCTCACGCTGCACGTCGGCCCGGCCACCTTCCAGCCGCTGCGGGCCGGAGAGGTGGAGCAGCACCTGCTGCCGCCGGAAAAGGTGCACATCCCGGATGCGGCGGCCCGGGCTATCCGGCAAGCCAGGCAGGAGGGGCGGAGGGTGATCGCGGTCGGTACCACTACCACCCGCGCCCTGGAATCCTCGGCGGCCCGCCACGACGGGGAAGTGACCGCCGGGGACGCCTGGGCGGACCTTTACATTCATCCGCCCTACCGCTTTCGGGTGGTGGACGGTCTCGTCACCAATTTTCATCTGCCGCGAAGCTCCCTGCTGATCCTGGTCTGTTCGTTCGGCGGACGCGAGTTCATCCTGGAATGCTACCGCCAGGCGATGCAAAGCGGATACCGCTTTTACAGTTATGGAGATGGTATGGTCATCCTCTGACCCGATGCTTGAACCTGCCCTTCCGGCGAAAGCCGGGACCCAAGAAGGAGAAGATTATGAAGCCTGATTCCGGATCCGATGCGGATCGAAGACAGTTTTTGCGGCAGTCCGTGGCCGCGCCCCTGGCCGGATTGGCCGCACCCTGCCTGGTGACCGCGGCGACGCGGGGAGGAAAAAACGGCCCGGCTCCCAGCGATAAAATTACCGTGGCGCTGATCGGCGCCGGGCCGCAGGGCCAGGGGGTCATGAAAGGGTTTCTGGCCGAGAACGATGCCCGGGTGGTGGCGGTGTGCGATGTCAAGCCCGAGCAGCGCCAGCAGGCCCGCGACCTGGTCAACCAGCGCTACCAGAACCAGGACTGCGCAGGGACCGCGGACTTCCGCGAAATCCTGTCGCGGCGGGATATCGATGCCGTAATCATCGCTACCCCGGACCACTGGCACGTGCTGCTGGGCATCGCCGCGGTGCGAGCCGGAAAGGATATTTACCTGGAAAAGCCGATGGGGCTGAGTGTCGCCGAAGACCAGGCGCTGCGCGCCGCGGTGAGGAAGACCGGCCGCATTTTCCAGTTCGGCACCCAGCAGCGCTCCAGCGCATTTTTCCGTCGGGCCTGCGAGATCGTGCGCAACGGAAGGATCGGAGAGCTCCGGAATATCAACGTTTGGTGTATCGGCAGCGTTCCGGGCGGCTCCACGAAAGTGATTCCTGTTCCGGAAGGTTTCGACTACGACCGCTGGCTGGGTCCGGCGCCCTCCAGGCCTTATCGGGAGGATCTCTGCTCCGCCGACGGGGCCAGAAAAACCTGGTGGTTCCACACCGACTACGCTCTGGGCTTCATCGCCGGATGGGGGGTGCATCCCCTGGATATTGCCTACTGGGGGTATCCGGAAATGATGCATGCGCCGCTGTCGGTCCGCGGAACCGGCGCGATCCCCACGGAAGGAGCCTGTAATACGGCCACCGCATGGAATGTCGATTTCCGCTTCGGGAGCGGCGTCACCCTGAATTACCGCGGGCTGCCGATCGCCACCAACACCAGCGCCAGCATCGGCAAGGCAAGGCTATGGCAGGAGAAATACGGGCGCACCTGCGACCATGGGACGGCATTCGAAGGGAGCGAAGGCTGGGTGCACGTCGACCGCCAGCACGTAGCCTCCGAACCCGCCGGCCTGGTCAAGGAGGACGCAGAGGCTTATGCGGTCAAGCTGCCGCGCAGCGCCTATCACGCGCAGAATTTTCTGGAGGCGGTGCGCAGCCGCCGGCCGGCGATCGCCCCTATCGAAGAGGCTTTTCAATCGGACATGCTTTGTCATCTGAGCGACCTGGCCCTGCGCGCCGGGCGCCCCCTGACCTGGGATCCGCGCCAGGAGCGCTTTGTCCGGGATGAAGCCGCCAACCGGCTGCTGGCCGCCCGGAAAATGCGCAAGCCCTGGAAGCTGTAGGGGCCCCAAAGCATGCGCGGAACGGGGGCTGCGGCGAGTGGCGCTCATGCCGGATCCGCCTTCCGCATAAAATAGCCGATTGAATCCTCGGGTAATGTCGATTATATTTATGCTTTTATGAATGGATGTGGGAGACAAAAGGGATAGGGCTTTGCCTGGAATGAATCAAATGGTAGGTTACTGCTTATGATCCTAAACAATCGGCTTCATGACGGTGCTTCATCCGGCCGGCCTCACCGGCCGCCTGCCGCCTGGGGATTCGTTCTCCTTATGGCACTCCTTTCGGCCGGGACGGCCCGGGCGGGCCACATCACGCTGCAAATCAGCACGACTCCGACCGTGGCGGAAAAGCAGGTCCTTTGTACCGTATCGATCGTCAACCAGGGAGACGAATCGGCGGCCAGCGTCCAGGCGCATGTGGAGTTTCGGGGTACTCGATTTTCGGCGCAGGTTATGCCGGTTCTGGCGGTCGGGCAGAGCTACACGGGAAATTTTCAGATTCCCAGAGACCGTCTTGCCTCGGGCCGCTACACGCTGGTGGTAATGACCGACTATACCGATACCAACGGCTACCCTTTTACGGCGTTGTCCACCGCCGGATTCGTGGTGGGAGAGGACTTTCCACCCCAGATTCACGGTATGGCGGAACCCGTCGAACTGGGTGGAACGGAGCCGCTGACTCTGCGCCTGAAAAACCAGGGGAAGAAAGATCTGCAGGCACAGCTGCGGCTGGTTCTGCCCAAGGAAATTTCCGCCGATCCGGTGGAGCGGGTCCTCGGCCTGGGGGCCCTGCAGGAAAACGACGCCGCTTTCTCGCTGCGCAACTTTTCCGCCCTGGAGGGCAGCACCTATCAGGTTTTTGTGCTGGCGGAGTACAGCGACGCAGGCCGGCACAGCAGTCTGCCCATCCCCTGCACGGTTAAAATCGTAGCTGCACGTAGCTTTTTCCAGAAGTATAAAATTTGGATCCTTGTTGCCGGCTCCCTGCTGGGGCTCCTTTTTGTGGGTATTCAGCTTTACTCCTTCGTTTCCCGCCGGCGCTCTTCCTTGCATTCCAGGCCATGAATCCTACCCGCCTTTTTCGAAAAATAAGAATTGAAACTCTTGCCGATATTCTGGTCCTTCTGGCCATTTTCGTCTATATCGCCGGTTACTTCACGCCGCAGCAGCTGCTTACTCCGGTAACCACCACCGGAGGCGATACCGCCTCCCACTACTACACGGCCAAGTACCTGAAAGAGGTTCTTCTTCCCGGCGGCCGCATTCTGGGCTGGATGCCGGGCAACTATGCCGGATTCCCGGTTTTCCAGTTCTATTTCCCGTTCCCCTTCCTGCTGATGGTCGCCCTTTCCTATGTCTGCGGGCTTCCGGTGGCCTTCAAAATTGTTTCCGTCCTGGGTACCTTTCTGCTTCCCCTTTGCGCCTATTTCGCTTTCCGGCTGCTGCGCTTTCCTTTTCCGGTGCCGGTGGCGGGCGCGCTTTGTACCCTGCCTTTCCTGTTCATGGAAGCCAATTCCATGTGGGGAGGAAATATTCCCAGCACGCTGGCGGGGGAGTTTACCTATTCGATCGGCCTGGCGCTGATGGTCCTTTTCGCCGGCAGCTGCTACCGCGGCCTGGTGGAACAGCGCTGGGTGCTGCGCAATGCCCTGCTGCTGGCCCTGGTCGGATTCAACCACGGTTACACCATCCTGTTTGCCGTGGCCTTCAGCACCTACTACCTGATCGCCCTTCCCGGAACCCGCAAGAACGCCTGGTATCTGGCCAAGGTCTTTTCCCTGGCCTTTTGCCTGATCGGCTTCTGGATCGTGCCCCTGTTGTCCTTCTCCGCCTTCACCACCCGGTACAATTTCATCTGGGTGATCAATTCCTGGAGAGAGATTCTGCCGGTGATCCTCTGGCCGGGAGCGGTGCTGACCGCCGCGCTGATCCTCACCAAATCGGTGCGGGGCCTGGTTCCCCGCTGGAGAGAGCCGTTCGATCACCGCATCGGCCTGATCGCCTACATCACTCTCCTGGCTTATCTTTTTTATCTGGTTGCCTTCCGCATCCATGTGGTGGACATTCGTTTTCTTCCCTTTCTGCAGCTTTCGCTCTGCCTTCTGGGCGCGGTGGCCCTTGGTCTGCCGGCCTCCCGGCTGCGGGCCAACTGGATTTTTCCCCTGATCCTGGCGGTGGCCGTGATCTACTGGACGGAAAGTCATGTCACTTTCATCCGTCAGTGGATCACCTGGAACTACAGCGGTTTTGAGGGAAAGTCGCTCTGGAAAGCGTTCTCCGGCGTAAACCAGGCGCTGCAGGGGACGGAACAGGATCCGCGGGTGGTTTACGAGCACTCCGCCGAGCACAATGCCGCCGGGACCGTGCGGGCCTTCGAATCCATCCCCCTCTTTTCCGGGCGAAGCACGCTGGAGGGGCTCTACATGCAGTCCTCGATCAGCTCTCCTTTTATTTTCTACACCCAGTCGGAAATATCCGAAGTCACCTCCTGCCCGCTGCCCGACTACCACTGCTCGACGCTGAACCTGGCCCGCGGGGTGGAGCACCTGCGCCTGTTCAACGTGCGCGACTTCATCGTCCGCAGCGATGCGGTCAAAAAGGCCATCCGCCAGTCCCCGGAATTTGCGCCCCTGGACACCAGCTCCTTCGCGCCGTATGAGCTCTGGCAGGTGAGAAACAATGAAAACCGGTACGTGACTCCCCTGCGGTACCAGCCGGTGGTGCTGGCCACCGACGACTGGAAAACGGATTTCTATAACTGGTTCAAGCGTCCGGGGACCAGCCAGTCCCACCTGGTGCACCTCTTCTCCTGGAATTCCGCCGATAGCAGCCGGTTTCCGGACCGCCGGACCGCCCTGCCGCCGGATATCCCCCAGAAGGAGCTGGATGCGTCCGGAGTGGAGGTGACCGAGAAGATATTGCCGCAGGAAATCCGTATCCACACCAACAAAATCGGCCATCCCCTGCTCGTCAAGGTATCGTTTCACCAGCGGTGGCGCGTGGAGGGAGCGGACCAGATCTATCTGGCATCTCCTTCCTTTATGCTCCTTTACCCCACCCGCAACGAGGTGCGGTTGACCTTCGGGGCTACGCCTTCGGTCTATTTCGGATACCTGCTGACTTGTATCGGCTGGGGGACAATTCTCCTGGCCTGTCCGCTGTTGCGGAGTCGCAGGGAGCGTCTCTCCGGGGCGCTGCGCGGGCTGGCGGAATGGTCCCTCGTCCGGCGCGCGGACCGCATGCTGGAAACGGCCGGCAGCTGGGTGGACCGGACGCGCTCCTGGCTGGCACCCCTGTCGCTGAGCCTGGCGGTCGTGGCGGTCCTGCTCTTTGCCCGGCTGCTGCAGCAAACCGATTCCAGTGTTCTCTACAACCAGGGCCTGGACCTGTTCACCCAGCAGCAGTATGCCCTGGCTTCCGCTCTGTTTGCCCGCGCCATGGAAGCCAATCCCAACAGCCCCTCGGCCATCAACGCTCATTATTACCACGCCATCTGTGCCTTCAAGCAGTCGGAATGGAAGCCGGCCATGGAGTCTTTCCGCCAGCTGGTCAAAAAGTACCCGGACAGCGTCTATGTTCCCGAGGCGCTCTACCATGTGGGTCTCTGCCTGCAAAACGAAGGGAAGAAAGCGGAGGCCGACGCCCAGTTCCGCGAAGTCATCCGTCTGCATCCGCAGTCCCCCTGGGCAGGACACTCCCAGAACTACCTCTCCCCTCCGCCTCCGACCGCAGCGGCCCCGCAACCGGCCGGTCCGGCGGTTCCCGCGGCGGCGGTCGACCCCGGTCCCCTGGCCGCTTTTCAGGCTGGCATTCAGCTTTATAACCAGAACCGGTATGAGGAAGCCGACCAGGCTTTTCTATCCTTTCTCAAGACCCGTCCGGGGGACGATCAGGCCGATGACGCCTTTATGCATCACTGCTTTACCCTGTTTCGAAGGCAGAAGTGGGCGGAAGCGGCCGCCGATTTCCGGGTCATGGCGGAGCGGTACAAGAGCAGCCCGTGGGTGCCGGAGGCGCGCTACCATATCGGGCTTTGCCTGTTCCAGCTCGGAAAATCCGGGGAGGGGCGCGCGGAGCTGGAAGAGCTGATCCGCCTGGCGCCGGATTCCCGCTGGGCGGCCTTTGCCCGCACCCGGCTCCAGGAGGGGAAATGAGGGCATGCGCGTCCTGCTGATCAATCCAAGCTGGGACGGGCTCGTCAGCGGCCACGGACGGAGGTACAACCGCGCCTGGCCCCCGCTGGACCTGCTTAACTGCGCCGGATTGCTGGAGGAGGACGGCCACCGGGTGGAGCTGATCGATGCCCGCGCTTCCTGGCTTTCCCCACAGGCCCTGGGCCAAAAGGCTCAATCCTTCGACCGGGTTTTTATCACCTCCTCCCCCATCGACCGGTGGCAATGCCCCAATCTGGACTTCCAGCCGTTTCTGGATACCGTCGGCTGCCTGCCGCCCGACCGGACCCACATTCTCGGGGCCCACGGCACCCTGCTGCCGGAAACGGTCCTGCGGCAAACCCGGGCCCGATGCGTGGTGCTTGGCGAGCCGGAGCGTACGGTGCAGGAGCTGTGCCGGGCGGAGAGCCTGGCGGAGGTATCCGGCATTGCCTTCCTGGAGGAGGGAGTACTGCGCCGGACGGTTGCCCGGGAGCCGCTGGATGTGAACCGGCTGCCGGTTCCCGCCTACCATCTCGCGGACCTGAATCGTTACTCCTACGAACTTCTGGGCCGTCGCTTCGTGCTTCTGGAGGGCTCCCGCGGCTGCCCCTGGTCCTGCCACTTCTGCCTCCTGGAAATGTACGGGCGCTGTTACCGGAAGAGGGAGCCGGGGCTGGTTCTGCGGGACCTGGAAACCGCTGTGGAAAAGCACGGCGCCCGCAGCGGTTATTTCATCGACCTGGAATTTACCGTCCATCGGGCCCTGGTGGAGGAGCTGTGCGCCTTTCTGATCCGCAAGCGGTACGATTTTCGCTGGACCTGCCAGACTCGCCTGGATACCGTCGAGCCGGAAATGCTGGAAAAAATGAAAAAGGCCGGCTGCGGCCTGATTCACTACGGCGTGGAGAGCGGCTCTCCGCGCGTTCTGGAATCCATCAACAAGCGGATCACCCTGAACCGGATCCGGGAGGGGATGGAGATGACCCGCAAGGCGGGGATCGAAACCGCCTGCTTTTTCATGTTCGGCTTCCCCGGCGAAACGGACCGGGATCGCCGGCAGACGATCGAAGTGGCCCGGCAGCTAAACCCGACCTACGCCTCCTTCCATATGGCGGCGCCCTATCCGGGTACCCACCTGCACCGTCTGCAGGAAGAGGAAGCCGGGCTCCCCTTTTCCGAGTGTTTTCGCCAGGTGGGAACCAGCCAGGAGCTGCGGCAGGTCACCCGGCGGGCCCTGAAGCAATTTTACCTGCGCCCCGGATATATTCTGGACCGGCTGGTACACGGCAATCCGTCCAGCTGGTACCGGCAGGCGCGCCTTTTCTGGAATTTTCTGCGATGACTCCGACTCCATTTACCGTGGGCATTCCCGTGTACAACGAGGAGGAGATCCTGGTGGAAAACACCCACCGGCTGATCGAATTCCTGCGGCCTCTTCATGTCCCGTTTGAGATCCTCCTGGGGAGCAACGGGTCGACGGATCGTACCGTGGAGCTGGGCCGGAAGCTGGAAAAAGAACAGGCGGCGGTGCGGATGTTCCACGTTCCGGAACGGGGCGTCGGCCAGGTGTTCCAGCGGTTTATTCACGAGGCCCGCTACGACCGCCTGGTTTCCCTGGACATGGACCTCTCCATCGATTTGAATTTTGTCCGGGAGGCCCTGCGCCTGCTGGACGAGTACGATATCGTCGTCGGCTCCAAGAAAATGGGTACGCAGGATCGCTCCCTGCTGCGTCTTTTTGCCAGCCTGCTTTTCGTCAACTGCGCCAAGTGGATGCTGGGCATCGACTACGCCGACTATTCCATCGCCGCCAAGGCCTACCGCCGGCCGGTGCTGATGCATTATGAAAGCCTGATCAAAAACGGCACCGCCTACGTGATCGACATGGTCTATTACGTGCAAAGGGACGGCGGCCGGGTGATCCAGGTCCCGGTGCATTGCGAGGACCACCGCTCCAGCAAGTTCAACCTGGTCCACGAGGGCATTTACAAGTTTGCCAACCTGGCCCGCCTGTGGTGGAACCGAAACAAGGCGGTGCAGCGGCATCAGTCGGAAAAGGATTGAACACCAAGGGTATGGATGCTTCCTCGCGCCCTTCTCCTTCCCCCGCGGAGCGGCTGGTCACGGATACCATCGGCCTGTCCCTGGTAAAAAGTACGGGGAGAGCCTATTGCCGGCTCTTCTACCGGATCGAGCACCACGGCATGGAGCATATACCCCGACAGGGCCCCTGCGTGATCGCTCCCAATCACCAGACCTTCCTGGATCCCGTGTTTGTCGGGGCTTTCGTGCCGCGGCGGGTGCGGTTTCTGGCGCGGGAGGATCTCTTCCGGATCCCCCTGTTCGGGCCGTTCATCCGCTACCTGGGCGCTTTCCCGGTGGACCGCAGCCGGCCGCAGAAGAGTGCCTACCTGCAGTGCCAGGAGGTCCTGGAAGTAAACCGGCAGTGCCTGATCCTGTTTCCGGAAGGGCAGCGCGCCCGGGAAGGGGCCGTCCAGGAATTCAAGCTGGGTGCCGTTCGCCTGGCCCTCTCCTTCCGGGCGGCCCTGGTTCCGTGCAGCATTCTGGGCGGCTACCATGTCTGGCCTCCCCATAGAAAGCTGCCGCGGCCGGGGAAAATCCATGTCATTTTTCATCCTCCGCTGGAAGTGCCGGAGGATTTCGGGCGCAACCCCGTGGAGGATAAAATCCGTCTGAGAGAAATCGGCCGGGAGCTTCAGGCCCGGGTTCTCCAGCCCTCCGGGCGAATCAATTTCCTGACACGCCTGCCCGGAGCTCTCCCCCCGGACGAGAAGACACAAGCCGGCCCGATATGATAGAGTAACAGGATGGAGGGTCATCATGAAATTCCGTTTTGGTCTGGCGGTTACCGCCGTTCTGTTCTTTTTCCTGTTTGCCGTTCTGCTGCCCGGGATCCTGAACTTCTACTTCGAGTGGCTGTGGTTTAAGGAAATAGGCTTTACCCAGGTTTTCACCCGTACCCTGACGGCCCGCTTTTATTTGTGGATCGGGATTTTTGTGTCTGCCTACCTGTGGCTCTTTCTGAACTGGAAGCTGGCCGGACAACGGCTGCCGCCGGCCTCCCGGCCTCTTTACCTGGACCCCCAGGGCCTTCAGGTGATCGACATCGGCCAGAACGCCATGAAGCTGGCCAAGCCGCTGGCGTTCGTCGTGGCCTTTCTGGCCGCCCAGGCCGGCTCCCAGTCCTACATGGCCGTGCTCTCTTTTTTCAACCATAGCTCCTTCGGGCAGGCGGATCCCATCTGGGGACAGGATCTGTCCTTTTACTTTTTCACCCTGCCCGTCTGGAAGGGGCTGACCCTGCTCAGCCTGTTCCTGATCGGGCTGGCCTGGGCCGGCGTTCTGGTCCTGGCCTGGACCCGCAACCTGCTGCAGTTGGGCCGCGGCGGCTGGAGCCTGGCTCCCCAGGTGCGCGGCCAGCTGACGCTTCTGGGCATTCTCTTCTTTCTGCTGCTGGCGGCTCAGACCTACTGGAATCTGTTCGACCTGCTCTATTCCGGTCGCGGGCCGGTGCAGGGGGCCTGTTATACCGATATTCATGTGGTGGTCCCGGCGCTTTGGGTGGCCGTGGCGGCGGCGGTCCTTTCGGCGCTGATCCTGGCGGTCAACTACTTTTACAATATGCGCCGCGCCCTTTTCTACGCCTGCGCTCTGTACCTGGGCACGCTTTTTCTGGGGGTGCAGGCCCTGCCGGTGCTGGTGCAGAAGCTGATCGTGGCCCCCAATGAGCTGGAGCAGGAAACCCCCTACATCCTTCACAACATTGCCGCTACCCAGCGCAGCTACGGACTGGACCGGGTGCAGGAGAGGGACATTTCCGGCGACAAGCAGCTCACCGCGCGGGAGATCGAAAGCAACGCCAAGACGCTGAAGAACATCCGCCTCTGGGATCACCGCCCCCTGCTGGACACCTTTGCCCAGATCCAGGTGATCCGCACCTATTACGACTTTGTCTCGGTGGACAACGACCGCTACCCGCTGCAGGGCGAGAGCCGCCAGCTGATGCTGTCTCCGCGGGAGCTCAACACCCGGAACCTGCCGGAGCGAAACTGGCTGAACGAGCACTTGACCTTCACCCACGGGTTCGGACTGGCCATGGGGCCGGTCAATCAGGTGACCACCGAGGGGCTGCCGATGTTGACTGTCAAGGATATCCCGCCGGCTTCCTCCAGTCCGGACCTGACGGTTCGGCGGCCGGAAATCTACTTCGGGGAGCTGACCGATTCCTATGCATTCGTGCAGACCCGTAACCCGGAATTCAATTACCCCAGCGGCGATAAAAACGTGTATGCCGGCTACGAGGGAAAAGGGGGAGTGGCGGTGGAGAGCCTGCTGCGCAAGGCGCTCATGGCCATCCAGTTTCAGTCGCTGAACATACTCACTTCTCCGCTGATTACCAATGAAAGCCGGGTCCTGTACAACCGGAATATCCACGCGCGGGTGCGCCTGGTACTCCCCTTCCTGCGTTTCGACCAGGATCCCTACCTGGTGCTGACCCACGAGGGGCGGTTCGTCTGGCTATACGACGCCTATACGGTCAGCTCCCGGTATCCGTATGCCCAGAGAGCCGACGGGGGCATCAACTACATCCGCAATTCCGTGAAAATCACCATTGATGCCTATGACGGAGCCATGAACTTCTATCTGGCCGACCCGGGCGATCCGATGGTACGGACCTACGAGAAGATTTTTCCCGGCCTGTTCCGCCCGCTCAGCGAGATGGATGCCGATTTGCGCCAGCACCTGCGCTATCCGGAGGATCTCTTTTCCCTGCAGATGCGCATCTTCTCGGTCTATCACATGAATCAGGCCCAGATTTTTTACAACCGGGAAGACCAATGGGAAATTCCCACCCGCGCCGGCACCCAGGAGGAGATGCTTCCCTACTACACGATCATGAAGCTGCCGACCGAGAAAAAAGAGGAATTCCTGCTGATGATTCCCTTTACCCCGCGCGGCCGAGACAACCTGGCCGCCTGGATGGTGGCCCGCAACGACGGGGCCGCCTACGGGCAGCTGGTGGTTTACCGGTTCCCCAAGCAAAAGCTGGTCTACGGTCCCAAGCAGATTGAAAACCGCATCCAGCAGGATACGGTCATTTCCCGGGAAATCACTCTTTGGGACCAGCGCGGCTCCGAAGTCAATTACGGGACCTTGCTGGTGATACCGGTGGAGGAATCGCTGCTTTACGTCCGGCCTTTGTACATCCGCGCCCAGGGAGGGAAAATTCCAGAGCTGAAACGGGTGGTGGTGGCCTACGAAAACAACATTGCTATGGCGGAAACCCTGGAAAAGGCCCTGGCGCAGATTTTCCCCGGCTTAAGCCCGGATTCCGCAGCGCCTCTGCCGGGGGCCGCCGCTCCGGTGTCCCTCCCGGAACCTGCGGGAGGCAAGGTCCTTCCGGCCGGAGAGCTTTCCGCTCAGGCCTTGCGCCACTATCAGGCGGCCGTGGAGGCCCAGCGCCAGGGCAACTGGGCCCTCTATGGAGAAGAGCTGAAAAAGCTGGAAGAAATCCTGCGGCGCATGCAGCCCAGATAGGCCGGCGAGCGGTCTCTATTTTAGGAATGTCTGCGGATGCTCCCGGCTGGAATGCACAGCCAGGGCAACCCCGGCCATAAGTATGCCCCCGGAGGAAACCAGCCTCCAGGAAAGGCTCTCCCCAAGAAACAGCACGCCGCCCCAGGCAGCAAGTACCGGGACCAGAAGCTGGACCAGCGCGGCCCGGGTTGAGCTCAGGCCGCGCAGGGCTGCGTACCAGAGAGTGTATCCCAGTCCGGAAGCGAAGGCGCCGGATGCGATGGCCAGAAGGATCCCCTGTGCGGAAACAAAGCCATGCGGAGCGGCCATAAGGAGCAGGGGGGCCGCAGGAAGAAGACTCGTCAGGAAATTGGCCGCCGTGGTCGGGAGCGGATCCGGGGTCCGGCGGCCCAGCAGAGAATAGATACCCCAGGAAACGCCTGCCAGTAGCATGAGGGCGACTCCGGACAAATCGGGCGCCCGGGGGTTACCCGGAAGAGTCAGGAAGACCAGTCCACCCACGGCCAGGCAAAGTCCGGCAAACTCGAGCGAGCGAAATCGCTTTCCCTGGAAAAGATCCCAGCCGATCATGGTGCCCTGAACCGCGCCAAAAAGAATCAGGGCTCCGCTTCCGGCTTCCAGTTTCAGATAGGCAAAAGAGAAAGGCGCGGCATAGCCAAATAGGGATAGGGCGGAAAGCCAGGGATGGAAAATCCGGGGTGGATTTTGGTGGCGCCTCCAGGACAGGAGGTTCAGGAGAATCGCACCGCTGGCCAGGCGGATCAGAGTGAAGGACCCGGCATCGATGCGCCGGCTCCCGAGCGCCAGCCGCGCGAAAATGGAATTGGAGGCGAAGGCCAGGAGTGCCAGAACCGTCAGCAGCAGGGCCATTTGCCGGGATGCGGTCGGGCTCCGGACCGGACAAGCGCGGTATTCCTGCCGCTCAGGCTTCCCATCGTTCACGGGCATGGCGCAATTCTACTGTGCCGGCCAGGCGGAATCAAGGGATGAAGGGGAGGTCCATCTTCGGAGACAAAAGGCTTGACACCTTCCGGGTCGGGGTTTACACTTGAAGGATATCGTTCTCAGCAAAGCAGGTGGGCCGTGGGCTGTGCCGACCAGGGCATAAACATAAAGTGGCAGCGTTTTCCCCCTTTGAATTTTAAAGAGCGCAAGGAGCGGGTTCCATGCCGAAGAAATACTATCCGTTGTTTTCCGTTGCGATGATTCTGGCGATGATGATCCACCGAGCGCCTCTTTGGGTGCTGGCCCAGGAGAGCGCTCCGCCCAGGTTGAGGATCATTCTGGAGGAGGGGGACGGGGCTACCAATATCATCCGCAGCAATACCGTTCGCGAACCGATGGTTAAGGTAGTCGACGAGCACGACAACCCGGTGCCCGGTGCCCTGGTGGTGTTTCAGCTTCCGATGAGCGGGCCGGGAGGCAGCTTTGCCGGCGGATCGAAGATGGCCACGCTGATCACCGATGCGAACGGCACCGCCAAGGCCGGCCTGTTCACTCCGAAAGGGGTCGGCACATTCCAGATCAAAGTAACCGCTTCCTACAACAACATGTCCGCCAGCGCTACTATCACCCAGACCAACGCGGCCGCGGCCGCCGCTTCCGCAGGTGCCGGGGCGGGGTCGGCTTCCGCCATGAGTGCCGGTAAACTGGCGGCCATCCTGGCCGGGATCGGTGCCGCAGCCGGCATCGGCGCTGCGGTGGCGTTGGGCGGGGGCAAAGATTCAGGGGGGAATACGGTGATCCAGCCGAGCACCCCGCGCGGAACCATAGGCATTATTACGCCCGGCCAGGTAACCAAGCCCTGACCTCGCGGCCGGAGGGAGAAAAGGAGGAACGACGATGAAACAAGCTTTGCGCCTCATGGTGATCGGCTGGCTGGCCCTTTCGTCCGGTGCGACAGCCGCCGGCCCGCAGGGTGCCGGATGGATCCGGCTTGGTCCGGAAAATGGCCGCGGAGCGGAAAGCGCTTCCGGGGAGGCAAACCTTCTTCAGGCGCCCGCGTTCGGATTTATCTACGACCGGGAGCGCATGGAATTGCAGAGCATGGTGGGGGTTCCTGGCTGCGCATTGCTTGACAACGGACGGCAGATGCCGGAAGACATGGCCGGCCTGTTTTTTGCCCCAGGCCAGGGATATGCCCTGGCGGAAATCGAAAGGCCCCATGCGCTTCGCCTATTGCCGCTTTCCGGCGAGGGCGGAGCGGCGGCCGTGGATCTTCCGGAAGCTCTTTTCGAACCGACGCGGCTGGCTTTCAGTCCGACCGGTTCCTTCCTGGCGCTTTTCTCCGCGCGGGAATTGCGGCTGCAGCTTTATGGCCGTCTGCCGGAGGATCCGGTGCTGCTGTGGGATATCGCCGGGCACCGCAACCTGGAAGGAATTCGCCTGCTGGCGGTCAGCGATCGGGGATTTCTGATGTTTGTCGGCGGGGATGGGAATCTGTACTCGGCCGGCGGAGGTACCACGGCGATGTATCCTCTGCAACCGGGCGATGTCGCCGGCCTGGCTTTTTTACCCGGCGGCGATGAGGCCCTGGCTTACGATCGCAGCGGCGACCGGCTGCTGCGGATCGAAAGCGCATCCGGGCTGCCTTCCGTCAGCCCTGTCTCCTCCGGGCGAATCCATCTTGACGGGGAGATTTTTCTGGCCGGCGAAGAAGGGAGGGCCATTCTCGGTAGCTCCCTGTCGGAGGAATTGTGGCTGGTCCGGCTTTCCACCGGGGAAGAGGAAAACCTGTCGCTTCCCTTTGCCCCCAAAACCCTGCTGCGCCTGCCGCAGTCCCAGACGTATCTGCTTTCCTATGAGCCGGGCAGGCCGGCATGGGTACTTGCTTTCAACGAATCGAAGGGAGCGGCCTATTTTGTTCCGGCCCGGCCCGATGAGCCGCTGCAAGGCCGGCGCGACAGGAGGAGGAAATGAGGAAAGCCAAAGAAAGAACAGGAGTCCCGGGGCTGGCCCGCAGAGGCCCTTCGGCGGTCCTGGCATTTTGGGTCATGGCAGGCTTCCTGTGGACCACGGGCTCCGTGCTGCGGGCCCAATGCAATTTTGCGTCGACCGGTTTATGCGCCGAATATGGCCTTCCCGGTCAGTTCAATCCGCGCAAGCCGTGCTATTCGTCCACGCTCTATGCGCCACCCTCCAGCAATCCGGCCAAAGAGCCAAATTTTCAGCTCTTTCTGAACGGCTCCTGCCTCCCCACCGCCTGGCTGACCACCCCGTACAAAATATACCAGACGGATAATCCGGATACCGGGCAATGGGTGCAAATAGCCAATCAGGTGAACGGTGGGAGCAATACCCTCCTCCTGGGCGTTTATCCGCGCTGCATGTATTATAAAGCGGTGGCCTACAAAGCTCCTGCCGCGGATTCCTACTCGATTATCGGGATGAACAACACCTGCTCCACAGGCCTTTCCTCCATCTATAATTGTTCCAACATAGTGGCAGTTTGTCCGGAACAGAACACTACCACTACCACCTCCTCCACCACGACCAGCACCAGCACGACGCGGACGACAACCACTACTTCCACGAGCACGACACGGACGACGACCACCATCAGCACGAGCACGACACGGATCACGACCACTACTTCCACCAGTTCCACCCGCATCACCACGACCACGTCGACCAGCACGACGCAGATCACGACCACTACTTCCACCAGTACTACCCGCACCACCACGACCACGTCAACCAGTACGACGCGGACGACGACTTCTACCTCCACCAGCACCACGACCAGCACGATCGCACCCACGGTACAGCTGGCGGTGGCCAACCAGGCGAATCCTCCCGCCCAGCCGACTCTGGTGGTGACCGCGTCCGCCGCGCTGAACTGCACGGTGGAGTTGAGATTTGTCATTCATTCCTCAGCCAACCAGACCCGTTGGGATGCCGCTCTTTATCCCCTGGTCGTTTTTTCCTCCTCCAACAGCAAGGTGGCGACTTTTTCCTTTGCCGATACCCGGAGCCAGTCGCAGCCTTTCCAGCAGGGCAATGTGGCCGGGACCATTACCGCGATACTGACCAGCATGAACGGATCCCCGATCATCGGCAATGTTGTGCCGCTGACCACGGTTGCCGTTCCGCTCATGGCGCCGGTGATCACCGACAGGAAGGTAACGGTCAACTCCACGCGCACCGGATTCACGGTCGAGGTGACAGGTTTTACGACCACGCGCGAATTGCGCCGCGCCAGGATCGATTTTTCGCAGGCGGCCGGGTATCAGCTGGGGGGTGATACCAGCGTGCAGCCCGACCTGACTTCGATGGCCAATACCTATTTCAGCGATTCCGGGCCGGCTGTTGGCGGATCCTTCAAATATATCCAGGGATTTACTTATAGCGGAGACTGGGGGGCCATATCCGGGGCTACCGTCACTCTGACCAACGGCAGCGGCGATTCCGCTTCGGCCAGCATTCCGTTCACGGGAGTCCAGCAGCTGAGTCAGGCGGGGAAGGCTTCCCGTATTGAAATAGGAGGTAAGCGCATCACCCCGGTCCGCTAGCGAGCCACCCCAGGGATAGTTCACAATTCCGGAAAAAACCAAGGGCCAAAGGCCCGACCTGCGAATACAAATCCTCTTTTACCGGCTCCGTAAAAGATTGTTATTTCGTCCGGCTCTGCCGTCCCGATGGGACTTGCCCCGTGCTGGAGCCGGCCCGGCAATAAATTTCAGGGCTTAAATCCTGCCGTCCCTGCCGGGACATTACCTCGGAATAACAGTCGTGTTCCGGTTTGCGCAGGGCCTTGCAAAGCAATGGCGGAGCATGGCTTAACGATATCCGCTGTTTCGCCCCGTGTGGCTCACACGCAAGTCCCGTAAGGGACGGCAGAACAAAATGAAATATCAACTTTTTCCGAAGCCATCTCTTTTGATAGCTTCGCAAAAAGTCACAGAACCCCGAAAGGGGTTCCGGATCACAGCCCGGGGTTGCGCCGTATAGGCGCTACCCCGGGTAAGCGGATTTGATTAAAACCCAGCCCTGAAAGGGCTGCGCAAACACCTGGTATGGCTGGGTTTTGCATAACCCTTTCAGGGTTGTTGCCTACGGGTATCCCTACCCGCGGTAGGCGCGAAGCGCGCCAACCCCGGGCTGTGCTACGAAGCCCTTTCAGGGCTATCCCCAACGGAAATTCGAAGATGTGGGACTTTGTACCGGGTCGTCAAATAATATACGTATTTAATCAATCATGCATAAACAAAACAGAAAGCAGGATATTCAGGTCGGCAGGTTTAAGGCTTCATGCCGTTCGAGCACGCCGT
>CAINFC010000055.1 GCA_903847975.1 uncultured Acidobacteriota bacterium | reverse complement strand
GGGCTTCGTAACACAGCCCGGGGTTGGCGCGCTTCGCGCCTACCCCGGGTAGGGACACCCACAGGCGACAACCCTGAAAGGGTTGCGCAAAATCCAGCAATACCAGGTGTTAGCGCAGCCCTTACAGGGCTGATTTTCAAAAAAATCCGCCTACCCGGGGTAGCGCCTGCGGCGCAACCCCGGGCTGTGATCCGGAACCCCATTCGGGGTTCCAGGCTTTTTGCCGTGCCGTCAAGCTTATGCGGCAGCGTATTTTTCTGTCGTAAAAGGATCTGTTCTATAGCGATTGCGATTGCGAGAACCGATCGTTTACGAACGGATTATTCCCGGCGCGGTTCTGCTACTGCGGGGGCACTGCGGCGAGCACCGAGAGCGACCGTGTTCCGAACACCCCGAAGCCGAGCAGCGGGCGGCTGCTCCACACCTTGAAATAGCCCTGGCTCATATTCGGCAAGCCGGGAATCCATTCCGAAAGCAGGCGTGAAATCCGGCCGTTGGCGGGAATCCGGGCGGTCGCCGATCCGATCCGCGCGCCGCCGACGTCATACACCGAAAGGAAAAGGTCCGCCGCATCCGGGTTCGGATTTACCATGGCCGTGCCGGTGAAAAAAAGCGGATCCTGCACGACCTGCGCATAGAGCAGGCGCGACTGCCCCTGGCGGGCAAAAGGCAGAGCCGTCTGGAACTGGGCATCCTTGGTATCGCCGAAGCGCACATAGCCGGCAATTTTTGCGGTGCTGGAAACCATTTTCACGTAACCCTGCACCAGCGCTCCGGCCGGATCGACGCCCAGAATCGAGCTGTCCGCCAGAACTGCCCGCCCCTGGGCCGGCAGCTCCACGGCTGCCGTTTTGCCCAGAGCCGTGCCGCCGTCTCCGACCAGGGAGATTTCCACCCGGGTGGCCACGTTCTGTAAGTTGATAAGAGTGAGCGTGGTTTTATAGGTTCCGCCCCCGGCCGCGTACTGCGCGCTGTAGGCCACCTGGCTCCCCTCTGCGGGGTCGATCGGATTCAGCGCCAGGAGGAACGACTCGGCTGTGCCGATCAGCTCCGAGCCTGCCAGGGGCTGATCCGAAGACACCCGCAGCCAGCCGGCGGCGGCGATATCCGCTGCGGCGAAAAGGCCGGTGAGCGGGCCCGCGTACCTTCCGCCGGGCACCAGGCTGACGGAGGCGCTCTTGCCCACCGCCGCACCCCGGTCACTCCAGAGCGTCAGGGTCGCCGTGGCCGCGGCTGCCCCCGGATTGAGCAGGGCGATTTCCGCGTTCCGTACTTCCGGGAAAATCAGCGTGCCCGCCAGCCGGTCGGATACCTCCGTCCCGTCCATCAAGGTGAGCCCGTCATTGAAAAGGAGGTAAAAGCCGCTGATACCGGCGCGGTCGCTTTCGGCCAGGAACCACCCGCTGGCGTTGCCCAGCCCGGTGCCGAACACGCTGCTTTCAAAGGCGACTCGGGCCCACTGGCCGCCCGGTGAGAGCGGGACGATCACCGGGTTGGTGAAGGTTCCTCCGGAGGATTTGAGGGGCTTGCCGGTGTTGTCGAAGGCCGTCAGGCGGACGGTGGCCGGAAGAGAGCTCTGGTTGGTCAGGGCGAAGCCGATGCGCCTGGAAGGCCGGTTCGACAGCTGGGTGAAATAGCTCCTGTAGGGAAGAACCAGGGTGGGCGGAACCGCGGTGCTGCTCGTGGTGGTACTAGTGGTGGTGGTAGTGCGGATAACGGAGGTGGTACTGGTGCTGGTGGTGCTGCTGGTGGTCGTGGAGGTTCGGGCCAGGGAAGTGGTACTGCTTCCCTGCGGGAAGCACCGGTCTGCTGCCATTCCCAGCCAGAACACTAAAGCGAGAAGAGCCGACAGTATCGCCTGTGCGCCGGGTCTTGGTTGAATCCGTGGGTCGTTCATATCTTATTCCATTCCGATTGTATAAGGTAAAAATGGCGAACCTTCGGACCAGCCTCAGCCCAGGAATCCCAGGTTGGTGGAGGGAAAGCGTCCGAGGCGCGGGAAGACGCGGGTCAGATCGGCCGCGCTCAGCCCGAACCAGGCCGCCAGGGTGGCGGCGTACTGGTCGACGGAAGTGCTCGGAATCCACCGGCCCTGCGTGCCGGCATCGTCGGGACCGTCCAGAGCCAGCGTGGGAAATTGTCCGTAAAAATCCCCGCCGCGGACGGCTCCGCCGAGAATGAAGTGGTGGCTTCCCCAGCCGTGGTCGCTCCCCTGGCCGGCCGAAGGCCGGAAGGTGCGCCCGAAGTCGGAAAGCGTAAAGGCGGTGACCTGCTCGGCGATTCCCAGGACGACCGTGGCGTCGTAAAAGGCCTTCAGCGCTGCGCTCATCTGCGTGAACAGCGTGCTCTGGCTGGACAGCTGGCCGGTGTGGGTGTCAAAGCCTCCCAGGGAGCAGAAAAAGACCTGGCGCTTGAGCCGGATCTGGTCCCGGGCGGCAATCAGGCGGGCTACGGCATACAGCTGCTGATTCAGGCTGTCGCTGCGGCCGGAAAAGAGAGGCTGCAGGGTGGACGGATTGGTCCGCAATACGGAGGTAATCCAGTCTGCGCTGGCTATCGATCGGGCGGCAACATCATTGGCGGAATAGACCAGCTCGTTGCCGCTGTGGACCGCCAGGAGCTGGCGGAGCGCCGCCAGGCGGGCTTGGGAGGCTGCGGTGTTGCTGAAGCCGTTCAGGCCGAAGGTGCCGCTGGAAGGGATGGTCAGCGAGGCGGCCTTTTCCGAGGCGGCATAGAGAACCGACCCAGAAAGGGAGAGAATCATGGGAAACGGCTCGCCGCCGTTGAATACCAGGACGGAATCGGAGACGCGCCCGCCCCACCCGGTACGGGATTGTCCGGCGGAAACGGCCGATTGCCACTGGCTTTGCTGGTCGGAGTGGGAGAAGAGGTTTTCCGGCAAGGAGCCGGTCCGGTTCTGGTAGGCAGCGCGGGTCAGCGGCTCGAGCAGGGTGCCCACGTTGCAGAGTACCGCCAGACGGCCCTGCAGCCAGACCTGGTGCAGGCCGCTGAGGCTGGGATGCAGCCCGAAGCGGGCGCCGCTCATGCGTGGCGGGGTCATCGGCAGCAGATTGGCCTGGGGGATCATGATGCCGGAGGCCGAGGTGCGCACATCCGAGTAGGATTTATAGGATCCGGCATCGTTGGGGATCACCATGTTGTTGGCGTCATTCCCGCCGAAAAGGAAAATACATACCAGGGCTTTATAGTCGGCCGCCGCCCGGTCTTCCGCCAGGGCGCTCCATGCCGCGAGGTTTGCGGCCCCGGTCATCAGCCCCAGGGAGCCGGTCTGCCGTAAAAAAGATCGTCGAGTTGATTTCATGGCGCTATCGCTCCACCTGGAAAGCAGAAGAAGTGGCAATCAGGTAGACTGCCGTTCGGACCCGCGTGAGCGGATCGGTAAGCGGGACGGCGGAAATGGCATTAAAAAGGATGTTGCGCATGGTCCATGGCATGGTGCCGTGCATCAGCAGGGGATCCAGGGCCTCGACCAGCCGCAGGGGATCTCCGGTCAGCGGAATCCAGGGACTCAGGTCGATCCTGGTGCCGATGGCCGGTTCAACGCCCGGGCTGGGGACTATGCCATTGGAAAAGACCAGGGATTGAATGAAATTGGCGCGGGCGAAATATCCCGGGCCGCCCTGCAGGGCAAATTCCGGGCCCAGCAGGCTGCTCCCCGGCAAGGGAAAATCCGGGGGGTAAAAATTGAACACCGTGGGGGAAGTAAACAGATTCTGCCCCATGGCCGACGACTGATCTTTCAGGAAGACACCGTCGCTGACTCCGCCCAGAGCCCGCATCAGGTGGGTGATGAACAGCACCGGCTCCTTCAGGTGGCCGTAGTCAGCCTCCAGGCGGCGGTCTCCGCGCGCTTCGGGATCCAGCAGGATGGCGCGGACCACGGCGCGCAGGTCCCCCCGGACACCCTTGCCGTTGTCCCCGAAAACGGCGGAAACCCGGGAAACGTAGTCGGGGCTTGGATTGCTGGTCACCAGGTGCTGGATGAGCTGCCTGCCGATGAAGGGGCCGACGTTGGCATGCCGGAAAATGTTGTCCAGGGCATCGGCCAGATCCCGGTCCCCGGTCTGACCGGCCGGCAGGACCTCGCCATTCAGCAGGGTTTTCGGATCCGTGTCGTGGTTGCCGGGGTAGAGCTCCATCGGACCCAGGAAATAAGTCGGGTTGCGCATCTGCAGTTTGGCCCCGGGAATCGTCGGGTAGGTCCAGCCGGTGAACACCCGTGCCAGGTTC
>CAINFC010000054.1 GCA_903847975.1 uncultured Acidobacteriota bacterium | reverse complement strand
GTAAAAAGTCCCTCACTCCATCCGAAATGCCCTGATGGCTTCTTTCTTCCTTCCTGATCTTCCCGTCTTGCTGTGAAAAGAAAAGGCTTACAGGAAGAAAGGAAGAGCGGGAAGAAAGGCGAAAAGGCTGGTCGAAAGAAGATGGTTCCTTTTTGCCGGGCCATCCTGGGGGATCCTCTTGTAAAAAAAATTGCTTCTTTCGCAATCGCTATCGCTGTCGCGTGCATGTTCCGCAGTGCAGCTCTGAGATTTTGGGGAAGAAACAGCCAGGCTAAGAAAGCGCCCAGCGGCGGATCGCTTTGCCGACCCCGGCTTCGTCGGCGGATGCCGTGACCGCCCAGCCCCGGTCCCGCAACTCGGCCACCGCGTTGCCCATGACCACCGCAGTCCCGGCGGCCTCCAGCATTTCCAGGTCGTTCAGGTTGTCGCCGATCGCCAGCAGCTCCTCGCGCCGGTAGCCCTGCCGGCCGGCCCACTCCAGGAGTGTCCGGCCCTTGGTGCAGTCCGGCCCCAGCACATCGACCAGGGAGAAGTCACGGTCCTGGTACTCCGTCACCGACACCGAGTATTCGCCTGACTCCTGGCTGCCACGCAGCTGCGCGGCCAGGGTCCGCATCGGCTCCACGCGGCCGTTGAACATCACCTGGATCGGATCTTCCGTCAGGGCTTCTTCCAGGGGAGCGATTTCGGTCACGAACGACCGGTTACGGTGCGCATATCCGGCGCGGCTGGGGTGGCTCCAGTCAATCCGCTCGAACACCACCTGGCCGTCCCGGGGGCGGTCGAAAATCACGCCGGCGCCGTCGCGGTAATCGCGCGTCGCTTCCAGCACCCTGCGGGCCGTAGCCCTCGGCAGCATGCGCCGCCAGGCGGTTGTCCCGTCGGAGCGCTTGACGAGGGCCCCGTTGTTGACAATGGCCGTCAGCGGACACGGCAGCAAATGGAGAACCTCCCGCGTGAACTCGTAGCGGCGGCCCGTGACCAGCGCCACTTCGATCCCGCAGGCCACCGCCTCCTCAATGGCGGTTCGATTTTCCTCCGGCAGCTGCCAGCTTGAGTCCAGCAGCGTTCCGTCAATATCCACCGCCACCAATCGAATGGTCGTCCGTCTTCCGGGCATCCGGCAAGTTTACTGTGCCTGCCGCCGAAACACAAGACGGACGGCGTTTGCAAAGCCTGCCCGAGGCCGCTCCGAAAGCGCCTGGAGAAAAGCATCTTGCTATTCCTGGAGGACTGCTTTAACTGGGATCATAAAAGCAATGAAGTCTTCCACCCGTTATTTCTTCCATGTCCTGCTCCGCGGGAACCGGCAAGGCCTGGCTACCCTGCTGCTTTCTCTTGCTGCCGGTTTATCCGAAGCGGCCCTGGCAACCCCTAAAGTGCAGGTGGCCGCCCCGGCGTTCAGCATCCTGCCGGGCACCTATCACCAGAATTTCAGCGTTTCGCTTTCCTGCACCACACCCGGAGTCGTCATTTATTACACCACCGACGGCACCGCGCCCACAACCGCCTCCACACGTTTCGCGGGCAGTGCCATCCCGGTGACCCGACACGCATCCCTCCATCACGACCCCAATCCCGGAGACAGCGTGAATCCCAAGACAACCGCTTCCCTGCAGATCAAGGCAATTGCGGCTGCCTCCGGAATGGAGGACAGCGCCGTTAAGGAAAGAACCTCTTTTCGGGCCATCCATCGGGATAACCCGGCCTCAGTCCCATCTCCTGGCGACGGGCCCTTTCGCTTTCCTTCCCGGCCTTCCTTATCTTCAGGAGCGCAGCGCCTCCCGGACCTTGCGGGCCAGGCCGGCAGGGGAAAAAGGCTTCTGGATAAAGTTGACCCCCTCCTCCAGCACGCCGTGATGGGCAATGATATCGGCCGTATAGCCGGACATGAAAAGGTGCTTCAGGACCGGATACCGGTCGAGCAGGGTTTGAGCCAGTTCCCGGCCGGTCATTCCGGGCATGATGACATCTGCGATCAGCAGATTGATTTCCCCGGGGTGCTCGCCGGCCAGGCGGACCGCCGCGCCAGGCGTGGCGGCGGTCAGGACGCGGTACCCCAGCTGCCGGAGGATCCTTTCGGTCAGGCTCAGCAGAGCCGGCTCATCCTCGACCAGCAGGATGGTCGCATCCGGCGGCGGAGAGATCTCCGGGACTTCCTCTCCGCGGCCGGATCCCGGTGCCGCCTGGCATCGGGGAAGGAAAATGCGGAAGGTGGAGCCCTTTCCCGGCTCGCTGCTGACCTGGATAAAGCCTCCATTCTGGTTGACAATGCCGTGGACCGTGGCCAGGCCCAGGCCCGTGCCCCGGCCGATCTCCTTGGTGGTGAAAAAGGGCTCGAAAAGGCGCTCCAGGGTCTCCTTCTCCATGCCGCACCCGTTGTCGGTTACCGAAAGAAGCACAAACTCGCCGGGCGAGAAACCGTGGTGCAGGCGGCAATAGGCTTCATCGAAAACCGCTGTTCCGGTTTCAATCGTGACCTCCCCTCCTCCGTGAATGGCATCGCGGGCGTTTACGCACAGGTTGGCCAGGATCTGATCGATCTGCGAAGGATCCATCCTGACCGTCCAAAGCTCCGGCCAGGGCCGCCAGGTCAGGTGGATATCCTCGCCCATCAGGCGTCGCAGCATGGTCAGCATGCCGCTTACCGTTTCGTTCAGCTGGATCACGCGGGGAACAATGGTTTGCTTGCGGGCAAACGCCAGCAGCTGCCGGGTCAGATCCGCAGAGCGGTCTGCCGCCTTTTTGATCTGTTGCAGGTCCGCGTGCAGGGTATGGCTGCGGTCCACCCGGTCAAGAGCCATCTCCGTATGCCCCAGGATCACTGCCAGCATGTTGTTGAAATCGTGCGCCACCCCGCCGGCCAGCCGGCCCACCGATTCCATTTTCTGGGCGTGGCGCAGCCGAGCTTCGCTCTCCTGCAGAGCCTGATCGGCCTTCTTGCGGCCGGTGATGTCCTTCAGGGTTCCAATGACATACTGCTCCTCTTTTTCCGGATCCCGGGTCAGTTGATAGGATCCGTGGATCCAGCGGATGTCTCCTGAGCGGGAAAGCATGCGGAACTCGCGCTCAATGAAACGCTCTCCCCGGGCCTCCGCCTCGACCAGATCCTCCAGGAACCTCCGCACCACAGGCTGGTCGTCCGGATGGAAAAGATCCAGCTGGCACTCCAGAGACATATTCTTCATTTCCTCCGGAGTATAGCCCAGCACCGACTGCACGGAAGGGCTCATGTATTCCAGCACGCCGCCCCGCACTCTCTGCCGGTACAGAATATCCTGGGAGTTTTCGATGATCTCCCGGAGCAGCATTTCCCTTGCCTGGAGCGCGGAGGCGGCCTGTCGAAGCTCCGTGACGTCGGCCAGGAGAAAGGCGATCCTTTCCGGCGCCGGCCGAAAAACGGTTATCTCCAGATGGCGCTGCCCGTTCTCTGTCTTCCTCTTCACAAAAGCCGGCTCTCCGGTATCGGCCACCCGCCGGATCTCCTCCATCCATTCCGATTCCTGACCGGAAAACAGTTCCCGTATGCTCTTCCCTACCAATGCCTCGGCTTTCCTCGCGAGGATGCGCTCCAAGGCCGGATTGACGACCAGAAGGCGGGCATCGACTACCCGCCCGCTCCCGTCGCGAATCACTTCCTGCAAGGCGAAGCCGTCCAGCATCTGGCGGAAAAGAGTGCGATGGGTGTCTTCGCTTTGCGCCAGGGCTTTTTCGGATCTCTGCAGGAAGTGGTTCCCCAGCCAGAAGCCGGTCAGGCCAAAAAGCGCCAGGAAGGAATGAGCGAGGACCAGGAGCCCGCGCTGCTGGCCCATGGCCGCATAATAGCTTTCCATGGGAACCGAGACGCTGATGCCGCCCCGGATTTCACCGACCTTGTACCCTTGACTTCCATGGCACTTGAGGCAGCTGGCTTCCGTGAACATGGGCCGCATGAATCGCAGGAAGTCCCGGCCGTCGATCGACTGCACGGAAGTGACCTCCCGGCTGCCCTTTTCCTGGAAGTCCTTTAGGGCGCCGGTCTCCCAGTCATCCGGAGCATTTTCCGGCCGGATCGGCCGGAGGCTGGTGATATG
>CAINFC010000053.1 GCA_903847975.1 uncultured Acidobacteriota bacterium | reverse complement strand
GCGCAGCCTGAAGGCTGAACTCAAAACGGCTTTGGTTTGTAAGTTTGTTCTGTGATGATCCGGCAAAAAGTAGCAGGAACCCCAAAGGGGTTCCGGAATACAGCCCGGGGTTGAGCCACAGGCGCTACCCCGGGTGTGCGGATTTGTTTGAAAGTCAGCCCTGTAAGGGTTGTCCTGTCCGAACACCCATACGCGGGGTAGGCGCGAAGCGCGCCAACCCTGGGCTGCGATCCGAAGCCCTTGCAGGGCTTCTGCGAGAACCCACTATTGCCGGGCCATCTTCTGTGATGGTTTCGAATAATTCTTACTAGCCCTGGAGGGGCGGAATGATTCCAGCCCGGGGTGAAGCCCCGGGAAGTCATATTGCATTGGAAGATGACCCCGGTAAGGGCGGCCTAATACAAACGGGCAATTGGATTTAGGTCGCCCCTACAGGGCTCTGATTTCCGAATGCCATCACTCCCGGGGCTTCGCCCCGGGCTGAGGATATGGGAGGCTTTCAGCCTCCTTCAAGACTTTCCACCGCTTCATCCTCTGTGAAAAATCGTTTTTTTGTCCGGCTCTGCCGTCCCATACAGGACTCCTGCCGCGGAATGAAAGTTCCGTGCCGGCTTACGCGGGGCCTCGCCCGGCCATCGAATCGATCCGGATCCGACTCGTAAAATAAAGGGGATTGGATTATCCTTATATACCGATAGAAAAAGTGCGCCGGCCGCTCGCGGGAGCCCGGGAAACTCCGGACATTACGGCGCGGGGAAAGAGGAGGCAGATGGCAATCGGCGGACTCATGCACGACATCAAACACCGGGACCGGCCTTTTCACATCGAGACCGAATATTATGCCGGGACCGCGGAGCGGCGCATTGTCACCGTAATCTACGAGAGGGGCACGGTGCGGAAAAAAATCTCCTCGGCCGCGGAGTCCGGGGATGAGGAGACCTGCCGGGCGCAGATGACCCGGCAGCACAAGGAGGCCCTGCAGGCGATTGTCCGCGGGGAATTCGACGCGACGGCCTGAGCGCCGCCCCGGGGAAAGGAAAAAGGATGGAAATATACTCGGACGGGATGAAGGATGCCCTGGCCGGCCTGCTCGGAAAGACCGGCGCCAAGACCGCCATGCTGGTTTCCCGCGAGGGATACAATGTGGTGGAGGTGGGGGACGTGTCCTACTTCAACACCACCGCCCTGGCCGCCCTGGTGGCCGGCGCCTTTTCCGCCACCCGGGAAATGGCCCGCATGGTCGGGGAGAAAGGGTTTTCCATCCTGCTGCAGCAGGGGGAAAGCCGCCACATTCACATTTCGCTGATCCAGGACCTGCTGATGCTGGTGGTCATTTTTTCCGACAACGAGAGCATCGGGCGGGTGCGCTACGAAGCGCGGAAAACCTCGATGATCCTCGCCGATCAGCTCGCCGAGAAAGGAACCCGGACGCACCTCGAAAGCCGGCTCGAAGAGACCGATTTCGGCGAGAATGCCATGAACCTCATCGACCGCGTTTTTCAAACCTGAGTCCCCCGACACCCCGGGAGAAAGCTTCCTTATGTCCAAAATCTATTACGCCGGCGACTGGGCGGTGCTCACCGGCCCGGTGTTCGCCGAAACCCCCTTCTACTATTCCCATAAGGGGCTGGAAATCTTCAACTACGGGGTCTGGCTCAAGGAGGCCCTGGAGTCGGACGGCCGGCACCAGGTGGAATCGGTTTCCGCCTGGGACTTCTACAAGCTGGCCCCCGGGGCCTACGAGGCCATCCTGGAGCAGTACCCGGTGCTGGTTTTCAGCGATGTGGACGCCAAGCTCTTTCAGCTGGCCCCGGGGTTTTTCGACCGGCAGAAGTTCGGCACCCGGGTGCTGACCTTCCCGGACCGCATCCGGCTGACCCTGGAAGCGGTGGAGAAGGGGACCTCGGCCATGTTCCTGGGCGGCTGGTACAGCTTCACGGGGGAGATGGGGAAAGGCGGCTGGGGCCGCACCCCTCTGCGCCGGCTGCTGCCGGTCGAGTGCCTGGAGTACGAGGACCTGGTGGAAAGCACCGAAGGGTTCACGGCGGAAGTCACCCCGGAGGGGGAAGCCGCCTTCGCCGGGATCGACTTCAGGACATTTCCCCCCATTCTCGGCTACAACCGGACGCGGCCGCTGGACGGCTGCCCGGTCCTGCTGCGGGTCCGGGAAACGGGGGATCCGCTGCTGGCGGTGCGGGCTTACGGCCGGGGCTGCGTGCTGGCCTACACCTCCGACCCCGCGCCTCACTGGGGGTGCAACTTCGTCTTCTGGGAGCACTACCGGAAATTCTGGCTGGCCTGCCTGGAGCTGGTTCATCCGCCGGTCGGATGAGCCTTTAGCTACGAGCGGCTTTTTTCGTTGTCTCTATCCATCGCCAGTAAAAACAAGGAATCCGGAAGAGCAGCAGGCCCGGTTCGCGGAATGGCGGGCGTCGGCTCATTTTTCTTATCGCACACCGCTATTTTTCGATGGCGATAGCGATAGCG
The DNA here is from genome assembly GCA_903847975.1 of uncultured Acidobacteriota bacterium. Classification (GTDB taxonomy): domain Bacteria; phylum Acidobacteriota; class UBA6911; order CAINFC01; family CAINFC01; genus CAINFC01. Next base: position 14,253 of record CAINFC010000053.1, on the reverse strand, counting down.
ATAAGAGATGCCCCCCTGAAGGCTGCCTGGCCGACGGGCTACGAGCGGCCCAGGGCGGACAGGATCTGCGAGGCCATATCGTTCAGCGGGACGATCTGGTCGGCGGCCCCCAGCCGGATGGCTTCCTTGGGCATGCCGAACACCACGCAGCTCTTCTCGTCCTGCGCCAGGGTGTAGGCGCCGCTTTCCTTCATGGCCAGCAGGCCCTTGGCTCCGTCGGCCCCCATGCCGGTGAGGATCACCCCGACGGCGTTGCGCCCGACGGTGCGGGCCACGGACTGAAAAAGGACGTCCACGGCCGGCTTCTGGTAGTGAACCAGGGGGCCGTCCTTGAGGCGCACCATGGTCAGGGCGCCGCTCTGCTGCAGGACCATGTGCTTTCCGCCGGGCGCCACCAGGGCCGTTCCGGCCTGCACCGTGTCGCCGTCCCGGGCTTCCGAAACCCGCATGGCGCAGACCGAATTGAGGCGGTCCGAGAAGGTCTTGGTGAACACCTCCGGCATGTGCTGGACGATGACCGTCCCGGGGGTATCCGCGGGCAGCCCGCGCAGCACCACCTCCAGGGCCACCGTCCCTCCCGTGGAGGCCCCGATGGCCAGGATCTTGTTGGTGGTCCGGAAGCTGTGCACCGATTCGCGGGGTTTGGCGGAGACCACCGCGGCAGCGGGCACGGCATCGCTGTCGCGGCGCTGCACGTGGGAAGCGGCCGCGGCGCGTATGGCCCGCACCAGGACCCGGCCCACATCAGGCACGGAAAACTGCGATCCCGGCTTGGCGATCACCTCCACGGCTCCCAGCTCCAGGGCCTTCAGGGCCACTTCGCTGTTCTTGCTGGTCAGCGAGCTGACCACCACCACCGGCAGGGGGTGGTGCTTCATCAGCTTGGCCAGGAAGGAGAGGCCGTCCATGCGGGGCATTTCCATGTCCAGGGTCAGCACGTCGGGTTGCAGCTCGACGATCTTGTCGCGCGCCACGTAAGGGTCCATGGCGGTGCCGACCACGTGAATGTCGTCGAACTTGGCGAGCTCTTCGCTCAGCACCTTGCGGACTACCGCCGAGTCGTCGATGATCAGGACCCGGATCATGATGAGGCCCGCCCGGGAGAAGTAGCCGTTACTGTGTTCAAAGGAGACGCTCCGAAAAAAAGGAAAAGAATGAAAAGGAAGGGTCAGGGGGCCAGGGTTCCCTCGAAAATCCGCAGTTCCACCACCGTGCGGCCGTCTTCGATGCCCAGCTGCACCTGGGCTTCCAGCGACCCGTCTTCCTTGCCCGGAGCCGCCGCCGGCCCGCTCACCTTCGGGGAATCGAGGCTGTAGACGGCATCGGGCTCGGTCAGAAAAGTGACGATATGCCCGCAGATCACGTTGGCGATTTCGCCGAGGGCGTCCTGCTGCAGCTGGGCGCTCGGAGCTTCCATCAGCCCCATCATGTTGGCGGTCAGCACCGGTAGCAGCCTGCCGAAGGTGCGCACCTGGAGGGCGCCGTGCACCGGTCCGTGAAACGCGACGGTGACCGAGGCCTCCGCGGGGGCTTTCAGCTGTCTTTCATCCAGCTCCCTGGTCGGGAGGAGAAAGCCCATGGACTCAAAAGTCGAAACCGCCGCCTGAGAAAGAGCTGTTTGTATACGCTTGTTCATCGGAGACTCCCGTGATTTGGATGATTTGATTGCGCAACTGTTCGGGGGTAAAGGGTTTGTGTATAAATCCGGCCCCCAGCCTCTGCACCGCGTCCGATAGGGCCTGGCCGCTGGAGGAGGAGACGATCAGCACCGGGATGTGGGCGGTGTTGCTGTCTTCGCGAATCCGCTCGATCATTTGGATCCCGTTCATTTCCGGCATGTTGATGTCTGCCAGGACCAGGTCGATCCAGTTTTTGGAAATAATCTCCAGTCCTTCCTGGCCGTTGGCCGCCTGAAGAAGCTCCCCGAGAGGAAGGCCGCTGATCTGCAGGGTTTTCACAATCATGGCGCGCATTACCGCGCTGTCATCCACAATCAATATATTCAGGGCCATGGGCTATTTCCTTATGATTCGAATAATGATGCCTTTTGCCAAATCTCCGCGGCGGCAGGATATCTCTTTTCGCTCGTTTTATAAAAAGGTGACCTGACCGTTGGCGCGAATGCTGACCTTCCCGCTGCCGATTTCCAGCGTCATGGTGCGGGAGATCGTGCTGCCTACATCCTGCGCCTTCAGAATAACGCCGTTTTTCCAGAGCATTTGCCGGAACATAAGAAAATTTCGCTTGCCGATCTGGAAAAAGTCGTCCGCTTCATCCTTGCCGCTGGCACAGGCCCCGCCGGCCACTTTTACCTCCAGTCGCTGCTTCTGAGCTCCCAGCTTGTAGCATTCATGGAAAAGCCTCGGTAATCCGGTGTCCATAAACACAAAGGGGTTTTGTTCGGCCTTCGGGGGATCGATCGCGGAGTTGGGCAGCATGACGTGCAGCATGCCCCCCACGCAGGCGATGGTATCGTAGATGGTAATCCCCAGGCAGCTTCCCAGCGCGTGGGTGATGATCTCGTCCCCCCGGTTTGCAGAAACCTTCATATCCGCTACGCCAACGATAATTTTCACGTCTTATCCTCGAGATGTCAGCGAGTCATTTCCGAATTCGTGTTTTCGATTCCGGTCATTTATTCTATCTGTGATGCAACTATTTTACCTTAAAGAGACTCCAAACCCCACGATTTATCTTGCCTGCGGCTTGCGAAAAGTAGCCGGCTGCATGTAATCCAGGTCATGGTGGATGGAGGACAGGCTTTCGCTGTGCCCGACAAACAGAAATCCGCCGGGAACCAGCAATCCGGAGTACCTCTGGATCAGTCTCTCCTGCGTGGGCTTGTCGAAGTAAATCATCACATTACGGCAGGAAATCAGGTCGAAGGGCCCCTTCATCGGCCAGGTCTCCATCAGGTTCAGCTGCGCAAAGGAGACCAGGTTGCGGACCTTGTCGTGCACCTGGTAAAGGGGCGGGGTAGTGGAGGTGTTTTTGAGGAAGTACTTGTTGATGATCGGCGCGGGTACATCGGCCACCTGCTCCCACTCGTACAGGGACTGCCGGGCTTTGGTCAAAACCCGCACCGAAAGGTCGGTGGCCAGGATTTTCAGGTCCCAGGAGGCCAGTTCTCCGAACTCCTCCCAGAACCACATGCCGTAGGAAAAAGGCTCCTCGCCCGAAGAGCAACCGGCGCTCCAGATGCGGATTTTCTTCTGGTTGGATTTCCAATAGGGGATGGCGGTCTTTTTCAAAAAGTCAAAGTGGGGCATTTCCCGGAAAAAATCGGTCTTGTTGGTGGTGAGCAGGTCGATCATCAGGCGTTTTTCGGCGCCCTTCGGATCGTTTTCGATGTGACGGATATACTCCTGGAAGTTGGGCAGGGACAGAACCCGGAGGCGCTTGCTCAGGCGGGTTTTGACCAGGCCTTCCTTGCCGGCCGTCAGTTTGATCCCGCTGACCTGGTAAACGATCTGGGCGATCGTGCTGAATTCCTTTGCACTGATGTCTACCGAAGCCAGAATCTGCTCCGTAGCCTGCGTATTGAGTTGAAAATCGGATGCCATGTGATTCCCGAATGGTTTTTGCCCTGGAAATAAAGACGGAAGGCAGAAAGATAAATGGAGTTTGGTTGTCCCTGAAAGATTCTTAAAAGATTACATGCCGGAATTGCCTACTTGCCGGTACAGGGCGGCGACTTCTGCGGGGTCCAGGATCAGTCCGACTCTTCCGTCCCCCAGGATCGCTCCCCCGCTGATGCCCTGAATCTTGCCGATGCCGTCGCCGAGCGGCTTGGCTACCACCTGCTGCTGGCCGAGGAGCTCGTCGACCATGAGCGCGCAGCGCTTGTCGCCGTCGTCCACGATCATCAGGATAGCGCTGTCGAAGTCCTCGTAGGCGCCCTTCAGTTCGAAGAGGCGGTAGATCCGGTAGATAGGAATGAGCTGCCCGCGAAGCAGCACCATTTCCCCTCTCCCGGTCACCGAGGAGATGCTCTTCGGGTCGGGCCGGAAGCTCATGTGAATATTGACGATCGGAACGATGAAGCGCTCCGCGCCCACCCGGACCAGCATGCCGTCGGTAATGGCCAGGGTCAGCGGCAGGCGTACGGTGAAGGTGGTTCCCCTGCCCATTTCCGTGGAAATATCGATGTGCCCGCGCAGCGCCTCGATGTTTCGGCGCACCACATCCATGCCGACGCCCCGCCCGGAGATGTCGGTGATCTGCTCGGCGGTGGAGAAGCCCGGGGCGAAGATCAGACCGTAGATGTCGCTGTCGGACATCCCCTTTTCGGATTCGATCAGCCCGTTGGCGATCGCTTTTTTCATGATCTTGTCCCGGTTCAATCCGCGGCCGTCGTCGCTCAGCTCCAGCACGACATTCCCGCCGGAGTGGTAGGCGGCCAGCCGGACCGTGCCCTGGGCCGGCTTGCCGGACTGCAGGCGCTGCTCCGGGGGCTCCAGGCCGTGGTCCAGGGAATTGCGCACCATGTGGACCAGCGGATCGCCGACGTAGTCGACCATGTTGCGGTCGATTTCCGTGTCTTCCCCCTCGGTGATGAACTGCGCCTGCTTGCCGCTTTTGTGCCCCAGGTCCCGTACCAGGCGGGCCAGCTTCTGGAACGTCGGCTTCAGGGGAACCATGCGCATCGACATGCTCATGTCCTGCAGCTCGCGAACGATTTTGCCGGTGTGGCCGATTTTCCGAGCCAGATCCAGGTATTCCCCGGATAGAAGCCGCGACTCCTGCCATACCATGGACTGGGCGATTACCAGCTCGCCCACCGTGTCGATCAGCTTGTCCAGCCGGTCGGTTCGCACCCGGACGGAGGAATCGGCCTGCGCGGGCATCTGTTCCCGGCCGGCGGCGATGCGCTGCTGGGTGCGTATGGCCTGGGCCACATCCGTGGCGGATGCGGAGTTGGTTTTGACCAGGGTCACGCCGATCGGCTCGGCGCCCTGCTGGTCGGCCAGCTGTTCGACGACTTCGCGGTCCACTTTGCCCTGGGCAACCAGCAGGTCGCCCAGCCGGGGTACCTCCACGTGCAGGTCCTCGCTGGTTACCCCGTGCTCTTCCGGATTGGCCAGAATGGTCAGAAGCTGGTTATAGGCCTCCGGCTTGCGGATAGGCTTCCCGGACAGGGCTTCCTTGGTGCTGTCGAGCAGCGACTTGATCATGTCGGCGGAGCGCAAAGCCAGATCCGCATACCCCCCGGAGCAGAGAATTTCGCGGTTGCGCATCCGGCTGAGCAGGTTTTCCGCCTTGTGGGCCAGCTCGGTAATGAGGGTCAGACCCATAAAGGCGGATGTGCCCTTGATCGTATGGAAAGCGCGGAAAATGGTATTGACCGACTCGATATCCTGGGGATTGGTCTCCAGGTTGAGGAGGGAGGCTTCCGAAGCGGCAACGTAGTCCTTGCTCTCGTTGATGAACTCGTCGAGCAGGTCCTTGTCGCAGTCGGCGGGCAGGAAGAATTCCTCCGGCTCGTCGGACGGAGGCGGCTCTTGCGGCGGCCGGGCAGCGGCCTTCTGAGGCGCGGGAGCGGGCGGAGCCGGCTCTGCGGGAGCGACAGGCGGCGCCGGGGTTTGCTTTTCCGGGAAGTTCAGTTTTTCCAGCATTTTGGCGGCAGACTCCATGATGTTTCCTACTTGAGTAAGAATGTTGTCCGGCTGGGCGGCGGTACGGGTCAGGAGTTCGTTCAGCAGGCCGGCGGCGGACTCGAGTGCGGACTCGAGCTCCCGGTTTCCGGCATACTGTGCCTTCAAGCTCCTTAATCCCTTTTGAATGGCCCGTGCCGAGTCCAGATCCCCCGGTTCCGTTTGAATCAGCAGGGAGGATAAATCGTCCAGGGTGACTGCGGCGGTTTCGTCGATTTCGGGGGAGGGTGGCGCTTCCGCGTGCGGAACGGGACCAGCCTGGGGAATTTCCTGGGCAAGTGCGGCAACCGGTTCGGTCCGGGGCTCCGGAGCGGGCGGCTCCGCAAGAGACGGGCAGCTTTCCCGAAGGCGTTGCAGGATGAATCCGAAAATTTTGCCGACCGTGGTCTTGATATTCTGCTCTTCGGCGGGTGCGGCCTTGGGCAGCTTCTGCAGCTGGTCCCGCAGTTCGCGCAAGGCGGGTACCGTGCGGGGATCCAGGCGGGAAACATCCGGAAGGGCCGTCTTCAGGGATTGCAGCCAGTTCTGAAGGGTGGCCTTGGTGCAGCCGGTTTTTCCCTCTATTTCCGCTTGTAGAACTTCAAGGGTCTGATAAACGATTTTTTCTTTGTTGTCCATAAAAAAGGCGGCCTTTGTGAAAATGCCCCACCTCCCAACAGCAAGCATCCAAGTTAAGATACAGTAAAACTTTTATGCTTCGGATGTAATTTTAAATGAGATATACAGAAAAGTCATCCCTAATCTTTCATTTCTTTGACATTCGCTCCCACTCGTGCTAAAAACAAGCCGAGGGGGGTGAAACGGGTTCGACGGAAGTCGTGAGACTGCGGATGCATGCCGAGATCCGGTTCTCGTAAAACAACGGAAACAAAACAAACGCTGACGAACAGTTAGCACTGGCCGCATAGCGGCCACGTCCTCCGGATTTTTTCCTGCGGGATCCGACAGGGCGTCACACAGCAGGATGGCTGAAGCCGGTGCCTCGGGGCGACAGCGAGATCAAGGGGCTGGTCGATCGGATTCCTGGCCGTTTCGGGGAACCGGTCGGCAAGATCAATCGAAGCGGCTAAGCATGTAGATTCCGTAAGCCGATCACTTTCGGACGCGGGTTCGACTCCCGCCACCTCCACCATTCTTTTGCTGTGCCTGCCGCTCCCTGGAGGAAGCCAGGGAGGGCGCCCCGGGCGCAGCCGGAATTCTTCGAAGGAAACGGTTGCGTTGCGGATGCCGCTATCCCGGGGAAAGAAGGCTCGCGGTTCCGCTGATCGTCAGGCTGCGTCCGACTTTCGCGGAGCAGTGCAGCGCCCCCGAAGCGGCTCCGCCCTTCAGGCTCAGCTCCATGCTGCTGCAGCCGAATTCGTTTTTGGCCTCCTCGAGCTTCCTGTAATAGGAGGGATCGGTCAGTTTGGCCATCATGGCCTGCATCCGGGTTTGAAGGTCTTCCATCTGCTTCGTTGCCTTGTCCCGCTCCGCTTCGGAAAGGGCCGGGTCGCTCATTTTCCGTACCAGTCGGTTCATCTCCTCGCTGACGTCGCCGGTGGCGGTATCGCCTTCGTCGATCGAAAAGCGGTAGGGGGTGCCGCCGTACGCCGAGAAAAGGAGGGTGGCCCGCCGTTTTTCGAACGGCGCTTTCTCCTCCCCGCGGAAGAAAAGAATTTCGTAGCGGTTTTCCCCCTGCCGGTCCTTGGTCCGGCAGCGCTCATCCTCGGTGGTGCGGGCCGTGATCCGCCACCCGTTCTGGGCCTTCAGGGTCCATTCGTACCGCCCGCCGACGACGACGGCCCTGTCCTTGCGCGCCACGATGCCGCTGACCGGGCTGATGGCCCAGAGGGAGGCCGATTCGGGGCCGATCCCCGCGGCGGCTTTGAGGGTGGCGCGATAGGTGCCGGCGGTCAGGCTTTCGCTGACCACTTCCAGCTGATCGCTTTCAAAAACGAAGCGGGTGTTGGGCGCAAACCGGCCCTCGACGGTGACTTCGGCGGTTCCTCCCGGCGTCAGGCAGCTGCTGCGGATCAGCCCGATTTCGGGAGTGGGGTATTTCCCCTTGATGGAATTCACATCGGTGATCCCCAGCTTCTCCCGCTCTTTCTGGCAGGATTCGCGGAGGGCGTTTTCCCGGGCCTGAAAGCGGAACAGATCGGCCCGCACCAGGCCGGCAAGCAACAAGAGAGCGGCGGGAATCAGGGCAACCATGCGGCAGCGGCAGTGCTTCATATTTCATTTTCTCCTTTTTGCCGAAACAAAATTGTAATGGCTCAGGCGGTTCGTCTCGCCCGGCACAGGGAAAGCAGGATCCAGAACAGGGTCCACTCCGCGGGACGGTGCATCGGGAAGTCCACCAGGGCCACCGCCGCGAGGATGCCGAGGCTGAGAAGTACTTCCTGATTGTACTCGGAGGCTTCCCTCTTTTTCCATTGGCTGCGGTAATAAAAATGACCCAGGGTGCCCAAAAACAGCCCCAGGCAGGGGAGCCAGGCCCAGCCGTACTCCACCCAGAACTCGAGATAGTCGTTGTGGGCATGGTCGAGCGGACCGGCGAACCGGCTTTCCTCCTGCCGGAATCGGGGCGACTCCCCGTACCGGTCCAGCCAGGCCTGGTAACGTCCGGGGAATGACCCGGCGCCGAATCCGACCCAGGGAATTTCGGAAACGTTTCGCAAAACGACGCGGTTCTGAAAGATACGCCCTTCCAGTGCTGTGATCCAGGGGCGGGTCGCGCCGGCGTAAAGAAAAACGGCGCCCCCGGTTATCAGAAGAATTGCAGCGGGTAAAAGCGCTCTTCGCGCAGGGCCGGCGCGAAAAGCGCCGAAAAGGAGAAACGGCAGGGCCAGGAAGAACGTTCGGGATCCAGTCGCTGGAAAGGCGGCTGCCGGCAGCAGCCAGGCCCAGGGCAGGAGCCGGCGAAGACGGCCCGCCTGGGCGCTCTCCTGCCAGGCCGGGTTCCAGAACAGGGGCAGGCAGGTGCCCAGCCAGGCAGCGACGAAGTTGGGATTGCCCAGCGTGGCGAAGATGCGCATCCGCGGACTCGGGAAGGACTCCGGCTGGAAGCCGGCCAGCCGGATGGGATCGAGATGAAGGAGTTGGAGCAGGGCGATGGCGGAAAGGACCAGCGTCGATCGGCAAAGGACCCGGATAGCGCGCCCGGAATCGGCGGGGAAAAGGGAGAGCGCCAGAAAGCAGGGAACCGGGGAGATCCGCAGCAGCACCTCTTCGCGGGAGCAGACCGGCGAAAAAGTCAGGGTGAGGCCCAGCGAGGCGGCAAAGGAAAGCAGCGGCCAGAACAGCGGATCTTCCAGCCAGACGGCGCTGCGCCGCAGCCGAAAGGCAAGCAGTGCCAGCGAAACGAGCGCTCCTGCGGCCACCCAGACGAGCTTCGGGCCGGAGAAAGGCTTTTCCGGAGCGGGCCGGAAAAGGAGCGGCAGCAAAAAAAGCCAGATGGAAAACAGCCATTGCACCCTGCCATTATAGGCTGTCCGGGAAAAGAAAGCAGAACGGTTTTTTCTGCCTTTTTTCCTTCGCAAAATCCAAGCTGCCGCCGTTACCAGGGATGAAGATGCAAAAAGGCGAGAACCCCAAGGGGGTTCCGGATCACAGCCCGGGGTTGCGCCGCATAGGCGCTACCCCGGGTAGATGGATGTGTTTAAAACCCAGCCCTGAAAGGGCTGCGCAAACACCTGGCAAGACTGGATTTTGCGCAACCCTTTCAGGATTGTCGCCTCCGGACATCCCTACCCGGGGTAGGCGCGAAGCGCGCCAACCCCGGGCTGTGATCCGAAGCCCTTGCAGGGCTTCCGCGAGAACCCTCGACTTTTTTCACCTTCATCTGTGGGGAAGGTAAAAGAAGTGGTTGATGGGAATAACCGTCCTGTGCCGGTTTGCGCTGGGACCCACCAAGCCATGGCGGGGCCCAGCGGTACGCTCTCTGACAATGCGCTCCGTGCGGTTCACACGCAAGTCCCGTAAGGGACGGCAGAACATAACAATACATACTTTTTGCAACTCCATCATTGGGATAGGGGGAGGAGGTGTTTATGAAACCAAAATGGATCGGTCCTCAGTGGGCTGTGGTTGCCTCGCTGATGGCCGCAACGGCTTTCGGCCAGGAGCTGGTCCGGCTGGCGGAGCAGGAGAAGCTGCGGCGGCAGCAGACGGAGCCGCGCCGCGTACAGATCGTGGTGGAGGCAGCCCGCGAAACCAGCGGGAGGGCGGAAGCCGGGAAAAAGCAGTCCGACAGGTCCGTGGGCAGCAGGGAAACGCTTTCCCCGGGGAAAGGGAAAAGCGATCCGGACCAGGTCCGAATCGGTTTCCTTCGAAGGAGAGGGCCCGAAGTTAAGGAGACCATACGGGTGACCCGCCTGGAGCTTGCGGGCAAGGTGCAGGAGATCGAGGAGGCGTCCCGGAACCGGCCGCCGGTCTGGCGCCAGGGCCGGGCCATCGAGGATTCGGGGGTGGTTGCCCTGCGGAGGGAAGTCGAACGGCTCCGGAAATCTCTCGCCGCGCTCGAAAGGGAGTGGCAGCGGATGGAGGAGGAAGCGAGAAGGAACGGCTGGCCTCCGGGAGTCCTGCGAGGGCAGTTACCGTGAACTGAAATTATGGCCCCTCTTCTCTTGCAAACCGGATTTGGTTTTAAGTAAACTAGGCGACATCGGATATTCTCATTATAAAGAGGAAGGGAGCATTGAAATGACTAAGCAGCTTGCCGGCGTTTTTGCCGCCCTGGTCACCCCGCTGGACCTCAGCGGAAACATCGATTGGGAGGCCTATCGGAAGGTCGTCGACTTTGTGGCGGCCCGGGGGGTGAGGGGACTCTGCATCGGGGGAGGAACGGGGGAGTATCCCCATTTCGACCTGGCGGACCGGCTGGAGCTGATGCGCATCGCCCGGGAAAGGCTGCATGGGGACCAGGTGCTGATTGCCGCCATCGGCAGTGCTCCGGTGCATACCACCCTGAAGCTGGGGCGGGCGGCCATGGAAATGGGCTATGATGCGCTGCTGGTGCCGCCTCCCTTCTCCTACCGTCTGCAGCAGCAGGACCTGCAGGCCTTCTACGAAAGGGTGATCGGCGAGCTGGACGCCCGGATTCTCATTTACCACTATCCCCACTTTGGCAATGCGCTGGACCTGAATACCATCCGGAAGCTGTTCCAGCTTGGCCCCCGGGTCGTGGGCCTGAAGGACAGCAGCGGCGTTCTGGACAACGTCGAAGCCATCGGCACCATGGAAGGGCGCGAGGGGCGCACCCTGCTGATGGGGGACGACCGGAAAATACTGTACAGCCTGGGGAAGGGATGGCAGGGTTCGGTTTCCGGAGTCGCCAGCCTGTGCCCGGAAATCCTCTGTCGCGTTTACGAGCGCTTTGTGCAGGGAGATGCCGAGGGCGCGCGGCAGGCCCAGGATGCGCTGAACGAGCTGATTGTGGAGCTGGACCGCTTCCCGTTCCCCTGGGCCATGCATCTGGGGCTGCCGGTTCGCGGCATCCCCACCGGCGCGCTGGCTCAGGAGCTCTCCGCGGAAAGAAAGAGTCAGGCCCGGCAGTTTACGGAGTGGTTTCCGGGCTGGCTGCAGCGCCACGGCATCGACTGATTCCCCGCTGCGGCCGACGAACTCCTCGTTCTTGCGGAACAACCGCCGGTGATGTATCCTTAGACCCGATTTTCACGGCGGGTTTTTGGCGGGGGTTACGCCGGGGACGAAGGATACGTTTCACATAATGAAGCCCTGCCGGGCAATCGGCATCGGGCGAGGAGTTCATCGTGACGCTACGGGAGATTATTCAGCTGGTCGAGGGCGCACCTCTTACACGGGTGATCCCATGGGACATGGACATCAACTACGTGACCGCCTCCGACCTCATGAGCGATGTTCTGGCCTTTGCCAAGCCTCACTCCGTTCTTTTGACGGGTCTGGCCAATGTTCACGTGATCAGCACGGCCGAAATGGCCGACGTTGCAGCCATTATTCTGATTCGCGGAAAGCAGCCCTCCGACGAAGTGATTCGCCAGGCGGAGGAAAAAGGGAAGCCGGTGTTCGGCAGCCCGCATTCCATGTTCGAGCTCTGCGCCCGGCTGCACAACGCCGGCATGCAGGGCGCCGATGTGAACGCCCTTTAGGCGTCGCGGCCCCGGGAAAGCAGCCAAGCCATGCCGCCGATTCCTGAGTTCGGTCGGGTGCAGGAGCTGATTTATGAGCTCCAGATCAAGCAGGTGATGAGCCGCGAAGTGGCTACGGTCACCCCGGATCAGAGCATCAGCGATCTGAAAAACCTGCTGCGCGTCAAGCGGATTTCCGGGGCGCCGGTGGTCGAAAACGGAAAGCTGGTGGGGATCATTTCCGTAGAGGATCTGATCCGCGCCCTGAGCAAGGGAGAAATGGCCGCCTCCATCCGGGACCGCATGACCACCAGCCTGATCACGGTCAACGAAGAGAGCACCCTGATTGAGGCCGTCCGGAAATTCGCCCAGCTCGGAGTGGGGCGCCTGCCGGTGGTCAACGACCGGCACGAGCTGGTCGGGATTGTCACCGGCGGGGATATCAACCGCGCCCTGCTGGAGGCTTTGGGGCTGCGCTACGAAGCCGAGGAAAAGCACCACATCGTCCACAAAAACCTGTTTGAGGAAATCTCCTCCGACGAAACCTCGATTCGCTTGAAGTACGCCATCGCCTCCAAGGATTTCGGCAACGGGGGAAAGGCCTCCAGCCGCATGAAGCGCGCCCTGGAAACCATCGGCGTGCCTCCCGAGGTGCGCCGCCGGGCGGCCATTGTCAGCTACGAAGCGGAGATGAACCTGATCATCCACACCACGCGGGGAGGGGAGCTGAGCGTCTGCGTTTCTCCGGAGCGGCTGCAGATCTGCACCACCGACGCCGGTCCGGGTATACCCGATATCGACAAGGCCCTGCGGCCCGGCTGGTCTACGGCGCCGCACTGGATCTGCGAGCTGGGATTCGGGGCAGGCATGGGTCTGGTCAACATGAAAAGGTGCGCGGACGAGATGAAGCTGGAGTCCACGCCGGATGTGGGCACCCGGCTGGAAGTGGTAATCTACCCGCAATTGCACACCTGATCCGGCGTGCGCCGCGAGAGGGCGCATTCCGCCGGGGCAGGCCGTTTGATTAAGGAGGGCGAAAGTGATTACACTGAAGGAAATCATTGAGGCTCTGAATCTGGAGCTGCTCACGCCGGGGCTCGGCCTGAATCGGGGCGTGACGGCCGGCTACGCCTCCGACCTGCTCAGCTGCGTGATGGCCGGAGCCAAAAAGGACAACATCTGGGTCACCCTGCAGTCCCACATGAACGTGGTGGCGGTGGCCAGCCTGCTGAGTCTTTCCGCCGTGCTGATCACCGAGGGGAAGCGGCCGGACCCGGAAGTGGTTGCCAAGGCGGAGCAGGAGGGGATTGTTCTGCTGGCCACGGAAAGGAACAACTATTACGCGGTTTCCCGCCTGAGCGGCCTGGGAATCCAGGACGAACCCTGACGGCGCCGGGAGCGGCGCATGGCTCCCGACACGGTTCCATTCGTGAATCCGCCCTCGCCTTCTAACGCGGATGATCCGCGGATCGGATCTTTTCCGGCCGATCTGCACGTGCATACCGTACTTTCCGCCTGCGCCGAGGTGGAGATGATTCCCCCGCTGATCGTCAGCCAGGCTCTGTCTGTGGGGTTGCGCCTGCTGGCCGTGACCGACCACAACACCGGGGAGAACGCTGCCGCCATGGTGGAAGCGGCCCGGAACACCGGCCTGCACGTTTTGCCGGGAATGGAGCTCCAGACCCGGGAGGAAGTCCACCTGCTCTGCCTGTTCGATGAGGTTTTCCCCCTGGAGGCTTGGCAGGAAGAGGTGTTTCGTAGGCTCCCCCCGCTTGCCAACAGGGAGGATCTTTTCGGTCCGCAATGGGTGGTCGATGCCACCGGCGAGTGGATCCGCACCGAGGAGAGGCTTCTGGCAGTTTCGGCGGATATATCCCTGGAGGAGGCGGTGGTCCGGGTTCGTCGGCTTGGCGGGCTGCCTGTCCCCGCCCATGTGGATCGTCCCTCCTTCAGCCTTTTTGCCAATCTCGGCCTGGTCCCCCCGGGTTTGGCCATCAGCGCCCTGGAAGTAAGCCGTAATTTCCGCCCTGCGGAAGGATTCATCCGTCGCCCCCAGTTGAGGAACTGGCCCCTGCTGGCCAGCGGCGATGCGCACCGCCTGGAGGATCTGCGGGCCGTTACCCGGTTCCGGATTGTCTCCCCCTGCCTCCGGGAAATCGAGATGGCCCTGCGCGGGCAAGAGGGCCGGTGTTTCGAAGTCGACTGGCCTGCCCGATAACTGACGAAGACTGAAGAAGGACACCCATTTATTTTTTTCGGCCAGGGAAAAAGTGGGTGTCCCCATTCTCTCCCCCCATTCTCTCCCCAATTCTCCATTCTTAATTCTCCATTCTCCATTCTTATTTAAAAAAAAAGTGGGTGTCCCATTCCCCCCTTTTTGAGGTAGAATCCCCTCGGATTTATAAACCCAATACTTTTTTCAAATAGTCAGGACTTTATTATGGCGTGCCAATGCGAGTTTGAAGAAGTCGACCTGGCACCGCTGGATGCAATCATCGATGACTGGCGGG
>CAINFC010000052.1 GCA_903847975.1 uncultured Acidobacteriota bacterium | reverse complement strand
GTGGGGCACGCCGATGACCACCTTCCAGTCCAGCCACATCGGATTGTAGCCTCCGCTGCGGTCGGCGGCATGCTCGATGCGGCCGTAAAGCGGCACCAGGACGGCATCCTGCGGTCGTTCGATCAGCCAGGGGGTGGTGTAAGTCCGCCAGTTATCGGCCATTTCCACCTGCTCGCCGTTGCGGATCTCCTGCTTGAACAACCCGTATTCATAGTTGATCCCGTAGCCGAATCCCGGGTAGTCGAGCGTGGCCAGCGAGTCGAGAAAGCAGGCCGCCAGCCGCCCCAGGCCGCCGTTCCCCAGGCCGGCATCCCCCTCGCATCCCTCGACCTCGCCCAGCTCGCGTCGCAGGTCCTGCAGGGCCTCCCGTATGGAATCCTGCAGGCACAGATTGGCCAGATTGTTGCTGAGCGAACGGCCCATGAGAAATTCGATGGAAAGATAGTACAGCCGCTTGGCCCCGATTCGGCGGTAGCGGCCTTCGGTCTCCAGAAGCCTCGCCGCCAGCCGGTCGCGGACAGCCAGAGAAACAGCGCGGAACAGATCCCGGGGAGAGGCCTGCTCCACAGGCATGACCAGAGACTGGCGGACGTGGTCTAAAATCGTCCGGCACCAGAATTCTTTGTCACGGAGAAACAGATCCTCGTTCATCGACAACACAAGAAGACCTCCTAACCTTTCTGCCCCTCGGGCTGATTTCGTCCGCAGCCCCGCAGGCGGATACGGTTCTCACGATTGACGATCCGTACCGCCTGCAGTAGTATGTCTATTTTATACCATGGATGTTCGCGGTACCAAGAGGCCTTTCTCCTACCTGGTTGTCACCCACGTACCTTTCGGCCGATGTCCGGAGCGGCCGGACCGCTTTCTGGTAGGCGACATGTGGCGGCAGGACCTTCTCGAGCAGAACAAAGCCATCCGGCAGGTTGGAGGCCGCCTGGCCGTGGCCGCACCGCTTTACGTCGACCTGAAAGTCAAGGACAGCGGCAGTTTCAACCTGGCGCCTCTCGAGCCGGCCGCAGAGGATTTGGCCTATTTTCCGCTGACTCCCTATCTCAGTTTTCGGCGGTTTGCCGCCTCCCTTCCCCGGCTGATATCCGAACTGCGCGGCGCCCTGCGTGGCGCAGCGATCGTTCAAGCCGATTATGGCGGACACCCCATCTCCCTGGGCCAAGTGGTATGGCCCCTGGCCGGGCGCGCCGGTGCCCGGCGTATATGGGTTTTCGACGGAGCCGATCCCTTCCCCCGGCTGGAGATGGGAGTGAGTCAAACCCGGAATTCCATGAAGCGGTGGGCCATGGCCGTGGCCCTGAAGCAGTTCAAGGCATTCTGCCACCGGGTGTTCGAAACCGCAGATCTGGTTTACGTGCATAACGATGCGGTTGCCCGGCGCTTCGCCGCCGTGTGGAACAACCGCAGCTATCTTCTGCCTCGGACTTTCGTAACCGAAGCCGTCCTGGTGGATGAGGCCGAGCTGGAGCGCCGGCGACAGCAGCTCCTGGATGCCGCCCATCCGCTTCGCCTGGTGGTTGCCGGACGGCAGATCGCCATCAAAGCTACCGATCATGTGCTTCGGGCCATGGCCGTGGCCCGTTCGCGCGGCACCGATTTTTTCCTGACGGTGATCGGAGAAGGAGAAGAGGTCGGGGACTTCCAGCGCCTCGCCGTCGACCTGGGACTTTCCGACCGGGTTGTCTTCCTCGGCCAGATTCCTTATGGAGACCAGCTCTTTGCCCGATGGGCGGAAGCCGACGCCATGGTCATTACCAACCTTACCGCCGAAATCAGCCGCAACGTGTTTCTGGGCATGAGCCGCGGCCTGCCGCTGATCATGTATCGGAATCCCGGAACCGACCGGCTGATCGAAGACAACCAGGCCGGGCTCCTGGTCCCGCCAGGGGACATCGGTGCCCTGGCTGCCGCCTTTCATCGCGTGCACCAGGACAGAGGGATTCTGTCGGGTTTCGCGGTTCGCGGCCTGGACCTCGCCCGTCACCACACCCTGGCGCAATGCCACCGGACCCGGGCCGAGCTGGCTTCCGCCTGCCTGGCTTCCGGGGGTCCGAAGCCCGCCCTCTGAAGTCCAGGGCTCATTTCGAGGCAATCTCCACAACAATTTCCCGGATGCAAAGGCTTGCGGCATCCACAAAAAAAAGCCGAAGGACATTCAGGCCCCGAGGGAGAAAGAAGGCGGAAGAAGGGCTCTCCCGGCGGAACTCGTTCGGGTCGGACGCCGGCACTGTCACGTTAGTCAGCTCTTCGCTGTTGGCCATCAACCGGACGACGGCGGCCTCTTGCCTGGAGGATGCATCCAGGGAGATCCGGTAAAAAGCGGATTTCGGGCATTGCAGCAGGTAATCCTGCCAGGACCCGTTGCCTTGATAACGCAGGTAAGGGTCCCGCACGGCCCAGTCCGCCGGGTGGCCAACGAACCGTCGCGCGTCCAGGCGCCCGGGCACCGGGAACCCCGCCTTCAGTGGGCCCGGATCGGTTGCGGCATAAGAATCTAGCGCCCTGATTTTGGGAGTATCCTGAACCGTCATGTCGTTGGTCAGTCCCCATGTTCCGTAAGCGGTATCGTAGCTCGTGGCCCCGGCCAGATACCAGACAAACAACCCTCCGCCGAACCCCTCCCACAGCCTTAAAAAGTCTTCGCAAATCGTCTGCATGCGCGGATGAAGCGAGGCGCTTTTTTTAGCAGCGACGTTGTGGGGCCCCATGGTGTCCGGGCCTCCCTCATAAGCCACCCAGTCCAAGCCGTACCATCGGGCCAGGGCGGCATTCTCCTCCAGCCGGGCCCACACAGGCATCTCCCGGGCCGAATCCTCCAGGACGTCCAGCACTTCTTCGGGACTCAGGTCCTCCCGCAGATCGGCATCCCCCAGATGGAAATAGGGAGCCCCCGCCAACGCGGAAAGGTAGCGCGCCGGAGGCCCATGCACCGACTGCAGGTAAAGAAGCCCCTGGCGCAGAACCTCCGGATTGGCGATCTGGCCCGCCAGCACCGGCCGGCCCAGAATTTTCCAGCGCTCTTCCCCCCACTCTCTTCGGAAGAGTTCGCTGACCTGCCGGGTCAGATCGGCCGTTCTTCTCCAGCCGAGATAGTAAATATTGTCGGTCCCGTCGAAATCCAGCTGCCGGTTGCCGCTCGCGGCATCCTCCGCCGCCCGCTGCCGGTTCCATTCGTTCTGGCTGAAGATCCCGTTCCAGACTTCGTTGCTGAATTCGACATACACCTTGAGGCCCGGCAAAAGAGTGGTGCGCAGCAACCGGGCAAGGCGGGTCACATAATTGTCGTCCGCAGTGTGCGGGATATTGATCCATATGTCCTTCTTCAACTCGTTGGCCAGCTGGATCATGTACTCCCAGGCCACCCCTTTTTCCGTTTGCCGGGCATCGTCTGGTTTGGACCGCCGGTCCCAGTTTCCAGGCGGATTGCGGTTGGTCTGGGACCACTCCATAAAGCGCAGAACCGGAAAGCGGGAAAGGTGCTGGAGGAACTCCCGGGTAAATACCGGCGGGTAATCGGCATCGTAGCCGGGGCGGATCAGCCGGATGTTTTTCAGCCGTCCGGCGGTCTGGGAAAAGCGAAGGATCAGGTACCAGCCGCCGTCCGAGGGCAAGGCCTGGATATTGACTTCCGCCGTGGTCCGGTCGGCCGCCGGATCGTAGCGCAGTCCGGTAATGCTCCCCCGAACGGCACTCAGCTGCACCTGGGCATGGCCGCTATAGGACAGACGATAGGTTCCGTTATAAATAGAAGCCGAATTCAGGCGCCCGGCAAGAAAAATGATCTCGCAATCCTCGAGGGGCCAGCCATTTTCATCCACCGGTACGGTTCCGTTGTTGTTGTAACCCCGCGCCTGACGCATCAGATCGACAAAAACATCCGAGGCTGCCCAGTCCGCGATCGATTCGAGCACGCCGCCCAGCGGACTCTTCGACGACAGAAGCGGAGCAGAAGAATAGCCCTCACCACCCTGGGCGGCGAACATCACCCCAAAAAACAGGCTGATCCCAAGTCCCAGGACCCAGGCGGCGGGAAAGGGCTTGGGTCCGGAGCGGTTCGGTTTAAGATTCATTTTCTTTCCTCATGTGTGAATCTGTTCGGGAGCAGGGGCCGTTGACCGGGTTCGTTTCCTGTCTGCATTTTCTATTATACCTGCACGCATATTGGCGGACCACCGGCCCCACGAGAGGAAAAGATCGCTTCGCGGGGTTGACAAGAGCCCATCAGGAGTGTTTCCATTCACCCGAAAGGATTACGGGCAAGCTCAAATCAGCCACATATTTTTCTTAGGGAGGATTTTATGAGACATTTTTCGATCGTGGTTCTGGCATGCGTCCTCTTCGGCAGCCTGGCTATGGCGCAGCAGAAACCGCCGGCCCGCGGAGACTGGGTTTCGCTTTTCAACGGCAAGGATCTGACCGGCTGGGTGAAAATCGGCAATGAAAAGTGGGTGGTGGAAGACGGCGCCATTTACGGCGAGGGCATTACCGAAAAATACGGCTACCTGATCACCGAAAAGGACTATCAGGATTTCGATTTGAGCCTGCGGTTCAAATGCGAAGCCGACGGCAACAGCGGAGTCTATCTGCGCACGCGTTTCAAACCCGGTACGGTGGATGTCTCCGACGGCTACCAGGTGGAGATCGACCGCGTCCTGAATCACCACACCGGCGGGCTGTACGGCGACAACCGCGGATGGATGGTGTGGCCCGCCGCGGAATTCGAGACCGTCATCCGGCCCTTCGACTGGAACGATATGCTGATCCAGGTGCACGGCAACCGTACCATCGTTCATCTGAACGGAATCCAGGTCCTGGACTTTACCAACCCCACTCCCAAATCCAAGGACGGCAGCATCGCCCTTCAGCTTCATTCCGGCGGCCTGGGCAAAATGCGTTTCAAGGACATTTTTGTCCGCGACCTGAGTATCCGCTGACATCCCGGCGGATATTACCGCCAGAAACCGAGGGGTAGCGCATGATCTTCGTTCTGGTCATCCGGGTGGTTTGTCTCTGCCTGCTTCTGGCGGCTGCCGAGACTCTGCACGGGATTGCCCGCACCGTCTTTATCGTACCCCGCCTGGGAAACCGAAAGGCCCGGCAGCTCAGCCTCTTCAGCGGCACGCTGCTGGCCTTTATCCTCTGTTACTTTTACGTGCCGGGATTGGGCATTCATGACCAGGGCACGCTGCTTCTGCTCGGCCTGACTTTGTCCCTCTTCATGGCCGGCTTCGATA
The DNA here is from genome assembly GCA_903847975.1 of uncultured Acidobacteriota bacterium. Lineage (GTDB taxonomy): Bacteria > Acidobacteriota > UBA6911 > CAINFC01 > CAINFC01 > CAINFC01. The sequence continues at coordinate 95,469 of CAINFC010000052.1, read as the reverse complement.
TCACCATTGCCCGGCTGGTCATGCGATCGAGATGGGATGCCGTCTGGAATGATTTCCATCCGGCAAAAGGAAACTGGCTGATTTTCGGCCTGTTGGCCCTGCTTTTCATTCCATGGATCGTTATGCGGTTGAAAGGGCCGCTCTGACCAAATTATGAAAAAAACCCTGCCATTCCTTCTTTGCCTGTTTTTTTCTCTGGCCGCCTTTGGCCAGGCGGCCGCGGACGGGATCGCCCTGATTCCCCAGCCGGTCAGCGTCGAAAAAGAGGCCGGCTCCTTCACTCTGCCCGCAAAGTCGGTGGTGCTCTACGGCGGAGACCAGCCGGAAATCGCCGGCATTGCTTCCATGCTTTGCAGCCATCTGTCCACGGCAACCGGCTACAGCGTCAGCCCTAAAGCGGGCGGCTCCGGATCCGGAGGCACCATTCAGCTTCTGCTGCTTCCGCAGGAAGACAAACTCCTGGGACAGGAAGGATATCGTCTTGCGGTCGGGAAAAAGAGGGTCACCATTTCGGCCAACCGGCCGGCAGGGCTTTTTTACGGAGTTCAGACTCTTCGGCAGCTTTTTCCCCCGGCCATCGAGTCCAAAGACAAAGTTCTGCAGAGATCCTGGACCATCCCCGCGGTGCGGATTACCGACTATCCCCGCTTCGCCTGGCGGGGCCTGATGTTCGATGTCGTCCGTCACTTCTTCACCAAGGAGCAGGTCAAGCAATTCATCGACGAAATGGTGAAATACAAATACAACCTGCTGCACCTGCACCTGACCGACGACGAAGGGTGGCGGCTGGAGATCAAAGCCCTGCCGCGGCTCACGGAAGTAGGGGCCTGGAATGTAAAAAAGGTGGGCCGCTTCGGTTATTTTTCGCCTCCCGCTCCGGACGAACCCAGAAACTACGGCGGATTTTTCACCCACCAGGATATCCGGGAATTAGTGCAGTATGCCAGGGAACGATATGTGGACATTCTGCCGGAAATCGAGACACCCGGCCACAGCCTGGCGGCCATCGCCTCCTACCCGGAACTCTCCTGCACCCCGGGCGCGGAGAAATACCGGGTCCGGTCCGGCGAAGAGATCATGGTCTGGCCCGAAAGCGGGCATTTCTACGGATTGGTGGACAACACCCTCTGCCCGGCCAACGACAAGGTTTACCCGTTTCTGGACAAGGTCTTCACGGAGGTCGCCCAGCTTTTCCCCTTCCCTTACATTCACATGGGAGGCGACGAGACCGCCCGGAATTTCTGGGAGACAAGCCCCGCCATCCGCGAGCTGATGCAAAAGGAAAAGCTGAAGGACCTGAACGAGGTGCAGAGCTATTTCGTGAAGCGGGTGGAAAAAATCATCGAGTCGAAAGGAAAAAAACTGATCGGCTGGGATGAAATCCTGGAGGGCGGCCTGGCCCCCAACGCCGCCGTCATGAGCTGGCGGGGAGTCAAAGGCGGGATCGAGGCCGCCCGCATGGGTCACGAGGTGGTCATGAGTCCCACCACCTACGTCTACCTAGACTACATGCAGAGCGACTCCGCCATCGAACCTCCGGTTTACGCCACCTTGCGCCTGAAAAAATCCTACGAGTTCGACCCTGTTCCCGAGGGTGTCGATCCCAAATGGATCAAGGGCGGACAGGCCAACCTGTGGACGGAGCAGGTGTACAACATGCGCCACCTGCAGTATATGGTGTGGCCCCGCGCTTTCGCCGTGGCCGAATGCGTCTGGTCTCCGAAGGAGAGCCGCAACTGGGGCGATTTCGTACGCCGGGTGGAAAAGCACTTCGAGCGCAACGATGCCGCGCGGATCAAGTATGCTCCCAGCCTGTACGACCCGACGATCCGCGCCTCCCGGGACGCCAGCGGTCAGCTCCTGGTAGACATGGAAAATGAAGTCGACGGTCTGACCCTGCACTACAGTTTCGACTACTCTTTTCCGGACCCGTTTTACCCGGAGTACACCGCCTCCATTCCGGTTCCCAAGGACGCCTCGGTCATGAGGATCATTTCCTGCCGGAACGGCAAGCCCATCGGGAGAATGATCACCATCCCGGTGACCGAGCTGCAGAAAAGGGCGGATCGGGGAAAGAAATAAGAGCGGGAGAGGCACGCGGCTGCCGCGCTTCTGCAGCCGCATGCCTGCCGGGAATGAGAGACAAGTCTTGCCAGGGAGCGGAGGATTGTTCCGGCCGGTCTGACTGGAACGATGCCGAACTGCACAACCTGACCGCTCTTCGCTCCCTGATCGAAGGGTTCGCCTCCAGCCATGCCGCTTCGCATATCGCCCACCGGGCGGAAAAAGCCGGAGCCTTGCGTTCCATCCTGACCCGCCTGGACGAAGCCGTGCAGCAAAACGACTACCTCGCCTTCCGCCAGGCCGATTATGAGCTTCACTCCGCCATCGTGGAACTCGCGGAAGTCCCCCTGCTTCGGGAAGCATGGCTGGTGGTGTGGAACGGTCTCCTGCAGTTTCACAAAACCGGATTCGAAAAATATTATCAGGACCGGCGGATTCTGGCTTCCGAACACGCGTTTCTAATCGACGCCGTCCGATCCGGAGATCCCGCCGCCGCGGAGGCTGCGGCGCACAGTCATGTGGAGCAGCACTGGTTCCGGATCGCCGAAAAAGAAGGCAGCTGCGCGGCCTGGGAGTCCCACGCGCTGCAGCGGGCCGCCGCCCACCTGGCTTTCCGCATGCACCGCCAGATCCGGCTGGGAGAAGTGGCCCGAAAAGTAGCCTTCACCAGCCCGGGAAATCTCACCCGCCTCTTCCACCGCCACTTCGGCATGAGCTTCCAGCGGTACCTCCAGAAAATCCGTCTGGAAAAAGCCGCCGATCTCCTGCGCAGCACCACCCTCCCCATCGGGCGCATCTCCCACCGGGTCGGCTACCAGGATGTGGCCCGCTTCGGACAGCATTTCAGGCGAATGTTCGGTGTGCCTCCCTCCCGATGGCGAAAAGCGGATGGGGGAGGCTCCCCGCGCTGATCGCCGCGCCGGCACCGATTTTTTAATCTGTTATGCGAAATCGTGCACAGGAATATGCGATCCCTGGCTTTTCCTTGCTCTTCATGGTTTTCTGTTGACATTGTCACGGCTCTCACCTATACTGAATTTCACATAAAGCGAATGTGTATCTTGTATTTCCCCTCAGGGAGGAGAGAACCATGTCCACTCAGCTTCGCCAGACTTCCTTTCTTTTTCTCGTTTTCTTTTTTCTCTTTACCGGGTCGGCTGCCTTCGGTCAAGGGGCCGCGCTGGGTTCCATCAGCGGCCGGGTGACGGACCCGTCGGACGCCGCCGTCCCGGAAGCCGCCGTGACCATTACCAACACCGGCACCGGCGTGTCCTACTCGGCGGCCACCACGGTGGAAGGGTACTACTCGGTCCGGTTCCTGCCCCCCGGAAACTATTCGGCGGAGGTATCCAAGGCGGGCTTCCAGAAAGCGGTTCAGCCCGGCATCGTTCTAACCACCGCCTCCAATGCCACCATTCACTTCACCCTTCGCCTCGGGGCGGTATCCGAGACGGTAACGGTGACCGAACCGGTCGGCCAGATTGAAACAGAGACCGCGGACAAGGGAGCCCTCATTGACAATATCCGCATGTCCAACACCCCCTCCCAGGGCCGCAATATCATGGGAATTGCCTGGTCCGCAGCCGGAGTCACGGTAACCACCAATGCCAAAAGCTTCACCCCTTACGACAACTCGGGCTCCACTTCCATTTCCATCAGCGGCGGACAGCCCAAATCCAATGAAATGCTGATCGACGGAGTTCCCAACCGGATCGGCAACGAAGGCGGGCTTTTCGGAACCATTCCCACCCAGGAGACCGTTGCTGAAATGAAGGTGATTTCCAGTGCCTACAGCGCCGAATACGGCCGCACCACAGGCGGTGTGGTTAACGTAACCACCCGTTCGGGAGGAAACGCCTACCATGGAGAAACCTATTGGTATAATCGTAATGTGACCATGTCGGCGAACACCTTCGAGCGGAATTACGGCAGGCAGCCCAGGCTGCCGGTCCATTTTGACACCTACGGGTTCCTGGTTAACGGGCCGGCCATCAAGAACAAGCTGTTTTTCAGCTCCGGCTGGCAGCGACTCCATTCCGGAAGCAAGAAATCCTATATCGGGCACGTGCCGACCGAACTGGAAAGATCCGGCGATTTTTCCGACACCTGGTACAACAAAAGCGGCCAGAAAGCCCAGGTGCTGATCTACGATCCCTGGAGCATCACCCAGAACCCGGCCACCGGCCGTTACAACCGGAAGAGCTTCCTGGAGACCACCGGAAAAAACGCCATCCCCTCCAACCGGATGGGCCCGGTAGCGAAAGCCCTCTGGAAATATATCCCGCTCCCCAATGCCACCGGCGACCCCATAACCCGTGCCAACAACTATGCTCCGTCCGGCGGCAACGCGCGGGGGGACCTCAGCGAATACTCCGAACGGGTGGACTGGAACATCAATGACAACAACCGCCTGACTGTCCGCTACATCCGCAACAACTATAATTCCTACGACGTGGAGTTTTACCCCAGCGCCGCCGACGTGAACACCGGTTCGCCGTTCACCCGGGCCAACCATAACGCGGTGATCGACTACACTCGCACCCTGTCCCCGACCAGCGTTTTGAACCTCCGGACCGGATTCCAGCGCTACCTGGTCGCCAACCGCTTCGGCAAACGCGGGGAGGTCAGCGCCAGGGACCTGGGCTTCAGCTCCACCTTCGTCTCCCAGGCCGCCAGCGCCTTCCCCGCCTTTTCCTTCGGAGGCAGCACGCTGGGGAGCTCCAATTTCACCGGGGCCGGGCAGGGCGCCGGAAGCATTACCCCGGACCAGATCAACACCGTCGATGCCACCTGGAACAAGATGATCGGCGCCCACAGCCTGAAGATAGGCGGCCAGGGCCGGCTGGAGCGCACCTACGCCCTGGCCGCCGGGTACGATGCCGGGATCTTCTCCTTCTCCTCCACGGCTACCAACCTGGACCCCCAGGTCAGCGATCCGGCCGGCGGCGATCCGGTGGCCAGCTTTCTGATGGGCGTGGGCGGTGCCTCCATCGATCTGAACGCCGCACCGGCACGGCAGGGCAAGAGCCTGGCCTTTTTTGTCCAGGATGACATCCGTATCTCCCGGCGATTCAAGCTGAATCTCGGTTTGCGCTGGGACTGGACGGGGCCGATGACCGATCGCTACAACGCCATGACCGGGATCTTCGACATGGGTGCCGTCAGCCCCCTGGCGGACAAAGTCAAGACGGCTACCGGAGCCGCCAACTGTCCGGCCTGCGCCAGCCTGAAGGGCGGCCTGACATTCCCGGGTGTCGGCGGAATGCCGCGCAATGTGTTTGAGGCGGCACGCAACAACTTCGGACCGCGCGTCGGGTTCGCTTACGCCTGGAACAACAAGACCGCCATCCGGGGCGGATTCGGCCTGTTCTACGGCCCGATCTGGTACGACCCGGGCCAGCCGGCCGGCTTCAGCCAGGCCACCGCCTCCGTACTCTACGACTCGAACCTGATTCCCATCAACCTGATCGACAACCCCTTCCCCAACGGGATCCTCAAACCCACCGGCTCCAGCAAGGGCCTGGCCACCAACATCGGCACCAGCATCAGCTACGTGGATCCGGAAACCCGCGAGCCCCGTTCCTATCAGTTCAGCCTGGAGGTGCAGCGGGAACTGCCATGGGGCGTCATTGTCAGCGCCGGATATACCTTCAACAAAAACGACCGTCTGCCGGTGGACCGACCCTTGAATATCATCCCGGAATCCCTGTTTGTCCAGGGAGCATCGGTCCTCAACCGCCAGGTGGATAATCCGTTTGCCGGGCTGGTGCCGGGCTATTCTCTCAACCAGAGCAAAATCGCCTACCAGTCCCTGCAGTATCCCTACCCGCAGTTCACCCAGGTCACCCGGCGCTACGCGCCGATCGGCGACTCCCGGTACGATGGCGTTCAGCTCCAGGTAACCAAGCGTTTCAGCCACGGGCTGAGCCAGAGCCTGGCTTATACGGTCTCCAAAAAACTCGGTCATTACGACTATCAGAATTCTTTCGACGGCTTCCTGGAAAAAAGAGTGGATACCTACGACCTGCCTCAGGTGCTGGTGCTCAACGGATCCTGGGAGATGCCCTGGGGTCGCAAGCGCTCGATTTACACCGACATGCCCGCCTGGCTGGATCACATCATCGGGGGCTGGCAGATCAACTGGATGATCCGCATCCAGAGCGGCAAACCGTTTCAGCTGGGTTCGGATGCCATTCCCATTAACGGAGCGGATCCGAATGACGTGCCGGGCGGGCAGAACCTGGACCAGTGGATCAACCGGTCCGCTTTCGAACTGAACAAGGACCCCTACCGGCCGCGCCGCTGGTCTTCCATCACCGGCCGGTTGCGCGAGCCGCCCGTTCACAGCTTCGATCTGGGGCTGATGAAAAATTTCCGGATCAACGACCGTTTCACCTTCCAGCTGATCAACAACTGGATCAATGCCACCAACACTCCGCAGTGGTATGGCTCGACGGGAAACTGCAACACCCCCTCCAAATCGTGCTTCGGCCAGATTTCCCCGTTCCAGACCCAGTCCAACTTGCCGCGCCAGGTGCAGATTGCCGGACGGCTTATTTTTTAACTTTATCGAGAGGCATACAAACGGATGAAGAGAACTTATTTTCGAATTGCCCTGATCGCTTTCCTGGTCTGCCGGTTGCAGGCCGGGGAGCAAAAATCCGCATCGGAAGCGAGCCCGAGCGGGGTGCTGGCCGCTCGCTGGCATCCGTCGGGATTTGCCGCCGGCGACGACAACTATAACGCCGTTACCGCCGCCAGTGACGGCAAAATCTACTATGTCCTTTGCGCCCACAAGGCAGACCTGGGGGCCCAGATGTTTGCCTTTGACCCGGCCTCGGGAAGCACCCGGCATCTCGGCGATCTGACCGAAGCCTCCGGGGAAAAAGGACTCAAGGCCATCCCTCAGGGGAAGAGCCATGTGCCCTTTTTCGAACACCAGGGCAAGCTATATTTTGCCACCCACCTGGGCTACTACAACACCGAGGGAGGCAAGGAGATGGTGGGCGTTCCCCCGCCGGGCTACAAACCCTATCCCGGCGGGCACTTCCTGGCTTTCGAGACCGCCACGGGAAAATTCGAAAAACTGGGGGATGCCCCCGCCGGGGAAGGAATCATCACTATGGCCATGGACGCGCGGAAGGGGCTCCTGTACGGCCTCACCTGGCCATCGGGGCACTTCCTGGTCTACGACCTGGCCCGGAAGACGCTGCGCGACCTGGGGCTCACCGCCGGCCAGGGGGAAAAGGGGCAGGGTCGCGATTTTCGGGTGGTATGCCGCTCGATCGCCGTGGACCCCAACCTCGGCAAGGCTTTTTTCACCTCGCCGACAGGAGAAATCCTGAGCTACAACAGCAGCAAGCCGGAGCTGGGATTGGAGAAGCTTTCCGGCTTTCCGATGAAGCGGGACATTTTCGGCGTCTGGGATCCGGACAAGCCCGGCAGCATGGCCTATAACTGGCGGCAGACGGTGTGGTACGAGCAAGAAAAGCTGGTATACGGTGTTCACGGCAATACCGGCTACCTGTTCCGGTTCGACCCCCGGTCCGGAGTGATCGAGGTTATGGACCGGATCGCTGCGCTCAAGTCCAGAACCAACGGCGAGTATGACAGCTTCTCCTACGGCTACCTGGGTCTGACGCTGGGCCCGGACGGAAAGACGCTGTATTATCTGACCGGGACGCCGGCCGGAGAGGAGGTCCACCTGGTCACCTACTCCATTCCCGATGGCCGGTATGCCGACCACGGCGCGCTGGTCCTCGAGGACGGCAGCCGGCCCTCCTGGGCCCAGGCCATCGCCGTGGGCCGCGACCGCCGGATTTACACCGTCAGCAAATTCAAGCAGGGAGAAGGGCAGAAAGTGGATCTGCTGAGCTTTCCCGATCCCCTGCAGACTCCGCCTGCTGCGGAGCCGAAATTCCGGCTGGTCCGCTCCTGGCTGAATCCCGGGGGAATGCCTCACCCGCTGAAGGAAGCCCACTCGGTCTGCTTCGACCGCAAAGGCAACGTGATTGTGGTGGACAGCATCGGCGAGCGGGTGCATCGCTTCACGCCGGAAGGCAAGTGGCTTGAGGAAATCGGGCTGGGGCCGGGAACCGGTCCGGGCGAATTCCGCATGCCGCGGGATGCTCGGGTATACTCTTCCGGTGAAATATTTGTTTCCGACAGCAACAATTTCCGCATCCAGGTGTTCAGCCCGGAAGGAAAATTCGTGCGCCAGTTCGGCTCCGAGGGGAGCGGCCCGGGACAGTTTCTGCGGGCTCACGGCCTGGAGTTTTCCCCGGACTTCCGGCGGCTGTATATCGTCGACGTGGACAACAACCGGGTCAGCGCCTTCGAGCCGTCCGGCAGGTTCCTTTTCGCCTTCGGGTCCAAGGGGATGAAATCCGGTGAGTTCCGGGATGCGCACGGGTTGGGGATTGCTCCCAACGGAGACGTGGTGGTTTCCAACTACTACGGCCCGACCCAGCGGTTTACCGCCGATGGAAAATTCCTGTTCGACTTTGCCGCGGCCGGTTTTCGGGACTGGATCCACTTCCACAGCATGACAACCGACAGCCGCGGGAACACCTACCTTGCCGCCCGCCACCGCGACGGCAGGAACGCCATAGCCATGTACGACAACCGAGGAGCCTTTGTGGCGGCCTGGGCCGCTATGACCGCGGAAGGGGAACAGGGGGTCAAGGCGGCGGCGGTGGATGCCGACGGGCTGGTGTATGTGGCCGTTGAGAGCCGCACCCAGCACGGAGTGCATGTCTACCAACGGATTCCATAAAATAAATTATTATCGACAATAAAGAAAAGGAGCTTTTTCATGGCCGGTTTCAGAGGTTTGTTTCCACCCATCATCACCACCTATGACGATCAGGGGAACTTTTGCGAAAAGCGCTTCCGGGAGCATATCGATTTTCTGATCGCCAACCAGGTGGACGGCATGTGCATCGCCACCAGCACCGGGGAGTTTATGAACCTGACCCCCGAGGAGCACGAACGGGTTTTGCGGGTGGGCATCGAGCAGGTGAACGGAAGGGTGCCGGTTCTGGCGGGTGGCGCCGCGCTTTCCACCCGGGCCGCGGTCGAGCTGAGCCGCTTTGCGGAAACCCTCGGCTACAACGGGCTGCTGATCATTTCCCCGTGGTACCAGGTGCACACCCAGAGGGAAATATACGCGCACTTCAAAGCCATTCACGAGGCGGTCTCCATCCCCATCATGATTTACAACAACCAGCCGGTAACCGGCATCCAGCTGGGGTTCGATCTGCTGGTCCGGATGGCCGAGGAGGGGATCATCCAGTACATCAAAGATGCGGATTCCGATCCGTTCCTTCTCAGCCGGCTCCGCTCCCGGCTGGGGGATACGCTGGGCCTGTTTTACGGACACGACAACAACGCCATCGGGTCTTTTGCCGCCGGAGCCATCGGCTGGGTTTCCGGTGCCTCCAACTTCGACCCGAAGCGCTGGTCCCGCCTGGTGCACCTCTGCATCGATGATGTCGACTTCCGGGCAGCCCGCAAGCTGTGGTATGAGATCATGCCCTTCATGCAGCTGGTAACCGTGGGGCGCAATGGAGAGAGGCCCGACTGGATCGCGGTCATCAAAAGAGGCCTCGAGCTGCGCGGCAGAAAGGTCGGCTCCGTCAGGCCCCCGATGCTGCCGCTGACTCCGGAGCTGGAAGCCGACCTGGTACAAGTGGTGCGGGCCATGACTTTTGACGATTAGCAGAGAACCGCAAGAAGCGTAACCCTTCACCCCGGAACAAGATTGAAAAACAGTACCCTGAGCAAATCCCTGTGCCTCCTGGCCCTGGCGGGCTTCTGCGGCTGCCTGCTTCTCTGGCTCTCGGGCGCCCGCACGCCCGCCGCCGGGGCGCTGATCGCCTCCTTTGCGCTGCTGGCTCTTTCCAGCTCTCTTTCCGAGCGCTTCCAGAGCCTGTCCTTCACCCTCTGGGTTCTGGCCGTAGCCGGTTGGGCCGTTTATCAGCCCGGGCTGTTTATCAGCGCCGGCGGCTACCCGCTGAAAAACCTGATCAGCCCGCTGATCCAGGTGATCATGCTGGGCATGGGGGTGACCCTCACCACCGAAGATTTCAAGCGGGTGCTGCAGATGCCGCGGGCCACTTTCATCGGCGCCGGGCTGCAATACGGCATCATGCCCTTTTTCGGCTGGGCCTGCGCCATGGTTTTCCGCCTGCCGCCCGACACCGCAGTCGGCCTGATCCTGGTCGGCTCGGCGCCGGGCGGAACTTCCTCCAATGTGATCAACTACCTGGCCGGCGCCAATGTCCCTCTTTCCGTGACGATGACCACCTTCTCCACCCTGATCAGCCCGGTGATGACCCCCCTGGCAATGAAGGTTCTGGCGGGGAAGATCATTCCTGTGGAGTTCCTGCCTCTCATGGTTTCGATCCTGAACATGATTTTCTTTCCGGTGGTCGCCGGCGTGCTGATCAACCGGTACCTGCCCCGGGTAGCGGCGGCAACGGCCCGGTTCCTTCCCGCCGTCTGCATGGCCTCCATCTGCCTGATCATTGCCATCACGGTGGCCATGTCCCGCGACGACCTGTTCCGGATCGGACTGCCGCTTTTCTTTGCCGCCGCCTGCCATAACGGAATCGGGTTCGGTCTGGGGTATGGCCTGGCCCGCCTTCTGGGTCTGAACCGGACCGATTCCCGCACGGTGGGGGTGGAGGTCGGCATGCAGAACTGCGGAATGGCCACCGGCCTGGCTTTTGGGGTTCTGAAGAGCCCGGCCGCGGCACTGCCCTCTGCCGTTTTCGGCCCCTGGAGCACGGTCGCCGGCTCCATCCTGGCCTCCTGGTGGCGCCGCCGGATTCCCCGGGAAGAACCGCCAACAGGGCTAGCGCCTTGATTCATCCCGCTTCCCGATCTTCCCGTCTTCCTGTGAAATACGAACAGCTCACAGGAAGACAAAGAAGGATGGGAAGAAAAGCGAAAGGACCGGCCCTCCAATCCCTAGCCAGGCGGAGGACCTCAGCCTTCCCGGGTTGGAACCTCTTTGGGGAGATAGGTTTCCAGGCGGCGATAGAGTGTTTTCCGGCCGATTCCGAGCAGCCGGGCGGCCTTCACCTTGTCGCCGCCGGTCAGCTGCAGGGTCTGCAGGATCACCTTTTTCTCGACCTCCTCGAGCGGCGAGCCGACGGTAACTTCCAGGGTTCTCTCTGCCGCCTCCTCCTTTCCCTTCAGGCAGGCCCGCAGCGGTTCCGACAGGTCCTCCAGTTGCACTTCGCTGCTGTGGCAGACGATCACCGCCCTTTCCACGGCATTTTCCAGCTCCCGCACGTTGCCCGGCCAGGCATAGGCCATCATGGCCCGCAGAGCCTTGTCGGCTACCCCTTTCACGTGGCGGCGGTTTTTCTGGTTGTAAATCTTCAGAAAATGGAGGGCCAGGTCGGGTATGTCTTCGGTCCGCTCGCGCAGCGGCGGCACGGTAATCGGACAGACCTTCAGCCGGAAGATCAGGTCGTTGCGGAAACGGCCCTCCCGGACAGCCTGCTCCAGATCGCGGTTGGTGGCGGCAATGATGCGCACATCGCTGCGAATCTCTTCGTTTCCGCCCACGCGGTTGAAGGTGCCGTCCTGCAGTACCCGCAGCAGCTTGACCTGGGCTCCGGCGCTCAGCTCGCCGACTTCGTCCAGAAACAGGGTGCCCAGATGCGCTTCCTCAAACTTCCCGGTCTTTCTCGTTTTGGCGTCGGTGAAAGCGCCCTTCTCGTGGCCGAAGAGCTCCGACTCCAATAGCGACTCGGGAATGGCCCCGCAGTTGATTTTCAGGTAGGTGCGGTTATAGCGCGAGCTGTTCTGCTGAATCAGGTCGGCAACAAGCTCCTTCCCTACCCCGCTTTCTCCATAGATCAGGACCGTAGCCATGGCATCGGCCACGGCGAGCGCTTCTTCGATGCAGCTGCGTATTTTCTGGCTGCGGCCGATAATGCGGGCCCCGGCGCGAACCCCCTTGAGCTCCCGCTTCAGCCGCAGCACCTCTTCGCTCAGCTCATGGTTTTCGAGGGCCACCGCGGCCTGGTTGCACAGGCCGCGGATCAAATCGATTTCATAGGTGTTGATTTCCGGCAGCTGGGCCAGCCATCCCAGGTTCAGCGTGCCGATGACCCGGTCTCCCATAAGGATCGGCGCCATGAGCGTTTCCCGCGTCTGGAAGATGGCCCGCAGGCTGGAGGCGGCCTCTTCCTGCAGCTCGCGGTTTTCGCTGAACAGCACCTGGCGGTCCAGGATTTTTTCGTACAGGATCTGGTGCTCGCGGAAGGAGATGCTCTCCTGGTGCGGCTGCGCCAGGTAGGATTGCAGGCGGTTGCGCACTTCCCCGAAGCGGATGAGGCGCTCGCTGTGGTTCAGGATGCCGAGGCAGCCGTAGTCGGCCTTGAAAACCTGGATCGTTTTGTCCACCAGGAAGGTGGAAATTTCCCGGAAGCTCTTCCGGGAGTTGAGCTCATTGGAGACCTCCAGAAGCAGGCTGGTTTTCAGAACTTCTCTTTCCTTTTCGTTGAAAAGAAGCACATACCGGTAAGCAATAGCGATCTGCACCGCAATCGACTGGATAAAGGTGACCTCCTCTTTGAGCCAGAGATGCGGGGCGCGACAGAAATGAAGGTTCAGGGCTCCCAGCAGCTGCTTCTGGAAAATAATCGGCGCAATCAGCAGCGAGCGGGTCTGCAGCGGCTTGCAGATGGTGCGTATGATTTCCGGCGTGGTGCCCGCCGAGGTGTCGTGAATGCTCCAGGGACTGGTGGTCAGGCGGCCCAGGTCCGCCGCCGGGTTCCCCAGGGGGATTTCCGTACCCAGGCTGCTGGGGATGGTGGCATCCCGCTTCCATTCGTGGGTAATGCGCAACCGGCGCTCGCTGGAAATCACCAGGAAATCGCAGCGGTCCGCATCCAGCATTTTTCCGAGCTCATCGACAAAGGCCTGCAGGAAGTTATCCATGTCGATGATGCTGCGGATTTCCGGGTTGATGCGGCTGATGATCGCCTCCCGGGCCTCATACATGCGGATTTTCTGCTCGACGCTCAACTCCGACGAAATCAACGGTTCCCATTTCTGATTCATGGCGGTCTTCCTTTCTTCCGGCGGGTCCCGGCAGATGATTTCTTCGCTAGGGGGCGGCATGAAACAGGTTGCCGGCCGGTATTTCCTGCTTTTCCCAGCCGGGGCCGGCCCAGCGTACCTGGAAGGCAAAGGTTCCGCCTTCCTGGAAATAGCTGGCGGAAATGGCATGAAATCCGGCTTTCAGGGCAATGCTCCGATGGGTTTCCCAGGCGGGATGCAGCCCGTCCAGATCGATCAGCATCCGGCCGTCGAGAAACAGGCGGGATCCGTCGTTGGACCGCAAATAAAAGGTGTATATTCCGTCCGCCGGAACCCGCAGGTAGCCGTCGAAACGGAAGGCAAAGAACTTTTCATCCTCCCGCGGATCCAGTGTGAATCCCGGCAGAGTTCCCTGCCTGGATGCTTTCGCCTCCCGAAAGTCGTTCACCGCGCGAAAGGGGCCGGGATAATATCGGTAGGAGATACCTGGCGCCAGATGGCTGGGGTCGACAGCGGGCTGCAGTTTGATTTTCTCCAGCACGGCGGTCGCCGGAAGGCTGGCGGTTTCGCCCCGGTAGGCGCGCATTTTGAGGGTGGTGGTTTCGCGGACTGCAAACGGCTTGCTGTAGCGCCTTGCGGACCGATCCGGTTCGGCTCCGTCGGTGGTGTAAAAAATGGCCGCCCCTTCCGTATCGCACGCCAGAGAAACGGAGACGGAATCCAGAAAATCCTTCTTCGAGGTCATGTAGGGCGTGGTGACAATCGGCCTGGTATAGGGGGCATAGGGCGGAGCGCACCCCGCCGCCCAGCGGGTATTGGGCTCCGGCCCCATCTCCAGCTCCAGCGTTCCCCCGCGAATGAGCTCCTGATGGGTAAACCAGAACTGATTCAGCGGCTTCCCGTTCAACCGGGCCGACTGGATATACCGGTTCTGCAGCGAAGAGCGGGGGGCTTTGATTACAAACGTCCCGCCCGGGTAATACCGGGGATCCAGGTGCAGAACGACCTTCTCGAACAGGGGATTGCCGATTTCGTAGACCGGATTTTCGGAAACGCCTCCATCCATCTGGAACAGCCCCATGGCGCTCATCACAAACCAGGCCCCCATCTGCCCCTGGTCCTCGTCTCCCGGGTAGCCCAGCGGATCTGTGGAGTAAAAGTTTTCCATGATTTCCCGGGCCCATTTCTGGGTCAGCCACGGCTTGCCGGCGTAATTGAAAAGGTAGGCAGCCTGCATGTTGGGCTGGTTGCTGTGGTTGACAAAGGGGCTCACGAACTTGGGGCGGGCTTTTTCGAAACCCTCCTCCAGCCGGCGCACAAACTCACCGGCACCCATGAGCCCGACCAGCCCGGGAACATCGTGGGGAACGAACCAGGTGTACTGCCAGGCGTTCCCCTCGACATAATCCTTGGTGCCGTAGCTGTCCTCCTTGCCGATGGGAGCCAGGTTGGGATCCAGCTCGTCGCTCCACGGGCCACCCTCCTGCTTGGGGCGCATGTACTTGTGCGCCGGATCGAAAACGTTTTTGTAGTTCTGGGACCGGGCCATGAAATATTCGTAGTCCGCCGTCCTGTGCAGCGCCTTGGCCATCTGCGCCACGCAGTAGTCGTCGTAGGCATACTCCAGGGTGTTGGAGACCGGCCCCTCCTCGGATGGAACGTAACCCATGCGCAGGTAGGGCTGCAGATTGCGGTTGCCGGCGTATCCGCCGCAGGGATGGGCCTGACCCGGGGTCATCTGCATGAACTTCACCGCCCGGTAGGCCTTTTCGACATCATAGTTGCGAATGCCCTTCTGAAAGGCGTTCACAATCACGGCGATTTCGTGCTCCGCCTCCATAATGTTGGAATATTCCAGACCCCCGGGTCCCTTGGACAGCCAGCCGCCCTTGTCGAAAAGCTCCAGCTGGGATAAGACCCATTGGTTGGCGATATCCGGCGTGGCCAGCGACCAGAGCTGGTTCAGGTTCCAGAAGGTGTTCCAGAAGGCATCGCATCCGAAGACCGGGGAATTCGGATCCTTCCGCTGCTGCACCTTTTCGCACATGTCCACATATTGGCCGTCCACATCGCTGAAGGTGGTCCGGGCGCAGTAGGCATGATACATATTGGTATAGAACTTGACTTTGTCCTTTTCCGTGCCGCCCTCCACTTCGATCCGCCCGAGAATCCCGTTCCAGGCGGTGCGCGCCTCCCGCCGGCAGGCCTCGAAATCCCAGCCGAATCCGCGGGTCTCGGTGTCCAGGTTTTTTCGCGCCTGCTCCAGGCTCACAAACGAAACGCCGGTCTGCAGCAGCACGGTCTGCTCCTCCTGCGTGGAAAAGCGAAGAACGGCGCCGAACGGGCGGTCATCATGGACTACGGACTCGGTGGCCGGCCAGCGAAGCTCACTCCCCTGCCATATGCCCATGGCCGAAAACGGGCGGTTGAGCCGGGCCACAAAGTACAGGGTGTAATCGTTCCAGCCGCCGGTGCGCCGGAACCAGCCGGCGATCTCCCGATCGCTGATCTTTTTAACGGCGGCCTCCAGGGTTTTCGGCTTCTCCTCTTCCGGTATCTTCAGGTCGAACAGAATCTGGGCCTGGTCCGTTTTCGGGTAGGTATAGCGCTGGAACCCGGTTCGGGTGGTGGCGGTCAGCTCCGCCCGGACCCCGTATTTATCCAGCAGAACGGAATAGTACCCGAGGGAGGCCTTTTCATTTTCCTTGCGGTAGGGAGAGCGGTAGCCGCTTTCCGGATGATCGACGGTCCCCGGGTTCACCACCACCTCCCCGGTGGTCGGCATGGTGGAAAAGCTGCCGATCATCCAGGAGTGAATGTGCCCGAAGCCCCGTATGTTTTTGATGTCGTATTCATAGCCGGTGCCCAGCCGGTACTCGTCTTCGTTGTCCGGGCTGAGGTTCACCATGCCGAAGGGCATGGTCGGGCCGGGAAAGATCATCCAGCGCGAGTAGGCGGTCCCGATAAAAGGATCCACGTAGTCGGCCGGCTCCCGGCGGGTGTCCGCCGCCAGGCCACGCCAAAGGGAAACCAGAAAAAACACAAAAAAACAGATCGTCTTATTCGGCATATCCGGGAATCGTCCTGAGAGAGTTGAAAGCAATTACACCGCGTTATTGCGCACTCCATTGTATACTGAAAAGGATGTTAAACTCGCTCCATGAAAAAAAGTCTTTCCCCGCGCCCCCCTCCCCGGGAAGTGATCCGCAGGCGGATTAGGATATGAATTTCCGCCGCCGTTCCCTGTTCCAATCGCTGGTGGCCTGGTTTGGGCCCGCGCCCCCTTCCGAAAAGAACGGTTCCGCGGGGGAATCCTCCCCTGTATCCGAAAGCCCGGACGCCCTTTCCCGGGAGTACGACCTGGTGGTCATCGGCGGGGGAATCGCCGGAACCTGCGCGGCGATTGCCGCGGCGCGAAACGGCATCAAGACCGCACTGGTTCACGAACGGGCCATGCTTGGAGGAAATTCTTCCTCGGAAGTGCGCCTCTATCCGGAAGTCAGCTGCAACCATAATGTCTGGTGCAAGGAGACCGGAATCCTGGATGAGCTGCACACCGAAGAGAGGGTGCGCAATCACGAGCCCTACAGCGAAGGGCGGATGAACGCGGTGTGGGATCTGACGCTGTACGAGTGGGCCATCCGCGAACCCAATCTTTCCCTTTTTCTCAACACCACCGCCCATGCCGTGGAAATGAAGGATGCCGGCACCATCCGCGCCGTCCGCGCCCTGCAGATGGGCACGGAGAAGAACTTCGTTTTTACCGCCCCCCTGTTCCTGGACGCCACCGGAGACGGATCCATCGGCTGCCGGGCCCGCGCCGAATTCCGGTGGGGTATGGAAGGACGGGGCGAATTCCGGGAGGCGGCGGCGCCGGAAAACCCCTCCGCTCAGCCCCAGATGGGCAGCACGCTTTTCTTTCGCGCCCGGGATGCCGGCTTTCCCGTCCCGTTCCGGCCGCCGGCCTTCGCCGCCTCTTTCGAGGAAAGCGACTTGAAGGGTCGGTCCCACTCGGTCTTCGATCATGGATACTGGTGGATCGAGGTCGGAATGCCCATGCATCCGATCCGGGACAACGAAGAAATAAAGCGAGAGGCGCTTCGCCAGCTCCTGGGTGTCTGGGACCACATCAAGAACCGCTGCCCCAACCGCGAAGCGGCTCGCAACTACGGTCTGGACTTCGTTGGTTTCTGGCCGTACAAACGGGAAGCCCGCCGGCTGGTGGGCGATGTCCTGCTGACCCAGGAGAACCTGCAGAATCCGAAACCGATGCCGGATGCCATTGCCTTCGGCTGCTGGTACATCGACATCCACAAGCCGGGTGGAATCCTGAACCGCGCCAACCCGAACACTGTTCCCTCCTGGGAGGATGCCGGAACGGTGGTCTATCCCATCCCTCTTCGTGCCTGCTATTCGCGAAACGTGCACAATCTGCTCATGGCCGGCCGGCCCATCAGCGCTTCCTACGTGGCCTTTTCCTCGACCCGGGTTCTGCGGACCGGGGCCATCGTCGGCCAGGGCGTCGGCATCGCCGCCGCCCTTTGCCGGAAACACAACTGCCGGCCGGCCGAACTGGCGCAGAGGCATGCGGCGGAGCTACGCCAGACCCTGCTGCGCCAGGACTGCTTCGCGCCCGGCTTCGAAAACGAAGACCCCCTGGACCTGGCACGCGGAGCGACTGTCACCTCCTCTTCGGAGGCTGCCCTGGAGTTCCCGGAGGGAAACAGCTTCCTCCCCATTCGTAATGGCCTGGCGCAGCTGTTTCCGGTTTCCGCTTCCCGCCTGGACTCGGTAGAGCTGCTCCTGAAATCCGAGCGGGCCGAACCGGCGGAGCTTGCCCTTTCTCTTCGCCCGGCTTCGTCCGTCTTCGACTTTCGCCCCACCCCGGTCGCCGCCATGGTCCGGTCGGTGATCGCGCCCAACTGGCAGGGATGGGTGCGGTTCGACATACGGCGCCTTGTCGAGCCGAATCGCTTTTACATCGTCGAACTGTCTCCTGCCGCAGGGGTAAGCTGGGCCCAGTTCTCGGACGTCATGGACGAGCCGACGCGCACTCCGGCGGCGTGCACCGCCGCCGAGCTTCCGGGCCCCTCCCGCTGGCACGCATTCACCCGGGGCAAAAGCTTTTCGATTCGCCTCTCCCCCCGGCAATTCCCCTACTCACCCGGCAATGTCGTCCGGGGAGCCAGCCGGCCGGACCGCTGGACGAATCTTTTCCTTTCCGCCGGCCTGCCGGCCACCCTGGATTTGCGATTTTCTGAGCCGGTGGAGTGCCGCTGCGCGCAGATCACGTTCGATACCGACATCAACCGGCACACGCGCCGGGAATTATTCCGCTATCCGGACTGTGTCAAAAGCTACGAGCTGCAGGTCCCGCAGGCGGACGGCTGGCGCACGGTGGCCGAAGAAACCGACAACTACTTCCGGAGAAGGGTTTTGCATTTCGAACCGGTGTCATCGGCCGTCTTCCGGCTGCACCTGCGGGAAAGCAACGGCTCCCCACAGGGTCGGGTGTTCGAGGTCCGGCTGTATCGCCACCCCTTTGCGGGTTGAGTCTGCCGTTTTCGGGTCCGGGTGGGATTTCTAAAACAGGAAAGCAAAGGAGCCGACGGATGAGGAAAAACCGCAGAGAGTTTAGGAAAGCATCCGCCGACCATGCCTGGGGAGGCTCCCTTCTTGCCGCAGCGGGCGCCGTTCGCCGGCCGGCGGATCCGTCCGGCAAGCAAACCAGAAGCGTGACCGTGGCCCTGGTGCAATTCGATTCCGTGCCTGCCCAGGTGGCCGGGAACCTCGATCAGATGGAGCGCCTTGCGGGTGAGGCCGCCCGGTCGGGAGCCCGCTGGATCCTGTTTCACGAGCTGACGGTCTGCGACTATGCGGACCGGCCGGAAGAGATGGCGGAGCCGGTTCCCGGCGGGAGCTCCACCCGGCGGATGATCCGGCTGGCCGGACGCCTGCAGACTTTTATCGCTTTCGGGCTGGCGGAAAAGGATCGCGGCAGAATCTACGATTCGGTCGTTCTGGTGGGCCCGCGGGGCTATCTGTATCACTACCGCAAGACCTGGCTCTGGTTTATGCGGAGCGACGAAGGCTATCGCGACGAATGGGCGCGGTTTGATCCGGGTACGGGCCCCGAGCTGTTTTCATTGGACGGGGTGCGGGCCACATGCTTCATCTGCGCCGACAGCAATTCCAGGCGCTGCATGGAGCGGGCCGTCGCCCTGAAACCCCAGGTGGTTCTGTTCCCGATCAACCGGGTCATGGTTTCCTCCCACGAGGAGTACGGCGCCATTGCCCGAAAAATCGGCGCCCCGATGCTGGTAGCCAACCGCGTAGGGAGGAGCGTGGCCAAGGACACTCTGGGCGGCTGCGTCGTCTCTTCCCCCGGCGGCAAAATTCCGGCCATAGCCAACATGGACGGCCGGAAGGAAATCCTGCTCCACCGCCTGCACCTGGCGGCCATTTAAAAGGAGGAAGGAACCTGCTCTTCCGGTATTTTGCGCACGACGACGATACGTTCCGACTTCTGCCGCTTAATCTGGCTCCCTGCTCTCTCCGACAGACGGAATGAGTTCTTTCAGGCTCAGAAACCGTATGGGGAGTCCTTGGCAGGATTGAAGGTACGACCGGTCCACATCCCGGGCCACAACGAAATTCTTTCCCCCGGGATACTGCCTGCGAAAGGCGCGGATTCCCGTGGGGTCGAAACCATCGGCGGACCACTTGCATTCGATGGCCGCCGGTTCTTTCCCTGGTTCCACCCAGACGAAATCGACTTCATGTCCGCGCTTGTCGCGCCAGTAGGAAACCTTCCGGAAAGGGAAGCGGATATGCAGCTCGTTGAGCACCCAATGCTCCCAGAGCGGCCCCATGTCCTCCGGCCGAAGATCCCGCCAGCCGCGATAGCTGCAAAAGAAGCCGGTGTCAAACGCATATACTTTGGGAGAGGAAACAATCTCCGTCGGCCGGTGGGTGCTGAACGGGCGAACCACATGAGCCACATGGGTGGCTTCCAACACCGCCAGATAATTGGTGATGGTCCCGCGGCTTACCTCGCAGGGCCGCGCAAATTTGCCGGCCTCGAAGATACCGCCGCTTTGCGCGATCAGCAGCTCGGTAAACCTTAAAAAAGAGTAGCGCCGTTCCAGCCGGAAAAGTTCCTGAATGTCCTTGGCCCAATAAGCATCCATCCATTCCTGAAATTCACGCTCCGGCAGCAGATCGGTTAAAAAGAAAGGCGGCAGCCCTCCATGCAGAAAACGATGATGGAGGTCGGTTTTCCGGAAGTCCTGTAAGTCGTCCTGACCCATCGGAGGAAGCCATATTTCGGATTTCCGGCCTGCCAGCGTATCGCGGAATTTGGACGAGGCTCCGAGCGTGGAGGATCCTGTCGCCAGGACCCTGACGCCCGGATAATGGTCGGCGGCAATTTTCAGCAGTTCCGAAGGATTTCCCAGGCGGTGGATCTCGTCGAGCACGATCGTCTTCCCCGGCAAGCCATCAAGGAAAGACTGGGGATCTTCCATCCTTCGACGCTCACGGGGCAATTCGCAATCGAAATATTCCACTTCCGGGAGGCTTTGGCACAACATGGTCTTCCCCGCCCTTCGCACTCCGGAAAGCCAGATAACCGAGTGGCGCTTCCAGGCCCTTTCAATTTCCGCCAGCCAAAAGCCCCTCTTTACCATATGTCATTATATTAGCATTTAGTAGCACCTTTCACCAACAACCCCGCAGTGTTCTTCTCATTCCGTGCGATTTGGGAAGCCCGGGAGTGTCATTCGGAGATTAATGATGGCGCGACTTGCAAATTATACCGGACAGAAAATAAACTGTCCTCATGGTTTCACGAAAGGGGAAATCCGGACTTTTTTCCGTGCCGGCTTTTCCTCTTTCCGATTCACTCTGGAAAGGAATGGAATGAAATACGTTTTGCTGTTTTTGTGCATGGCCGGATCTCTGGCCCTGATTGCCTGCCTGTCCATGGAGCCGGAGAAGAGCGCCGGCGCCGAAAAGAAAGCCCGGGCTTTTCTGGATAGCCACGTCCGGCTGGTGGAGCCCAGGTTCAAAGCCATGAACCTGGCCGACTGGAACGCCAATGCCTCCGGCGAGAAGAAGTACTACGACGAAAAGGCCGCGGGCGAGCTGGAAATCCGCAGAATCTATTCCAGCCGCGATGAATTCGCCCAGGTCAAAGCCTGGCTGAACAACGGGGAAATCAAAGACCCGCTGCTGCTCCGGCAGCTGACTCTGCTGCATAACAGCTATCTCACCAACCAGTTCGATGCCGAGCTGATGCGTCAGATCGTGCAGAAGAGCGCGGATATTGCCGCCCGGTTCAACAATTTCCGGCCGGTGCTGGACGGCAGGGAAACGGATGACAACCAGATTCAACAGATCCTCAAGGAAAGCACGGACAACAAGACCAGGCAGGCCGCCTGGGAGGCCAGCAAGGAGATCGGACGCCAGGTGGCGCCGTCGGTCGTAGAGGTGGTCCGGCTTCGCAACCAGGCGGCACGGCAGCTGGGCTTTTCGAACTTCTACGAAATGTCGCTTATCGCCAACGAACAAACGGTGGGAGAAGTCAGCGCGATATTCGATGAGCTGAAAGTCCTGACGGATGAGCCGTTCCGGAGACTGAAGGCCGAAGTCGACCGGACCCTCTCCGGGAAGTACGGCATCCGGCCGGAGGAAATGCGCCCCTGGCATTACCAGGACCGGTTTTTCCAGGAGCCACCGCAGATCGACGAGGTAGACCTGGACCAGTATTACCGGGGCCGCAAGGTGGACGATCTGGGGAAAACCTTTTATGCCGGCATCGGGCTTCCGGTGGAGGACATTCTTCTGCGAAGCGACATCTACGGCCGCAAAGGGAAATACCAGCATGCTTTCGCCACCGACATCGACCGGCTGGGTGATGTGCGCACCATGCTGAGCATCACAGACAACTACTACTGGATGGGAACCATGCTCCATGAGCTGGGGCATTGTGTTTACAGCAAAAACGTGCGCCGGGATCTTCCATTTCTGCTGCGCTCCGAAGCCCATACCTTCCTGACGGAGGCAGTCGCCATGCTGATGGAAAGACAGGCCAGCAACGCCGATTGGATCCAGGCTCTGGCGGGCATCCGCGAAGCGGACAAAGAAAAAATCCGCTCCGCCGGCCGGGAGAACCTGCGCCGAAAGGCGCTGGTTTTCTGCCGCTGGGAGCAGGTGATGATGCGCTTCGAGAAGGCGCTGTACGAGAACCCGGAGCAGGACCTGAACCGGCTCTGGTGGAACCTGGTGAAGGAATATCAGTCGGTCACCCCGCCGGAAGGGCGCAACCAGCCGGACTGGGCCGCCAAAATACACCTGGTGCAGTATCCGGCCTATTACCACAATTACCAGCTGGGCGAGCTGGCGGCCTGCCAGCTGCAGCAAACCATCGCCTCGGAGGTGCTCAAGCTCGATAAGGCGCAGGATGTCTGCTTTGCCGGCCGGAAGGAAGTGGGCGAGTACCTGCGCAGCCGGGTTTTCGCTCCGGGAGCCAGTCTGCGCTGGGACGAGCTGATGAAAACCGCTACAGGACAGCCGCTCTCCGCCCGATTTTTTGCCGCGGAATACGTGCACTAGATGCCCAAGGCACGGAGCCGGTAAAGAACAGGCTTATCCGGAACAGCGGAAAGATGACCACCGCAGGCAGGGCACCGCGATTCGGCGCGCGGGAGGCGGAACGGATGACGGAGGAGCACTTCGGGCTGTCCGGAACCGCCTCTGCGCTGCCCAGCGAAAGAGACCAGAATTTCCTGCTGCGGACCGAATCCGGAAAGAAATTCGTCATCAAGATCGCCAATCCCGCCGAGGACCCGGCCTTCCTGGAATTCCAGAACCGGATCATGGAGGACCTGGGGCAGGAAAACAATCCGCTTCCCTGCCCCAGGCCATTCGCCGGCGCAGGCGGGAACAAGATCTTCCCGGTAAGGGATCCCCAGGGAAACCTGTGTCAATTGCGGCTCCTGACCTTTCTGGAAGGGGTTCCGCTGGGAAATTATATCCCGCACACCTCGGACCTGCTGGAGGAATTGGGTTCTTTCGCCGCCCGCCTTTCCCGTGCCTTTGCCGCGCTTCCGCAGCGCAGGGTTCAGCCGGATTTCCTGTGGAATCTGAAAAACGGGCCAACTGTCCTCGAGAAATTCTGTCCGCGGATCGCAGATCCGGAAAAGCGGAATCTCCTGGATTTTTTTCGCGGTTGGCTCGGCCGGCAGTCGGCCCTGTTTTCAGGACTGGCAGAGGGGCTGGTCTTCAACGACGGCAATGATTTCAACATCCTGATCGACCCGCAGGCTGCGCTTTCGGGATCTCCTTCCGTCGCCGGACTGATCGATTTCGGGGACATCACCTACTCCTATACTCTTTCCGATCTGGCCGTGGTGCTGGCCTACGCCCTAATGGGGAAAAGAGATCCGCTGGGAGCGGCCTGTTCCATAGTCCGCGGCTACCATCGTCTTCAGCCGCTGACCGAATCCGAGCAGGCCGCCCTATGGCCGCTGGCCTGTTTGCGGCTTTGCATGAGCGTCGCGATTGCCGCCGGCCAGAAGGCTTTGGTGGCCGGCAACCCCTACCTGTCCATTTCCGAGGAGCCGGCCTGGCGGCTGCTGGAAACGCTTCGCGAAATCCCCCCGGTCCTGGCTCACTTTACCATCCGCCAGGCCTGCGGCCTGATCCCGGTCCCCGAAGAGGAGCGGACCGTTTCCTGGCTGAAGAAAAGCCGGTCCGCCTTCCATCCGGTTTTCGGATTCCCGCTGAACCGGGAAACGGCAACGGTCCTGGATTCGGGTGTGGCCAGCCCGCTTTTCGAAAAAGAGGAAGACTGGCAGGAAAGCGAAGCGCTAATCCGGATCCTGCATGGCGAAATCGCCCGCAGCGGCCGGCAGATCGGCATCGGCCGCTACCGGGAGTCCCGGCTGCTCCGCCTTCCCTCTCTTGGGGGCCCGGGGAGAGACCGTTCTGCCGAGGGCCGCTCCGTCCACCTGGGCCTGGATCTCTTTGCCCCGGCGGGAACCGCGGTCCATGCGCCGCTGGCCGGCAGGGTGCACAGCTTCCGGGATAACCGCAGCGACCGGGATTACGGCCCGACCCTGATTCTCGAACATCGTCCGGAGCCGGACCTGCACTTTTTCACCCTTTACGGGCACCTCAGCCGCGAGTCTCTCGAAAGGCAGGTCCCGGGAAAAAGCTATGCCGCCGGAGAACCGCTTGCCGTGCTGGGGGATCCGTCCGTGAACGGCGGATGGGCTCCGCACCTGCACTTTCAGATCATAATCGATCTGTTGGGAATGGAAGGAGACTTCCCCGGAGCCGCCGCAGCAAGCCATGAGGATGTATGGACCTCCCTGTCCCCCGACCCGAATCTCCTGCTCGGGTTGCCGGATGAGCTGGTGGAGCGCCGGTGCCTCGCCCCCGGGCTTCTGCTGGAAAAAAGAAAAACCTGCATCGGGAAATCGCTGCGCCTTTCCTATCGCGCCCCACGGCAGATGGTCCGCGGATACCGGCAGCATCTTTACGACGTCGCCGGGCGCCGCTACCTGGATGCCGTCAACAATGTCCCCCATGTCGGCCACTGCCACCCCAGAGTGGTGGAGGCCGTCCGGCGCCAGCTGACCGTGCTCCATACCAACACGAGGTACCTGCACGACCACCTGGTGCAATACGCACAGCAGCTGTGGGAGCACCTGCCGGAACCGCTGCGGGTCTGCTTTTTTGTAAACTCCGGCAGCGAAGCCAATGATCTGGCCCTGCGCCTGGCGCGGAACTACACCGGGGCCAGGGATGTTCTCGTTCTGGATTCCGCCTACCACGGCAACTTAAGCTCGCTGATCGACATCAGCCCCTACAAATTCAACGGCCCGGGCGGCACCGGGTGTCCACCCCATACCCACGTGCTTCCGCGGCCCGATCCCTACCGCGGGAGGTACCGCGGCGCGGATACCGGATTGCTTTACGCCAGCCACATCCCGCCTTTACTGGATGAGATCCGCAGCCATGGCGGCCGGGCGGCGGCATTCATCGCGGAATCGCTGCCGGGATGCGGCGGCCAGATCGTACCTCCGGATGGATATTTGCAGGAAGCCTTTCGCCTGGCAAGAAATGGAGGCCTGCTCTGCATCGCCGACGAAGTCCAGGTGGGATTCGGCCGGTGCGGAACCCACTTCTGGGCCTTCGAGGCCCAGGGAGCTGTTCCCGACATCCTGACCCTGGGCAAGCCGATCGGCAACGGGCATCCTCTGGGCGCGGTGATTACCAGCCGGGCCATAGCGGATGCTTTCGACAACGGAATGGAATACTTCAATACCTACGGCGGAAACCCGGTTTCCTGTGCCGCCGGAATGGCGGTGCTGGAAGTGCTTGCCGAGGAAAAGCTTCCGGAAAATGCCCGGGAAACCGGAGCCTTTCTCCGCGAAGGGATGGGCCGGCTGCAGGAGCGCTTCCCTTTGCTGGGCGACATTCGCGGACTGGGTCTCTTTCTGGGGGTGGAATTGGTTCTGGATCGGCGAGAGCGTGTTCCGGCACCTTCCCAGGCAGCCTATGTTGCCGAACGGATGTGCCAGGAAGGAGTGCTGATCAGCACGGACGGGCCCGATCACAATGTGCTGAAGATCAAGCCGCCGATGGTTTTTACCCGGAACGATGCCGCCCTGTTGCTCGAAAGGCTGGAAGCCGTACTGCAGGAAACCCCGCTGCAGGGCTGAAAATGCGGCGCCGGCCCCGGAGCACTCTTCCGGTGGCACGCTACCAGCGGGTTTCCGCTTGTACGGCGCCATCACGGCAGGTGGCTTCGCAGAAAGTCACACATCTCCTGGCGACAGACCCTTCCGCTTTTCTTCCCGCTCTTCCTTTCTTCCTGTAAGCATTTTCTTTTCACAGGAAGACGGGAAGATCAGAAAGGAGAAAAGAAGCCGCCCGTATATTTCGGAAGGGAAGAGGGACTTTTTGCCGGGTTATCACGGAAGATAGCCCGGCAGAAGGTCACGGTCTCCTGGCGAAAGGAGCGTCGCGGTAAGAATGGGCACCGGATCGCAGCCCGGAACCGCTGCTGCCCCGGGCTGCGATCCCGATTGTTTTAGCGGCTCCGCCTGTCAGCTGACCGCTTCGATCGCTTTCCGGGCCGCCGCCTCGATCAGGGCAGCGTCCGGCTGTCGAATAAAGTTTTCCTTCATCAGGAAATCCATGAGCTTATGGGTTTCCTTGATATCCGCCAGGGCGCGGTCGAAGACCTGCTGGTGAGTCAGCTCCACGCGGGCCACACCTTCCTTGATGGCCTGCATGGCCACATCCGCGGCCTCCTGGGCAAAAACTTCCTGCTCGTCCATGGTCGGCATGATGTAGTCCGGATGAATCCCCTGCTTCACGGCATAGTCGGCCAGCGAGTAGGCGGAGGTAATGGCCATCTCGTCACTGACCTTCCGGGCTCGGACCAGCAGGGCCCCCTTGAGAATCCCCGGGAACCCCATGGAGTTGTTGACCTGATTCGGGAAATCGCCGCGGCCGGTGGCCACAATGTAGGCTCCGGCTTCCTTGGCCGCGTAAGGATAGATTTCCGGAACCGGATTGGCGCAGGCGAAAACGATCGCTTTGCTGGCCATTTTCTGAATCCACTCCGGCTTGATGACATCCGGCCCCGGCTTGCTGAGGGCAATCAGCACATCCGCGCCGGTCAGAGCGGTCTCGATGTTCTCCACGCAGTCCGGGTTGGTCGCTTCGCAAAGCTCCCACTTGCGGTAGAAGGCTTTGTCGGCTTCGACATCCGCCCGCTTTTTATGCAGCGCACCCTTGGTGTCGAAGAGGATCATTTTTTCCGGATTCCCGCCAGCCTTGAGAATCAGCCGGGCAATGGTGGTGTTGGAGGCGCCGGCTCCGTACAGAACGATGCGCACCTGGCTCATTTCCTTTTCCACAATGCGCAGGGCATTGACCAGGCCGGCCAGGGTCACGCTGCCCGTCCCCTGGGCGTCGTCGTGCCATACCGGAATGTTGCACTCTTCCCGCAGCGTATCGAGCACCCGGTAGCAGTTGGGCTGGGAGATGTCCTCCAGGTTTACGGCCCCGAAGCTGGGTTCGAGCATTTTCACAAATTCAATCATCTTGTCCGGATCGTTTCGTCCTTCCTTGTTGTAGGAGTTGACGCAGAGGGCCACCGCATCCACTCCGCCCAGGTACTTCATCAGGAAGGCTTTTCCTTCCATCACCCCCAGGCCACCCGAGGGAGAGCAATTGCCGTCGCCCAGAACCCGCGTGGAATCGGAGACGATGGCCACCAGGTTTCCCCGGTTGGAAAGCTCAAAGGAGGCATCGTTATTTTCGCGTATCGCCGTGGATACCTTGGACACCCCGGGGGTGTACCAGACATTAAACCAGTTGAATCCGTACAGCCCGGCCTTGGGCATGGTAGCGATCTTGCCACGATAAAACTGGTGCGCAACAATCGACAGCTCTTTCAGGAAAATCGTTTTCGCCTTGGCTTTCTGTTCCTGGGTAAAACTGGCAGGAAAAACCTCGTTCAGATCTTTCAGGGTTAAATCAAATTTTTGCATTAATTCGTCCTCCGGGGTGATTCATAAACTTAAGGATTTTGTACCCATGCCGGCAGAAGTCCGAAACATGAGAACTGCCGGCAGCATCCCATCTGTGGTCGTCAGCAACAATAAAATCCCGCTCGAACAGCGACGATGCTCTATTCTATTTATTCCGGACCCTTTCTGTCAATATTGATTCCGGTATTTCATCATTTAAATCCCCCCATCTTGACAATTTCCTTTGGGGACCATTACAATCGCGAAAGCCCAGGAATGCTTGAGGTAAAAGGGTATAAACGAGAATCTATCTTCACCAACACTATAATCAGTCAGGGACCATATGATAACAGTAAACCAGATCCTCCAGAGAAAGGGGCACCAGTATTTCAGCGTGGCGCCCGATTCGATCACCTACGATGCCCTCAAGTTAATGGCGGAAAAAGAAATAGGGGCCGTGCTGGTAATCCAGAACGATCGCATCGTAGGTATCCTCTCCGAGCGGGACTACGCCCGCAAGATCGTCCTGAAGGGCAAGTCGTCCAAGAACACGAAGGTATCGGAGCTGATGTCTTCCACGGTCTATGCGGTCAACGGTTCCACCACGCTGGACGAGTGCATGCATTTGATGACCGACCGGCGCATCCGGCACCTGCCGGTTGTGGAGGAGGACAAAATCATCGGCGTCCTTTCGATCGGGGATATCGTCAACTGCGTGATCCAGGAACAGAAGCGAACCATCGAACAGCTGGAAAACTATATCATCACCGGGCAGTAGGCGCAGGTCCGCACCCGGCCGGCCTCCGATCTTCCGGAGGTGGCGTATCATGAAGGCAACCCGAAGGGAATTCATCGGCGGCACCGCCGCCTCCCTGGTTCTTCCCGCCAGGGAGAGACCGCAGGCGGCGGCCCCGGCTCATCGCGCCTGCATCATCGGCGACTCGCGTCGCGGCCTCTACGGCCACTCCATGCACCGCATGTTCGAGCTCTGCCCGGAGGTGGAGGTCACCGGACTGGCCGACCCGGTGGAGGACGGCCGCCGAAAGTACGGAGGGGAAGCCGGGGCACAGCGCCTCTATGCCGATTACCGGGAAATGCTGGAAAAGGAAAAGCCCTCCCTGGTGGTGATAGCCCCCCGCTGGACGCTCTGCCACCGCGAGTACCTCCTGGCCTGCGCCGCGGCCGGAGCCCATGGAATCATCGAAAAGCCGATCGCCTCCGATCTCCTGGAAGCCGATGGGATGGTCCGAGCCGCGGAAACACGGAATCTCAAATGGGGGATCGGTTTCAACTTCCGGGTCCTCCCGGAAGTACTCGCCCTGCGCAAGCAAGTCATGGAGGAGGGCCTGATCGGGCAGATCCTGGAGGTGCGCGGACGCGGCAAGGAGGACCAGCGCGCCGGAGGAGAGGACCTGGTGGTGCTGGGCACCCACATTTTCGACCTGATGCGCTTTTTCCTGGGGAGCCCCCGCTGGGTGGCGGCACAGATCGATTCGGAGGGAAAGCCGGCGACCCGTGAGAATCGGCGGGAAGCCTCGGAAAGCGTGGGCCCGGTAGCCGGGGACCGCATTTCCGCCATGTTCGGCTTTGACCGGGGAATCACCGGCTATTTTTCCAGCGTGAAAACCGCGGACAACCAGGGAGGGCGCTGGGGTCTGGACCTGTACGGTTCCCGCGGAATGGTGACCATACGCCAGAACGGCGGGGCTCACATCTCCCTGTTTCGAAGTCCCAGCTGGGCGCCGGATAAGGCCGCCGGTGCCTGGGAGAGCATTCCGGGACTGTCCTCCACCCGGTTCTCACGCCCGGAGGCCGAGCGCTACCTGCCGATTATCCGCGACGTGATTGCCAAAATCGGCTCGGGCGAACGCCCCCAGGTCAGCCTGCAGGACGGAGCCGCGGCGCTGGAAATGATCCAGGGAATTTACGCCGCGCACCTGGCCGGCGCCCGCATCCCCTTTCCCCTGACCGATCGCCGCCACCCCCTGGACGGTTAGATTCACGGCTCCTGCACGTTGATCAGGAACTCGACGGCCTCCTGCAGGGGCTGGTTGCCGGGGTTGAGTCCCAGCCCTTTCTTGTAGATATCGATCGCGTCCTCTACGCGGCGCAGCCGGAAATAGACCTTGCCCAGCAGGAGAAAAACCTGCGGATCGGCATGGTCGTCCTCCACCAGGGCTTCCAGGTGGTAGCGCGCCCGATCCCACGCCAGGTCGGCAATGCAGGACAGTGCGGCATGGTAGTGGGCGATGACCGACTCCTGGTTTTTCTGCAGCAAGGTCTCGAAAGCCTGGCGGGAATGGCTGTAGAGCCCCTTGTGATAATAGGACAGCCCCAGCCAGTAATAGGTCATCACCAGAGACGGGTTGATCTCCGTAGCTTTCTCCAGGGCCCGAATGGCTTCTTCCAGCTTGGCATGGCGGTAGTAGGCAATGCCGATGTGGTAATAAGCGTGGGAAACATGGGGATCCAGTTCGATTACGGTTTTGTAGGTCTCGATGGCCAGAATGATTTTTCCGGACATGTAATAGCTGTTCCCCAGCATGAGCAGGGAGCGAATGTCCTTGGGGTTCTGTTTGACCTTTTCCAGCAACACATCGATCAAATCCCCTGCCGCCGTTTCCGGCGTCTGGTGAAGGGAGGAATCCGTCTTTTTCGTCATCGGTGGTTTCCTGTCTTTTGGTTATTTTATAGTACCCTTTGGGGAACCGTTGTTTGTCTTTCCATTACCATCCTCTCCCGGGATATTACTGAATCTGCCGCCTCTTTTCAAGCCGGGGAGCCGATTCGAAACGCTGCGGGAAACACGCCTCCGGCCAACCGTCCCAAGGAGTGCGGGCATGGCTGCGCAGCTCTTATTTTTCCAAAAATGCAGCGGCATTAAGGCTTGACGAGTTTCCTCCTGGGCGATTAAAATGGAAGTACGTATTTCGGGGTTGCTGGAAAGTCCATTCACCGATCCATTAAAATAATTTTGTTAAACGAGTAAGGACAATCAAATGAGTAAAACGGCGAAACTGGAACTGGACGGACAGGTTTACGAATTGCCCGTTGTTGTCGGCACGGAAAACGAGATGGCCATCGATATTTCCAACCTGCGCAACCTTTCGGGGTGGATCACCCTGGATGACGGCTATTCCAATACCGGATCCTGTGTCAGTAAAATCACCTTCATCGACGGCGAAAGGGGAATTCTTCGGTACCGCGGGATTCCCATCGAGGAGCTGGCGGAAAAATCGACCTTTATCGAAGCGGCGTATCTGATCATCTACGGAAAGCTTCCCACCGAGCAGGAAATGAAAAAGTTTTCCGACATGCTGACCCAGAACGAAAACCTGCATGAAGACATGAAGCACCACTTCGAAGGCTTCCCGCCGAACGCCCATCCCATGGCGATTCTGTCTGCGATGATCAACGCCAGCAGCTGCTTTTACCCCGGACTGATGCAGCCGGCCAACCGGGAGCGGTTCGACGTTCATGCTGCCCGG
This sequence comes from uncultured Acidobacteriota bacterium, assembly GCA_903847975.1. Classification (GTDB taxonomy): domain Bacteria; phylum Acidobacteriota; class UBA6911; order CAINFC01; family CAINFC01; genus CAINFC01. The sequence goes on along the minus strand of CAINFC010000052.1, from coordinate 64,304 downwards.
CTCATTTCCCAGGTGCGCACCATTGCCGCCTTTTCCTTTCGCAAGTCCCGCGGCCTGCCGATCATTTATCCCAAGTCCCGCCTGCGCTACACGGAAAACTTTCTGCACATGATGTTCTCCAGTTACTACGAAGACTGCGAACTGAAGCCGGAGATCGTCCATGCCCTGGACCTGATTTTCCTGCTGCACGCCGACCACGAGCAGAACTGCTCCACCTCCACGGTGAGGATGGTGGCCTCCAGCCAGGCCAACCTTTTTGCCAGTGCGGCTTCCGGGGTTTGCGCCCTCTGGGGCCCGCTGCACGGAGGAGCCAACCAGGCGGTTATCGAGATGCTGAAGGAAATCCATCGCACCGGGGACGACGGCACGCGATTCATCAGCGATGCCAAGGACAAGCACAGCGGAAAGAAGCTGATGGGCTTCGGACATCGGGTGTATAAAAACTACGACCCCCGGGCGAAAATCATCAAGGCCTCCTGCGACCGCCTGCTGAACATCCTGCACATCAACGATCCGCTGCTGGATATCGCCAAGAAGCTGGAAGAGGCCGCCTTGAAGGATCCCTACTTTATCGAACGAAAGCTGTATCCCAACGTCGACTTTTACAGCGGCATCATCATGCGGGTCATCGGCATTCCCCTGGAGATGTTCCCGGTTATTTTCGCCATCGGCCGCATGCCCGGATGGATCGCCAACTTCAAGGAAATCCTGGACGATCCCAAGAGCCGCATCTACCGGCCGAGACAGGTTTACATGGGACCGACGGAAAACCACTACGTTCCCCTGGACCCGCACTCTTCCGACCGGAGCTGAAGACAACTTTCGCAGCCGGAATCTGCGGACCGTTCCAAAAAAAACCCGCGATGGCCATCGCGGGTTTTTTTGTGCTTTCCCCCGGCCAGGACCGGGCAGCCCAGGAGGGAATTCCGGCCTAGGAACTCTGCTTGTAAAGAATGGTCTGTAGCACGCCTCCGTTGCGGTAGTATTCCACTTCCCCCGGGGTATCCAGGCGGGCTTTCATGCGGAATCGCTTCTCCCCGTCTTCCGCCCGGGCGCAGACCTCCACGGTCATTGCGGGTGCCAGTCCCTTCTCCAGGCCTTCCACCGAGTAAACCTCCCGGCCGGTCAAGCCCAGGGAGGCGGCGCTGTCTCCCGGGAGAAACTGCAGCGGCAGCACGCCCATCTCCACCAGGTTGGAGCGGTGAATGCGCTCGAAGGATTCCGCCAGAATGGCCTTCACACCGAGCAGCTGGACTCCTTTGGCGGCCCAGTCGCGGCTGGATCCCGTACCATATTCTTTTCCGGCGATCACCACCAGGGGCACTCCATCCTCCCGGTATTGAACCGCAGCCTCATAAATGGTTTTCTGCTCTCCGTCCGGCAGGTGCAGGGTGAGCCCCCCCTCGACCCCGGAAAGCAGCAGGTTACGCAGGCGAACGTTGGCGAATGTCCCTCGGGTCATCACCCGATCGTTTCCCCGCCTGGCTCCGTAAGCATTGAAGTCCTCGACGGCCACCCCGAGGGAGAGCAGATATTTACCGGCCGGGCTTTTCGGGCTTATGTTGCCCGCCGGGGAAATGTGGTCGGTGGTCACCGAGTCGCCCAGCAGGGCGAGCACGCGCGCATCCCGGATATTGCAGACGGCCGGAGGTTCGGCGGGCAGGTCCAGGAGAAAGGGGGGCTCCTGCAGATAGGTGGAATCGGCCTGCCATGGATAGAGACTTCCGGACCCCGCGGGTATCCGGTTCCAGGTCTCGCTGTCGGTGAAAATCCCGGCATAGTTCCGGGAATAGAGCTGCGGATAAACCTCCTTTTCGACGAGAGCCATCACCTCACGGGAGGTGGGATAAACGTCGCGCAGGTAAACCGGCTTTCCGTCCCGTCCGATGCCGAGCGGCTCGCTCTGCAGATCGATATCCACCGTCCCGGCGATGGCATAAGCCACAACCAGAGGCGGAGAAGCCAGATAGTTCGCCCGGGTCTGCGGGTGAACGCGCCCCTCGAAGTTACGGTTCCCCGACAGAACCGAAGCGGCCACAATTTTCCCTTCCTCGACTGCCCGGACCAGGGTGTCGGGCAGTGGACCGGAGTTGCCGATGCAGGTGGCACAGCCGTAGCCGGCCAGATCGAACCCCAGCCTGGCCAGGGGTTCCATCAGTCCGGCGGCATCCAGATAGGAAGCCACCACCCGGGACCCCGGCGTCAGGCTGCATTTGACATAGGGCGGAACCTGCAGGCCCTTTTCCACGGCTTTTTTGGCCAGAAGGCCGGCGGAAAGCATTACGAACGGGTTGGAGGTGTTGGTGCAGGAGGTCAGCGCGGCAATCAGCACCGCCCCATGGCGAAGCCGGACATCCATACCCTCTACCGGCTGGCTGCGGTCCAGATCTCCGCCGGTCAAGCCGTAGCCGCGCTCGGCGGTCGGCTTGGAAAGCGAGCTGCGGAAATTTTCCTTCATGGTGCTCAGGGAGACGCGATCCTGCGGGCGCTTGGGCCCCGCCAGGCTCGGCTCCACATCCGCCAGATTCAGCTCCAGCATGTCGGTGAATTGCGGCTCCGGCTGTCCTTCCTCCCGGAACATTCCCTGGGCGCGGTAGTACTGTTCTGCCAGATCCACGGCGTCCGCCGTCCGCCCCGTGGCCCGCAGGTATTCCAGCGTCTGGGCATCCACCGGGAAAAAGCCCATGGTCGCCCCGGTTTCCGGGGTCATGTTGGCCACCATCACCCGGTCGGCCGTCGAAAGAGAGGCAATCCCCGGTCCGCAATACTCCACGAATTTTTCCACGACGCCCTTTTTGCGCAGCATCTGGGTAATGGTCAGGGTCAGGTCCGTGGGCGTGACTCCTTCGCGAAGCTCTCCGGTCAGTCGGAAGCCGATGACATCCGGAATCAGCATTTCGATCGGCTCGCCCAGCATGGCCGCCACGGCCTCAATGCCGCCCACACCCCAGCCGACAACCCCCATTCCGTTTACCATGGTGGTGTGAGAATCCGTGCCGAGGAGCGTATCCGGGAATGCCACCGGCCGGCTAAGTCCTTCCATGGCCTGGGTCAGAACCAGGGTGGCCAGAAACTCGATGTTGACCTGGTGAATAATGCCCGAGGAGGGCGGGGCGATCCGCAGGTTGCGGAAGGCCTGCTGGCTCCAGCGCAGAAAGGCATAGCGCTCGCCGTTGCGCTTGTAATCCAGATCCACGTTGCGCTGCAGGGCATCCGGGGTGCCGGCATAGTCCACCTGCAGGGAATGATCGACCACCAGGTCGACCGGAATCAGCGGCTGAATGCGCTCCGGATCCTTTCCCAGTCGCGCCATCGCGGCGCGCATGCCCGCCAGGTCGTTCACCACCGGAACGCCGCTGAAATCCTGCATCAATACCCGGCCGGGATAAAAAGAGATCGCCGGCCGCTGCTCATCTCTGTTTTTCCAGCGGAGCAGGTCGAGAACCTGCTGCTCGGTGATGACCGAACCGTCGCAGCGGCGCAGGGCGGCTTCCAGAACCACGCGGATCGAGAAGGGCAGTCGCCCAAGGTCTGCTCCCTGCCTCGCCGCCAGAGCCGGCAGGCTGGAAAGGAAGTACTCCCCGGATCCGGTTTTCAAAATCGTTTCGGCTTGCCACATAGTCGTTCCCCTTCCTTAATTTTTACACCCGTATGTCTTTGCGTAGAGTGCCAGCATTTCCCTGCCGATTTCCGCGGGGGAGCCGGCCATGACCACTCCGGCATCCCGAAGAGCCAGCACCTTTTCCGCAGCGGTCCCCTTTCCCCCGGCAATAATGGCCCCGGCATGGCCCATCCTTTTCCCTTTCGGAGCCGTCTGTCCGGCGATGAAGCCGACCACCGGCTTGGTCACCCTGGCCTGGATGAAAGCGGCGGCTTCTTCCTCCGCGGAGCCGCCGATTTCGCCGATCATCACAATCGCCCTGGTTTCGTCATCCTCCTGGAACAGGCGCAGGCAATCCACAAAGTTCGTCCCGTTGACCGGGTCTCCGCCGATTCCGACGCAGGTGGACTGACCCAGTTCGCGTGTCTGCCAGACAGCCTCGTAGGTCAGAGTGCCACTCCGGCTGACAATCCCGATCGGCCCCTTTTTATGAATGTACCCGGGCATGATTCCGATTTTACATTCGTCGGGGGTAATAATGCCGGGACAGTTCGGACCGATCAGGCGGGTCCGCTTCCCCTCCATAAACCGCTTTACCTGGACCATGTCATTAATCGGGATCCCCTCGGTAATGCAGACCACCAGATCCAGATCGGCGGCCACCGCTTCCATAATGGAGTCGGCCGCAAAGGCGGGAGGAACATAAATGACGGAGGCGGTACACCCGGTTTTATTTCTGGCTTCCGCCACCGTGTTGAAAACGGGGAGGCCGAGAACTGTCTCTCCGGCTTTCCCCGGCGTCACTCCGGCCACCATCCGCGTACCGTACTTGATGGCCTGATCGGTGTGAAACATCCCGGTTTTACCGGTAATTCCCTGGCAGAGCACCCTGGTTTCCTTATTGACTAGTACGCTCATCCTATTCCCCTCTTCCGTTCAAACAGGCCACTGCTTTTCGGGCGGCATCTCCGAGGTCCTCCGCAGAAACAATGTTGAGACGGGCCTCTTCGAGCATTTTCTTTCCCAGTTCGACATTGGTCCCTTCCAGACGAACCACCAACGGCATGGTCAATCCGACCTCCCGGATGGCAGCAATGATCCCCTCGGCAATCACATCACAGCGCATGATTCCGCCGAAGATGTTGACCAGTATCACCTTGACGTTGGGATCCCGCACAATGATCTTGAAGGCAGCGGTGACCTTTTCGGCGGTGGCCCCCCCGCCCACATCCAGAAAATTGGCCGGCTCTCCTCCCGCCAGCTTGATAATGTCCATGGTAGCCATGGCCAGCCCTGCACCGTTTACCATACAGCCGATGTTGCCCTCCAGGGAGATATAGCTTAAATCATATCTCTTCGCTTCCGTCTCCTTGGGGTCCTCCTCGGAAAGGTCCCGGAGTTTTTCTATTTCCGGGTGCCGGAAAAGGCCGTTGTCGTCAAAGTTCACTTTCCCGTCCAGCGCAATCACATTGCCGTCCTCGGTAAGAACCAGCGGGTTGATTTCCACCACTGAGGCATCTTTGGTAATCATCAGCCGGTAGAGCCCCTTCATGAATTGCACCGCCCGCGCCACCTCCTTGTCTTTTAGCCCCAGAGCAAAAGCAATGTTGCGGCCCTGATAGTCGGCCAGGCCAACCAGGGGGTCGATGGCTTCCCTTACGATTTTCTCGGGAGTCCGGGCAGCCACTTCCTCAATCTCCACGCCGCCTTCGGTGGAGGCCATGACCGTAATCCTCGATGTGGCCCGGTCGAGAACCATTCCCAGATAAAGCTCCCTGGCTATCCGGCACCCCTGCTCCACAAAAACCTTCTGGACCAATTTGCCGGCCGGCCCGGTCTGCGGGGTTACCAGCGTCTTTCCAAGCAGGTTTCCGGTGATCGAAGCAACCTCCTCCGGGCTCCGGGCCAGCTTGACGCCACCCGCCTTGCCCCGTCCCCCGGCATGAATCTGGGCCTTAACCACCCAAACGGATCCTCCCAGCTCTTCCGCAGCCGCTTTGGCTTCTTCCGGAGAAAAGGCCGCCTTCCCGCCCAGCGTTGCCACGCCGAATTCCTGGAAAAGGGCCTTGGCCTGATATTCATGAATGTTCATAATCGGGGACTCCTTATGCAAATTGGGAAACCAGATTGTAGTACAAGAGGGGAAAAAGGACAATATGCCCCGTCGGGCTGCTTTTGACGAAATTCAAAAAATTTTTTAGTTTTTTACAAAAAAAAAGAAACTTTTTTTTATCCGGAAGGTAAGAAGATATAGCCACTATCATTAATCCTCCTAACTAATGACTTTGGCTAGGGGGCCAAAACTATTGCCCCATGGTTTTGGCTCCCGTCTTTTCGCCATGAAAATCGCCTCAGAGCAAGACATTGCACTGGCTGTTCGCCGCGCAGAGACCGTATGCCTCGGCTGCGGCTGCGGCGGTGTCCACAGAGCAAACCCAGCGGAAAAAGAAACCGGGCTTCTGGTTTGCGCAATCGGGCTGTTTTTTATTCCTTTTCTGGTAGGAATCCCTATTCTGATCTTCGGATTGCATCTCCAAAGCAGGATTTCAAGAAGGGCTTTTTGCGGCCAGTGCGGCTTCCTGATTTAGGACCCTGGGTCCCGGATCTGAAACCGCCGGTTCTTCACATCAGCAGCTGGATCTGGTCCTGGCCGTGGATCATGCCGAGCTGCTCATCGACATCCACGAGCCTCAATTTGTGCTGGTGGCACCCGACTTTAAGACACCCTTCCAGTATTCCGCCGTTGGGGAGATAAAGTTCGAAAACAGGAGAGAAGCAGTAATCGCAGCTATGGTGCGGCACACCTAAAGGCACATCGCAAGTCGGACAAAACATGTCCACAACTACCCCTTCGGGGATGTCGACGTCAAAAACGTTGTGAAAACTTCCGTAAATGGGGTCCAGATGCACGTTGCCTCGAATGCTTCCATATTGAAGGACGACTTTTACCGAAGGGTAGCCGTTAATCAGAACCGTGGGATCCATCAGGCTGTGGCCCTGCGGGCAGTGGGCATGCTCCAGGTGCAGCGACTTGGCAGGGATTTCCAGAACGATTTTTTCTTTTTGCATAAACCCGGTCTACTCCTTGGAAGAAAACTGTATGCCTTCGTTCAGGGCATTCAAATTGATGGCCAGCAGATGCTGCTTGGTTCCCAGTACCTCCTTTATGGCAGTAACTACGGTCTCCTTCTGCACGCCCCCGGTTAAGGCCAGATAGGCTCCCAGCATGACGACGTTTGCCACCTTGGGACTTCCCTGCCGGGTGGCAATCCCGGTAACCGGAATAGCCAGAATCCGGATATCCGTTCTCTGCGGGCTGCGCGGGATAAGCGAGGTATTATAAAGGAGGCAGCCCCCGGGCTGAACGGCAGATTCAAATTTATCCAGGGAGGGCAAATTCATGGCAATCACACAGGTTGCCTCGGAAACCACCGGAGCCCCGATTACGAAATCCGAGAGAATGACGGAACAGTTGGCCGTTCCGCCGCGCATCTCCGGCCCGTAGGAGGGAAGCCAGGTGACATTCTTGCCCTCCTGCATGCCCGCCTGAGCTAAAAGCTTCCCGATCATCAGGACGCCCTGGCCGCCGAACCCGGATATGATGATTCGCTCTTCGGCCATAGTCATGCTCCTCCATCGATATCTTTGTAGACCGCCAGGGGATACTTGGGCACCATGTTTTCCTCGACCCAGCGCAGGGATTCCACCGGGGAAATGCCCCAGTTGGTGGGACAGGTGGAAAGGATTTCCACCATGCTGAAGCCGCGCCCCTCGATCTGCAGCTGAAAAGCCTTTTTAATGGAGCGCTTGGCGGCATTGAGCCGGGGAATGGTGTGTACCGCGACACGGGCGATGAAGGCCGAACCCTCCACGGTGGCCAGCATTTCGCTGATGTGCAGCGGCAGCCCCTGTCCGGCCTGGTTTCTTCCCGCCGGAGAGGTGGTGGTGCGCTGCCCGATCAGGGTGGTTGGGGCCATCTGGCCACCGGTCATGCCGTAGATGGCATTGTTCACGAAAATCACAGTGATGTTTTCGCCGCGCATCGCGGCATGAACGATTTCGGCCATTCCGATGGAGGCCAGGTCCCCGTCCCCCTGGTAGGTGAAAACAATGTTCTCAGGGTGAACCCTCTTGATCCCCGTAGCCACCGCCGGAGCTCGTCCGTGCGCCGCCTCCTGGGAGTCGCAGTTGAAATACTCGTAGGCAAAAACCGCGCAGCCTACCGGGGCTACCGCCACCGCCTTGTCCAGTACATTCAATTCCACCAGCGATTCCGCCACCAGCTTGTGAATAACCCCGTGGGTGCAGCCAGGGCAATAGTGCATGGTTACATCGGTCAGACCGGCGGATTTTTCATAGACTGTTTTCATGGGCGCGGCCTCCCCAAAATATCCTGTATTTTTTCCAGGATTTCCATGGGCGTGGGGACCACACCGCCGGTGCGCCCATAAAAGTGAACCGGCCTCCTCCCGGCTACGGAAATCCTGACGTCGTCCAACATCTGACCTTTGCTCATTTCCACCACCAGAAAGGCCCGGGCGGTTTCGACGACCTGATCGAAGGCCGGAGCCGGAAACGGATAAAGCGTGATCGGTCGCAGCAGGCCGACGCGCAAACCAAGGGCGGCGCATTTTTCAATCACCGTGCGGGCAATGCGGGACATGGTCCCGTAAGCCACCAGGATCACATCGGCCTGCTCGCACTGGAACAGCTCGTAGCGAACCTCCCGGGATTCCATTTCGGCATATTTTTTATAGATTCCTTCGATGTGGTTCTCCAGGTCGTCCGGATTCAAAAACAGGGAGTTGATAACCCGGCGGCGCCCGCCGCTGTGAACCGTTCCGGTGGTCGCCCAGTCTTTGGCCGGCAGGTCGGAGGGGGACTCATACGGTAAAATTTCTACCGGCTCCATAATCTGACCAATCATCCCGTCGGCCAGGATCATGACCGGGTTCCGATAGCGGTCCGCCAGGTCAAACGCCTTTTGGGTCAGGTCGACCGCTTCCTGCAAATTGGAAGGTGCCAGTACCAAAAGTCGGTAGTCCCCGTGCCCCCCCCCTTTGGTGGCCTGAAAGTAATCCGCCTGTGCCGGCTGAATCCCGCCCAGGCCCGGTCCGGCACGCATGATGTTTACAATCACGCAGGGCAGTTCCGCGGCAGCGATATAGGATATGCCCTCCTGCATCAGGCTGATCCCGGGACTGGAGGAGGATGTCAGAACCCGGGCGCCGGCGCCGGCAGCGCCGTAAACCATATTGATGGCCGCCACTTCCGATTCCGCCTGCAGGTAGGTCCCGCCGGCTTTGGGCATCTCCTTGGACATGTATTCGGGAATTTCGTTCTGCGGGGTAATCGGATAGCCGAAGAAATACCGACAGCCGGCGTTTATGGCCGCCGCGGCAATCGCCTCATTCCCCTTCATGAGCTTTTTAGCCATAGCCGGGTTCCTATTTTCGTACCGTGATCACCGAATCCGGACACATCTTGGCACAGTTTCCGCAGCCGATGCATTCGTCCGGATTGTAAATCGTCGAGGGAAAATATCCCTTGACATTCACCCGCGAAGTATCCAGTTTGAGTATTTTTTTGGGACAGACGGAAACGCACAGCTCACAGCCTTTGCATTCCTTTTCGTTAAAAGTCACCTCCGGCCTGGTCCCACGGCTCTTGCTCTCTACGGGAGCGGCCTCCTTCTCGTTTGGCGATATTTCCATATCTCGATTTTAGATGGCGCCCATGGGGATGTCAAGAGAAGGGGGATTATCGTCCGGATGGTCCGCCTCACCCGCCGGGAAGCGGGTGGGTTGCGCCATCCGAGGCTTGACACACCTGGCCCGTCCATTTAAAATGCTTACTTTTCGAGTGGGGATTGCAATATTACTGAATTGTTTTCTGTCCGCGGTTGGGAGGAGACGGAGAGAGATTGGGATAGGGAAAATCCGATGCAAAATGGAAACCGCACCTTACGATTTTGGATTATCATCCTGACCGGCTTGCTTCTGTGCCCGTCGGCACCGGCCCAGACCAGGAAAAAGAGCTCGCCCCCGCCCGCTGCCACGGAGGGCCCAACCTCCATTCGGGTGGATGGAGGCATTATCAAATCCTACATTGAATTCCTTTCGGCTCCCGACAAGGAAGGACGGAAATCCCTGACTCCCGGCTTCGAGAAAACGGTGGATTGGGCCGCCGGAAAATTCAAGGAGTGGGGTCTGCAACCCGCCGGCGACAACGGCAGCTACCTGCAGAATGTACCGATCACCGGTTTCCGCAGCTCCTTTGCCTGGACCCGCGGTATCCCGGAGCTTTCGGTCGATGGCCGCACGTTCTATCTGCGGGACGGCGACTTTACATTGGAAAGCTCATCCACCCCCGGCACGCAGGTCAGTAACGAGATCGTCTTCCTCGGCTACGGAATATCCGCACCAGCCAAGGGACTCGACGAATATGCCGGGCTGGACCTATCCGGGAAAATCGTTCTGGTTTTAAAGGGATCCCCCAAAGACGCCCCGGCAGCGCGATCCATGTTCGGGCCGGCGGCCGCGGAAGTCAAGGAAACGGAATCCTGGTCGGAGGAATCGAGTGACCGGACCAAGATTAAAACGGCCTATGATAAAGGGGCCGCGGCGATTCTGCTGTTCAACACCGACAAGCTGGTATTGGAAAATCCATTCGGACCGGCCGCGCAACCCCCGGCGGCGGCCGCCCGTCGCCCCATGGGCGGCCGGGATGCGCTCGAAGGCTCCCCCTACCTGCGACCCTTCCTGGTGGTCAGCGATATCAACGAAAGGATTTTCCGGCAGATTCTGTGGCGTGATCCGCAGGAATCGCCCCGAGCTTTCCTTGGGCGGATGGATGCGATCCGGCGCGATATCCGCAGCAAGAAGCCTCGGTCGATGGCAACCGGTGTACAGGGCCAGATCAAAGGCTACAGGACCACCGATTACTATGGCGAAAAATTCAAGAACAATATCTCTCACAATGTAATCGGGAAAGTGGAAGGGACAGACCCTCAGCTTAAAAACCAGGTCATCCTCATCGGCGGACACCTGGACCACCTGGGGATGACCAACGATCTCATTTACAACGGGGCCGATGATGACGCCTCCGGAGCGGCCTTAACCATGGAAATGGGCCGTTTAATTGCCGCCGGCGCCGCCGCGATCAAACCGAAGCGGACCATTGTTTTCGCGCTCTGGTGCGGAGAGGAGATGGGCCTCCTCGGATCGAACTACTTCGCCAAGAATCCCAGCGGCGGGATAAAAATCGACGACATCGTGGTCAATTTCAATGCCGACATGGTCGGACTGGGAAATCGTATCGGCGCCCCGGGGGCGCTCAATTTCCCATCCATTTACAACGTTATACTGAAATTCCAGGATGCGGACATAGCCAGCATCGTGGATCCCTCCACCGGCGGGCCCGGAGGAAGCGATCATTCCGCTTTCATTGAAAAAGGGATCGAATCTCTGGCCCTGATGACCAGCGGCGGCGTGGGCCATCCGGATTACCATGACGCCGCCGACAAGTCGGAAAAAATCGATTCGGAAATTCTTCGCAAAACGGGCCAGTTCGTTTTACAGGGAACCATCAACCTGGCACGGGAAACGGCTGTGGAGCTGCTTGTCCCGGACCGGTTGCACCTCTATAACGGAATGCGGCTGACGCCGGTTAATCTGGCGGAAAACCAGACGGGGCGAGGGCGCCGATATCGCCAGGAAGGAACCCAGGGCGGTTCCGCCGGCCCGCGGCTGCATATCGGCCTGAGCGACACATCCGCCTTCGACGGCAATGTCACCCTGATCGATCTGGCCGGAAAGCTGCTCAGCGTCGGAAGAGTGGATGTGGCTTCCCGTGGAGACGGCATCTGGTTTGCCTCCTCCGGAATTACCGAACGGGGACGCGCCGCGCTTAAAGCCTTTGAAGCCAACCGAATCACTCTGAACTTCATCGATCCGCCCAAGCGTCTTTGCGAGGATATCCTGGAGGCAGCGCAAAAGCCGTTCCTCATCTCCCTGGACAATACGCTGCCGGATGAAGCCACTGCCAGGCGGATCAACGAAAAGAATGCCCTGGTGGCTATCGAGTGGGATCCCTCGGAACCGGCCCAGGTGGCCGGCCGCCTGCTGGCTCTTAAAAAGCGGATCGGGGACTCCGACAACATCCTGCTTGTGACCTTAAAGCATTCTATATCAATAAATTACGAATCAAACCCAGAGAATAAAGAGCAACTGCGAAAGGAAGACGAAGCCAAACAGAAGATGTACCTGACCCTTATCCGCGATGGGTGGACCAAGGATGAAATTTATGCCATGGTAGGAGTTAACCCACCACCCAAAGAGCCTTCTCCGATGCCCTCATTCGGCGGAGAGGCGCGGTTGGGCGGAAACCTGTCCAGGCTGGCACAACCCTGAAACTTGATTCAAGTCAGGCTTTGGGGTGGGCTTTATCATAGACTGCCATCAGCTGATCCAGAGAAACATGGGTGTACTTTTGTGTAGTCGCCAGACTCTCGTGACCCAATAGCTCCTGGATCAGGCGCAGGTCGGCCCCGGCATTGAGCAGGTGTGTGGCAAAAGAGTGGCGAATCATGTGCGGATACACATGGTTTTGCAGGGCACAGAGGTTGACATAGTGGTTCAGGATCCTTCGTACCGAGCGGGCCGTCAGGCGGCCGCCGCGCTGGTTGATAAAAACGGCTTCGTGGTTTTTTCGGGAGGGATCGGCACCCCTGGCCGGCACTCCCGAACGCAGCGCTTTGCATAACTCCAGGGCTTCGCGGGCCTTTTCCCCAAAAGGGATAAGCCTCTCTTTTTTTCTTTTCCCCCGGACAAGGACAAGACATTCTTCCAGCCGCACATCGGCCCAGTTCAGACCGACCAGCTCGCTGACCCTGACTCCGCTGGCATAAAGCATTTCCAGAATCGCCCGATCACGAGCGCCTACCGGCGTGGAGGGATCCGGTTTGCTGACCAGCTCCACCGCATAGTCCACAGTCAGGTATTCGGGAAGCCGCTTTTCCTGCCTGGGTGAGGAAACCAGGCAGGCAGGGTTTGTTTCCAGTTTATCCTGGCGCTGTAAAAAGGAAAAAAAGGAACGTACGGCGCACAGCTTCCGGTTGATGGAGGATTTTTTAACTCCTCGGGCGTAGAGCCAAGCCAGGAACTCCCGGATTGTCCGGTGATCGATTTCCTTCCATTCCGGTGGTTTATCGCCGCACGAAACCGACTTCAGAAAATCGCGGAACTGGACCAGATCGGAGGAATAGTTCCGGATGGTGTGAACGGAGCAAAGCCGCTCGTACTGCAGATGGGCAAGAAATGCAGCAAACTTTGGATCCAATAGGTCGGCCATTGCAACCGGGGAAGCCTGCCGCCTACTTTTTGCTCTCTCCTTTGGACCCGGCCGCTTTTTGCTCGGAGGCCGCTTTTGCCGAATCGCTGGAGGCACTCACCATATTGCACTTTCCGTCCAGAATGGCTCCTTCCTCAACCACCAGGATTGGCGTGGTGATGTCACCCATGACTTTCCCCTGATGGAGAATGGATATAATCCCTGTTGCCTTAAGGGTTCCTTCCACCTTGCCGGAAATTTCGATGTTTTTTGCGTTCACGGTGGCAGTCAGGTGGCCGGTTTCGCCTACCTGCAGGGTACCGGAACTTTCAACCGAACCATCGAAGCTGCCGTCAATACGCAACATCTCTTTGAACCGAAGCTCCCCTTTCAAGCTGGTCGCCGGTCCTAAAAAACCCTCGAGCTCTCCCTGTTTTCCCTTATTTAGCATGGTTTCCAGCCCTGCCTTTCGTAAAAAATGATAACCTGATTATGGCCGATCTGCCGCCAAACCGAAACCTATTTACCCGTCAGTAAGCCAAAGAGCCTTTCCAGCTCCTCCTCCGAAAAGTAATGTAAAATGATTTTACCTCTTTTTCTCTCTCCTATCAGTTCCACCTTGGTACCAAGCCGGTGGCGCAGGTCCGATATGGCGGACTCCACATTCACATCCTCAAGGAAGTTTTTGCTCTTTTTCTTTTTTACACCGCTGCGATGCAGAATTCGGTCGACTTTTTCCTCGACCATCCGCGCGCTGTACCCATGTTGAATAGCCTCCCTGGCAAGCTCAATCTGCTCGCTGGAAAGCTCCAGGGAAAGAAGCGGGCGGGCATGGCCCATGGCGAGCTTGCCTTCCTGAATCCAGGTCTGAATTTCCGCTGGCAGCTTGAGCAGGCGGAGAAAGTTGGCCACAGTCGCCCGATCTTTACCGACCTTGTGGGCGATTTCCTCCTGGGTCAGGCTGGCTTGAATCAGCTCCTGGTATGCCTGTGCTTCTTCCAATGCAGTCAATTCCTTGCGCTGGATATTTTCCACCAGGGTAACCTGCAGGAGATTCTCGTCCTCAACATCACGGATGATGGCCGGGATTTTAAGATAACCGGCCTGCTGGGTAGCCATCCAGCGCCTTTCGCCGGCAATCAGCTGATAGCGGGCTCCCTTGCGCCGGACGATAATCGGCTGAATCACCCCGCACTCACGAATCGAGGCAGAGAGACCCTCCAGATCCCCGAAATTGCTGCGCATCCTCGGCTGGACCGGGTTGGGATCAATCAAATCAAGGTCCAACTCCCGAAGGGTCTCCCCGGGTCCCGGACCGCTGTCCGGAATGAGGGCGTCCAGGCCCCTACCCAATACTTTCTTTTTCATGGGCCAGAATTTCCTTCGCTAAGCTGATATAGGATTCCGCCCCTTTCGAGCGGACATCGTAGAGAATGACAGGTTTCCCAAAGCTGGGGGCTTCCGCCAGGCGGATATTCCTGGGAATGACCGTTCGATAAAGCTTGGCGGAAAAGTATCTTTCCAGCTCCTGCAGGATCTGGTTGGAAAGATTCGTCCTTTCGTCAAACATGGTAGCCAAAACCCCGGTAATCTGAAGTTTGGGATTGAACCGACGACGGACCCTTTCCACGGTATCCATCAGATCGGAAACTCCCTCGAGCGCCATGTATTCGCTCTGAATCGGAACCAGGAGCCCGTCAGCAGCGACCAGGGCATTGATGGTTAACAGGTTCAGAGAAGGCGGGCAGTCGATCAGGATAAACTCAAAGTCCTTGCGGAGCGTTTCCAGAAGGCGGCTCAGCAAAAACTCCCGGTCTTCCATTTGAAGCAGCTCAACCGCAGCGCCGGCAAGGCGCCTGTCGGCAGGCAAAAGCTTGAGCCTGGGCAGATCCGTGTCGACGATTATTTTGTCGGGAGAAAGGCCGTCCAGGAGCAGATCATACAGAGTCGGTTGAGACTCCTGGCGCCTCCAACCCAATCCGCTGCTGCAATTGGCCTGGGCATCCGTATCCACCAGAAGAACACTGTGATCCCCTGAGGCCAGCGCTGCCCCCAAATTGATTGCCGTGGTGGTTTTACCGACGCCCCCCTTCTGGTTGGCGATTGCAAAAATTTTGCACATGAGGAAAGACCTTCGTTTTCCTTTTATTCAAAGCCTTTTATAAAAAATGTTTCACGTGGAACAAAATGGATTGACCCACGGAGCGTTTCACGTGGAACATTTTACCATTTGAATGACGAATCTGTGTTCGGACAATGGAAAGAATTTTCTTTTTTTGACAGACAACCCTTTTGTCTGCCCCACCCAGTCGGTTTCCCTACTGTCTTTTCCCAGAAAACAGATCGCGCTGTCGCCGTTCCTCATTTCTCCAACCATTTTTTGAATGGTATCCCGGTTAAGACAGAGAGCCCTCCAGCTGATTCCGATTTGTTCTTCTTTCTCTCTTTCGTAAAAACCGAGATATCCGTCAAACGTCTGATTTCTGGTGGTTACATTTTTCATTTCCAACCGCCGCACGGCTTCTTTTAAAAAATGGACCTTCTTTTCCTTTTGTTCGATAAGTGTCAGTTTACATTGGTTCACCCAGTGAAAAGCCAGGCCGGGAAAACCGCATCCGCATCCGACATCAATCATTCCGCCCTGAACGGGAAAGGTGACGGCCGCCCATATGGATTCGGAATACAACCACATGGCCCTTTCTTCCTCCGTTTTCAGGCCGGTCAGGTTAATTTTCCGATTCCACTTCAATAGTGTTTGATCGTATTCTTCAACTTTTTCCAGCAGACTCTTTTCAACCCTGACCCCGATTCGCTCCAGGTTTTCTCTCACCTGCCAGGAAATCATATCTTTTTCTTCCTGATCATTTCCAAGTGAATCCTTAAA
The DNA here is from genome assembly GCA_903847975.1 of uncultured Acidobacteriota bacterium. Lineage (GTDB taxonomy): Bacteria > Acidobacteriota > UBA6911 > CAINFC01 > CAINFC01 > CAINFC01. The sequence goes on along the minus strand of CAINFC010000052.1, from coordinate 48,489 downwards.
ATCATGATGGCAGCGGGGGTAATTCCCGGCATTCTTGCTGCCTCTTCCAGTGTGGCCGGCTTTCGTTCTCCCAGTTTTTTTCTAATTTCTCTTGATATTCCGTCTATTTTTTCATATTCCATATCACCGGGAAGCGCCATGTCTTCTCTTTTTCTATTCTTTTCAACATCCTGTTTCTGCCGGACGATATATCCCTCGTATTTGATTTCATTTTCCAGGATCTTCAACTGCTCTGCTTCCAGTGTTTCGCCTTCCATTCTTGTTTCCAGCAGAGGCATCAGATCGCCGATGGTGATCTCCGGCCTCCGGAGCAACTCAGCAAGGCTGAGGTTTTTAATTCCGTCCGGCCACCTCTTTTTTTCCCCCACGGTTGGAAAGGCCAGAAGTTCTTTGGCCCGTGTGACCCGAAGGAGGTGGATTCCTTTCTCCATTCGGCGATATTTTTCCTTCGTTTTTTGGAATTCCAGGGAAGATACCAGGCCGGCTTCCATTCCGATCTGCCGCAACCGCGAGTCGGCATTGTCGCAGCGGAGCAGAAGTCGGTACTCCGATCTTGAAGTAAACATCCTGTAGGGCTCATCCACCCCCTTGCCTGTCAAATCATCGATAAGGATGCCGATATAGCTCTGGTCCCGTTCGAAAAGGACCGCTTTCCTCCCCGTAGCATACATGGCGGCATTAATACCGGCAACCATTCCCTGAGCGGCAGCCTCTTCATATCCGGTCGTTCCATTGATCTGCCCGGCATGAAACAGGCCGGCAATCCGTTTGGTTTCCAGGTTTCTTTTCAATTCGGTGGGCTGCACAAAATCATATTCGATGGCGTATCCAGGTCGAATCATCCGGGCATTTTCCAGGCCAGGAATTTTTTCCAGCATGGCCCGCTGAACGTCCACCGGAAGGCTGGTGGATAATCCGTTGACATACACTTCTCTGTTTTCAATCCCCTCCGGCTCAATAAAAAGCTGGTGGCGGTTTCTTTCGGGAAATTTGACGACTTTGTCTTCTATGGAAGGGCAGTATCTGGGACCGATCCCCACAATCCGACCACCGTACAGCGGGGATCTGTTCAGGTTGTTCCGTATGACCTGATGCACTTCCTGGTTTGTATAGGTCACGTGACAGGGTAGCTGCGGAAGAAGGCACTTTCCCGTTTGCGAGGAAAAGAAAACGGGTCTTGCGTCGCCCTCCTGGGCTTCCATCCTGGAATAGTCGAGCGATTCCCGGTCCAACCGGGCCGGGGTTCCCGTCTTCAATCGTCCAACGGCAAAGCCTATCGTTTTAAGGTGCTCGGCCAGCTCCCGGGCAGCCGGTTCTCCCGCTCTTCCGGCATGAAACTGACAGTCCCCGATGTGTACCAGGCCGTTCAGAAAGGTTCCGGCGGTCAGGACAACCGCTTTTACGCGAATTTTTCGGGTGTCGTGAAGAAAAATGCCGTCAATTTTTCCATCCTGGATGTCGAAACGGACCGCTTCTCCCTGTATAAAATGCAGGTTCTTTTCTTTTTCCAGCAGATTTTTCATCTCTCTTCGGTATTCGGCCTTATCCGCCTGGATCCTGGTAGCCTGTACGGCAGGCCCCCGGCTCTGGTTCAAGAGACGGTATTGAATGGCAGCCCTGTCGGCGATCATTCCCATGACACCACCGAGAGCATCGATTTCGCAAACCAGATGGCCCTTTCCAATTCCGCCAATGGAAGGGTTGCAGGACATTTGAGCCACCAGGTCGATGTTCATGGTGATGAGAGCGGTCCGGCATCCGATTCGGGATGAGGCCACAGCGGCTTCGCACCCGGCATGCCCGGCTCCAATGACCGCTACATCAAAATCATCTTCCCTGCCGTTCACTTCCCGCCTCTATTTTCCGATGCAAAAACGGGAAAATATTTTTCCCAAAAGCTCTTCGCTTGTGGTCTCCCCGGTAATTTCATCCAGGCATTCCAGCGCTTTTTTCATATCCGCCAGAACATATTCCTCCGAGAAACCGCTGCGCATTGCCTCCCTGGCCTGTACCATGTATTGCAGGGATGCGTCCATTTTCTGCTTGTGCCTCAGATTGCTGATCATCGGCTCCTCTTCTGCCACCGGATCCGGTAGCAACAGCCGTCCGATCTCTTTTCTGCACTCTTCTATGCCCATGCCGGTAAGAGCCGAAACATGGCAGACCGGCATGTCCCTTGTCGCAGGACAGTCCGGCATGGTTTCCGACTCAACCAGGTCCATTTTATTCCAGACCAGGAGTACTTTTTTTCCTTCCGTTCTGTTCAGGATGGTCCGGTCGCCCTGGGTCCAACCTTTTTGGGCGTCGAGAACCAGAAGGACCAGGTCTGCGCTCTCCATGGCCAACCCGCTGCGCCGAAGGCCCTCCTGCTCGATTCGACTCTTTGTTTTTCTCCACCCGGCCGTATCGATGATCTGCACCGGCACACCCTCCAGTTCCATAGTGCTGTGCAGGGTATCCCGCGTGGTTCCGGCCAGATCGCAGACGATGGCGCGCTCGTCGTTTAGTAAACTATTGAATAGACTTGACTTTCCAACATTGGATCGTCCCATAACCGCAACTTTTCTTCCCTGGCAGACGGTACTTCCGGTGCCGTAAGAGCGCGACAGGCGTTCCAGGCCGCGGCAAACATCATTCAGCAGGCACAGGCGCTTTTCGAAAGGTTCCTTCTCCAGCTGATCCTCCACAAACTCAACTGCCGTTTCCAGCTCGATAAGAATCTGTATCAGCCGCTCTTTTATTTCTTTCAAACAGCCCGATACCCGACCGCGAAGCTGGCCTGCCGCCAGTTGCACCTGTCTCCTGGTTTGGGCGGCGATCAGCTGCTCGATGGCCTCTGCCTGAACCAGGTCCATTTTCCCGTGAAGGAACGCCCGAAAGGTAAACTCTCCTGGCTCGGCCAGCCTGGCCCCGCCGGAAATCAAGGTTTCCAGAATCTCTGCGGCAACCACCGGGCTTCCATGACAGGAAATTTCCAGCATGTCTTCGCCCGTATAGGATTTCGGTTTCGGGTAAGAAACCAGCACGACCTGGTCGATGAATTGTTTCCGGCTGGAAAAGAATTCTCCCACCTGCGCACGGTGGGCCCGTATTTCCTTTTTGCTTCGGGTCTGGAAAAACCTCCGGGCGATTGCCATGGCACCTTCCCCGCTCACCCGGATAAGGCTGATGGCCCCCTTGCCTTGCGGCGTCGCCATGGCCGCAATGGTATCCTGTATGGAAAAGCGCATCTTCCATGCCGCCTATATGGCGTCGGGAATTTCCAGAAATTCCGGAGCCACCATCCGGGGCACGACTCCTGCCCGATAGCCGTCCTCCAGCAGCCGCGCTACGGCCCTTTTGGCTTCCGGGCTGTATTCCAGGGTAAATTCATTGACATACATTTGCACAAATCGGTCGATCTGTTCGGCGGTCAGTCCGCGGGCAAAACCTGCGGCGTAGGCCAGGGCTTCTTCCCTGTGGCTCAAGCCATAGGCGATACTCTGTCGGATCCAGTAGCCGACCTTTTTCATGATGTCGATCCCCAGATCCCGACGGATGACATTTCCTCCCAGGGGCAGCGGCAGGCCGGTTTTCTCCATCCACCATTCTCCCAGATCGGCAATTTTCTCCACCCCCCAACTGCGGAAAGTGAGCTGTCCCTCGTGGATGATCAAACCGGCATCTACGGAACCGGCGGCAACTTCGTCCAGAATCCGGTCAAAAGGAACCACCACGGCCTGAAACCGTGGTTCATAAAGTCGCAAGGCCAGATGGGCCGTGGTCCATTCTCCGGGAATGGCAATCCTCCGGCCGGCCAGCGGCCTGGCCTGCGACTCTTTCGGTCCTACCACAATGGGGCCGTACCCGTTTCCCACGCTGGCCCCGCAGGGCAATAGGACATACCGCTCGGCGAGGTAGGCGTACGCATGAAAGGACACGGCGCTAACCTCGTATTGCCCCTCCAGCGCCTTGCGGTTCAGGGTTTCGATATCGCTGAGGATGTGGTGAAATTCCATGCCCGGGTCGGTCAGCTTTTCCTTGGCCAGCGCATAAAACATGAAAGCGTCATCCGAATCGGGGCTGTGTGCGATCTGAATCCTGATCTTTTCTTTGTCCGTATGCATTCTTCTCCTTTTTGATGGAAAGATGGTCATTTCGTCTTTTCGCTTACCTGATTATATGTCAACATTCTATTCCCGGCAGAGCACGATATCATGCGACAAGAAAAAGCGGCAGACACGGCCATAGAAGTTTGTGCGGCGGTAATCGTCGAAGATGACCGCTATCTCCTGACCCGCCGGCTGGCGGAAAGTCATTGCGGTCTGCTTTGGGAGTTTCCCGGAGGGAAGAGGAAGGCGGGAGAGCGCCTGGAGGATTGCCTGGTTCGGGAACTTCGCGAAGAGCTGGGTATCGAAATAGTCGTGGGAGAGCTTATAACTACTTTATCCCATCGCTACCCGGATCGTATGGTGATCCTTCATTTTTTCCAGGCCTCACGCCTCCGCGGAGAGCCTCAGGCCCTGGAATGCAGCGAATTCCGCTGGGTCCGACAGCCGGACTTTGCCGATCTTGTTTTTCCGGAGGCGGATATCGCCTTTTTGTCCCTCCTGTTTTCCGGGAAAATCCGTTCTTAACCCCTTTCTTCGCACCGCGCACGGTCCCCTTCGGCTTATCGCGAGGGCATGATAATTACTTTTCGGTCTTCTCCCATCCCTTCGCTGACCGTTTTGACCTTGGGATTATCCTTCAGGGCCATGTGGATGATGCGCCGCTCGTGGGGAGGCATGGCCTGCAGATTAATGGTCGTTCCGTAGTTGCCCACCTTTTCTGAGGCTTTCTCAGCAATCAGGCAGAGCTCTTCCCTTCGAATCCTTCGAAAGTCGTTGGCATCCGTAGTGATTTTCAGGTCTTTTTTCAGCCGATCCGAAAAAATCCGGTTGAGGACATATTCCAGCGAATTGAGAACGTCTCCGTTTTTCTGGAGTAAAAACTCGCTGTCTTTTCCGGAGAAAACGACAAGAAAGCCTTCTTCGTCCTCTCCGATCTCTACCGCCACGGTAAATTTCATGCAACTACAGATTTGTGCCGCCGTTTCCCGAATTTGTTCTCTTAGATCCGTGTTCACGTTACATCTCCCGAATATATAGAGGTAAAAATTCCACGAAGGAATCCTTATTGGCAATTCTATGCGTTTCGAATGGCGGGAATATATTTTTCCGCTGCTTTTTGCATGGCAATACTGAAGATATTGCTGAATAGGAAGTAAAGGTTCAGACCCGCGGACAAACCCAGAAACATGAAGGTCATCATGCCCGGCATCATCCAGGACATCATTTTATTCTGCATGGGGTCGCCGGTGGTGGGAGGGGTGGTGATTTTCATGGAAAGGTACATGGTCAACCCCATGACGATCGGTGTGATGTAATAGGGATCCGGGGCGGCCAGGTTCTTTATCCACAAGGCAAACGGGGCACCTCGCAATTCGAAGCAGTTATTCATCATGGAGTTGAAAGCGAAAAAGAAAGGGAACTGCAGCAGAAGCGGGAGGCACCCCCCAACCGGATTAACGCCATGCTGCTTGTAAAGCCCCATCATCTCCGTGTTCATTTTTTGCCGCTCTTCCGCGCTGCTTTTCGCTTTTTTATATCGATCCTGAATGGCACGGATCTGCGGTTGGATTTTCTGCATCTTTTTCATCGAGATCAGCTGCTTGTAGCGAAGCGGAAAAAGAGCCAGGGTGATCAGAAATGTCAAAAGTATGACCGCGATTCCGTAGTTTGGCACCCAGGAGTGCACCCAGCGCAGAGCGGCAAGCAGGGGTTCGGCGATCATCCGGAACCAGCCATAATCGACCACCAGTGGCAGCAACGGATGAACGCTTTTTAATGTGTATTCCTCTTTCGGCCCCAGAAAAACCCGATGGGCATCCCCTGCCGGCATAGGAATATCGACCCATCCGACAATCCTTTCGGTTTCCTGGTTTTTTTCATCCTTTGCCTTGTACTTCCAGGAGTTTACCTTGCTTCCCTCCAGGGTTTTCCCCTCATTGGCCAGCGCCAGTACGGCGAAATAATGAGTCTGCAGCCCGGCCCATTGTGTGTTTCCGGTCAACGTCTGGCTGCCTTCGATCGACTTGTAGGCCAGGTTCGTGAAGGACCCTTCGGTCAGGTGGACGACACCCTGTGAGGGCCAGGTCTCCGTGCCCAGCAGAGCATCCGTGGCACCCATCGCCGGTCCGATTCGCATGCGTACCGGCGAAACCGGTATTCCGTTTCGCTTTACTACCGCGACGACCTCCACCTGGCAGGAAGAAGGGTTGAACTTCATTTTCTTGTCAACCGTAAGATTCCCTTCCTGATAGTGAAAGTTGATAACCGCCGGGGTTGTTAGGCGGCTTGGATCACCAGAGCTTCCCTCGACCTGTACTTCATACTGGGCCCGGTTCAGCTTCTGCGTCAGGGCTTCGTCTTCCGTGATCAGAGACGTGATGCCGAACAGCTCTTCCGGGGTTTCCTGCAGAACCAGCTCGGTTGTATTTCCCGAAGCTTCCTGATAAAGCCAGCTGGTAATCTTCGCGCCTCGATTGGTTAGAAGCACGCTGTATCTGGGATCCTGCACGGTGACGGTCTGAAGAGTAACCTGGGTGGCCGGCAATTCCATCTGACCTGCCTGGTGAATCCCTGTCACCAGGGGCACCTTCCCCTTTTCCTCCTGGCCCTCCGGGCCGCTTTTCGTCACCCCTTCGGCGGCCATGCCCCTGGTGACGGCTTCCTTTTCGGGAGGTTTTGTCGCCGGGGTCGGTGAAAAGTACATCCGGCTCAAAAACAAAACCAGAATGGACAAAGCCAGTGCCAGTATCAGCCTCTGTTCTTGCTGCATAGATAAACTTCCTAAGGGACCGGGTCAAAGCCGCCGGGGTGAAAGGGATGACATCGCAGCAGACGAAGCAATCCCAGGGAAATCCCTCTTCTCAGGCCGTATCGACGCATCGACTCCATCATGTACTCGGAGCAGGTGGGATAAAACCGGCAGGCGGGAGGCAAAATGGGGGATACCCATTTTTTGTAGGTCTGGAGAAAGAAAATCACCAGGCGCCCGACCTGTCCAAGGGCATTTTCCATGTCAGATTTTTTTTCGCATCAACAGCCTGTTCATGCGAACGGAACCTTGCACAAACTCTTCTTTCAGGAGAGAAAATGCACAAAGACAGATGGCCTTTTTCACGTTCATAATCAAGTCCATCGGCGCCATTGCCGGATCGAGATCCCTTCGGAAAATCTCACGAATCCTTCGTTTGATTTTGTTTCGGACCACCGCTTTCCCTATTTTTCGGGATACCGTAATGCCGAGGCGGTGAAACTTTTCTTGATTGAGCGTTCCGTAAAGTACAAAATGAGGGCTTTGTACCTTCGCTCCGCTTTTGTAGGTGTGCTCGAACTGCTTGGATTGGCGAAGTCTTTGTTCCCTGTTAAATCTTTCCTGAAGCTTATCCACTCACCGTCAACCGATGCCGGCCCTTTGCTCTGCGCCTTTTCAGCACTTCTTGTCCCTGCTTGGTACTCATACGGGCGCGGAAACCATGGGTCTTCAGGCGGCGCCGATTGTTGGGTTGAAACGTTCTTTTCATAAATTCAATTACTCCAAATCTTTCACAAATTTCGGGAACCGCTTATTTTACTCAAAACAGAGGCTGAAATCAATGGCTAGCTTTTTTCTGAGGGTTCGTGCCTTCCGGATTTGCGCGAGGCGGCAGCGGCCAGAGCCAGTGTTCCAGCAAGAAACAAGGTAAGAAAGGGAATCAGGTACATGGCCCGGTGCAATCCGTCGGCCCAGAGCAACTCCGGGGAGACTCCCGGCGGCAGCGCGCGCATTCCCTGCTCCCGAAAGCGATCGCTCAGCCAGCCCACCACAGCGGGTCCCAGGGAGCCGCCCAGCAGATACATGACGGTCAGGTAGACAGCCATAGCGAGGCCTCGGGAGGAGCCGGGAACGATATCCTGAATGGCGGCATAAACCGCAGGATAATACATATACAGGAGCAGGGCGGCCGGCGCGATGCTTCCTGCAAAAAGCATAAGTTGTCCCGGGGCACACGACAAGGCCAGAAGAAAGGGAGGAATGGAAAAGAGGCAAGCGCCAAAGGCCACCCAAAGCCGCGATGCGGAGCGGGAAGCGGAAAGACGGAATCGATCGGAAGCGTACCCGCCGATCAGGATTCCGGTTCCACCCAGGGCGGCATAAGCCAGGCCGGTCATCAGGCCGGCTGTTTTTACATCGACATGGTGGTACCGAATCAAAAAGGCGGGGAGAAAGGCGCTGATCGCATAAAGGTTGAAGTTATGGATGGCTCCGGATCCGATCATCCATCCGAAGGCAGGGAGTTTGAGCATTTTGCGAACCGCAACCACTACCGGGTCCTGGGCCGGCTCCCTGCCGGTTTCACTTCTTTTTCTTCCGATCTTCGCGCTCCTGGACACCCCCAGCAGAGCCAGAAGCAATCCGGCAATACCCGCCGAGAAAAATGCGACTCTCCATCCGTAGCTCTGCGTCAGCCAGCCGCCGAGGGAATAGCTCAGCGCGGAACCCAAAGGCAATCCCAACATAAACAGAGAGAGGGCCCCGGCACGGCGGCTTTCAGGAAATTGTTCTCCGACCAGAGCGGTTGCCGTCGGAGCACAGGTGGCCTCTCCCATGCCTGTTCCCAGCCGAAAGGCCAACATGGAAGAGAAGTTCCAGGCAAAGCCGCACAAAGCCGTGAACAGGCTCCAGGTGGCCAGGCCGATGCCCAGGACCGACTGCCGGTTGCACCGATCGGCGATCCTCCCCATGGGCAGGCTTGCCAGAGCATAAAGAAGAGTAAACGCGGTACTTAAAATGCCAAGCTGAAAATCGTTCCACCCCATCTCGATGCGAAGCGGTTCAGCAACCGCTCCCAGCAGTTGCCGGTCGTAGAAGTTCAACGTATTGGCGGCAATCAGAAACCACAAAAGCGAACTCATCTGTTTTTTTCTTTCCAACCGGCCTTGTCAGGCTCTTTCGGGTGCTATAGTATGACGTCAGGAGGTTGTTTGCATGGTGAGCTGCTCCGGAGAAAAGGATCGGTCCTGATGACTGTTCCTCCTTCTTTTTCCGATTCCACGTTCCCGGAGGATGCCATCGTGATACCGGTTTCCGACTGCCTGGATCTTCACACCTTTGCCCCAAGGGAGTTGGAAAACCTGATTCCGGAGTATCTGCAGGAATGTCAGCGGAAGGGTTTTAGCCGGGTCCGGCTGATTCACGGGAAAGGAAAAGGGGTACAGCGGGCGCAAGTACGTACCCTGCTTTCCGGCCTGTCAATCGTATCCGCCTTCCGCGATGCGCCTCCGGAGCTGGGTCATTACGGGGCGACTCTGGTCTGGCTGAAGGATCTCGGGTAGCAGAGCGAAAGGAAACGATCCCCTTCCTGAAAATTATCGGAGCCATCCGGGGGGGACGTTGTTCTGGCGCGCTTCCTTGTTCAGTTTGTCCAGCGCTTTTTGCGCTTCCTCCAGATCTTTTTTCAGTTTTTCGATCTCGCTGTTCTTGTCCGTAATTTTCTTCATGATCGTTTCCCGGAAAAACCCGTCGTCTTCCCGGTAGAATTCGTTCCAAAGCTGATTCAGCTGCAGCTGCGCCAGGGTGCTCTTGTTATCCGCGGCTTTAACCTCCTCACCCGCTTTTTTGAATTCCTCTCGCCAATACCTTTCATCCTTTTCCGGCGCCGGTTTTTCCTTCTCGCCATCCTGGCCTTCGGCCTGGCTTTCCTTCTTTTCGCCCTGCGTCGCCTCTCCATAGACACCGGTGGAGACCGATCCTTTCTGAAAGGACTCTACGGACTTATTGGAGAGAACCCGGACTTTCGGCTTGCTGTTGGCCCGCCTTTCCCGTTCTTCTTTGGCCAGGTCCGCCAGGGTCTGACCGGCCACCGCAGGAATACCCAGGCAGAGCAAAAACAGGGGGATTAACATTTTTCTCAAGATAGAATATCTTTTTTCCATAAACCATTCCCCCTCTCAGTGTGAGGGTTTACCTAAAGTGATTCTACCCCCCTGCAACCGGTGCTGTCAACGAATCCCGGGTGGCGGACCTTTCCTTATTCTTCAGACCTGCCGCCCCACGACCTGAGCAACGCGACGGCAGGACTCCATCAACTCCGCAAACGAGGGAAAAGTCAAGGACTGCGGTCCATCGCTCCTGGCTTCCGCCGGATTGGGGTGAACCTCTACCATGATCCCGTCCGCTCCGGCGGCCGCGGCGGCCAGAGCCAGCGGCATGACATAGTCGGAGTATCCGGCGGCATGGGAGGGATCCACGAACACCGGCAGGTGCGTCAGCTTCTTCAACACCGGGACGGCGGCGATGTCCATCGTGTTGCGCGTCGCGGTCTCAAAGGTACGGATCCCTCTCTCACAAAGTATTACCTGGCCGCAGCCGCCATCCAGCAGGTATTCGGCCGATAGCAGCAGATCCTCCACCCGGGCTGCCATTCCTCTCTTCAGGAAAACCGGCTTGCCGACAGAGGCTACTTCTTTCAGAAGATCGTAATTCTGCATGTTTCGGGCGCCGATCTGCAGGACATCGGCATATCGAGCCACCATTTCGATATTGCCCGGATGCATGACTTCGGTTACCACCGGCAGTTCGGCCTCCTGGCCGGCGCATAAAAGCCACTTCAGCCCTTCTTCTCCAAAGCCCTGAAAGGCGTACGGCGAACTTCGAGGCTTGAATGCGCCCCCGCGCAAGGCATGGGCCCCTGCCGCCTTGACTGCTTTGGCGGTTTCTGTGATCTGCTCCCGGCTTTCCACGCTGCAGGGACCGGCGATCACGCCAAAGCTGGCCTCGTTGATTTCGAACCGGCCGAGGCCAATACGGGTGAAGGATGGATGGAATTCCCGGCTGGCCAGTTTGTAAGGCTTCAGGATCCGCACGGCATCGGCCACCCCGGGAAGCCGCTGAAAGGATTCGGGCGACAGGTCATGCCGGCCGCTGCGCACTCCGATGATGGTGCGCTCCACGCCTCGGTCGAGGTGGGCTTCGCATCCGGACCGCTCCACCTGCTCGATGACCCGAAGGATATCCTCCTCGCTGGCCCCGTATCGCATGACAATGATCATGTTTCTCTCCTTTGTTTATCGCTCCCGCCGATCCAGCGGCTCAGGTTCCCGAACCCGACCGTGGCCGCACACCCGATCAGGGTATACCAGTTAAAATCGATCCTGGTCAAAGACCAGACGAAAACCATGGTCAGCAATCCGCCGACGAACCCGACAAAGGCATCCCTCTGGCTCGTGCGCGGACAAAGCAGACCAAGAGAAAAGGTACCTAAAAGACCGCCGTAGGTAAAGGAGGCTATTTTCAAACCCAGTTCCACGACCGGGTTTTTGTTATCCGCGAACAGCAGGGCTCCGCCGATCAGAACCAACCCCCAGAACAGCGTCAAGCCGCGCGACCAGAACATTTCCTGCTTGGCCGTCAGATTCTTGCCCCTCTCCGTCCACTTGAAAAGATCCAGGAACGTGGAGGAGGCCAGGGAGCTGATGGAGCTGCTCAGCGTCCCCATGGCCGAGGCCAGAACTCCGGCAATCAGCAATCCCGCCAGGCCGACCGGCATGTTCTCGACAATGAATTTCGGGAAGATTTCATCGGAGGAGTTCAACCCCAGCTGGGTGTAGGGAACGCCGCGGTAGAACGCAAACAGGCAAATGCCCAGAAACAGGAAGAAGGCAAACTGGATTACAATAAACGAGGCATCCAGCATCAGGGCTTTCTGGCTGTCCCAGCGGCTCTTGCACCCGAGAAGCCTCTGGACCAGCAGGTGGTCGGTTCCGTGGGACGCCATGGTCAGGAACGTACCGCCCAGGATCCCCCCCACCAACGTGTAGGGGGAAGAGAGAAACTCCAGCCAGCTGCTGCCGAGCCGGAGGTTGAATATCTCGAACTTGTTTCCGCCCTGGGCGGCAAAAGCAACCACATCCTGCAGTCCCTGGGGCAGCTGGTAAAGAATCAGCCCCATGGCTGCCAGGGCGCCGCTCAGGTAGATAAACATCTGCACCACATCCATGGCGACCACCGCCTTCAGCCCGCCGAGGTATGTGTAGGCAAGCGTAAACAATCCGATGGCCAGAATGCTGGTGGTATAGCTGAACCCGGTGATGATGTGCACAGGAATGGCCGTGGCGAACAGTCTGACGCCGGAAGCCAGCACGCGGGTAACGATAAAAACGGTGGAGGTGAACTTGCGCAGGCTCATCCCGAAACGCTTGCCAAGAAAATCATAGGCGGTTTCCAGGTCTCCTTTGTAATAGGCGGGAATGAACCATACGCTGACCAGCAGCCGCCCGATGAAATATCCAAAAACCAGCTGCAGAAAATTCATGTTGCCTTTGTAGGCCAATCCGGGAATACTGATGAAGGTCAGAGCGCTTGTTTCGCTGGCTACAATGGAAAAACCCACAGACCACCAGGACATCTCTTTTCCGCCAAGAAAATAATCCCGTGAGCTTTTCTGCTTACCGGCCACCCAGGTTCCCGCTATGGTGACCCCGACCAGGTAGGCTATGACGATACCGTAATCGATGATGGAAAAACCCAAAGCATCCTCCTCTTTTATGTCCGATTCTCCCTTTTATTCCCTGGACAATCAAGGCAATCTGGTTCTGCGCCTGCACGTCCTGCCACGTGCCTCGCGGGACGCCATCGACGGCCTGCACGGCCCAAGGCTGAAAGTGCGCATTACCGCACCCCCCGTGGAGGGACGCGCCAACGACCACCTGACGCGCTACCTGGCAGGAGAGCTGGGCATCGGCTCCAGCCGCATTCACCTCATCGGGGAACATTCCCGGGAAAAGACCCTGCGTATTTCCGCGCTCTCCCCTCCGGAGAGGGAAAGGCTTCTCGACTGGTGCCGCCGCCGGCAGCCGGGTGCGCTCAGGGATGAAACAAAGAAAACTGGTAGCTGAGACCGAAGGTAAAGCCCGCCTTGCCGTCATCCCGGGTGAGGCCGTTCACGGCCGCCGCATCGATCGAGAGGTTCCCGGCATGAATCCGGAGGCCCAGCCGCACATGGGATTGATCGTCGGTCCCCGGACCGCCCGGTCCGGTGCGCCCGCAAACCTCCGCCGCCAGGTCCACCTGCCGGTGCAATCGGTAGAATCCGCCCAGCCCATAGGTCAGGAGGTCATCCTGGGAGCTGGTGGCGGTCGGATCCCCGAGGATGGCCATTCCCAGGCTGGCCATTCCCCGCAGCCGGCCGATCTGCTTGGCGGCCAGAAGAGAGGCATAGAAGTTTGTTTCGTCGTTGCTCAGCCCCTTCTGGTTTCCGGCGTTGGGCAGCTCTACGGCGAACCGAAAGGCAATCGCCGGCATGCCCAGGCGCTCTTTTACCAGGCGCATTTTCGTTCCTAAAACAAGATCTCCTACGCTGCGGGTGGTATCGCCGCTCACCTCCAGCTCCGGAGAGGAAAAAGCCGGGATCCTCTCGGCGATATGCAGGGAGTTGAGCAGCGTGCCCTCCATCTGGAATTCGACCGCCGACCCCACTCCGATAAACACACCCATAACGCCGTGCCGGAAAAGATCCCCCTTTAATCCGGACAGCCGGAAGGTCTGCCCCTGCAGGAACTCGGTTCCAACCTGCACGCGCATGCTGCCCAGGGGCAGCGTCGCCGCATCCTCGGTCTGCAAGGGTCGCTGCTGGCTCCAGGCCAATCCCCCGGTGCCGGCCAGAGCAATAAAGAGCATTGCCTTGTGAATGATTGGCCTCATGGATGGTCCCTTCTTTGTTTCGGTTTCCGGTTCATTCCGCAGGAAAAAGCGGCGCGCTTCCGTGTGGCAGTTTAGCACGGAATAAGGTAGAGTGACAACGCAATGAAGAAGCGGTGGCGCAGCAATTTTCGAATCACCTTGGAAATGATCAAGGTCGAGCATACCCTGTTTGCCCTTCCTTTTGCTTTTCTGGGGGCCTTCCTGGGCTCCGGCGGCTTTCCCGAGCCAATCCGCTGGCTCTGGATCGCTATTGCCATGGCCGCCGCCAGAAGCGCGGCGATGGCCTTCAACCGATGGGTCGACCATGCCTATGATGCCCAGAATCCGAGAACCAGCAGCCGCGCTCTTCCCTCCGGACAGCTTTCCCGGATTTACGTAATGAGCTTTACTGTTCTGTCCTCCGGTCTTTTCCTGGCCGCCTGCTCCCGGTTGAACCGGCTTTCCCTGGCTCTTTCGCCCTTGGCGCTGCTGATCGTTTTTTTCTATTCGTTCACCAAGCGCTTCACCTGGTCTTCTCACTTTTTTCTGGGTTTATCGCTGGCCTGCGCTCCCATCGGCGGCTGGATTGCCGTACGGGGGTCCCTGGACCCGGGCATGCTGCTGTTCGGCCTGGTGGTGGCACTCTGGATCGGTGGCGGCGACATCCTTTACGCCTGCATGGATATCGATTTCGACCGGCGCGTCGGCCTTTACTCCATTCCGGCCCGATGGGGAATAAACGTCGCCCTGCGCACGGCCGTGGTCCTGCACCTGGTCATGCTGATTGCCCTGGCCATGGCCTTTCTTTACTTCCGCCTGGGCTGGATCTCCTGGGGCGGGTACTTTGTCGTGGTCCTGCTCCTGACGATCGAACACCGTCTGGTTTCCCCGAACGATATCCGCCGCGTGAATACCGCTTTTTTCACCATGAATGCGGTCATCAGCTCGGTCCTCTTTTTTACGGTTGCCGCCGACCTGACATTGCGCTGACGGCGCCCTATTGGGATCCGCCGGCAGCCTCCAGATCCACGCGGAAGATCCGAACCTCGCCCTGACGATAGAGGGTGCGCAGGAAGGAGCAGTTGTCCAGCGCTTCGGGGCGCAGGCTTCCCTGTTTTACACCCAGATAGACGTGGCTGATCTTTTCCTGCTGCAGTAGAGCGGCCAGCTGCGAATCGCAGCCTGTCATCTGGCTGGTTTTCTGAGCCACCTGCCTGGTATGCAGCACATAGGCCGGATCCCCCAGAAAGAAGAGCGGCGGCGGCGCAATCGTCCACCTCCCGGTGAGCGGGAGAATCCAGGCCCCTCCGTCCGCACCACGAAAGCTGCCCCACTCCCAGGGAGTGGTGTTTACCAGGAATCGGGCTTCCCGGGGTACATTGGCCTGCAGCCACCGCAGGGCAAGCAGGTCCTCTTTTTCGGCCAGAATGGTCTCCCGGTTGACAATTGTCCGCGTCTGGCGGACGCCCACCAGGATCATGGCCATGACCAGTACGAGGATGGTTCTCTCTGCCGCCAGGGGGTTCCATCTTTGTCCCAGGAATCTTTTTCCATTGGCCAGCAGCAGAGAGAAGAAAAACACGGCAGGGATAAAAAGAACGATCACGATGTGATCGGGCCGCAAGGGATTCAGCCGGATGCCCCAGGGCATGGCCCCCAGGCAAAGCAGGGTTGCCCAGGCGGCAAACACCCGCAAATCCTTGCGGCACCAAGCCAGGCCAAGTCCAGCCAGGGCGGCAGCCTCCAGGAGATGAACCCGCAGGGGGCCCAGCAGGTAGATCAGGTACGATCCGTAGTTGGGAAAAAAGACCTGGTCAATGGAATCCCGGGGAAGCGTCGCTCCCACGCGCACATAAAGATTTCCCATTACCCACATTCGATGGAGCCAGGGTGCGGCAAGAAGCAGGCCGGTTCCGACGGCGGCAGAAAAAAGAAGAGCAAAAGTCCTCTTGTCCTTCATGCTTCGGTCCTTATTCACAAGAACAGAAAAGAAGCAAATCGCCACGTAGAGCGCCAGCAGAAAGCCGGCAAAAAAATGGGCCAGCAAAACGCCTGCCGTCAGGAGGCATAGCCGCACGGCGCTTTTGTGGCAGGGTTCTCTGCGCAACCGCTCCACCTCCGCCATGGCTAACGGTAGCAGGACCAACCCGGTCAGCAGTGTGTAGCGTCCCCAGCTGACGTAATATCCGGGCATCTGCATAAAGAAAACCGTCAACAGGGCGGCAACGGCCGATATCCAGCGATCTGCGGAGACCACCACGAAGAACCGGAACAGCGATAAGGCGACCAGGGCGTTGAATGCCTGACCCGTCATAAATACCGCGGCCTCCGCAGGAACTCCTGCCAGGCAGGCAAAGCCGGTGCAGAAGGCGTGAAAAGAGAAATGATAGTAAAAGGGAATGGGCAGATATGGCTCCAGCGAGGCCGGTATTCCGCCGGACTCGATCATTTTTCGAACGATGGTAACATGGTGCAAAGGATCGACCCAGGCGGGCAGGACCAGTTCCTTGACCTGAAAAAAACGCCAGAACAGGCCGGTTAAGACGCACAGGATCAAGATACCGCTTCCGCGCCCTGTCTCCCGTAAAACCAAGGCGCCTCTTTCCGGAAAAAGGAGCCACAGGGCCCCCATCACACCCAAAGCAATCCATAGAAAGAGGGGGCCGACCGGCTGCGAGAAGAAAAAGCCGAGCAGAAAAAGGAGGGAAACCAGGGATACGCT
Source organism: uncultured Acidobacteriota bacterium (assembly GCA_903847975.1). GTDB lineage: Bacteria > Acidobacteriota > UBA6911 > CAINFC01 > CAINFC01 > CAINFC01. The sequence continues at coordinate 32,021 of CAINFC010000052.1, read as the reverse complement.
GAAACCCAGAGAAACGGCTGCGGTTTGCAACGGATCCTCATTCTTCCATGAGGTGAAACGCAGAAGCGCCCGGCCCGGCAGGAAGGCCAGGAGGAACCATGCCAACAGGATGCGAACCGTTTCCCAAAATCCAAATTCCCAAAGCATCTTTTATCCTTGAAAAAGCGGCCGCTATGCCGAGTTATCGTTTTTAACATTTTTCAATATACACTTGAAGTTAAAGCTTGACAACAAAGGAAATACTTGCTAACATGCAAGGCTCTAGTATTCATATGGGAATTTCCAACGAGGGAGGAATTTTTTTCTCCGCAGCCCGATGCAAGGCCATTACGCTGTTCCTTCCCCCAACAAGCCTGGCATCTTATTAAATTACAACAAGAGGTCCCTGAACCGTTCCCTAAAAGGTTTAATCCAAAACATAAAAGGTTGAGTTGACATCTATGGCTTCCGTTCGCCACCCCCGTGTCGCACATAAAACAGAAGGCTCACATGCTGATGCTTCGGCAAAGAGTGCCGCAAAAAAAACAACCCCGGCTTCCAAGGGAAAGAAGACGCAGGAAGTAAAGACCAAAGCCCCGAAGCCCGCCCCGGTTCCCGCCAAAGCGGCCGCTTCGAAAAAAAGCAGCCCCAAAGAGGCGGCTCCCAAAGCACCCGCCCCCAAAGCACCCGCCCCCAAGGTACCCGCCCCCAAGGTACCCGCCCCTAAAATGCCGAATCCGAATGCACGGTTTTTCCGCTCCTCCGAAGGCTCCAAGGAGGCAAAAATTAAAAAGGAAAGCCTCATGGCGGAGGTGGCTGCCGCCCTGGACGACAGCGAGGACGGAGAAGAGCAGGAACTGGAGGTGGGGACCAAAGCCAAAACGGTCAGCGAAAGCATCCCCTCCTTCGACCGAACCGGCGACATTAATCTGAACATCTATTTTAAAAATATCAGCAAAATCCCCCTTTTGAAAAGAGAAGAAGAGGTGGATATAGCGAAACAGATGGAGAGCGGGCGCAAGAAGAAAAGTCTGACCACCATCGAGAGTGCCCGCGCCGAGCTGGTCCGCCGCAATTTAAAGCTGGTGGTATCCATCGCCAAAAAGTTCTACCACCCGGACATGCACCTTCTGGATCTGATTCAAGAGGGAAACCTCGGGCTGATGAAAGCCGCCGAAAAGTTCGACTACAAGATGGGAAACAAATTCTCCACCTACGCCACCTGGTGGATCCGGCAGGCGATTGCCCGGGCCATTGTCGACAAAGGGCGCACCATTCGCTATCCGGCGCACATTTCCGAAACGTTGAGCAAAATCCTGAAGGCCACGGAAATCCTTTACAAAAACCTGAACCGGCAGCCCACCGAAGATGAAGTTGCCAAGGAGTCCAACCTTCCGGTCGGCAAGGTGCGCAAGGTATTGAAGGTCACCGGCGAAATACACTCCCTGGATGACCCCCTTTCCGCCGAAGGGGAAGCACAGCTCAAGGATCTATTAAAAGACGCCCGGGTTCGCTCTCCGCTGGAGCGTACTATCGAAAGCAATTTCCGCGAGCTTACCACCTCCCTGCTGGACACCCTTTCTCCTCGTGAGCAGCAGGTCGTGCGGCTTCGCTTCGGACTGAATCCGCAGGGCAAGGAGCACACCCTCGAAGAGGTCGGGCGCATCCTTACTGTAACCCGGGAGAGGATCCGCCAGATTGAGAGCAACGCTTTGCAGAAGCTGCGGCGCTCTTCCAAATCCTTTATTCTGCGTACTTTTTTGGATTAACCCGCCTTGGATCCCGGGAGGAACAAAGCCCTGCTGTCTTCTGCTGGACTTGCTGCGGTATTGTTGTCGTCTCCCAGACTGGCACTCGTATGAAAATTCTGCGTATCGCCCTGGCCCAGATCAATCCCACGGTAGGCGATTTTCAGGGGAATTGCTGTAAAATCCTTCGCTATATTCACCAGGCGGAGGAGCAACAGGCGGATCTGATCTGTTTTCCCGAACTGGCTTTGACAGGCTATCCGCCGGAGGACCTGCTGCTCCGGCCCGCCTTTATCAAAGCCAACCTGGATGCTTTGCACACCGTAGTCCGGGAGACGAAAGACAGCCCCGTCGCCAGCGTCATCGGGTTTGTGGATCACCACGAGGACATATTCAATTCCGCAGCCGTCATCTACGGAGGGGGCATCCAGGGAATTTATCATAAGATGTATCTGCCCAATTACGGAGTTTTTGACGAATTCCGCTACTTCAAGGGCGGAGAAACCTGCAAGGTTTTTGAAATCCATGGGGTTACCTGCGGACTGAGCATCTGTGAAGATATTTGGTATCCCGATGGTCCGACCCTTACCCAGGCGGTGATGGGCAAAGCGGAAGTGGTTATCAACATATCCGCCTCCCCGTTCCAGGCCGGAAAATTTCACCAGCGGCAGAGAATGCTCGCTACCCGGGCTTCCGACAATACGCTTTTGCTGGCCTATGTGAACATGGTAGGCGGACAGGATGAGCTGGTTTTTGACGGCGGCAGCATGGTCATCGATCAGGAGGGCGAAATTCTGGCCCTGGCCGGGCAGTTTCGGGAAGAACTTCTGGTGGTGGACCTGCCGGTAGATGCCGTCTTCCGCGATCGCCTGCGGGATCCTCGCAACCGGACCAACCGGCGGTCACCGGATTCCTCCTGTCTTCAGGACGTGGACCACATCCGCATCCCCGCCCGGAACTCCGCACCTCCGGCCCGCCCGCCACTAGCCATACAGAAAGCCAGGGAGTCGACTCCGGAAGAAGAAGTATATCGGGCCCTGATCTGCGGAACCGGGGACTATGTCGACAAGAACGGATTCCATACCGTTGTGATCGGTCTAAGCGGCGGGATCGATTCGGCACTGGTCGCCTGTATCGCCTCCGATGCCCTGGGACCGCAAAGAGTGGTCGGGGTCTCCATGCCCTCCCTCTACACCTCGGAAGCCAGCCGCGAGGATGCCCGTGTTCTGGCGGCCAACCTGGGCATCCGTTTTCTGGAAATCCCCATCGACGGTGTTATGGAGAGCTATGACCGGGCCCTGGCCGAAGCCTTCCGGGGCCGGGCCGAAGACGTTACGGAAGAAAACATCCAGGCCAGAATCCGGGGAAACTACCTGATGGCCCTATCCAACAAATTCGGCTGGCTGGTTCTTACCACGGGAAACAAAAGCGAAATGGGTGTCGGCTACTGTACCCTGTACGGGGACATGGCCGGCGGTTTCGCGGTTATCAAAGACGTTCCCAAAACCCTGGTACAACGTCTGGCCTCCCTGCGCAACGCATCCCCGGAAAACAGCCCCATCCCCCTCAACACCCTCACCCGGCCGCCGTCTGCCGAATTGCGCCCCAACCAGCTGGACTCGGACTCCCTGCCGCCCTACGCCACACTGGATCCCATTCTGATTGCCTATGTGGAGGAGGAGAGAGGACCGGACGAAATCGCCGCCATGGGATTCGACCCCGCGCTGGTCCGCAAGGTTCTCCGAATGATTGACAGGAACGAGTACAAGCGCCGGCAGGGACCGCCGGGAATCAAGATCACCTCCCGAGCTTTCGGCCGGGACCGACGCATGCCGATCACCAACCGCAGTCCGTACTGACGAAAAGAATCCCCTTAAAGCTAAATCCTGTCCAGGAAGGCATCGACCAGCTCGTTGAGGTTTTTGCCCCCCTTTTCCTGGAGCTCCGGCATTTCCTGGAGGATGCGTACCACGCTGACCATGGTCGCCTGCAGGTCCGGGGAAAAAACGAAGGACTTACCTTGCGGGCCGGCCTGGGCATCGCGTGCCGCGGGCGGCTTGTTGCGCTGAACATGGGGTAGAAGGAGTTCGATGTGCGACAGCTTGCGCTTCAGCTCGACATTCTTCATCAGTTCATGGGCGGTGGTTTTTGTAAGGAGGTAATTCAATATGGCGGTGAATTCCTCGTTCACCTCTTTCAACCCCAGGACAATCTTCTCGATTTGGGGTTCTACCGGCTTGGCGGATACCGGACTGCTGCTTGGCTTTTGGGCCGGTACCCCTCCCCGCAGCTTCCTGGCCTGCTGGCTTTTTTTCTTTCCTTTGCGCCTCAACAAAAGCACGGACAGCACACCGAGCGCCAGAAGGCAGCAAGCCGCTAGAAAATAAGTGGTGTTGGCTTCCATATCTTTTACTGTCCTTCTTTTACCGGGGTTTTGTTTTTTTTCACTCCCCACGGGGAGGATGCCTTGTTTCTAAGTATACCCGCTTTTTCCCGGATACGCTTTTGCTCTTCCCGCTTGAACGTCTCCACTTCCGCACCGCCGCTCATGCTGTTGAGGACATCCAATGCTTTGTCATATTTTTCCATTGCTTCCCAGACATCCACGAGAGCCTGCTTGGCCTGCATCCTGACTTCATCCGCTTTCGCGCTCTTTTCGATTTCCAGAAGGGGCGCCTCGGCATCCGAGTAATTGCCGAGGAAGGTGTGGATTGTTCCGATCTTGAGAAGAGCCCTTTCCCTCAGGTCCTCTTCTCCTTTCATTTTCGCGACATCTTCCAGCTCCTGCAGCGCCTTTTCGAACTGATTCTGCTTCAGGTAAATAAGTCCGATCTGGTAGGTGCTTTTCTGCCGCTGCTTCCGATCGGACTGCTCAATCCGTAAAGCCTTGTATTCCGAGAGAGCCTGCTCCAGATCTCCCACATCCTGCACATATATCTCGGCCAGTCTTTCCTTGGCCTCCAGCTTTTTTTCCAGCGGAAGCGTCGGCTCCTCGGTGGCGCTTTTGTACAACTCAATCGCCCTGGGAATGTTGCGCAGAAAAAAATTATAGGCATTGGCGGCATCTATTAATGCCGCCGTATAATATTCCCCGCCGGAGTATTTCTGCAGCAGGTCCTCCAGGATTCGGGTCGCTTCCTTATGCCTCCCCTGTCGGATCAGGAGCTCCGAACTGCGGTAGAGACCCTCCTCCGTGTAGCGGCTGGAGAGAAGGTAGTAGGCGCATCCCGCCGCAGAAAGAAGAATTCCCAGGGAAACGACTCTAAGGAAAGCCTTACGTCGTCTCCTGGGATCGAGTGGCGGTATCCTCGGCATCAGCCGGGGTAGTATCGTTTTCTTGCCCTTCAAAGGCTGTAACGGCTGCCAGGCGATCATTTTCCTCCCGTTGGATCAATCGGACTCCTTGGGCATTCCTGGTAACGGTTTCGGTAATATCCGTTGCGGCCAGGCATATTATTTTACCCTGCTCGGTAATCAGCATGACTTCCGAGGTATCGGTAACATGGCACACATCTACGACCTTGCCGTTCCTTTCGCTGGTGTTGATATTGATGATCCCTTTTCCCCCTCTTCCCTGGCGGCGATATTCTTCGATGTGGGTGCGTTTTCCATATCCATTTTCTGTGACCGAAAGAACGGTTCCCGAATTCATGAAGGTTTCCATGCCGACCACATAATCCCCTTCTGCCAGATCGATTCCGATGACTCCCCGCGCCGTGCGTCCGACATCCCGTACGTCGCTTTCCGGGAAACGGATGGCCAGGCCGTCGCAGGTTCCGAGGAGCACGTCCTGATTTCCATCGGTCATCTTGACGCGCAGAAGTTCATCCCCCTCGTCCACCGAAATAGCCCAGATCCCAGCCACACGCGGATTGCTGTAGGCCGCCAGGGCGGTCTTCTTGACAATTCCCTTGCGGGTGCACATGATCAGGAACTTTCCTTCCTCGAAATCATTGACGGATATGATGTCGGTGATCTTCTCCTCCCTTTCGATCTGAATCAGGTTCACGATCGCTTTTCCCCGTGCCTGGGCTTCCGCTTTGGGAATTTCATAGACCTTGAGCCAGTAGACGCGTCCCTTATTGGTGAAAATCAGCAGATAGCTGTGGTTGGTGGAGGTAAATACCTTGGTAATGAAATCCTCTTCGCGGATATTCATTGCCTTCCGCCCTTTCCCTCCTCGCCGCTGGGAACGATAGGTGTCCTTGGCCGTTCTTTTGATGAAACCGGAGTAGGTAACGGTGATGACCACCGGTTCGTTGGGAATCAGATCTTCGATCACAACGTCCGCCGGCTGGTCCTCAATCTGCGTTCTTCTCTCGTCGCCGTACAACTCCTTGACTTCCTCCATCTCGCTGACAATGACCTCGTTCAGCCGGAATTCGCTGGATAAGATGGCGGTCAGTTCCTCGATCAGACGAAGGGTGGCCGCCAGTTCCTCCCGGATTTTTTCCCTTTCCAGGCCGGTCAGCCGCTGCAGTCTCATCTCCAGGATGGCCTGGCTCTGCACATCCGTAAACCCCAGATCCTCGATCAGTTTCTGTTTGGCTTCCGCCGCCTCCTTGGACTGACGAATTCGGTCAATCACTTCATCCAGGAGATCCAGCGCCTTGTTTAATCCTTCCAGAATATGAGCCCGGGCCTTGGCTTTGTTCAGATCAAATATGGTTCTGCGGCGGACCACATCTTTTCTGTGCGAAATATAACACCGGAGCATCTCTGACAAGGTCAGGACCTTGGGCTGATTGTTGACGATGGCCAGCAGAATCACCCCAAAACTGGTTTGCATCGGCGTCAGCTTGAACAGGGTGCTGAGAACTACCTGCGCCGGATAGTCGTTCTTGACCTCCACGACGATTCTCATCCCATCGCGGTCGGATTCATCGCGCAGATCCCTGATCCCCTCTATTTTCTTTTCGCGTACCAGTTCCGCTATTCTCTCGATCAGCCGGGCCTTGTTGACCTGATAGGGAATTTCGGTCACCACAATGGCCTGCTGATTTTCCCGAAGAATCTCTATTTCCGCTTTGGCGCGAATTTGAATGATTCCTCTTCCGGTGGAGTAGGCGGCCCGAATGCCCTCCCATCCATGGATCGTTCCGGCTGTCGGAAAATCCGGCCCTTTGACAAACTTCATCAGGTCGTCCAGAGTGGATTGCGGATTTCGAACCAGATGAATGGCGGCATCCAGTATCTCCTTCAGGTTATGCGGCGGAATGTTGGTGGCCATTCCCACGGCAATCCCGGAAGAGCCGTTGACCAGAAGGTTGGGAATCTTGGCGGGCAAAACCAGGGGCTCGTTGAGGGTCCCGTCGTAGTTGGGCAGAAAATCGACGGTTTCTTTTTCCAGATCCGCCAGCATCTCCTCGGCGATCTTCTGCATGCGGATCTCGGTATAGCGCATGGCCGCCGGGGGGTCATCATCGATCGAACCGAAATTTCCCTGTCCGTCGATGAGGGGGTAGCGCAGAGAGAACTCCTGCTCCATGCGCACAATGGCGTCATAAACCGCACTGTCTCCATGGGGATGATATTTTCCAATGACATCTCCGACGATGCGGGCGGACTTCTTGTAGGGTTTGTTATGCCGGTTTCCCAGGTCGTGCATGGCATAAAGAACACGCCGGTGGACGGGCTTCAGCCCGTCGCGTACGTCGGGCAGCGCCCGTCCCACGATAACAGACATGGCATAGTCCATATAGGACTTGCGCATCTCATCTTTAATGGCAACAGAAACCTGTTCCTGTGCAATATCCATATACTTTTTTCATTTCTCCCCAAAGCCGGGAGAAAAGCGTTCTCCCCGATAAATCAGATATCCAGGTTGCTTACGTAGAGCGCATTTTCTTCGATGAATTTCCGACGCGGCTCTACCTCTTCCCCCATCAGAATGGTGAAAATTTCATCGGTTTTTATTTCGTCGTCCACCGATACCCGGAGGAGCGTCCTCTTTTCCGGATTCATGGTCGTTTCCCACAACTGCTCCGGGTTCATCTCTCCCAGTCCCTTGTATCTCTGGAAGCTGACTTCTTTTTTTCCTTTTTCCACCACGTATTCGATAAGACTTTCATAGGAATCGAAAAGGTTCTCCTCTCCTTTTTTGAACAGCTGAAAGGGGGGACGATCCAATCCGGACAATTGGCGGCACGCCTCCACCACGCGGTGCATATCCACGGAAAAAAGAAAATCATAGTCGATGTTAATTTCCGCCTCCATCTCCTTTTTCAGAATGATCCTTTGCAGCCCCTGGTGTTTTTCATCCGCCAGGAATTCCACTTTGTAGCCCAGGCCGGAGAACTGCGTCTCCATTTCCCCCAGGAGTTCCTTTTCCCCGAGCAGCCGGCGTATGGATGAGGAGTCGTAAAGCAGACCCTCCCGGTGCCCCAGAACCATATCCAGAAAGATTCGGACCACATTGCGGTCCTGCACGATCCTCTGAATCTTCTTCATTTCCTCCACGAAGTGTGAAATTCGCTTCATCACCGGAACCAGAGTATCTCCTTCCAGCGGGCAACCCTGGAGGCGGCTTTCCAGACGAATGTCTTCCAGGGCCCTCTTCAGAAGAAAATCGTTCATCTCCTGTTCGTTTTTTATATATCGCTCGCTGCTGCCCGCTTTCACCTTAAATAATGGCGGCTGAGCAATATAGATGTGTCCGTTCTCCACCAGTTTCCTCATCTGCCTCTGAAAAAAAGTCAAAAGAAGCGTACGGATGTGAGACCCGTCGACGTCGGCGTCGGTCATGATAATGACCCGGTGATAGCGAAGATTGGAGACGTTGAAATCCTCTTCCCCTATTCCTGTTCCCAGGGCGGAAATCATGGTGGCGATTTCCTGATTGGCCAGCATTTTATCGAACCGGGCTTTTTCCACATTCAGGATTTTCCCCTTGATGGGAAGAATGGCTTGAAATTTGCGATTTCTTCCCTGCTTGGCGGACCCCCCGGCGGATTCTCCCTCCACGATAAAAATTTCACTCAGCGCCGGATTCTTCTCCTGGCAGTCTGCCAGCTTTCCCGGCAGAGAGGCATTATCCAGGGCTCCTTTGCGCCGGGTCAGCTCCTTTGCCTTGCGGGCCGCTTCCCTGGCCTTGGCTGCATCCAGACACTTGTTGACGATCTTCCTGGCTTCGGACGGATTCTGCTCGAAGAATAATCCCAGTTTCTCGTTCACCACCGTCTGGACCAGACCCTTCACCTCGCTGTTTCCAAGCTTGGTCTTGGTTTGTCCCTCGAACTGCGGTTCAGGAAGACGGATGTTTACCACCGCGGTCATTCCCTCGCGAACATCATCGCCGGTCAGATTTTCCTTAAAATCCTTTCCCAGGTTGTTCAGGCTGATGTAGTTATTGATCGTATTGGTCAGGGCAGCCTTGAACCCGGAAAGGTGGGTTCCCCCCTCGTGGGTGTTGATATTGTTGGCAAAAGAGAAGAGCTGCTCGTTGTAGGTCAGGTTGTACTGCAGCGCCACCTCGACGAATATATCGTCCTTGGTTATTTCAAAGTAAACTGGATTGGGCAGAAGGATGGTTTTGTTTCGGTTCAGGTAGTCGACGAAAGAGATAATTCCTTTTTCCTCCCGGAAACTCTGGTTTTGTCCGGTGCGCCGGTCTTCAATGGATATTTCCAGCCCGCGGTTTAAAAAAGCCAGTTCCCGGATCCGGTGTCCCAGGATATCGTAGGAAAATTCCCGGCTTTCCCTGAAAATTTCCTCATCCGGAAGAAAGGTGATCCGTGTTCCGTGGCGGTCCGTCGACCCGGTTTCCATCAGATCATTGACCTTGTTTCCCCTTTGGTAGTTCTGCAGGTAGGTTTTTCCATTTCTCCAGATTTCCACCTCCAGCTTTTCGGAGAGAAAATTAACCACGGATAAGCCCACACCGTGGAGACCGCCGGAAACCTTGTAGGTTCCACGATCAAACTTCCCTCCGGAATACAGCTTGGTAAGCACGACTTCTACTCCCGGCTGTCCGGCATCGGCGTGCATATCCACCGGGATTCCCCTCCCGTCATCCACGATGGTTATGGCATTGTCTTCATGAATGGTCAGCTCGATCCTCTTGCAGAAGCCGGCCATGGCTTCATCCACGGAGTTATCCACAATTTCATACACCAGGTGGTGCAATCCGTCCGGACCGGTCGATCCTATATACATAGCCGGCCTGGTTCGAACATGATCCCTGCCATCCAGAATCTGAATGCCCGTACTGGTGTATTGACTTTCGCTCTCGGCGACCACCTGCAATGTTATTTGATCCGTTTCCATGTTTTTAAAAAAGAAAATCACAAAGTCCCTTCCGGGATTTTGCGAGAGGATTTCCGTTGGTCCGTTTAATAAGATTTACTATTTATCTAAATGAATAAAAAACAATGGTTTAAATAAAAAAATGGAAACCAGATTATACCACTAAAAAGGCCTTCGAACCAAGCCGAAAAAACGAATTAATTAAGATGAATTTAAAAAAAAATACTAAAAAAAGGGGAGGTACGACCGGAAGACAGAAAAGGTTGCAACAGGAGAGAAAGAAGGGGGAGCCGGATTCCTTCCTCTCCCCCGGGTGAGCGGTTGTTCCGATGGATCCGAATCAGCTCCTTGTCTGGCTTTCCTTTACAGAAATAACCGCCAGAACATACTGATAAATCAGGTCATCTTCTCCTTTGGTTTTCATGAGCACCGGATTTTCGTCATCTTTCAGCAGCATTTCCACCTGGTCTGTTTTTACAACGTTCAGAAAATCCACAATATAGGGAGCGTTAAATTCGGTTTCGATGAAAGATCCGCTGTACTCCACATCCAGGCTTTCCTGGGATTCTCCGGAGGAATTCGACCTGGCGATAATATCCAGGCTCCCCGGCCGCAGACGGAATTTGACCTTCCTCATCATCTGGTTTTCAATGTTGCTTTCTTCCGCCAGAACGCAGGAGCGCCGCAAGCAATCGTTAAACAAGGCGCTATGAACCGTCATGACCGCCTTGTTATCCCGGGGAATAATCAGCTCGTAGTTCGGAAAGGCCCCGCCCAGCAGGGCTGAAATCAGCTCCCGTTCTCCCACTTTGAAATACGCATGGCGCTCATCCCGGGAAAACAGGACAAGATCCTGCTTATCGATCATTCGGGAAAGTTCATTCAGGCTCTTTTGTGGAATAAGAAAACGAATTTCCTCGGAAAGTCCCTCCACTTCATACTTCTTTTCGGCATAAACCAGACGGTGGCCGTCCGAAGTGATCATCCGTATGGAATCGGGGCGTATCTCCACCTGTGCCCCCCCCAGAACAAACCGTTCATTCTCCTGCTGGGAAGCGGCAAAAACCGTTCGAACAATCATCTCCTTGATTACAGCTGCCGGCAGGGATATGGAATATTGATCGCCGGCCGGAATATCGGGAAACTGATCTTTGGGGAGGCCGGAAAGACGGAAGAAGGATTTTTCGTGCCTTATTTCCAGAGAGCTTTCATTGGGAATCCGGAAAAGAATATCCGACTCCGGAAGCAGACGAACGATATCCATCAGTTTCTTGGGGGGAATCGCAATGGAGTCGACAAAAGGGGATTTGCAGGGACAACAGCAACGCAGGGAAAGATCCTTTCCCCGACCGGTAAGCACCAGAGTGTTCTTACCGGCCTCCAGGAGGACGTATCCCAGGATGGGCATCAGAGGACGCTTGTCCACGATGGCGGAAACCAGGCTTAGTTCTTCGATCAGATCGCTTCTTTTTACAGAGAATTCCATTCGAGTCTCCTCGGATAATTTTTTCACGGAGCCGTCTTATATACGGCACGGAAATATTTTAACAGAAATCGCAGTCATCGTAGGTGCTGTGAAAACTGTGGAAATTGGGGAAAAAGGAAGAGAGGCATGAAGTTAGGATCCAGAGCGATTCCACAGCACCCCGAGAGGATTCGTGGACCATGGGGAAAAGAAAGTTACGGCACCTATTTTTCCACATAAATTCACAGCGGTTGCACGGGTCTTCCAAAACTGTGATGGCGGAAAACAGAGGAAATCTCTACCGGAACTTGGAGGATATTCTCTGGATCAGATCGTCGATCTCCCGGTCCTTTTTTCGAACCGCCGCAATTTTGCGCACGGAGTGGAGAACCGTGGTATGGTGTTTTCCCCCGAACGTCTTGCCAATGGAGGGCAAGGAAATCTGCGCCAGCTCCTTACAGAGGTACATGGCGATCTGCCTGGGTATAGCCACATCCCGGGAATTGTTCTTTTCCTTGAGCGTGGAGGGTTTCATACGAAAGTGATCGGCGACCGCCCGCAAAATGATTTCGGTAGTCAGGTTTTTCCTTCCGCTCTGGACAATCCCCGAAAGAACCTCCTCGGCAAAAGCCAGATCGATCTGAGATCCGGTCAGGGAACTGAGACCGCGCAACCGGTTCAGCGTTCCTTCCAGTTCGCGCACATTGGACTTGATGTGGTGGGCCACGAAGAAGGCAACTTCATCCGGGAGATCTATTCTTGCCTCCAGTGATTTCTTTTTAAGGATAGCCACTTTGGTTTCCACATCCGGGGGCTGAATATCCACGATCAGTCCCCAGTCGAAACGGCTGAGCAGTCTTTCTTCCAGGGTAGGTATTTCCTTGGGGGGACAATCACTGGTAATGACGATCTGTTTCTGGGCGTCATACAGGCTGTTGAAGGTGTGGAAAAATTCTTCCTGCGTCCTTTCTTTTCCCGCCAGAAACTGGATGTCATCCATAAGCAGTACGTCAATGTTGCGGTACGTTTCCCGGAACTGAGAGGTTTTCTCCAGACGAATGGAGCTGATCAGATCGTTGGTGAACTTTTCCGCGGGGACATACACCAGGCGCAGATGCGGATTTTTTCGGATCAGGAAATGGCCGATGGCGTGCATCAGGTGCGTTTTTCCCAGCCCGACGCCGCCGTAAATGTAGAGCGGATTATAAGCGTTGGCCGGTTTTTGGGAGACCGCACAGGATGCGGCGTGGGCAAACTCGTTGGAGGTACCGATGACGAAAGTGTCGAAGGTATATTTGGGATTCAGGTTGATGCTCAACCCGAGTCCGGCCGGCTTTTCCGCCGGGTTGTTCGAAATGGTGGCCAGGCTGCTCCGGGGAGAAGACTCGTCCTCGACAATCAGCTGCAGCTGCAGCGTTCCCATGTCCATCTCGTCAAAAAGGCCTTGAAAAAGGGACGAGAACTTTTCCAGGAAAGCGTTGCGGAAATAAGAATTGGGGACGCAGATCCGGATGGATTTTTCATCTCGGGATACGAACTTGATTGGATTAAACCAGGTTTGAAAGGTGGATTCGTTGGTTCGAGCGGCAACAGAAGCGAGTATGTTTTTCCACAAGTCCATAAAATCAGATAAGAGCGGCTAGTAAATCGTTTATAAGGATTACAGCAAAGTATTTAAAGTTAACGCAATCTATCGTTTAAACAGCTCAATAAATTAACTGGCAAAACCAAAGCAGAATAGTTTTCCACACACTTATCCGACCTGTGGAAAAAAAGGATCCTGCTTTTTTAATCCTCCTGGTGAAATGGGGTAAAGAACAATAGCATACGGGGCAGCAGCAAAGCAACCGCCAGGGAAGAAAAAATTATCCGGGACGAAGGGGCGGGAGCGCAGGCCTGGCGGTATAAGTAGCATCAGGGTCCCACCTCACAGAGGCGCGCCGTAAAGTGTCGAAGCCGCTTGGCCTCATGAACGATTTGGAGCCCTTTCAACGAAGAGGCCCTGGAAAAAAGGTCGATGACGCTTTCGGCGACGTAACTGATATGCATATTGGTGTAGACCCGCCGCGGGATAGCCAGGCGAACCAGTTCGTTTGGAGCGGGGAGGTCCCGGCCGGTCAGAGGATCCTTGCGGCCGAACATCAGGCTACCGATCTCAACGCCCCGAATTCCATAATCCTTGTACAAAGCCACTACCAGGGCCTGTCCGGGAAAAAGGTCCGGGGGAATATGAGGCAGGAAGGCGGAGGCGTCCAGAAAAACAGCATGCCCCCCCACCGGCTTGATGATCGGAACCCCGGCCTGGTCCAGCTGGTCCCCCAGATATCGGACCTGACTGATCCGAAAACTCAAATAATTTTCATCCAGAACTTCCCGCAAGCCGATGGATATGGCCTCCAGGTCCCGGCCGGCCATGCCGCCATAGGTGGGAAAACCCTCCACCAGAATCAGCATGTGAGTGATTTCTTCGGCCAGGGAATCATCGTTGAGGGCCACGAAACCGCCAATGTTGACGAGGCCGTCTTTCTTGGCGCTCATGGTGCAGCCGTCTCCCAGGGAAAAAATCTCCCGCACGATCTCCGGGATGGGAACATTCCGATAACCCGGTTCCCTCTCCTGGATGAAAAAGGCATTTTCCGCGAAGCGCGCGGCATCAAAGAAAAGCGGGATTTGATGAAGACGGCATAAATCCCGCACCGCGCGGATGTTTTCCAGGGAGACGGGCTGGCCGCCGACGCTATTGTTGGTGATGGTCATCAGCACCAGGGGAATCTTTTCTCTTCCCTTTTCCTGCAGCAGGGCGGCAAGCTTCTCCAGATCCATATTTCCTTTAAAGGGATGGGGCAAGGAGGGGGTGCGGGCCGCGACCACCGGCAGATCCAGGGCCTGGGCGCGGTAGAACTCGACGTTGGCGCGGGTGGTGTCAAAGTGCGTATTGTTGGGAACGATATCCCCGGGGCGAACGCAGGCGGAAAAAAGCAGGTTCTCCGCCATCCGGCCCTGGTGTGTGGGAATAACGTGCTTGTATCCGAAAATTTCCTGGATGGTTTTTTCGAAATGGTGGTAGTTTCGGCTGCCGGCATAGGATTCGTCACCCAGCATGATTCCGGCCCACTGCTGGTCGCTCATCGCCGCGGTTCCGCTGTCGGTGAGCAGGTCCACGTACACGCTTTCCGCGGGGAGATTGAAAATGTTGAACCCGGCCTGCTGGATGAGCCGGCTGCGCTCTTCCCGGGTGGTGGTGCGAATGGGCTCCACCACCTTTATCTTGAAGGGTTCCGATGGAAATTTCATGGCCATAACAGTAACACACCACCGTCCCCTCGCCAAGCAAAGAGCAAGTCATTTTTTGACAGGGAAAAGAAATCGCCAGGGGCGTCGCGAGAGGCCGCCCTGCAAGGATTTTAGGGCGTGACCGCGCGGAAGGCTACTGGCTGGCGGGAAAGAAAGGGAGGAGCTTTTCGAAGGTCTGTTCGAGGGTTTCCGGAAGGACGCGGGTCTCTCCCAGGACGGTCATGAAATTGCTGTCGCCGACCCAGCGCGGAACCACGTGGAGATGAACGTGGCCGGCAACGCCGGCGCCGGCGCAGGCGCCGAGATTCATGCCGATGTTAAATCCCTCCGGCCGGTATCGCTCGCTCAGTGCTGCCTGGGCGCGCTGGGCCAGGGACATCATTTCCTCGGTTTCCTCCGGCCGCAGATGGGTGAGCAGGGGGACGTGCCGATACGGGGAAATCATCAGATGCCCGGAGGTGTAAGGAAATCGGTTCAGGAGGACAAAGCAGGACGGACCGCGATAGAGCAGAAAGTGGTCTCTATCTCGGTCCGCCCGTAAAAGGGAGCAGAAGATACAATCGGTTTTTTCCACGCTGGCGGCGGGCTGCGAAATGTACGAAAACCGCCATGGCGTCCAAAGCCTTTCCATGGCCCTATTCGCCCAGGTTGATCAGATCCTTCAGTTCCTTGCCCGGCTTGAAGAAAGGAACCTTCTTGGGGGGGACGGAAACCACCGTACCTGTTTTAGGATTTCTTCCCTGGCGGCCTCCCCGCTGCCGGATTCGAAAGCTGCCGAAGCCGCGCAGCTCAATTTTCTCACCCTTTTTCAAGGAGTCGATAATGCTGTCTAAGAGAATCTGGACGATAACTTCCGCATCTTTCTTTGTTAAGTCGGAGCTTTTCGCCACTTCTTCTACCAGCTCTGCTTTGGTCATTTGATTACCTCCAAAGATATTGAAAACGTATGCTCGATTGAGACGGATCCCCGGAAAAAGGCAGAAGCGAACTGGCATCGTTCAGCAGAAGATCCCAGAGGGAAACCTTCTTTTTTTTCGGAGAAACCACTTTGGGCTCACCGCCCAGGTTGGCCATTTTTCCGGCAAGACGGATGGCGTCCTGCAAAGTGCCCAGTTCGTCCACCAGACCCTTGGCCCGTGCATCTTCTCCGGTAAAAACCCGTCCGTCCGCCAGCGGCTTAACCTCGTCCAGGGTCATGTGCCGCCCGTCCGCAACGGCTTGTACGAACTGCCTGTAAAGGCCGTCAATCAGCCCTTGGAAATAACGCCGTTCGTTTTCTGTCAGCGGCCGGGTCGGATTGCCGGCGTCCTTGTACTCTCCGCTTTTGATGATTTCGCTTTTCAGCTTGGCCCAGCTCATTAACTCGCCCCAGTTGATCCATTCGGCGATGACCCCGATGCTCCCGGTCACGGTGGCCGGATTGGCGACGATTTTATCCGCGGCGCAAGCCACGTAAAAACCCCCGCTGGCGGCCACGCTGCCCATGGCGGCTACGACTTTCTTCTTGTATTCCTTGCGCATGCGCAGGACTTCCGAATAGATCTCCTGGGAGGCAGCCGCGCCCCCGCCCGGACTGTTGATGTGCAGGACGAGGGCTTTGATCTGCGTTTGCTTCCGGTAGAGCTTCATCTGGTCGACAATCGGCTTGGGATCGTAGATCGTGCCGTACAGTTCAATCAGAGCCACCTGGCCCGAATCGAAAGAGATGTCCCATTCGCTGTCCGGCTGAACATAGAGCATCAGAGCCGCCAGGCAGAGGACGAAAAACAGGAAGGCCACACCTCCAACGATGAACCAGAGGGCCAGCTTACCTTTGTTCATGGGTTACCTATGTGGATGAAAGGAGCGGTTGAACGCCTTGGAACACAGGGTTCAGTTATCTCCCGAACGGCGCTGTCCGGAGAGAAGGTCTTTGAGCTGATCTCCCACGCGATCTCCCATGGTCACCGGAGCGGGTTCGCTCTCGGCCATGGCACGAATAATCCGGGTATCGTCTTCCTTCATGGCCTTCAGGCTCAGACCGATCTTTTTCTCGGATATATTCATCTTGATAATCCGCATGTCGATTTCCTGACCGGCGCGCAGGATTTCTTCCGGCTTTTCGACATGATGTTCATCCAGCTCGGACACATGGCACAGGCCCTCGATTCCATCCGCCAGCTGAACGAAAGCACCAAAGTTCGTGATTCGGACCACCTGACCGCGGACGACATCTCCGATCTGATGGCGGGAAGCGAAATCCTCCCAGCGATCCGGCTCCAGCTGCTTGATTCCCAGAGAAATCTTCTGGTTGTCCGAGTCGATGCTCAGAATGACGGCGTTCACCGTGTCCCCCTTTTTTAAAACTTCGCTGGGGTGCTTGATCCGCTTGGTCCAGGACATGTCGCTGACGTGCACCAGGCCGTCGATGCCGTCCTCGATTTCCACAAAGGCGCCGAATTCGGTCAGGTTACGAACCTTGCCGGTGACAATGGAGCCGATCGTATACTTTTCCAGGATCTGGTGCCACGGGTTGGGTTCCGTCTGTTTGATGCCCAAAGAGATGCGGCGGTTTTCGGTGTCAATTTCCAGAACCTGGGCCTCCACCAGCTCTCCTTCGTTCAGGATCTTAGAGGGGTGCTTGATGCGCTTGTTCCAGGTCATTTCCGAAATGTGAATCAGCCCTTCCACGCCGGGCTCCAGTTCGATGAAGGCGCCGTATTCGGTAATATTGACTACCTTGCCGCTGACCCGGGAGTTTTTCGGGTAGCGCTCGGCGGCCGTTTCCCAGGGATCGGCGTTCATCTGCTTGAGACCCAGAGAGACGCGGTTTTCCGCGCGGTCGAATTTGATGACTTTGACTTTGACCCGCTCACCGATGCTGAGCCGCTCGGAAGGATGTTTCACCCGGCCGTAAGACATGTCGGTGATGTGCAGCAGCCCGTCAATTCCGCCCAGGTCAATAAAGGCACCGTATTCCGTGATGTTTTTCACCACGCCATCCACAACGCAGCCCTCCTCCAGGGTTTCCAGGGTGCGCTTCTTTTCCTGTTCCAGCTCCAGTTCCAGGACTGCTTTCCGGGACAGGACGATGTTTCCGCGCCGGCGGTTCACCTTGATGACCTTCATGCGGAACTCTTCGCCCCGCAGAGCGTCCAGGTTGCGGACCGGACGGACGTCGATCTGGGAGCCGGGCAGGAAGGCGCGAACCCCGATATCCACGGCCAGCCCCCCTTTGATTCGCTCGATCACCCGGCCGACAATCACCGAGTTGTCGCGATAGGCCTTCTCGATCTCATCCCAGATTTTCATCCTCTCCGCTTTTTCGCGGGAGAGGGCGATATAGCCGTTCTGGTCCTCGGTCTGCTCCAGGTAGACATCTACGTCCTGCCCTGGCCGGACATCGATCTTGCCGTTTTCGCCGGCAAACTCTTCGATGGGGATAACCCCTTCGGACTTGAAGCCGATGTCGACCGTGACCTTCGATTCGCTGACATTAACGACGCGTCCGCGAATCACGTCCCCTTCCGAGAATTTCTTGAAGCCGCCGTAGTAGGAATCGAGCATCTGCGCGTAGTCGACGCTGCTCGGATCCTCGAACTGAATCCTTTGCTGGACCAGGCCGGACGGTTTTTCCGCCTCCGGCCTGCCGAGCATAAGGCTTTCTGCCGTTTCCTGTTTTTTCTTTAGGTTGTTTGCATCCATGAATGAAAGTGCCTCCGATAGTAAAATTCTTCCGCCGGCAGAGAATGCCTCCGCCGGGGACCAATCTTTATGATTGCCGGGGGAAAAAGAGGGTTACCCGTGTGTCGGGAGAAAAAGGTCGGCATAAACCTTCGGGCATGCTTCGCCGTGAAAAGAAAGAAGCGGGATGAAATCGGGGCGACGAAGCCTCTCCCGGACGCAAAAAACCCCTTCACAGCGGGTAGTGGACGGCCAAGCTTGCTCCCCGAAGCGCAGAATGAAGCCGAAGGATTGGGCAAAAAACGAGAAACCTCTTTTTTCCTAGATTTTAAAGGCTTCTTTTTTAACGCGAACCGTTCTTTTTGTCAAGGAGAGAGCTGAAAAATTTTTCCCGGGCATGAATTTGGTTTTGGGTTATAATATCCAGTTCTGACATAAATTTTAGATAGAGGTTGTGTTTTAATGAAAAAAGATATTCACCCGAAGTATCATACGGTTACGGTCACCTGTGCCTGCGGAAACCGGTTTGAAACCAGTTCCACCAAGCCGGAAATCCGCCTGGAAATCTGTTCCCAGTGCCATCCTTTCTTCACCGGCAAGCAAAAACTGATCGACACCGCCGGCCGTATCGAGAAATTTCAGCGCAAGTATAAAAAGAAGTAGTCCGACCGGAGTATCCCGGCGGAAAGCGCAGCGGGGCTTTTTCCTGGAAAAAGGCCCTGCTGCGGAAAACCGAGCGGTTTTATGCTTGCCAAACTGGAAGAAATCCAAAAGACCTTCGACCAGCTCTCCCTGCAGTTGACGGATCCCGAGATCATCGCCGACCGGCAAAAATACCTGCAGTGCACCAAACAGCATAAAGAGCTGGAAGAAATCGTCTCCAAATACGGGGCTTATCGCCAGCTGCGGGAGCGCCTGGCGGAAGCCCGCCATCTGGCGGCGGAAGAGGAAGATCCGGATATGCAGCAGATGGCGGCCGAAGAAGTGACGGAGCTGGAGAAGCAGGAGGCCGCCTGCGGGGAAGAGCTTCGCGATCTTCTGACGCCCAAGGATCCGGAGGACCACAAGAATGTCCTATTGGAAATCCGCGCCGGGACGGGAGGGGACGAAGCCACGCTGTTTGCCCAGGAAATCTTCCGGATGTACAGCCGCTATTGCGAGCGGCGCAACTGGAAGATGCAGCTGACCACCCTGCATGAAAGCGGAGTGGGTGGCGTGAAGGAGATCATTGCCATGGTCGAGGGCGAGCGGGTTTACAGCCGGCTGAAATACGAAAGCGGGGTGCACCGCGTGCAGCGCGTGCCGAAAACCGAGGCCTCCGGCCGGGTACACACTTCCGCCGTCACCGTCGCCGTTCTTCCCGAGGCGGATGAAGTGGAAGTCAGCATCGATCCCAAGGAAATCCGCATCGATACGTTCTGCTCCTCCGGACCCGGTGGCCAGTCGGTCAATACCACCTATTCCGCGGTGCGCATCACCCATATTCCTTCCGGCATGGTGGTTTCCTGCCAGGACGAAAAGTCGCAGATCAAGAACCGGGCCAAAGCCATGCGTGTACTCAGGTCCCGGCTGCTGGAAAAAGCCAGGAACGAGCAGATGGCTTCCATTTCCGAAAACCGGAGGCAGATGGTCGGCACCGGAGACCGCAGTGAAAAAATCCGCACCTACAATTTTCCGCAAAACCGGGTCACCGATCACCGTGTCGGCCTGACCATGTACCAGCTGGACGAAGTCATGGACGGCTCCATTGATCCTTTTGTGGACGCCCTGACGGCGCACGACCAGGCGGAAAAGCTCAAGCAGCAGCAGATCGCCTGAGCGGCACCACGGCGCCATGAACCGGCCGCCGCCGCACACCATCCGATCCCTCCTTTTTTCCGGCCGTCGGCAGTTGCAGCAGGCCGGCCTGGCGCAGGCATCGTGGGATGCCTTGATCCTGCTGGCCTTCCTCCTGAACCAGGAGAAGGAGTTTGTCCTGTCCCATCCGGATCAAATGATTCCTGCCGCCCGGGTCGCCCGCTTCCAAAAGCTGCTTCTTGCCCGACAGCAAAGGACACCGCTGCAATATCTATGCGGCACGCAGGAGTTCTGGGGCCGGACGTTCCGGGTGAATCCGGCGGTTCTGATTCCCCGGCCGGAAACAGAGCTGCTCGTCGAAAGGGCTCTGGCTTGCCGGGAGAAGCTGAAAAACCTGGCCCAAGGCGGACCCCTGCGGGTGGCGGATATCGGCACCGGCTCGGGCTGTCTGGCGATCACACTGGCTTTGGAACTGGAAGGTTCGTCCGTTCTGGCTTTGGACTGCAGCGCCTCGGCCCTGCGGACGGCCCGGAGGAATGCCCGCGCCCTGGCGCCTTCCCGGGAGATCCGTTTTATCAGGAGTGACCTGGTTCCGCCGGCGCGGGCCAGGAAAGCCGCGGGGCCCTTTCATCTGCTGGTCAGCAATCCCCCGTATGTTGCCCTGGGCGATAAGGCCGGCCTGGATCCGGAAGTGCGGGATTTTGAACCGGAGGAAGCCCTGTTCGGCGGTCCGGACGGTCTTGACGTCATCCGCCGCATCGTCCCTGCCGCCGGGGAGCTGCTGGTCCCGGGCGGATTGCTTCTGCTGGAAATCGGTCTGGGGCAAAGCGAGGCGGTCCTGACCCTGCTTGCCGGAAATCATTGGGAAACGAAACAGGTATGGCCTGACTTGCAAGGCATTCCTCGCTGCGTGGAGGCATGGAGAAAAGATTGCGCCACCGGCATCCATGCGCTATGATAATGAACGGTCGGTTCTAAAAATCGTTTTTCTTCCCGAGAGAATCCTATGGAAGACTGCCTTTTTTGTAAAATTGCCCGCCAGGAAATAAAAGCCCGCCTGGTTTACGAAGACGAGGAGGTAGTGGCCTTCGACGATATCAATCCGCAGGCCCCGGTCCATTCGCTGGTCATTCCCAGAAAGCACATTCCTTCCATGAACCAGCTTTCGGAAGGAGAGGAGCGGCTGCTGGGAAAGGTCCTGACGGCAGCCCGCAAGCTGGCGGAAGCCAAGGGCATTCACCAGAAAGGATACCGCCTGGTGGTCAACACCAATGCGGAAGCCGGGCAGACCGTATTCCACCTGCACGTCCACCTGCTGGGCGGCCGCGCCATGCACTGGCCGCCGGGCTGAAGATCCTCGCGGGTCAGGATTTCTTTTTGATCCAGATCGATCCCTGGTTGGATTCCAGGGTCACCAGAGGACCGCCCTTGCCAAGCTCTCCTTGCAGGTTTTTCTGGTTTCGTTCGCTTCGGGCCGGCTGCAGATCCGGGAATTCGCAGACAATTCGTCCGCTTTGCGTGCTGGCCGCCAACCGGAAGCGGCTGTTTTCCGGCTGCAGGAATTCGATTTTGCCATGGTCCGTCCGCACCTGGACCGGCTGCTGAACGGATTCCGAGGAGATGAGGTACACGGAGGCGTTCTCGTTTTCCACCTGGATCGCGGAGTTGAATTCCTCGATGGTGACCGGTTTCAGCCGGTTGCGAATGTGAATCAGGCCGGCAGTCTTTTCCAGGTGGATTTCCGAGTATTCCGCTTCCACCTGCAGGCCGGCTTGCAGGTCGAAACCGTTGAGTTCGGTGTGCTCCAGGATGGCTTTGGCAGCCCCGACGATTCTTTCCAGGCGCAGGGAACCGTATTTTTGCTTTACCTCTACCGCAGAGGCGATTCGGGTCAGGCGCACTTCCCGATGGCTGGACTCAATCAGCACCGGTCCCTGGACTTCTTCCAGTATGATTTTGGACTGCGGGGCAACGATATCCACTTTTCCGCCGGCCTTAAAGACCGCAACGGAGCCATGATCGCTGCGGACCAGGACATTTCCTTTTATGTCCGAGAGCTCGGAGGAACCGCTCTCGTTGCCAACGGTCAGGTCGCCACGGATCTCACGGGCCGTCAGCGAGCCGTGAGAAGTGTTCAGGGTGGCGGCCCCGGTCAGGTTTTCAGCCTGGATCCGGCCGTTCTGATTGGAGGCGTTTACCTCGCCGGTGAGGCCGCTGATCTGTATCTTTCCATGCTGGCATCGGAAGGTGTGGGCTTTGCCGCTGAAACCCTCCGCCTTGATATCTCCATTGCCGCTATCGAGGAGGAGGGTACTCTGGGAAGGGGCCAGAATTTCCAGGTGGGCTCGCGTTCCTTCCGGGGGATCGACGGTAATCCGGGTCTGGTCCCCCTCCTGGACAATCGATGGTTGAATTTTGTCGGCGGCCCTTTTGGCTTCCTCTTCGGAATCGGCGAAAGCCTGCCTCTGAATGCGGATCCTGGTGGGCCCCCCCGAAGCGGGTATCACGGAAATATCTCCCCGGCGGTTGTGGATGGACAGTACCGTTTCCGGCTTAAGCTCCACGATTCGCTCCTCCGGAAAGGAGAACGGCTCGCGGAACAGCGACTGCACGGACAGGCTGCCTCTTTCCCAGTCGATGATTTTTGGCAGCGAATCCAGGAAGGGCGCCGCCTTGTTGATGATCTGGCCGAAAAGGATCAAAAGGAGAACCAGAAAAACCTCGCCCCAGCGAAACAGCTTCGAAGCGCCGCCGGTCAGATATTCGACGGTCTTGGCAATTCCGGCCAGAATAAGCAGCAGCGGCCAGTAGCGTCCAATGAACCGCCAGGCGTCGGAGAGGTATCCCGCCTTTGCCAGCAGGAAAACCAGGCCGACGTAAAGAAACAGAAGACAGCCGAACAAGCCGCTTTTCCTTGGAACCTTCTGCTGGCTCATGGTTACCTCCTTAGACACCGCGAAAGGTAAAATAGCGGTAGATTTTGCGGGCGCCGATGGCAATCAGGATAAGCGGCCACCAGTCGACGAGCAAGCGCCATACAAAACGTACGCCAAACCAGTTCTGCATAAGAAAAAGCAGTCCAAGCAGAATCAGGATCACGCCCCAGATCAGGGGGCCTTTCGTGTTAGATCCGTTCATAAGACACTCCAATTCTTTATAAAAGGATAGAGGTTTTTGCCGGGAGCGAAACGGGGCGGAAAATCAGACCTGCGGAGGAGGCGGTACGGCGGCGGGCTGCGGCGACTTTTTCATGTGGCGATAAATAAGGTAAGCCCCGCCGCCGATCAGCGCCAGCGGCCATACGTGCCGGACGAACGTTTCGTCGATGATGCGCAGGTTGTTGAGCAGAAAAATGACCCCCAGGACGATCATGGTGATACCCCATACCGGGGTCTGCTTCTCTTCCAGCAGGTCGAAACCGCCGGTGCCGACCGGTTCTCCCTGCAGGGCTTTGGCCTGCAGGAGCTGGGCCGTCCGGAAGGCATCGAAGATCATGTAAAAATAGAAGCAGACGGTGGCCAGGTGAATCGGTCCGCGCAGTTCGTCGGAAATCCAGCTCAGGGTGATAAAGATGGCGAACTGCTTCAGGGCCAGGGAGTACATCCCGTTATAGACCTGGCCCAGGCCGGGAATGATCGCACACAAAGCGGCCTTGGTGGGGTTCGGGAGAAAGGTTTTGCCGGTGTGTATTTTTTCCGCAATTTCCGCACCCTGCACCAGGCAGTCCTGGCAGTAGGCATTACCACGGATCTGGTGATGGCATGCGGCGCAAAGGCCCCTCCCGCAGCTTTTGCATTGATTTTCCGCGCTGATATCGTTATGGTAGGCGCAATTCATAAACCACCCCTCGCTCTGTTTTAAAAACCCTGTTTTCTATCCAATGATTAACCGGAAAAAGAATCGCATGGTCCCATGGAATGCTGCTTCTCTTCCTTTTCCTGCTTCTTGTTTCCCGGCAGGGAGTCGGCGCCCGGTTTGGCCGGTTCCTTCTTTTTGCCCCCGGTGATCTGGTTCCAGCTGTATTCGATCTGGCTGGTCAGGCTGGTCTTGATGTAGTCCAGCTCGGAGACCACCCGGTTCTTGGCGTAGTAGAGCTGCAAACCCTGCGTGTAAATTCCGTGCGCGAAGCTGTCGACCTGCGAAAGGATCACCTGCGTGGCGGTGCCCCCCTCCGGGATGCTGGTCTGCAGGCGCCAGGCCGAAAGGCTCAGAAAGCAGATCACCAGCGAGCAGCCCATGACCAGGCGCGGCACGCGGTTGAGGAAGGCGAAATTTCCTGTCAGGAGGTCCTTCCAGGAGAATCGCTCCTGCGTCCCCAGGGTTGCGGCCAGGATCCGCTCCTCGAGGCGGGCCGGCGCGGGGTCGGCAGGAAAGCGCCGGCCGAGCTGGATGATGTTCCGGACATCCTGAAGCAACTCCCGGCAGGCGGAACAGCTGGCGGCATGGGTGGCCAGGCTTTTTTGTTCTGCTTCCCCCAGCAGGCCATCGCAATAATCGCTGATATAGTCTTCAAACTCTCGACAAAGCATTTTCTTACTCCGCGGCAGAGACTGCCGAAGAAAGCTTCCATTTTTGTTCCGGGCTACCGCGCATGGCCCTGGCCAGTTCCAGCCGTCCCCGGTTGATGCGGGATTTGACCGTTCCCTGGGGAACCCCAAGAATGGATTCGATTTCCTGGTAGCTCAACTCCTCCAGGTCCCGCAAGACCACGGCTTCGCGCAATTCGGGCGAAAGCTTCCCCAGCGCCGTCCAGAGTGCCTGGCAGTCCTGGTGATGCTGAACCCGCTCCAGGGCGCTTCCCTGCTTGGAATCGGCCAGCTCCAGCTTTTCCATTTCCTCGCTTCCCGAATGCCCGGCATGCCGCTTGGCCTGCCGGTAGTGGTCGATAATCAGGTTGCGCGCCACCCGCAGCAGCCAGTTGGTCAGACTGCCCGTTTCTGCCCGGTAGGAGGAAAGGGTCTGGTAGACTCGCAGGAAAATTTCCTGGGTAAGGTCTTCCGCCTGACTGGCATTCCTCAGATAGCGGTACGCGAGGTTGTAAATTCTTCGCGTATATAGACGAACCAGTTCTTCCCATGCCCTAGCGTCTCCTTCCAGACAGCGTTTGGCAAGTTTTTCTTCAAACTGTGCCGGGTTCCAAAAACTCATTCTTGCTCATCCAATTCAAAATGACGAAAAGGGATCGAAAAAAGTTCCGTTTCCAGAAAAATGCCGGCTTGCACTGCTTTTTCTGTTTCTATATAATCTCGCAAATAGAAAAAGAAGTCTAATCGGAAGCAGGAAATAGAATTATTCAGGTCGGTTATCAAGGAAAGCAAAGGCATGCGGTGCCCATATTGCGGACATACCAAAGACAGGGTCGTCGATTCCCGGGAAAGTCGGGAAGCGCAGCACATTCGGCGCCGCCGGGAGTGCCTGGATTGCGGCCGTCGGTTTACCAGCTATGAGCGGATCGAAGAGATCCCTTACATGGTGATAAAAAAGAACGGCTCGCGTGAGCTGTTCGACCGGGCCAAGGTAATGTCCGGATTGATGAAGGCCTGTGAAAAGCGACCGGTTTCCCCCTTGGCGCTGGAAAGGGTGGTCAACAGGGTGGAAATGATGGTCCAGGAGAACCCGGACCGGGAGGTCCACTCGGTGGAAATAGGCAAACTGCTGCTTTCCGAGCTTAAAGACCTGGATAAGGTTGCCTATCTTCGCTTTGCCTCGGTGTACCTGGAGTTCGAGGACGTTGCCGAATTCCTGCGGGAAGTCAACATCCTGATTACCCGGAAAACCTAGCAGATGTCCTGCTTGCGAGGATATTCCTCGCCTTTTCTTTTTTCCAGCCGGTCCCCGGGCTCGAAGGAGTCGAAGAATCTTTCCGAAAAGACCTCCTTGCGGATGGTTTCTCCCGTATCCGTGCGGATGATCAGCCAGTAATGAACCTGGACCAGGGGGCCGCGCCGTTTCCGCTCACTCTCCTTGTCCAGCAGGGATCCGGTCCAGCACTGGTCCAGCCAGCGGTTTTCCCGCACCCGAAGGTAATACAGGGTGGCGGCCACCGCCGCCAGGGCCAGCAGCAGAGGGAGCCCGAAAGAAAGAAAAGCATTTTGCATAGTTCGTTTCCCAAAACAAGAAAAAATGGATTTTCCAGGGAAATTGTACGCCATCCGGTTTGGGGAAAAAAAGAACGGGTTTATCTTTTAACAGGGAAGGCGATGGGAGCAAAACAAAGCAAAAGGAGAAAGAATGAAGCCGATCCGGAAGCAAAAGAAGAATGAGTCGCTTTCAGAAAGCGTCCTGCTGGAGCGGATCCGGGGAACCATCCGGGCCAGGGAGCCGATACTGGAAACCGGAATCGGCGATGACTGCGCCGTACTGCAGCTGCCCGGACGCAAGAAGCCGCTGCTGCTGACCACCGACATTCTGAATGAGGAGATTCATTTCCGGCGGGAATGGACGACCCCCTTTCTTCTTGGATATAAGTCCTTGACCGTCAATCAGAGCGACCTGGCCGCCATGGGGGGCAAGCCCCTGGTGTTTGTGGTGAACCTGTCCTTTACCGGGGACCTGTCAGCGTCGTACATCGAGGAGCTGTATCGGGGCATGGATCTGGCCGCCCGTCGCTTTGGGGGAGCCCTGGCGGGGGGCGATCTTTCCCGGAGTCCGAAAGGATTATGCCTGAGCATCGCCGTCCTGGGTGAGCCATGGGGGCCGCGGCCCATCCTGCGCAGCGGAGCGCGGCCCGGGGACGTGGTCTGCGTGGCCGGATGGCTTGGACTTTCCGCCATGGGTCTGCGGTTTTTGCACCAGGAAGGAGCCCGGGCGGAAAGCTGGGAGAGGATCCTCCGTTCCAACCGCAGAGCCACGCCGTCTACCGCGAACGGCTGGCGGAATCGCTGCCTCCTGGAGCACCTGGCTCCGGAGCCCATGGTTTCCCTCTCCCGCTGGCTGGGGCGCCAATGCCCGCCCACGGCCATGATGGATGTCAGCGATGGATTATCCATCGACCTCGCGCGGCTTTGCGAGGCCAGCGGCACGGGCTGCCGGGTGGAGATGGATCGGCTTCCCGGCTGTCCCGTCCACCTGGTCCCGCCGGAAGAGCAGCAGCATGCTCTTCTTCATGGCGGAGAGGACTATGCCCTGCTTTTTACCCTCCCCCCTAAAAAAGCCCGGCGGGCGCTGGCCGCGCTGCGGGCCCGGAGCCCTGTGCCGGTGGTCGCCATCGGCGAAATGAGCGCGGAAGCAGGCCGCCTGAGCCTGGTGAAAGACGGGAAAGAAAGCGAGCTTCCGGTTCGGGGCTACGACCATTTTGCACGGCCCGCATGACGCGAGCACAGCAGAAACCAGGCGCCTCCGGCCCGGGTTGGGTCTGCTTTCCGGAAGAGATCAATCCGGCCAGCGATGATACCGGACCAGCTCTTCCAGGGGTTTTCGCTTTTTGACCCCGGGTGTGTCTGCGGGGTAACCGAGCGGGGTGAAGGCCAAAGGGACCAGGCCATCGGGCAGATGCAGGATATCGTGTGCGGCCTGAGGCTGAAAGGCGGCAACCCAGCAGGTCCCCAGGCCCAGGGATGCCGCTGCCAGGATCAGGTGATCCATGGCAATGGCGGCGTCCACTTCCGTGTAATTCTTTCCGTCTTTTCTGACCCAGCCTTCGACCGGGTGAGAGCAGATGGCCAGAACCAGCGGGGCATCGGAGAACCAGGGCTTCGGGTAGATGCGGGACAGCTCTTCCCGGTGGCCGGCCGTCGGAATTACCCAGAGGACAAAGGGCTGCAGGTTGCAGGCGGTGGGGGCCAGGCGGGCCGCTTCCAGCACCTGGTTGAGTTTCTCCGCTTCCACCGGATCGGAGCGGTAGGCACGGACGCTGTATCGCGATTGAATGGTTTCCAGGAAGTCCATATTAAATCCATATTGGTGAGGTTTCGGCCCTCAGGGGCTTGTCGCTAATAATATCGAAGAGGATTCCGTCCGGCACAGGGAAAACACCCCTTGGACTGCAGGTATGGCCCGCAACGCTAGGCAGCAGGCTTCTCCGGGCCGAGCACCCTCTCGAAAATCGCGGGAACGTGCCGCAAGGCATGCTTCAGTTCGAAAAGCCGGGAGATTTCCTTGCGGGATAAAACCTGGCGGATATTCGGATCTGCCAGAACCGCCTTCCGGAAATCGGCCCCCTCATCCCACACCCGGGCGGAGCATCGCTGCACCCAGCCGTAGGCTTCTTCACGGGAGATGCCCCGACGGGCCAGCTCCAGGAGCAGGGTTCCGGAAAAGAAAAGCCCACCGGTGGCATTCAGGTTCTCGAGCATGCGCTCCGGGAAGACGTTCAGGTTTTCCAGGACCCAGCGCATCCGGCCGGCCAGGTAGTGCACCAGCGTCGTTCCATCGGCCAGGATGACCCTCTCGGCGGAGGAATGCGAAATGTCGCGTTCATGCCACAGGGCGACATTTTCAAAGGCGGTGAGTGCAAAGGAGCGCACCACCCGGGCCAGCCCGCAAATCTGCTCGCAGGTAATCGGGTTGCGCTTATGAGGCATGGCCGAAGATCCTTTCTGCCCGGAGCCGAACGGCTCGTTGGCTTCGCGAACCTCCGTCCTTTGCAGGTGGCGGATTTCGGTGGCCCACTTTTCAAAAGAGGCGGCGATGTTGGCCAGCACGGACATCAGCTCGGCGTGCCGGTCGCGCTGCAGGGTCTGGGTGCTGACCAGGGCATAGGGAAGTCCCAGCCGGCGGCAGGTCTTTTCCTCAATTTCCGGGGGCAGGTGGGCAAAGGTACCCACCGCGCCGCTGATCTTGCCGCAGACCACGGCGTCCCGGGCCTGCGCCAGGCGGCCCAGGTGGCGCTGCAGCTCCTGATACCACACCAGCAGCTTCAGGCCGAAGGTGGTGGGTTCGGCATGAACACCGTGGGTTCGTCCGATGACCGGGGTATCCCGGTATTGGAGCGCTTTCTGGCGCAGCACTTCCAGGAGCGGCTCCAGCTCGTCAAAGATCAGACCGATGGCCTGTCGCAACACCAGGGCCTGTCCGGTGTCCACCACGTCCGTCGAGGTCAGGCCGAAATGAAAATAGCGCGAATCATTGCCGATCTGTTCGCCGACCGAGGTGGTGAAGGCCACCACATCGTGCTTCAGGGTAACTTCCAGCTCGGAAATCCGCCTGGCCCGGATGCGGGCTTTTTTGCGGATGAAGCGGGCGGCCTCTTCGGGAATCCATCCCTCTTCGGCAAGGACATCGCAGACGGCCAGCTCCACTTCCAGCCAGGATCGAAACTTGTTTTCGTCGTTCCAAAGGGCGGCCATTTCCTTGCGGGTGTAACGTGCAATCATTGATCCCTCCTGTTGTTTTCCTCATCCGGCCGTATGGTCTCGCTCACCCGGTGCTGGAAGGAGAGGCGGACTCGGCGATCGACCTCCTCTTCCTGGATGCCGCGTCCCAGCAGGGCCCTCCGGGCGGAGAGCACGGCCAGATCCGGGTGGTTGTTGTTTTGACTGAGGTGCGCCAGGACGATGTGGCGCGCCCTGCCGTCGAAATCCTTTTCCAGAAACTGGGCCACCGCCTCATTGGACAGGTGCCCCAGCCGGCCGAGGACCCGTTGTTTCAATTCCCAGGGATAGGGGCCGGCTTTCAGCATCTCCAGGTCGTGATTGGATTCCAGGACCAGGGCGTCGCAGCCGAGCAGCCGTTCCCGCACCAGGCCGGAGATATAGCCGAGGTCCATGGCGAAGCCCAGCTGAAGCCCGTCGGCCCGGATCAGGAAGGCCATCGGGTCGGCGCAGTCATGGGAGATGGAAAACGGCTGGATCGACATGCCGCCGAGGACGAACTCCTGCCCGCAGGCGATCGGTTCCGCCGCGGAAATGGGGCTGCCGGGGCGAAGGGCATCCAGGGTGGCGGATCCCGCAAAGACCGGCATGCGGAACCGCCGGGTCAGGCCGGCCAGCCCCTGAATGTGATCCTGGTGCTCATGGGTCAGCAGGATGCCGCGCACCGATTCGGGTGCCACGCCGAGCGCCGCTAGGCGCCGGCAGGTTTCCCGGCCGCTCAAGCCGGCATCGATCAGCAGGTGGTAGCCGTTGTGCTGCAGCAGAGTGCAGTTGCCGGAGCTGCCGCTTCCCAGAATGGTAAAGGAAAAGGACATGGTCTTTCCTTACAGATTCATATTCAGGGAGAACGAGCGGTCCTTTCCCAGGTCGCCGATCAGGGCCAGCGATAAATAGCGTTCGTCGAAAATTTCCCGGGCCAGCGCCCCGATGTCGTCCTGGGTGACGCGGTCCAGGGCGGCCAGGATGTCGCCGATGGGGTACTGATGTTGAAAGTAGATCTCCTGCTGGGCCATTTGCATCATCCGGCTGGAAGAGCTCTCCAGGCTGAGCACCAGGGAACCCTTGATGTTTTCCTTGGCGTGCTTCAGTTCGTTGGCGGTGACGCTGTCCTTGCGGAAGCTGCCGCATTCCTCGGCGATCATATCCACCACCCTGTGGGCGGTGGCTTTGCCGGTGGCGGCATAGATCAGCAGCATCCCGGCGTCCTGGTGCATATTCAGGCTGGAGTAAACGTTGTAGGCCAGGCCGTGCTTTTCCCGGATTTTCTGAAACAGCCGGGAGCTCAAATTCCCGCCCAGTATGGTGCTCAGCACGACGGCGGCAAAGCGCCGGCTGGAGGTGACCGGGGGGCTGATAGTGCCGATGCAGATGTGGGTCTGCTCCAGATTGGCCTTGTGGCGCACTCTTTTAAGCCGGCAGGGCGTGGGAGCCTGGATGTCCGGCGGATCGGCGGTGCCCTTCAGGGCCGAAAACCGTTCGGCCACCATGTCGACGATCTGGCGGTGATCCAGGTGCCCGGTGGCGGCCACGACCATGTTCTCGGGAACATAGACCTTGCGGAAGTAGCGGAGCAGGGTGGCGCGCCCCAGGGAGCGGATGATCTTTTTGGTGCCGGAAATGGACCGGCCCAGGGGGTGGTTTTTCCAGAAGTTTTCAATAAAAAGATCGTGCACCAGGTCGCCGGGAGTGTCTTCGGTCATGGCGATTTCTTCACAAATTACATTCCGCTCGCGGTCGATTTCCGGGCCCGGAAAGCTCGGCAGCAGCACGATCTCGGAAAGCAGGTCCAGGGCCTCGGGCAGGTGGGAATCGAGAGCCTTGACGTAGAAGCCGACATATTCGCGGGAGGTGAAGGCATCCATCTGGCCGCCGATGGCATCGATGTCCAGGGCCAGCTGGCGCGCGCTGCGTTTCCGCGTGCCTTTGAAGAGCAGGTGTTCGAGGAAGTGGGAAATCCCGCTGCGTTCCGCCGCTTCGTGGCGCGATCCCCTGCGAATCCATACGCTTAAAGCCACCGAGCGCAAATGCGGCAGGTTCTCGGTCAGAATCGTCAGTCCGTTCTTCAGTTTTTCGCGGCGCACACTCATAACTAAGTCGTCACTCTCTAATTTTTCGGCATCCGGTTTGACCTACTACCCTAGCACAAAGCGCCAAAAGAAGGCAAACTTTAATGTAACGCCTGCAACCGGTCATGTTCTCTCCATCAAAATCTCTTGATTAGAGCAATGGAATAGGACTTGTTCTACGGAGAATAGAATTAGGGAAGTAGACAAATATGAAGTGAACAGTTTAGGATAATTCTACTACTTAAATCCTCCTTGATTAAAGGTTTGGTCGCGGTAGGGACGGCGGTTACCCGTCGCCCCCCGCACAGATCCTTGCGAGCACACTTTAGTGCACACGGCTCCTACCTCGGATGATTGGCGAAAAAGCGTTGAGAAGGATACGGATGCAGAATCTTGGCTTTGGGGATCCACAGATCTACGATTAATCGGAAACGTGCCCAATTTAGTCGATGGC
>CAINFC010000051.1 GCA_903847975.1 uncultured Acidobacteriota bacterium | reverse complement strand
GCTCGCCGTCCTTTAAGGTGGCAATGAAGAAAGCCCCGGGATTGAAGTTGCTGGACATAAATTAACGCTTTTATGGGCACAAAAAAACCGGGAAAGCATGGTTTAAGCCGTCCCGGTGGTTACGAATTCTGTCCTGAGGGAAAGGAATGAACTCCCAACTCCCTATGTACCTGTAATATCTTAATTATACAATCGACGGAACCCTTGACACGCTGAAACCCGCGTCCTTCGTGCAAAGAAAGGAGAACATCCCCTCCCCCTCCGTCGTCGACCCAATCGAAACGAAACGCTCCATCCGCCTGCGTCCGTTAGAGCCTTCCCGACACCGATTGCCTACCCTTCTCCCCTGTGAAAAGTCAGAAGGGAACCCTCCGCTGCTCCTTTTCCTCCCTTGCCCTTCGACAGACCGCTCGCTTACCCTTGACGTCTCCTTTTATTGGTTGATTTTGCCGCAATGGAGTCGTATACTTGCGAAGTGGTAGGGAAATGTGGAAAACCGATTGCCCCCCTTTATGCCCCTGCTCCGTCTGTAGCTAAAGAGAACGGCCGGGTCGCCTCCGAAGATCTTCCCGCCCGGGAGCATCAATTAACAAGGATCTTGACAAGGAGAAATACAATGAAGCTCAACAGAAAAAGTGTCATCTCCCTGCTCATCGCCATGGCTCTATTGGGGATAACGGTTTCTTAGGAAAAGCAGTGACCGGGAAAGGCGGAAGCCATGGGAGCGAGAAAATCAGGGCTTCTCATGCCGCCAGCTACCTATTTGAAAGACCTGGACCTCACCGAGGCACAAAAGGAAAAGCTGCGATTGTCCACCGGGGTCCCCATGCTAACCAGCTCGGTAGGCCGACCGTGAAGGACCCGGAATTGGCAAAATACCGCCAAAGTTACCGCGTATTTTTCTTCTTATTCAAGAGGAACGCCGCTCATTTGGATACTTCGGTGTCAACATCTCTACTATTGGAGCGATTCCGCTGTCTCAAACAAGATAGAACTTGGATGTTGGTCCGTCATTTCATCAGGCGCCCCTCGGATGACCGTCTATCTGTCCGGAGGGAGATAGAATGATCGAGGTTCTGTTTGAATACCTCAATCGCCTGCCTAATCCGTTCCGTCTCACCGGATGCCAGCCAGTCCAACAGGAGTCCTCTGGCAGCGGTGACAATCAGTGTGGCCCAGGCCGAAGCATCCGCGGTCACGCCATAGCGTTCACGCAAGCTGTTTTCCATCAAAGCCAGCCACTCGTGCAATACATCGTCGAAGAAAAAGGCGTATGTCTCGTGATCCCGCAAACTCCGGACATACAGTTCGAAAAAGAGGGTGAAGATGGGTTTGTAGGTGTCGGCCAGAAACGGTTCCCAATGCCTTTGAAAAAACTCACCGACCGTCTGCCCAGGCGCCTGTTTTTCCAATAAAGCCTGAAAACCGAATTTTTCCTGACGGCTGAAGGCTTTTATGAGTTCCATGGAAAGGTTCTCCGCCGAGCCGAAGTGATAGACCAGCATTCTGGCGCTTGTACCCACTTCCGAGGCCAGCGTTCGCAGGCTCACATCCGCGATGCCATGTCGGAGAACCACTGCCAGACATTTTTCTAACAACTGCGCTTTGATCGAAGGATCAAGATTTCTGGCCATATTGGGATTTTCGCAATGGTGATAGGTTTACAGGACATTCATATCTCATTTTATCGGCTCGTAACGAATGGTAATGACGCAGCGTCCGTGTCCTGCAATGAGGCTTTCCTCTATGGAATGTGCGACATTCAAACGCAGGGCTTTCATGACGCCATTCCGGATGGCCTGACAGCCGCAGACATAACCGCCGGTCATATTAGCCTGACTTAACGAACTGTAAGCATGACAGGTTTGACCGATCCATGTGGCGGTATTGCCGTCGTAAGTGATTGGATCATGAATATACATCTCATCAAAAAAACAGATCGCCCAGATCATTTGGAAGATTGCCATCAACTCCTGAATAGATGCAGGTTTTTTGATGCGGCCTTGTTTCAACAGCCGCAAGGTGAGCATGCGGAAAAATCGTTCATTGGCTTCCAGATTCAGACAATTAGCCTTCTCATGGCCGAAGGCTCGCACCAATGAAGCGTGCCAGAAAGAATCGTGAAGCCACCACAGTTTTTTAATTTCATTCGAATCGTATAATTCGTTCCTGGTCATTAACTCTCCTCTATTATTTATTCTATGGACATACCGACAGATCGAAAAAGAGGGTCAAGATAGGTTTGCAGGGGTTGGCCAGAAACGCCCCGCCATTCCGTTCAAAGAGCACTCCGACCTTCTGCCCAGGCTCCTGTTTTTATTTTAATCACGCGCTCGCGCTTTGCCGAGGAACAAGGGCTTGATGTTTCCGTTTGCTGAGAAACTCGCGATGAAGAGATAGGCGCTCAGAAATAAACTCCCGCCCAATAGACCGAGGAGTCCCAGGGCGAGTCCGACGGGTGAAAAATTGTGCCGCCAGGCCAACCACAGGGCTGACAGAATCAGAAAAAACAGAAAGTCGAGGTTAAATTGGCCGGGCCATGTCATGTTTGCAATATCGCCAAAGAAGATTGGCAGCAGACCGAAACCGTGATTCCAGGCGACAACTATGGTGTAGGTGAGAATAAAAATAAAAATTGCCGCCAGCAAGGTGCGAAATGCAGTCATAAAGCTCTCCTGAAATTAGCATGCTCATGAGTCCGTGGAATGTTTGCCAAAGCCCATGAATTATTCTTGTTATATCCCCAACAACCAAGCGTTCGCGTTCCGATGTAGTCTCACTTATTCCATGTTGCATTTTCGAACAGAAACAGCAACCGCGACACCATTGCCAGGAAACCGATCTTGCCCTCACAGTGCACCAGGATCAGCCAAGGCAGCAGCTGCATCCCGAACGACCTGGTTTTCGGCAGGATGAAAAAAACCGATTCCCACAGATAAAAGCAAGGCAACCCAAATCTGATTACTCCACAAGTTGCGGGTGTGATCGGTCCCAAAGACGACAAGCCCCCTTACCGCCACGGGGTAGAGCGAAAAGAGCAAAAATACAAATGATAAAATCTTGGGAAACACTCAGGCACGCTTCCTGGGTGGGGTGCTGCCGAACACATAATACAGCCCAAAAGCGTAAAGGAATCCTCCAGTGATCAATGGTAAGACGGAGGTCCTTGTCATAGAAAATCCTGAGTAAAGAAGAAACCTGGCTTTAAAGAAAATACCTGGTTTCCGGTTGATTAATATTGACGATTTGATTCGAAAGGCAAAAGCTTTAAATCTGTTTATATTTAATGTAACACCCGTTACATTAAATATAAATGTAACACATGTTACATTTATGTCAAGAAGATAATTTCACAGATTATGCAGAACGACTCGCCGTCTATGTGCCTGAAGGAAGATGCATGATCGAAGCTTTTTCTGAAGACATCCATTACCTGCTTGGGCTGTTCCGGTCCCATCACTTGCATTGACTTCAAAACGGAAAGGGGGTTGAACCCGGACGAATGCAAACCCACGGATGCCTGTCCGATGCAGCCAGTCATTTTTGGGGCAGCACCTTTCAGGACAAAGCCAATTTCACGGAGTGGGGCGGGCTTATATGCGGAGTGGGACCTCCTGCTGATTCGCGAGAAGGTGCGCAAGGATGTTTTCAAGCTGCTCACGCCGGAGCAGGTCTCCGAGATCGATGCGGGCGCGACAAGGTGTAGTCTCATAAGGGTCACAAACCTCCCAGCCCATAGAAAGGGACCAGGATCTGACCGAGCCTAATTCCACAGGTCGGGCCGGTCCGATTCGATCTGCACCCTGCCGCTCCAGGGCAGTACCCGGGCATCGAATTCGTTCCAGAGCGGAATGCCAGCTGAGGTCTCCAAAATCACTTCCCTGCCGGTAACGCTATTGACTCGCAGGTCCATCGGGCCTTTCGGCTGAAAAACGTAGCCAAGGATGTAGATCCGGGTAGGAAGAAGGTAGTCCGGCATGGCGCGATTGCCATGAAAGGCGATTCGGCTTTTACAGAAGACCGGCTGGGCAATGGTCAGCGTTCGCCTGGGTCCCGATGCTTACCAGTTCGGTGGGCTGGTCGTGATGAAGCACATGGATATTCTCCAGAAGCAGCTGCTCCTGCTGCGGTACGCCGGCGGTGTACGTTACATCCTTAGCGGCCGTCGTTCCAAATGAAATGCGCAGGAGCTAAACTGTCGCGGCCGAGACAGGATCGTTCCTATCGCTTGGCAGCCAGCCAGGACGAATACAACCATCTTCGGACTGTCAGTTCATTTTTGGACCACCGGTAGGAAAATGCTTATGTCCCCCAGGACCTGAATCTTGGCCGGAGCCGTGGTCCCACCGCCGGGACTTGGCGTGTTGACCGTAATGCCGGCCGTTTTGGGTGTAGCCACATCACTGGCTTGGATTTGGACTATGAGCTGAGTATCACTCAATAACTGGGTCGGCCGTTCTTCACCATTCCAATAGGCGACGGCACCCGACATAAAATTGGTTCCGTTAACCGTAAGTTGAAAGGTCGGACTGCCGGCACGGATGGAAGCGGGTTGAATTCCGGATAGTACCGGTACCGGATTCTTCACTTCGAAGGACATGGAATTGGACAGAAAGTCGTTCGTACCATTGCGAACAGATACGGCCACCTCTCCTGCGTTGGTAAGCTTATTGGCGGTCACCTGAGCGAGGGCCGTAGTGGGCGGAAAGGCTGCGGTTTCCAGCGGTTGTCCATCCCAAAGCACCTGGGCCGAACTGGTAAAGTCCGTTCCCGTAACCGTCAGGTAAAAGGCCGAACCGCCAACCGGAGCGGTGTTGCTGGAGAGCGAAGTGATTTGGGGTACGAGTCCCAGGGCGACCATGGCAAAAGTGGAGGGATTGTTCTTGGTGGCGAGCCAGGGCCAGTAATAGGACACCGGCGACAGGGTACCGGCCACGGCAGTGCTGAACTGGAACGCCATTCCGGCCAGATGATCCCAGTTTCCCACCAGCGATTTTTCGATGCGAATTTCCACATTCCAGACCGAGGTGTTACCGGTCACCCGGGCATCCAGCCCCACCGTGGAGCCGACTACCGAGAACGTACTGCCGTTACCCTGACGCACAAACGGGGTGCCGTCCTGCAGAACGAAAAAGGCCTTATCGCTGCTCTGCGGGGCCGTTCCGCCACTCCGGTCGGGATCGACCAACACCCCGGCTTCGCCTGTGTAGCCAGCAATGTGATCCAGCCCGCTGAAGCAGACCCAGAGGTGTGTATTGGTCCGTGCCAGCTTAACCGTTCCGCGCCCGGCGTTGTGGAAAGGAAGGGGTAATCGGGGTCCGGTCTCATAGGCTCCGTCGCTGCATCGGCCGTCTAAGGCAGGTGCGGTAACTTTGGGTACGGCAACATTGGCGATTGCTGCCTGGACGGATGCCGATCTCTCTGTTCCGCCCGAGTCGCGAGCCGTCAGCGTGAAGGTGTAGCTCCCGGGGCGCCACCCTTCCAGAACCTTATTGGCGCCCGTTCCTAGTACCCCCCCGGGACTGATCTGCCAGCTCAAAGAGCTGTCTCCCAGATTGCCGTCTTCGGCATCTACGGCCAATCCAGCCAGATCCATGCTTTGGCCCGGGGGGAAGATCCGGCCCTCCAAGGGACGCAAAATGGTCGGCTGGGGCGGTTGGTTGCTTACCCGGAAAGCCTGGGAAGTAGCCAGAGAGGTGTGGTAGCCGTCGCTGGCGGCAATCCGGATCAGGCCGGTATAGCGCGATCCCGTACCGGGGAGAAAAGTCAGGTCATTGAGGGGCAGACTGTGGGTGATCTGTCCCTTGGCCGCTGGTAGATCCGACGCCAGAGTCATCCAACGCGTACCGTTGTCGGGGCTGTACTGTACAAGGAAACGCAGTTTATCCTCGGCGGTATCCCCCGCCTCCCATTGAATGGTCATGCTGGAAACAAATGTCTCCTGGCCAGCGGGTTGGACGATGCGCAGGAAGGGGGCGGCCAGGCCCGGGGTGAGCGCATCGAGAACCTGATTATCCCGCATCAGCTGAACGGCGGCCACGGTCGGGCTGGACGGATGCGGAAAAGTAACGGAGAAAATCGCCTTTCGGTTGTCGGCCCCGGGGCGCGACAGCTCGCTGCTGGGAGGCTGCGGTACAAAAGTCGTGTCGCTGATGAGCAGCCGCTTGGCATCCAGGAGCCGGATGTGATAGATGGGCGGCAGGGCAGTCCCGTAAGTGCCAGTGGGCGTGCTTTGCGAAACGTCCGTACCCGCCAGGCTTTGCCACTTGCGCAGGACGCCGCTGCTCATGGAGGCGGTCGGCATGACCCAGCCCCAGTTCAACCGGCCCTCCCCGGTCACGAGGTCCACCGCTCCGTTCACCCGGGCGGCAAAGGAAGCCGGGCTCAGCCGGGGTGCCCGGAAACTCTGCGCCGAAGAAGAGCGGTGAAGTGCCGTTCCGGTGCCGATGTTCTCCATGATCGCCTTGTAGGTGTAATCGCTCATCCACCGGGGCGAACCATAGGACATCAGATCGGCCGTTTCCCGGGGGTTGATAAACTGTCGGGTTCCGGCATCAAAGCCCCAGTGCGCTTCGGGAACATTGGCATTCCATAGATCTATTTTGCAGTCGCCGTAGGGATAGTTGCTGTCAACATCCGATTCCGTACCCTTGCACGGGGAGTGGTCACGGTACCAGTTGTGGCCGGCTTCATGAGCCAGAGTCGTCCCGGACCAAGGCCAGTTCCAATTGCCATAGTCTGGATATTTGCTGGCAAAGGGCATGCGAGCCCAGAAAAAGTTTCCGACCGTACAGCCCAGTCCATTGTAGTCCGTGGCAGCCAAGGCATGGACCATTCCCACGTAATGGACCGGCGCTCCGCGGTTATCGCACTCGTCGGGATCATCCGAGATGAGATACCGTTCGAAGAGGGAAAGGTTCACCTTGTCTGCATCCGGAATCCAGTTGTCCCAGTCCGACCCTTGATCCAGCTCGTAGGGGCCGAAACAAGGGTAGGGAAACGGGCCCCACCAGCAGAGCTCGAGCTCTTCGATCGGTGCGATCTGCCGGTAGGTCCAGATCCCGGGGCCTGGCCAGAGCCGGGCCCACAGGCTGACGGCTTCCGCAAACCAGGGGTCCTGGATGCTGGGCAGCGGGTTGTGGGTATGCACGGGAATGAAAACGGCACAGAGCGGAGGAGCATTGCGGAAGGTCAGTTCGATCCAGCCGGAAGAATTGTCGCTCAGATCCGGATCGTCAAAGATATGACGGGGATCGATATCAAACTTGAGGCGGATCGATCCCGGATCGTCCCATCCGGCGGGGAGCTGAAACAGCCAGTACTCCTGGGTGGTATTCTGTTCCGGGACCACCCCGCTGACCAGGTTGGGAAGCCATTTATGGGTCAGCGGCTGCAGCGGCGAGCCGGGCAGAGCGGCACCACCGGTGGTGGTTCCGTGCTGGACACCCTCCACCCCGACGACATCGGTACCGCTCTTCAGCTGGCCCACCACCCGCACAAAAGTGGGCTTATCCCCGACCAGCGGCACATCTCCCGATGCAAAGGTCCAGTTCTGGTTGGCCTGCACCGCCTGCAGATCCGAAAAGGCCAGATTCCAGGAAACGGCATCGGCCGAAAAGGGCATGCGGTACACTCCGACTCCGTTATAATAAAGTACTCCTTGCGCATCCGCATAGAGCTGTTTCAGATCCACGGAACCGATGGTGCTGCCGCTGGCGATGGTTTCCGCCGTCCCGCCGCCCACCGGCATCCGGCGCATGCGCATTCCCCCGGAGGGCGGCAGTTCCACCCAGAACAGGTGGGTGTCATTGGCCACCACCGGGCCGACATCCAGGTTGCCGGTCGTATCGGTGTAGAGCAGGCTGAACCCTTTGTTGGTGCCGATCATTTTGTAGAGATTCCATCCGGTACCGGCATTCCGCCAGAAATAAGCCGTTCCGTTCACAAGGCGGAGATGCTTGCCGCTTGGAGCGTTGGCCCATAGCTCCAGCTGGTATCCGGCTGGGCAGGAGGCGGTCACACAATTTTTCCCCTGACGATAAACACCGCTGCCGTTCATCATCCAAATATAGGCATCGTCCACATAAAGGGAATTGACACCGGTGAGCGTGCTGAGGGTGTATATGCCGAGAGCGTCCCGTCGTCCTCGCGATACTTGGGTTGGCTCGGCCAGATAATAGTAAGCATCATCGGAAGTCAGAGCCAGATCGGAAGTGGACGTGACTTGGGTTACGACGAAGGAGGTTGTTGCGGTGGGAATTGCCCGGAATTCCAGCTGGGCAGGGGAAACGCTCAAGTTGAGGTAATAGACGCCGTAGTCGTCAGCCCGCATCACGGACCAGGGTGGGGCACCCAAAGTGGAAGTATAAGCCAGTAGTCGACCGGCCATCCCGTTCTGCGGGCGTCGGTTGAAACGCCACGGAGAGGGATTGTCGACCGAGGGAATCTGACTTGTGTAAATGAAACCTCCGCCGATGGTCCAGTTATCGAAGGAATCGATTAGGACCTCCTGCGGCGTAGTGACCAGGACTGCTTCCTTTTGGCGTAGTCCCGAGGTGGAATTTGCATCCGCAGGCAAGCTGTATAGAAGGACAGTGAATAAAGCTGCGAGAGAGGGCAAGGTCAGAGGAATACCCGTTTTCATCTTCCAACTCCTTTTTCGATGGAATGGAGCGAATTCAAACAAGCCTTTTCCAAGTCTAAACCGATACCGGTCACTGCATGGATAGATGAGTAATTATATCTCTTCTCTCCGGTGTCCGATCTGCGGGCCCTGGTTTTTGGGAGTCGCGGAAAGTTAAATCAAGATGCCGGGCGATATCATTACCAAAATAGTTTAATTATTTGCGACCGGAGCATGACACAAATGGATGTCTGGAAAACGCCGAAAGCCTTGCATGCCATGCATCCGGGTATTACTTCCTTGTCGACCAGCGGATGCGGTGTGGAAATGAACAACAAAAGCAACCAATTGAATCAACCGGCAGCGTTTTTGTGCAAGCCCTATCGGCATGGGCAATGATTAGAAGTGATCAGGAAGGCACTTACAAGGCCACCGCAGGCCTAGGGTTCGTTGTGCCAGCGTCTGCGCCTAAGTCGATGACATGGCAGCAGCCTCCTGGTATCCGAGAAGAGCGCTATCCAGAAAATGAGGGTTAGGCAGTCACGTTAGAATAGGGTTGTTCTGTCTGGCGCCGCTCCTTAAAAGGTAGAGCTGGAAAATCCAATTACCCAACATTACTATTCTCTTCCTATTGTGCCTACTGTCCACAACAAAGGGTGTTTCATTTGTTAACCAGCATCGCAAGGCTTTCTCGAATGGCTTCCGTTAGGTCCCGAGCGGGTTTTTCCTTGAGGACACCCGGCAGGTCGGGATAGGTGCGAGGGCTGCCCATGGCCGCGGAGCGCATCGCGGCGGCTCGCCTGGCTTCGGCCATAATTCGGTCATAGACCGATTTGAAAGCACGATAGGAGAAGGGGGTGTACTCTTCCGGCTTGGTCGTCTCCGCACTCCGGATGGCCTCCCGCAGCGCCCGCACGGTTTCGTCGCCGGCACCGAAGGCATTGGCCAAGCTGTAGCTGATGCTCGACAGGTTGTAGGTGGCATAGGTGGTTTCCCGGCGGGTGAAGGGGCGGATAAGGATCGATCCATCGATAGCCCCCTCCACACAGGAGAGCATATCGTAAACATATCCATCCTGGTATAGCTCTTTGTATTCCAGGTGACCGGGATACATGGTCATCGTTTTATAGTCGCGCTCCTTTTTGTAGCGCTCCAGGTTCGAAACAAAACGTTTCATGGAGC
>CAINFC010000050.1 GCA_903847975.1 uncultured Acidobacteriota bacterium | reverse complement strand
TTCAGCAGGGTTTTCGGATCCGTGTCGTGGTTGCCGGGGTAGAGCTCCATCGGACCCAGGAAATAAGTCGGGTTGCGCATCTGCAGTTTGGCCCCGGGAATCGTCGGGTAGGTCCAGCCGGTGAACACCCGTGCCAGGTTCTCGATCGTCGACTGGGTGTAGGTGGGGACCGGCTTTCCGGCAGGATCCAGCACCCGGCTGCCGTCCGGATTCAGCAGGTAGAGGCCGACGGAAAACAGCTGCAGGATCTCCCGGGCATAGTTTTCATTGGCGGAAATTCCCCGCTGGGGGTTGGGCTTGTCGTTGTTGACCATGTCCAGGTAGCGGCCCATGGCCGGGCTGAGGGTCACCTCCTGCAGCAGCTGCCGGAAATTGCCGAACGCGTTGCGGAACAGAATCTGCTGGAATTCCGACAAGGCGTAAGGCTGGGTGATTTTTACGCCGGAAATCACGAAAATCTGGGAAAGTGCAAAGGCCACCCTCTGCCGGAGCTGGTCCGTGGCGGTCAGGGCGTTTCGAAAGAAGCGGAGCTGCAGCGGAAAGAGGGAATAGTTATCCCGGTAGCACAGGCTACTCGGGCCATAGGGATCGCTGGAAACATACTGGCAGCCGGTCGGTGCCGAAGTCGGGTAGTAGGGCATCGAGGGGTAGCCGGAAAGCGGAGCGGAGAACTGCTCATCCAGAAACGACTCTATTCCGATTTTTTTTACATGCTCCACGAGGGCGCCGCTGGGCCCGAACGTGGCCTGCTCCAGAAGCCGCACCGTATCCAGGTCGGCAAAGGCGGGACAGGTCACATCGTGCCCGGACTTCTGCAGTTCGATGTCCGTGCCGGCGAATTTCGCGGTGATGATGTGGCGCTGTCCGTCCCGGAAGGCAGGGGGAATCGGGAGGAGAAAGGCGTGGTAGCCGTCTCCTATCCCGTTCTGAAGCAAATCCGGGCGGAATCGGTCGGCGGCCACGGTGTCTATCAGCGCCTCCCCTTCGTAGAGGTCGATAAAAAGGGTCATGGCAGGGGATGCCTGATTCCAGGCCCATCCGCCGATCGTGTTGCAGTCCACTTCATCCAGGAATCCCACGCGGCCGGCCGCGGACTGCGCCCGTCCCGGGCAGGGGCCGAGAATCAGGAGTACGGCTCCGAGCAGCCACGGAAGGAGCGCGCGGAAAGCGCCTGACCTTTGGTAATAAATCATAGGCAACCTCTCTTCGAATTGTCACCGGACGGAATAATAAACCGGTCCTTCTCCTGTCATTGCTTTCGATTTCGATTGCGATTGCGATCGCGATGATGATATCCCATCTGCCGGCATCAGAAAACACTCAGGGGGCCAGGACAATCAGTTCGTAGTCGCGGAGCCGGGGCAGGCTGAATTCCGTTCGTGCATCGACCGTTTTTGCGGAAAGGATCGCGCCGCCTCGCAGCGCGCTTGCCGTCCGGAAACGTCCGGCAAGGCGGATCCGGATCGGGCCGGTGGGCAGAGGAGCAAAATACCCGGTCTGGGAATGACCGGAAAGATTGATCAGGTGCAGCAGCATTCTGTCTTTCTGACGCATCAGGGTCATTTCCACCAGGGGGTGGGCGTCCGTTTCCAGCTGCCGCCCGCCGGGCAGCAGCCGGTGGACCAGGTCGCGGAAAAGCCCGGCGTGCGCCGGCAGGCTGTGCCGGTAATAGAGCGCGCCCAGATTCCAGGGGACCCAGGCGGCCCGGCCCTCTTCCAGCCAGAGCAGCGCCGGGATGTCGGTATCCTTCATGTCGGTGTGGATCAGCTCCGGCGGACCGAACATCGAAGGGGGCACCAGGGTCAGCTCGGGGTCGTGCCGCCCGGCCGTTTCCGTAAACGGTCCGTCCAGCAGGAGGAGCGCGGTTCCCTGCAGGGAGGGAAGTTTCTCCGGCCGGCGGACGCGCAGGTAGCCTTTGACGTCGGCTCGCGCTGCGAGCGCTTCCTCTGCCAGAAATCCGGGCTTCCGGGAATGAGCCACCAGCACTCGGCCGCCGCCGTCCAGGTAGCTTTTCAGGGCCGCCGGCGCCTGGTCCGCGGCGACCACCAGGTCGTAGCTTCTCATTCCGACCCAATCCATATTCGAGGACACCGCGAACGGGATATGCTCTTCGCTCAGCAGCCGGAACAGTCCGCGGTAGGACTCCGTTTCCGCTCCGCCGAGGAGCAGCACGCGGGCAGCGCTCTCCTGTGCGGCATAATAGGACTCCTTTTCAGCCGCCCAGGCGAACACCGGCCGGGCGGCTTCGACCGCCTGGCGATCCTGCTGGTCCAGGGTTCCGTTCACTGCGAAGGCCAGGGCTCCTCCGTGGGCCACGTTCTGCCACAGGCGCAGGCGAATTTCTCCCTCCGGTACGGTGGCGAAGCGCCAGGGGAAATCGACAAACTGCATGCAGAGGTTCACCGCAGCCTTGCCGGGCTGGCTGTTGCGGGCCCGGTTGACGTTGTCGCTGGCGCTGTAGGGCCAGAGTGGGAGCGGCCGGGCGACGGCGGTGTTCGATTCGGACATGATGCCGTCGGTGGTTTCCTGAATGTAGTTGAAGTATCCGGCGGCGGGCCTCTTTGTGTGGATCAGCCGGCCGATGCGCTCCGAAACCTGGCGGGCGCTTTCCGCCAGGAACCGGCGATAGTCTTCATCCGGCTCGGCCGGCAGCTCGCGGTGGAAGCGGGCCCGGAACTTCGTGCGGCAGGCGTCGCAATGGCAGTGCCCGACGAACGTCCCGCTGTAATCCCTGGACTGGTTTCCGAACATGTTGAAGAAGAGGCCGTCGACATCATACTTTTCCAGGGCTTCTTCGAGGATCCGGAAAATGTGCTCCTGATACCAGCCGCCGTTGATGCAGGCCGAATACAGCCCGTTGTAAACCACCGGTTCGCCGTTGGCTT
Source organism: uncultured Acidobacteriota bacterium (assembly GCA_903847975.1). Lineage (GTDB taxonomy): Bacteria > Acidobacteriota > UBA6911 > CAINFC01 > CAINFC01 > CAINFC01. The sequence goes on along the minus strand of CAINFC010000050.1, from coordinate 82,654 downwards.
TCCGGAAAAACCATTCGGGGTGGGCCAGGTAAGCTTCCCGCCCGGTTTTGCTGAAATCGAAGCGGCCGACGACCCGGATCCCCCGGGAATGGGCTTCGGAAAGGATCTGTCCGAAAAAATCCCGGTCCGGCGGCAGAAAAGGACTGGTCGGATGAAAGGGGATCCTCGTCGGGTAATAGGCGGCAATGCCTCCCATGCCTGCGTGCAGCACATTGGCATGAAACTCCGCGGCCTGGGCTACAATTTTCCGGGGATCGGCGGCGGCATCGGTCTGCCGGAAATTGGTCTGCAGCCAGCGCAGCGGCTCGTGCGCCCACCAGCCCGGACCGCCTTCCGGCAAAGGGCCGGCGGCCAGAAGTACGAGAAGCAGCGGTATCAACATGGCAATTCCTCCTGTGGCGATCGGCAATGGATTCTTTCGCGAAGCATCCTTTTTCCTTTTTCCTAATGTAATATAAACGGCGGGCCATCGTTTTACAAAATCATATGAGCAGAATGCCTCTCTCCAGGGCCTGGTTTTTATGCGGCCTGATGTTCCTGGCCTCGGCGCTGAGCTTTCTCGACCGCCAGGTGCTCAGCGTCCTGGCCCCTGTCCTGACCGCGGAATTTTCCATGTCCAATGCCGTTTATTCCCGCGTGGTCTTCGCCTTTGTGCTGAGCTACACGGTGATGTTCACCGTCGGCGGCCGGCTGATGGACCGGCTCGGCACGCGGCTGGGGCTGGCCTTTTCGGTCGGGCTCTGGTCGCTGGCCAGCGCCGCTCACGGCTGGGTGGCGGGGCCCTGGGGACTGGGCATCGCCCGTTTTTTCCTGGGAGCGGGCGAAGGAGCCTGCTTCCCGGCAGCGGCCAAGGGGGTCGTCGAATGGATGCCGGAGGAGCGGCGGGCCCTGGCCATGGGTGTGGCCACCGGCGGGTCCGCTTTCGGGGCGGTGCTGGCTCCGCCGCTCACCGCCTGGGGAGCCGCGCTTTTCGGCTGGCGTGGCGCCTTTATGGCCACCGCCCTGCTCGGATTGCTCTGGCTCCTGGCCTGGCAGGCGGCTTTCCATGGCCGGTCGGAGGGGCGGGAGACGGTGGCCCTCCGCGAGACCTCCCGCATTCGGGAGCTCATCGCGCAGGCCGAAGTGCGGCGCCTGCTCCTGGCGCGCTTCTTTTTCGATCCGGTCTTTTATTTTTACATGTTCTGGATCCCGCAGTATCTCTCGCGGGAGAGGGGGCTCGACCTGGCGGAAATCGGCGCGCTGAGCTGGATCCCCTTTTTTGTTCTGGGTCTGGTCCAGATCGCCGGGGGCCGACTTTCCGACCGCCTGGTGTCCGGCGGCTGGGAGCCGCGGCGGGCCCGCATCGCCCTGATGCTGCTGGCGGCGATGCTCACCCCGGCCTCCTGGCTGGCCACCCGAGCTTCCACCGCCGGCTTGGCCATCGGGCTGATGTCCGTCCTGATGCTGGCCCACGGGATCTGGATTTCCAACTTCATGACCCTGATCGGCGATCTTGTCCCGTCGCGGGATGTGGGAACCGTCGTCGGTTTGACCGGGACCTGCGGCGGAGCGGCCGGGATGATTTCCAACCTGCTGATCGGGCCGGTGGCGGACGGATACTCTTTCGTCCCCGTTTTCGCCGCCACGGCCATACTTTATCCGCTGGCCTGGCTGATCCTGGCGGGACGGCCGGGCCTGGCGGTGCTTTTCGGGAAAGGAGCGAACCGATGAGGGTACAACGGCGCAAACCGCGGACCGCCCGGGTGGGCATCTTCGGCGTCGGCTATTTTGTATACTGGGAGCAGTTTCCCGGCCTGCGCGAGGAGCTGCTGCGCAAGCTTGCGGTCCTGGCCGGCAAGGTGCAGGCCACGGGGGTTACGGTCGTCAACTTCGGCATGGTCGACAAGGCGCAGGAGAGCTACGCCTTGGCGGATCGGATGAGGGCCGCCGACCTGGACCTGGTTTTCTGCGACATGCTCACTTACGCCACTTCGGCCACCTTCGGGGTCATCCTGCGCAGCATCACTGTACCGCTGGTGCTGGTGGCCCTGCAGCCCATGGAGGCCATGGACTACGCGCGGGCCACCACCCGGATGCAGCTGGCCAACGACGATTTCTGCTCCGTGCCCGAATTTGCGGGGGTGGCCATCCGCATGGGGAAAAGAGCGCCGGAGGTCATCCTGGGAACTTTGGAAAACGACCCGCAGGCGGATGCGGAGATCGCCGACTGGTGCGATGTGGCCATGGCCCTGCACGACGTGCAGCGGGCCCGCATCGGTTATTTCGGGCATCCGATCGAGCACATGCTCGACATGCAGACCGACCAGACCGCCCTGACCGCGGCTTTCGGATGTCACATCGTCCAGACCGAGGCCGACGATCTGCTGCGCTTCGAGCGGAAGGCCGGGACGGCGGAAATCGATAGCAAGAGGCAGGAAGTCCGGGATCTTTTCGATACTCCGGATCCCGGGGCCGACCCACTGACCGGACGGCTTTCCGAGGAGCACCTTTACGGGGCCTGCCGCGCGGCAGTGGCCCTGGACCGGTTTGTGGCCTTCCACGAGCTCGACGGGCTGGCCTACTATTACCAGGGGGAGCCGGACAGCCGGCTGCGCCATCTGCTGGCCAACCTGATTGTCGGCAATTCGCTGCTCACTGCGGCCGGATTTCCGATGTGCGGGGAAGCGGACCTCAAAACCTGCGTGGCCATGCTGCTGATGGACCGCATCGGAATCGGCGGCAGCCTCGCCGAATTCCACCCCGTCGATTTCCGGGAAGGCTTTGTCCTGGTAGGGCATGACGGCCCGCATCACATCAACATCGCCGACGGAAAGCCGGTGCTGCGCAGCCTCAGCCGATATCACGGCAAGCCGGGAAGCGGCGCGGGCGTTGAGTTCTGTATCAGGGAAGGGCCGATTACCATGCTGAGCATCGGGGTGACCGCCGCCGGCCGCTTCCGGTTTATCCTGGCGGAAGGGGAGAGCGTGCGCGGCGCCATACCGGCCACCGGCAACACCAACACCCGCGGCTTCTTTCCTCCCGATGTCCGCACCTTCCTGAAGCGCTGGGTAGCCGAAGGGCCCACCCACCATTTCAGCCTGGGGATCGGGCACCGCGCGGCTACTCTCCGGCGCATCGGAGAGGCGCTGGGTATCGAAACGGTTCTCATTTCACGGGAGAAACTCTCATGCTGAAATACAGCTGGCGCGGCTGTCTGCTTTTCCTGCTTGGGGCCTGGAGCCTGGTTTGTCATGGGAGTCCCCATGCGGGTGGCATCGAAAATGCCGATGCGCTGGAAAAAGGATTCCGGAATCCGCCGTCCGACGCCCGCCCTCATGCCTATTGGATATGGCTGAACGGGTACGTTCATGGGCCCACGGCCGCGGAGGAGTTGCAGGCCATGAAGGATGCAGGCTTTGGCGGAGTTCTGGTCTTCGACATGGGGGCCCGCGGAGACAAGGCGGCGCAGCCGCCGGCCGGACCCGCCTTTCTCAGCCCGGGCTGGATGGCCCAGCTCCGTGCTTCCGTCGAGCAGGCCCGGCGGCTGGGGCTGCAGGTGGATCTATCGGTGATCAGCAGCTGGGATCTCGGAGGGCACTGGATCGAACCCCGGCATGCCAGCATGGGGCTGTATCCCGCGGAAACCTCGCTGACGGGCGGGAGGCCTGTGGATGTGATCCTGAACTTTCCGGCAGTGCCGGCCGGGGCGCCCAAGGCGCCGGACGGCAGCCCGATTTTCCGCAAGGAGGTGGCCGTCCTGGGAATACGAAACGCGCAAAGCCCCGACGGGCAGCCTTCCGGTGCGGATGCCGGCGAGCGGGAAAAGTGGAAATCCGGAGATACCCGAAGCTCGCTGGGGGTATTCCCCTCCGCCGGCCAATCCGCGCTCCGGGTAGCACGGCTGGAGGATGTGGTGGATCTGTCCGATAAAATGGATGCCGGCGGACGGCTGCGCTGGGATGCTCCCGAGGGGAACTGGACGGTGCTGCGCTATGTCTGCCTGAACACCGGCGAGCGGCTCAAGGTTCCCAGCCCGGCTTCCGACGGCTGGGCCACGGATCATCTCCAGGCGGCGGCCACGGGCGCCCACATGGACTATGTGATCGACCGGCTGCGGGAAGCCCTGGGGCCTCCGGCAAAAAGCGGGCTGACCAATCTTTACCTGGCCAGCTACGAAGTCCGCGGGCCGATCTGGTCTCCGGACTTCCTGGAGGAATTCCGCCGCCGCCGCGGCTATGAGATGAGGCCCTACCTGCCGGTCATTTTCGGCGCCCGGATGATAAATTCGGAAAGGACCGAACGTTTTCTTTTCGATTACCGCAAGACGCTGGGCGAAGTTCTCCTGGATGCCTATTACCGTTCGGCACGGGAGACCGCGCACCGGGCCGGCCTGACGGTCAAGTCGGAAGCGGGCGGCCCGGGGCCTCCGGTGCACAATGTGCCGGTGGACGCCCTGCTGGCCTGCAATGCGGTGGATGAAATCCAGGGAGAATTCTGGCCCTATCGTCAGAACGAAGATGATCTCTGGGTAGTCAAGGAGACCGCCTCGGCCGGTCACATTTACGGCAAGAGCCGGGTGCACATGGAATCCTTCACTTCCTTCGAAGCCTGGCGGGAGGGGCCCCAGGACCTGAAGCCCAGCGCCGACCGGGTTTTCTGCGAGGGCGGAAACCACTTTGTCTGGCACACCTGGACCCATGCCCCGCCGGAAGCGGGACTGCCGGGTTGGGTTTACCTGGCCGGCACGCACCTCAACCGCAACGTGCCCTGGTGGCCGAAGGCCAGGCCCTTTATCGATTACCTGTCGCGCTCCTCCTTTCTACTGCAGCGCGGACGATTTGTGGCCGACGTCCTTTATTACTACGGGGACGGCGGCTACCGCTTTGTGGGGCCGCGGCGCAACCCGCCGGGGCTGAGGGCCGGATACGATTATGACGTAACCAATACCGATGTGCTCCTGCACCGGCTGGCCGTCCGCGAGGGCCGGCTGACGCTGCCGGACGGGACCGGCTACGCGGTGCTGGTGCTGCCGGAGGAATCCGGCATGCTCCCGGAGGTGCTGGAAAAAATCGGGCAGCTGGCCGCCGCCGGGGCCACAGTGATCGGTCCGCGGCCGCTGCGGGCTCTGGGGCTGAGCGGATACCCGGAAGCGGACCGCCGCGTGCAGGAAGCGGCAGGCCGCCTCTGGGGGGACCTGGACGGCAAGAACCGCCAAAGCCGGCCGCACGGGCAGGGGCAGATTGTCTGGGGGCAGCCGGTGGACGGGGTGCTGTCCGCGAAAGGAATCGGGCCGGATTTCGTGGCGGGCTCCTCGCTGGACTTTATTCATCGTCGCGACAATGAAACCGAAATCTATTTTGTGCGCAACCGAACGGCGGAGCCGCTTCAGGAAACCTGCCGCTTCCGGGTCCAGGCCCGGCAGCCCGAATTCTGGGATCCCGTCACTGCGGAAATCCGTCCCGCTTCTCTCTACCGGATTTCGGGAGAGTACATGGAGGTGCCCCTCTCTCTTCCGCAGCACGGTTCGGTCTTCGTTCTCTTCCGCCATCCGGCAGGAGCCGGTTCCTCTGCGCGGGCCGATTCGGCGGCGCTGGCCGGGACCCCCGAGGTCATCGGGCTGCAGGAGGGATGGAGCCTCGAATTCGAACCGAACCGGGGGGCTCCTCCGCGCATCGACCCGGCCCGCCCGGGTTCCTGGACGGATCATGCCGATCCCGGGGTGAGATACTTTTCCGGCACCGGCACCTATCGGAAAACCTTCTCTCTGACGCGCGGCTGGATCCAGGGGGCACCGCGCGCCTGGCTCGATCTGGGGAACCTCTGGGCTGTCGGGGAGGTCTGGCTGAACGGCCATCGCCTCGGCGTGCTGTGGACTCCGCCCTTCCGCGTCGACTGCACGGCGGCGATGCGGGAAGGGGCGAACGAGCTGCGGGTGGAGGTTTCCGGCAACTGGTTCAACCGCCTGGCCGGCGATGCCCGGCGGCCCGCCTCGCAGCGCCTGACCCGCACCAACATGAGCACTTCGGGTGGCAAGCCGTGGAAGGACCTGGAACCGGTTCCCTCCGGGCTTTTCGGGCCGGTGCGGCTGATCCAGGAGAAATAAGAAAGAAAAAGTACTCCCGGTTTCTTCGGCAAAAAAAGATTGTTCGTGGCTTTCCTTCCTCTCCTTCCTTGCTTCCTGCGGGTGCTTTTTCACAGGAAGACGGGAAGATCGGGAAGGGAGAAATGAGAAAAAGGACACCCGCACAGGTGCCTGTGGCAATAACCGTCAGCAAGGAGGAAGAACATGCAGAGAAGGGCGGCTTCATGGTTTTGGGGAACCGGCAGGCTTGTATGGGTTGCCGCGGTCTGCCTGACAGCTGCGGCTTTCGGTCAGCCGACGCCGGCATCTCACTGGTGGGAGGGCGAGCCGCTGCGGATCATCGATGTGGTCAGCTCCTTCAACCAGCTGGACCAGCGTCAGCCGGAAGCCTGGGCGGCGCGAAAGGCCGGGCAGCACTATAACACCGAGCACCTCGAGATCATGACCCTGATCAAGGGGCTGGATGACCAGGGCTTTTATTTTTCCAGCAAGGCGGCCGGGAAGCAGAATGAAGATTATCTGCGGCGCTATCTTCCGGAAGCGAAAAAGCGCGGCATTCGGGTCATGATCTATTTCAACGTGCACTGGTACACGCGGGAGTTCGGAGCAAAGCACCGCGACTGGCTGCAGATCAAGGAGGACGGCTCGGAGCTGGGCGGGGTGTACACCACCGGCACCGACTTCTGCGTCAACAGCCCCTGGCGGGAGTGGGTTTTCCAGATTCTGCGCGATCTTTGCGCCTATCCCATCGACGGTATTTTCTATGACGGGCCGATCTTCTTCCCGGAAACCTGCTATTGCCGCCACTGCCGCGAAAAATACCGCCAGCTTCACCAGGGTGAGCTTCCTTCCAAGAAGGAAAGGCGGGGCCGTCCGGCCGCCGACCTGCTTTCGTTTCAGGCTGCCAGCCTGGCCGATTTTCTGCGCGATTCCCGGAAGATCATCAAGGCCGCCAACCCGGAAATCGCCTTTTACATGAACGGCGGCGAAAGGGGAGGGAACTGGGCCACCGCGCGCCTCAACCGGGTTCTGATCGCGGAGCAGGACCTGCTCGGAAGCGAGGGCGGGTTCATCGGCGGAGATCTGACCCGCGTGCCGATCTGGAAGCCCGGCGTCACCGCCCGGCTGCTGGAAAGCCAGGCAGCCGGCAAGCCGCGAATCATCTTCTCCGCGGCCGGACACAAGCCCTGGACCTTTTCGCTGCTGCCGGCCGCCGAGCTGCGCCTCCTGTATGCCGGCACCGTGGCCAACGCTGCCGGGGTCTGGTTCGGGATGTGGCCCTATGAGCTCGAGCAGCCGGAGATGAAAGCCCTGGCGGAGATGAACCGCTTTCTGGCGCAAAACGGAACCTACTACAAGGATACCCGGTCGGAGGCGCGGGTTGCCCTGGTCTGGTCCGATACCAGCGCCAACTTCTATTCCGGCTCCGATGCCCAGCTGCTGGAGCTGGACCGCGTTCCGCAGCGCAGCGAGGTCGGCAATCTCAACGGAGAATTCAGCGGATTCGCCGACGCCCTGATCCGCGCCCAGGTTCCTTTTGACGTCCTGGACGACGAAAGCCTGCGAACCGAAAAGCTAGGAAAATACCAGGCGATCCTGCTGCCTAACGTGGCCTGCATGAGCGATGAAGTGGCCGCCCGGCTTACGGAGTATGCCCGGCAGGGCGGCGGGCTGGTGGCCTCCTTTGAAACCTCGCTCTATGATGAAACCGGCAACCGGAGGAAGGAGCTGGCGCTCGGTGAAGCTCTGGGTGTTTCCTGTGGCAGCCGGATCGTAGGGCCCAAGCGCTGGGATTTCATGAAGTCCCGGAAATCCACCTTCGCCGTTAAAGGTCTGGACCGCGAGTTGATTCCTGCTCCGCACTATCACCTGCAGGTGAAGGCGGTGCGAGGCGAGACGCTGCTGCAGTTCACCCGCCCGCTGACCGGGGTGTACGACGGGATTCCGGTACTTTCGGAGGATCCCGCCCTGGTCGAAAACCGCCTGGGCCGGGGTCGGGTTTTCTATTTCGCCGGCGACCTGGGAAACGGGATCCACGGTTTCCATTTGCAGGAGTTCTACTCCCTGCTGGCCAACCTTGTGCAGGAGCTGTCGCCCTCTCCGGTGGCTCTGGAAAAGGCCCCGGCCTCGGTCGAAGCGGTGCTGCGCTCGCAGCAGAACGGAAAAAGGCTGCTCCTGCACCTGATCAATTTCACCGGGGAGATGACCCGCCCGATCCGGCGGGTGGTTCCCCTGCAGAATGTCCGCGTCTCCGTGCGCACCGGAGGGCGTACCGCGGAAGTGAAGACTCTCATGCATCCGCAGGTCCTGCCGGTGGTCCGGGAGGAGGCCGGGCGCATTCGCTTCGTCCTCCCGGTGCTGGACGAATATGAAGTCATTGTCATCGACGGCTCCGACTGACACGCAGCGCGGAAGCATGCCGGATGTCAGGATCCAGCCAATCCCATTTGTCGGACGGCCCGGCAAAAAGTCCCTCTCCCCACGCGAAATGGGATGATTTCTTCTTTCTTCCTTCCGGATCTTCCTTTCTTCCTGTGTAATGATTGGCATTACAGGAAGAAAGGAGGAATGGCTTGTCGCCAGGAGATGGGGACCTTTTACCGCTGTATCCCGTTTTCTTTGCATCTTTATCTTGACGATACGGATAGGTGTCTATAAAATTTGCCTGGGGTTGCTTACGTCAAGTAACAGAAAACAACCACTTTGACCTGGCCGGTTAGGAGAATACTTGGACCAGTCCAATGCCTTGTCCCTGATGGAAAAATTGCGATCCGGCACGTGGCACCGCCACAAAGCCATGGAACGGCTGCCTTTTGTTACTGCGCTGGTAGAGGGCCGGCTTCCTCTCGACAGCTATGTCGGGCAGCTCCGCGGTCTGGCGGTTATTTTTTCCGCCATGGAGCAAGCCTTGGCCGATTCCACTTCCCCGCTGCTGGTCCGCCTCCGCTCCATCATGAAGTCGCGTTTCCAGCTCCTGTGCGAGGATCTGGCTTTTCTGGCCTCAAAGTGCGTTCCGGATATTCTCCCGGCCGTCCGCCTCTCGTTGGAAATCGCTGCAGAAATCCGGAAGGTTGTCCTGGTCTCTCCCGGTGAATTCCTCGGCTTTATCTACGTGCTGGAAGGGACCACCCGCGGGAACCGGGTTCACCTGTCGGACATCAAGGACTGTTTTCACTTCCCCGAGGAGCAGGGAACAGCCTTCTATGCCGGGTATGGCGAACGGACCCGCATTCACTGGGAGGAGTTTTCCTTTATTCTCAACCAGGCCAACCGGGAGCTCCACCCGGCCGCCATGCAGGGTGCGGAGAAAATGTATGAGGCCCTGGAAAGATTTCATTTCGCCTTGTTCCCCTTGACAGACTCAGCGCGCGGACTGACGGCAACCGCCCTGAATCCGGAAGCCGGCGATCATCCGGTACCCCGGGATGCCGTGATTCTGGAAGCCGCGCTGCGGGCCGCGAGGCGATGCTGGGACGAATTTCCCTACTTTGCAATTCGCTATGGAAGCCGCGGTCGGCGGTTCGCCGACAGCGATGCCGCCTGGCTGGCCTCCCTGAGCGATCTGAGTGCCCGCGTGATTGCGGACCAGGTACTCTGGTTCGGTCGGGTTCTTTCCTGCCGGGGAATGCCGACTCTCCTTCTGGAGCGCCAACTGGAGCTTCTCGCCGATGAGCTGGCCGGGAAAGGGAAAGCCGGCGCGGAGGAGGCCCTCTTCCAGGCGGCCGCGGATCTGCGGAAGGCGAGAGAGCAATGGATGCCTCCGGATTGCTGGGCAAGAACCCGGAAACGGCTGGCCGAGCTTCCGGTTTTATCCCGGGCTGCGGACTTGCCCGATCTGCCCTCCATTTTCTCCGCCGCCCTGGCGGACCAAAGGGCCGGGATTCCGGAATGTTTGCATTCCCTGATGAATTGGCTGCGGAAAACCGGCCGGGCTGCGGATGAGGAATTGGATGGGATACGGGCCGTTCTTGCCGCCGCTTACCGGGCGCAAGGGGATGGGAAGGAGGAGGGGGGTGCCTGAAGCCAGCCGTCCGAGTTGCCTGCAGGAAAGCGCGATGCCCCGGGTTGCGGAAGCCTACCTGCACGCACTGCTGGCCGCCGACCGGGAGGGCGCGCGGCAGGTCGTACAAGCGGCGCTGCAAAGCGGGGTTTCGGTTCGTGATATTTACCTGGAAGTTTTTCAGCCGGTACAGCGCGAAGTCGGCCGGCTCTGGCTTCTGAACCGGGTTACGGTGGCTATGGAACACTTTTGCACCGCCGCCACGCAGACCATCATGACGGAACTCTATCCGCGCATCCTCTCCGCCCGCCGGATCCAGAAGACGCTGCTGGCGGCCTGCGTCGGTCCGGAGCTGCACGAGATCGGTATGCGCATGGTAGCCGACTTTTTCGAAATGGGAGGATGGGATACCTATTTCCTTGGCTCCGGAGTGGGTGCGGATCGACTGCTGGCGGCCATTCGGTTCCGAAAGCCGGACCTGGTCGCCATTTCCGTCACCATGACTTATTATGTGGCCCAGGCAAAAGAGCAGATCGGCTGCATCCGCCGCGAGGCACGGAATCCGGCCCCGGCCATCATGGTCGGCGGGCTGCCGTTTCTCGCCGATGCCGAACTCTGGCGAAGCATCGGAGCGGACCTCTGGTCTCCGGATGCCCGGCACGCTGTGGAATCGGCTTCCGCCTGGCTGCTCGGCAAAGGTCAGACTATGTCCGGTGAAGGAACAGGCCGCCATGGTTAGCCGCTTCGACGGGAAAGGATTCGCCCTGCTCTGCGATTCCTCCGATTGCCTCCGGAACTGGATTCGAAGCGAATATGATCTCGACCGGGTCGTCCGCCCCGGGGATCCCGTTTTCCTGATTTTTGATGAGGCCTGCCGGGAGAAGGTAGTTCTTTTTCTGGATGAGGTCCGGGCCCGGGGCATTGCCTTCAACTGGGAGCTGGTGGTCCTGCTCCCGGGTGGGCCGGCCGCAATGAACTTCGCCTCGGTACGAATGGAAGACCGCATCCTGATCGTGGGCGCCGAAACCCGCCATTCCACCATCCGGCTGATGGAGGAGATGCTGAAGCTCAATACGGATCAGAGCAATCAATTGCGGAGGCTGATGAAGGACTTTCAGGTGGCGGCCTCCCAGCAGGAGGAGCGCGATCGGGGCACCTACAGCGAGCTGACCCGGCTGAATAACCAGCTGGCGGTCATGCAGCGGGAGCTGATCAACAAGAACCATGCCCTGGCGCAGCTGGACCAGCAAAAAAATTATTTTCTCGGAATGGCCGCCCACGACCTGCGCGCCCCGCTGGCTACGATTGTTTCCTACTGCGAATACCTGATGGACACGGAACGGAAGCACACCGAGGAAGAGGACCTGGAGCTGGTGCGGACCATACGGAAGTCCAGCGAATTCATGCTGGCTCTGATTGACGACCTTCTGGATATTTCCAAGATCGAATCCGGGCATCTGCACCTGAACCGTCAGCCGGTCCGCCTCCCGGAATTCCTGGCAGGGGTTGTCCGGACCAATCTCCCGGCAGGACAAAAAAAGGGGGTTGAAATCCGGCAAACGGCCGACGGGCTCCTTCCGGAGGCGGTAGACTGGGATTACGAGAAAATGCAGCAGGTGATGAACAACCTGATCGGAAATGCGGTTAAATTCAGCCACCCGGCCGGTACGGTGACCGTTCGGGTTTCCGCCGGCTCCTCTCGACTGGAAATCCGGGTGGAGGACCAGGGAGACGGCCTGCCCGAAGGAGTCCTGGAACAGCTCTTTCAGCCCTTCAGCAAAGGCAGCCGACTGGGTACGCAGGGAGAAAAAGGAACCGGCCTCGGTCTGGCGATCGCCCGGCGGATCGTGGAGGCCCACGGAGGAACCATCGGGGCGGAAAACATACCGGACGGCGGGACGCGCTTTGTCGTCTGCCTGCCTCTGCCGGGCCCTGGTTCGCGGGCTGACAGCCAGACGAACCCGGCATAAAACAGGAAGACGGAAACGCCAATGCCATCCACACCCATTGCCATTGTCATCAACGATGATCCTGTCCAGCTAAAGATCCTTTGCCGTTTGCTTCAGAAGGAGGGGCTGGAGACGCGCTCCTTCGGAGATGCGGAAAGCGCCCTGACCGCCATGAGTGCCCGGTGGGAGGAGGCGCAGGGGTCTCCCGAGGCTGTCCCGGACCTGGTGATTACCGATTTGTATATGCCGGGCCTGGACGGCTGGCGCTTCTGCCGCCTGCTGCGCTCCCCGGAATACTCCGCCTTCAACCGCGTTCCTATGGTGGTGGTTTCCGCCACTTTTCGCGGCGACGATGCCGCGCGTACCGCAGCCGACCTGGGTGCCAACTGCTTTCTCCCTTCGCCGGTGGACAGCGCTCTTTTCCAGGAGCAGGTTCACGCCCTGCTCGATGGCAGGAAAACCGCTTACGCACCCTGCGCCCTGGTGGTGGAAAAGGACCCAAAGCAGGCGGTCCTGCTGCGGGCGGCCTTCCAGTCCGCCGGTTACCGGGCCGACCTGGTTTCCGCCGCCGAAGAGGCCCTGCGCGCTTTTGCCGCACGCAAATACGATGTGGCGGTCTTCGCGCCGGAAGGGCCGGAGGAGGGACTGCTGGACCGCTTTCATTCCGCCAGGCCGGAATGCGTCTGCATCCTGATGATCTCGGAGCGTCAGCCGGCCCCGGTCCTGGACTGGATGAAGCGGGGCGCCGCGGCCCATATTCATGAGCCCCTGGATCCGGCGCACCTGGTGGAGCTCTGCACCCGGGCCCGGAGGGAGCGGGATCTGCTGAATGTGCAGGACCAGCTGGTGGCCCGCACCCTGGAGCTGCAGCAAGCCGTCGACCGGCATCGCCGGGCGGAAGAGGAGCTCATGCGCAGCGAGGAAAAATACCGGCAGATCTACGAAAGGGCGGTGGAAGGGATTTTCCAGACGACCCCCGAGGGGCGCTTCCGTCATGCCAACCCGGCCGCAGCCCGCATTCTCGGGTATGAGTCCGCGGAAGAATTTATCCGGACGATCGACGATATCTCCACTCAGGTCTACGCTTTCCCGGAGGATCGCCGTCGGCTATTAGAGCGGCTCAGAGAGCACACCTTCGTGAAAGATTTCGAGGTGCAGTGCCGGCATCGGGACGGAAGTCTGGTCTGGATTTCCCTGCATCTCTGGCTGGTCTATGACCAGGAAGGCCGGATCCAGTACATTGAGGGAACATGCCAGGATATTACCGATCGGAAGCGGGTGGAGCAGGCCCTGCGCGAAAGCGAGGAAAAATACAGGATTCTCCTGGAAGAATCGCCGGATCCTATCTTCTCCTACGCACCGGAAGGGCGCTATCTGTATGCCAACCGCGCTTATGCCGGAGCGGTAGGCAAGCCGGTGGGTGAAATTATCGGACGGAAATTCGAGGACATTTTCTCCAGGGAGGAAGCGGAAATCCGCACGGCCGCCATTCAGGAGGTGTTTCGTACCCGTCGGGTAAAAGAGATGGAAATACACATTTTGCGCGAGGGGGGAGACCGTTGCTACGATACGACTCTCACCCCTATCCTGAACCATTCCGGTGAGCCGGTGTCCGCCATCTGCTCTTCCAAGGAGATAACCCGGAGGAAGCAGATGGAGGAATCTCTCCGGCTGACGAATCAGCAGCTGGAGCAGGCGATGGCCCGCGCCAACGATCTGGCGGTCCAGGCGCAGGCGGCCACCGTGGCTAAAAGCCGCTTTCTGGCCAATATGAGCCACGAGATACGCACGCCCCTGAATGCCGTTCTCGGGTTTGCCCAGCTGCTGCAGGAAGATCCGGAGCTGACCCCGCTGCAGAAAAAGCGCGTGGATATGATCAACCGGAACGGAGAGCACCTGCTGTCGCTGCTCAACAACATCCTGGAGCTTTCCAAGCTGGAATCCGGGCGCCAGGCCAGCAGGCCGCAGGCCTTTGACGTGCAGGGCCTGCTGAACAGCCTGGAATTCACCTTCCGCCCCCGCGCCGAGTCCAAGGGACTGACTTTTACCATGGAAGGCATAACCGAGCTTCCCGCGCAGCTCGTGACCGACGAATTTAAAATACGCCAGGTGCTGATCAATCTGCTGGACAATGCCCTTAAATTCACGATTGCCGGGAGGGTTTGCCTGCGGGCATCCATGGAGATACGGGAACGGAAAGAAGGAAGCGATCCCCACTTGGTCTGCCTGGTGGAAGACAGCGGACCGGGTATTGCCGCCGAGGATTTGGAAGCGGTTTTCGAAGCATTCGAGCAGGCTCTGGCCGGCCGGATTTCCGAGCAGGGAACGGGCCTGGGTCTGGCCATCAGCCGCCAGTTTGCCAGGATCATGGGTGGAGAGCTTACCGTCAGCAGCCAGCTGGGGAAGGGGTCGGTCTTCCGGATGGAAGTTCCGGTCCGTCTCCTGGAGGGAAAGACTCAGGCAGCCAGGCCCAGATCGCAGTGGAGCCTGGAATCGGATCCCGGTCGTCCGGTTATGCGGGTTTTGGTGGTGGACGACATGCAGGATAACCGCAGCCTGATGGCGAAAATGCTGGTGCGGTCCGGATTTCAGGTGTGCGAAGCGGAAAACGGAGCGCAATCGATCGAGAGGTTTGAGCAGAACAGGCCGGATCTGATAATAATGGATTGCCGGCTCCCCGGCATGGACGGGGCAGAAGCCATCCGGCAGATCCGAAAGATGCCGGGAGGCGCGGAGGTCAAAATCATTGCCGTCAGCGCCGGGTCCACCGACGATGTGTACCGGCAGTCGGTGGCGGCGGGGGCCGACACTTTCCTTCGAAAGCCTTTTCCCCAAAAGGAACTTTTTTCACAGATCCGGCATCTGACCGGCGCGAAATTGCACGGTCCCGGAATGGCGGATGTGCCCCACGAACCCCGGCATGAGCCCCTTGTAACGGACGCTGGGATGATTGGCCGTTTGCCGGAAGAACTTCGCCGGGAGATACGGGAGGCCGCTATTCGCGGGCGCCAGATTTACCTGATGGGACTGGTGCCAAAAGTCGGGGAGGCGGACGAAAAAACGGGCGAGCTTTTTCGCAAGCTGGTGGAGGATTACCAATACGATAAGCTGATGGATCTTTTCCAATGAAGAGGGGGGATCCTGCTTCCTTCTTTGAGGAAGGAACCGGGGGATGGAGAAAACAGAGAATTACCGGGTCTTTCTGTTCCTGGTCGGTTGTATTTTGGGCCTTGATCTGACCGCCGCACCCCTGCCCGGCGACCTGAACGGGGACAGCGTCCGGAATGTCGTTGACCTGCAGCTGCTGGTCAACCATGTCCTGCACGCTTCTGCCTACCGCGGGGAGGCGGACCTGAACCGGGACGGGAAGGTCGACACGCTCGATATCCAGGCGGAGGCTTCCTGGATTCTGAACCCCTCCGCTGCTCCGCAAAATGCGGGTTGGATCGATCTTGGTCGCCTGCTTGAGCCGGAGGATTTCGGCCAGCCCCGGGGAACCATTATCGGGGATCCGACCGGGGTTCTCCTGGCAGACGGCCGGATCCGCCTTTTTATATATGTCGACAGGCAGGGCGTCTGGCGGGCGATCTCGCGGGATTCCCAGGGAACTTCTTTCCGCGTGGAGGGGCCGTGCCGGCTGATTCCCGATGCCGGAACCAACCGGCAGGGAACTCCCTGGGGGATGCCCCGCGTTGTGCCTCTGTCCGACGGGCTGCGGATGTTTTACATGCAGGATAACGGCATCGCCTCCGCGGTGAGCGACGATCACGTGACCTGGATCCAGGAGCCCGGGCTGCGCATTACCCCCGGACAGGCCGGCATAGCGGCCACCACGACCGGCAGCCTGGTCCGTCTGGCGGGAGGGGGATACCGCATGTATTTCAGCCAGCTGCGGCACACACCCGCCGATCCGGCCACCGTCATGAAAAGTGCCGTGAGCGCGGACATGCTTCACTGGACCATGGATCCCGGCGTGCGCATCGGTCCCGGGGCTCCTTTCCTGGACCAGAACGCCACCGATCCGTTCGCTTTCGGCAATCCGGACGGCACGGTGACGGTCTGGTACCTGGTGCAAACGGCTGCCGGAAGCGCCTTCCAGGGACCCGGCGGGCTTTACGCTTCCACTTCGGCGGATGGGCTCACCTTCAGCGCCTCGGCCCTGACGGGCATTCCGGGCGGCAATCCCAATGTGATCGCCCGGGCGGACGGGGCCAGGCTGATGTTTCTCAGTGCCAGCGATCCGCAAAGGGGGCCGGGTATCCGGGCGGTTCTGCTGCGGGGTGACGGCGGCGCTGCAGCCCGGCAGTAAGCGTACCGGCAATCATTGCGGATGGCGGGGGCCCGTTGGGGCTCCCGCCATCTTCGGAGGGATCAGAGGCTCCAGCCGTCGCGATACTTGGCCATGACAAAATCGTTGGCGGCCGGGTTGTTGGTGACCTGCATCAGTTCTCCGTTCCACTCGAGCTTCTGGCCGGGGAAGAGAATCGCCAGGTTGCCCATGACCACCGTTTCGGTCAGCGGGCCGGAGTAGTTGAAGTTGGAGCTGGCCGGACCTTTCCCCTTGCAGGCATCGATCCAGTTCTGCTCATGGGTGCCGATCACCCGAGGCAGGGTCTTGGGCGGGCGCTTGTATTCCTGCATCTTGGCTTCCGGAATGATGCGCGGGCTGTCCCCGTAGGTTCCGCAGGTGATTTTTCCCTTGTCGCCTACAAAAATCGTTCCGCCGCCGTCCCCGAAATCCATTTTGCGCTCGGGCTCCAGCTCCTCCGGACGCTCGGGCATCATGCCGCCGTCGTACCAGATCAGCTTGACCGGGGGCATCCCTTCCCGCTCGGGAAAGTAGTAGCGGATGATGGAGGCATTCGGAAAGGTCTCCTTGTTTTCCACCCGCTTCCAGGGCTCGTTGACCTGCTCGGCGATGCAGGCCTGCACGGCCTTGGGGTAGCGCAGCTTCAGCACGTTGAAGGGAGCATCCATGATGTGGCACCCCATGTCGCCCAGCGATCCGGCGCCGAACTGCTGCCAGGCGCGCCAGTCGTGAGGGCAATAAGCCGGGTTGTAGGGGCGGAAGGGAGATCCGGCAAGCCACAGATCCCAGTCCAGCGTAGCCGGGACGGGCATCTCCGGCGGGCGGGTCCAGGAGCCCTGTCCCTTCCAGACCGGGCGGTTGGTGAAGCAGTGCACTTCGCGCACCGGGCCGATCGCCCCGTCCCAGATCCACTCGCACAGCAGCCGCTGCCCTTCCATGGACCGGCCCTGGTTGCCCATCTGGCTGGCCACTCCGTATTCCCGGGCGGCCTCGGTGAGCCGGCGGGCTTCGCCAACCGTGCGGGTCATCGGCTTCTGCACGTAGACGTGCTTTTTCATTTTGATGGCCATCATGGCCGCCAGGGCATGGACGTGATCCGGGCAGGCGACGATCACCGCGTCGATTTCCTTGTGCTTTTCCAGCATAACGCGAAAGTCCTTGTACTTCGGGACGTTCGGATACTTCTGAAAGGTTTTGGCGGCGCGCATTTCGTCCACGTCGCAGAGGGCCACGATGTTTTCCCCGCTGCAGCGGTCGATGTTGTTGGCGGCCATTCCGCCGGCTCCCACGGAGGCGACATTCAGCTTGTCGCTGGGGGCCGTCTGGCCTCGTCCGAGCACATGGCGGGAAACGATGGTTACTCCGGAGGCGGTACCGGCCACCGCTCCCACGAAGCCGCGTCGGGACATCCGATCCGAAGCCGGCGCAGGGGATTCATTCGGTTTGATCACAGTCATTCTCCTTTATGAAAATAATTACCAGAACACGGGTTACTATTCGAGTCTTGTCCATAGAGTACAGGGCATTTTATAGACTTCGTTCCGGGCTGTCAATATTCTTATTCTTATTCATGCAGGCGATACAGAAAGGATGCCGTCCGCAGGATGAGGGCTTTCCCGGATACAGCCGGAGAGGCCATGCACCCCTCGTTCAGGCGGTTGACCGCCAGCCGGCGGAAGGTTTTATCCGCAGCGATCACCGTGGCGGTGCCCTCGTGATCGAAAAAATAGACATGGCCGGCTGCTTCCAGCGCGGATGCGGAAAACTGCCCGCCGATCCGCTCCTGCCAGAGGGTACGGCCGGTCGAGGCCTCGATGCAGGAGGCCATTCCGCTGTCGTGGACCATCAGAAGCATGCCATTTACCAGGACGGCCGAGGGCTTCTGAGGGATCGACTGCCCGGAGCGCCAGGCCACATGGCTGGCGGTGACGTTCCCCGTACCCCCGGGGCGCACGGCCAGCAGCTCCGATCGGCCGAAACCGGAAAACAGGTAAAGCAGCTGCCGGTCGAACAGCGGACGGGCCGTGGAGGTGAATCCCGGCTGGTAATTCACTTTCCACAGCTCCCGGCCGGTCAGTGGATCGTAGGCCATGGCTTCATGGGAGCCGCAGCTGATCAACTGCGTTCTGCCTCCCGTTTCGATCACCACGGGAGTGGAGAAGGCCTTGCGCAGGTCGCCGTCCTCCTGTCCGAAATCGGTGGAGCGGTCGGTTTTCCAGACGGTGCGGCCGGTCTTCTTGTCCAGGGCCGCCAGGTACTGCACGTCGTAGCCGTCAAAGGTCAGGATGAGCAGATTGCCGTAAAGAATGGGGGAAGAGCCCGGACCGCGCCAGTGGTCGCAAAGCAGGTCGCGGCGCTCCCACAGAGTCCGGGCAGTGGCGGTGTCCAGGCAGGCGGTTCCGTATCTCCCGAAGTGAACGTAGACCCGGCCCGGTTCGATGACCGGGGTTGGAGAGGCGTAGCTGTTCATGGGGTGGCAGAATTGGGGCTCCGGGTTTTCGAATACCAGGCGGTCCTGCCGAATCCTTCCGCTGGCGGCGTCGAGGCTTAGGGCATACATGCGCCTTCCGTCCGCGGAGGCGGTGGTGAGCCAGATCTGTCCGCCCAGGACGACCGGGCTGGAATGCCCCCGGTCGTGAATGGCGGTCTTCCACCGGACATTCTGGGTTTCGCTCCAGCGCACCGGCAGGCGGAGCGACCCGGAGCGTCCGTCTCCGCCCGGTCCCCGAAACTGCGGCCAGTCCTGCGTCTGGGAACGGCAGACGGCGGAAAAGGCCAGAATCGAGAGAAGAACGGTAATCCCGAACCGGCGGCCCGGGTAGTGCTGTAATGAATTTGGCATCATTGCTCCTCGCGGGGTTCAGGGTTTGAAGGGCCACAGGGCGGACTCCGTCCGGGCCTCTTTCATCAGGCGCTGCATCGTTTCGACCACCCCGGCATGGCGTCCGGCGATATCCGTTGTTTCTCCGATGTCGGCATCCAGGTCGTAAAGCTCCAGGGGCTGCCGGCTGGATTTGCGAACTCCTTTCCATCTGCCCATCGTCACCGCCTGCTGGGAGGAGGGGCCCTCGTGGAATTCCCAGTAAAGGTACGGATGGGCGCGCTGCTTCCGTCCTTGAAGCTCCGGCAGGAAGGAGATGCCGTCGATGTCCCGCGGAATGGCTGCCCCGGCCGCCTCACAGATCGTGGGCAGCCAGTCCCAGAAGGCGCAGGCGTGCTCCGAGACCGATCCCGGCCGGATTCGGCCCGGCCAGCGGGCCAGCATCGGCACGCGAATGCCGCCTTCGTAAAGGTCCCGCTTGTAGCCGCGCAAAGGACCGTTGGAATCGAAATAGTCCGGGTCGGCGCCGCCTTCGAGGTGAGGCCCGTTGTCGGAGCTGAAGAGCACCAGGGTATTTTCCTCCAGCCCCAGCTCCTTCAGCCGGACGAGGATTTCCCCCACCTTTTCGTCCAGCCAGGCGACCATGGCAGCAAAGGCCGCATGGGCTTCAGGCTGCGACCCGTATCCGCCGGTTTTGAAGGCCGGGCCGCTGTCGGTGCCGCGAAAGGATTTCTCCGGGTTATATTTTCCCCGGAATCGGGCCAGGTAAGTTTCCGGGGCGAACAGCTCGGCGTGGGGCACAATGACCGGAAGGAAAAGAAAGAAGGGTCGGGTCGCGTTTTCCTGCAGAAACGCCAGGGCTTTCCGGTGGATCAGGTCCGGCGCGTAAACCCCGCGGCGGTCCTCCCGGTTCTCCTCGAGAACCACTTTTTCCTGGTTGTGCCAGAGATGCCAGGGGTAATAATTGTGTGCCAGGCGCTGGCAGTTATAGCCGAAAAATTCGTCGAATCCCTGACGGTTGGGGTCTCCGCCGGACCCGGGAGGCCCCAGGCCCCATTTCCCGAATGCCCCGGTGCGATACCCCGCTTTCCGCAGCAGGCCGGGAAGAGTAACCGTATTTTCCGGCAGAGGCTCCTGACCTTCCGGATTTTTTTCCTTGTTTCCCCGAATGTAGGTGTGGCCGGTGTGCTGCCCGGTCATCAGGGCCGAGCGGGAAGGGGCGCAGACCGTGCAGCCCGAATAGTGCTGTGTGAAGCGCATGCCTTCCCGGGCCATGCGGTCCAGGTGGGGTGTGGAAAATCGCTTCTGACCGTAGCAGCCGAGATCCCCATAACCAAGGTCGTCGGCTACAATGAGGACCAGGTTGGTTTTCGGCCGGGAGCCGTCCGCCATCAAGGCCGGTGATCCCAGCCAGCCGAGAGATCCGCAAAAGTTGTGGAGAAAATGACGTCGGTTTCTTGTTTTCATCTCACAAATCTAGAAGAAGGGTTTGTCGTTTGTCAATCCTTTTGACGTTTCTTTCCTCTGCTCCACGCATAGCCTCGCGCTTCGGTTTCGTTTGACAAGGCCCGCTGCCGCCCCTATAATCGGCGCATGTTCGATTGTGTTTCCTACGGTCTGTTTGAGCCGCAACCCGCGTGGCTGTATCCGGCATGGATCACCTGGATCATGCTTTTTGCCGGGATCTCCCTGAACGCCCTCCTGCTGTATATTGTTGCCCGGAGAGCACGGCGGCTGGCGCATCTCGAGCAGCTCCTCGAGGATCGCAGCGCGGCGCTCCAGAAGAGCGAAACGCTTCTTCGCACCATCACGGAGAACAGGCTGAGCCCCATCCTGATGGCCACCCGGGACGGAAAAGTCTGCTTCTGGAATCAGGCGGCGGAGCGCCTGCTGGGATACCCCGGTGGGGAAGCCATCGGAGCGGACCTTCTGTCCCTGCTGGTGCCGGAAGACCGGCCGGGTGACCTGCGTTCCCATTGGCCGGCGATCCCCGAGAACGAACAGGGCGCGGCGATGGAAACGGTCCTCGACCTGAAGGCCCGCCGGAAGAGCGGAGAGCGCATCGATCTGGAACTGGTGCTCTCTCCGGTTCACCTGCCCGGAGGGTGGCATATCTTCGGCATTTTGCGAAACATATCCAAGCACCTCCAGACCGAAGCGGAGCTGCGCGAGGCCAACGGCCGGCTGCAGGAGGCAATGAGGCGGGCGGAGGAGGCCAATTCAGCCAAAAGCGAGTTTGTGGCCAACATGAGCCACGAAATCCGCACGCCGATGAACGGGGTGATCGGGATGGTCGAGCTGCTGGCGGATACGCCGCTGGATGCCGAGCAGCACCGTTACGTCGATACCATTCGCCGCAGCGGGCAGGCTCTCCTGGTGCTGATCAACGACATCCTGGACTTTTCCAAGATGGAGGCCGGCAAGCTTTTACTCGAAGATCAGGAATTCGACCTGGAACAGCTGCTGGTGGATTCCTCCGGTGCCTGGGCCCTGCTGGCCAGGGAAAAGGGAATCCGTTTCTCCTGTCTTCTCGAGGAGGGGTTGCCTGACCGGCTGCGCGGCGATCCGGGACGCCTGCGGCAGATTCTGAACAATCTGACCGGCAATGCGCTGAAATTCACCACCGAGGGGGAAATCGGCATTCGGATTTTCGGCGTGGCGGAGAGGGAAAAGAGTATCCTGATGCGGTTCGAGGTTCATGACACCGGCATCGGCATTCCGCGCTCCAAAATCGAATTGCTGTTTGACAAGTTCAGCCAGGCGGATGCGTCCACAACCCGGCGCTATGGCGGAACCGGCCTCGGATTGGCCATTTCCCGGCAGCTGGCCGGCCTGATGGAGGGCGAAATAGGGGTAAGCAGCGAGGAAGGGAAAGGTTCGGAGTTCTGGTTCACCGCCTGGCTCGGTCGGGAGGGTTGCCGCGAACGGGTTGGAGAAATTCCGGCCGCAGCGGTGGATATCCTTTCTGCGGCGGCATCCGGAGGCGATTCCTCGTTCGGGGGCCGGGTGCGGCAATTTCGGGATCTGGCGGCCTTCCTGCCCGAGGAGGCGGAAGCCGGCGCAACACCCGGGTTCGGAGAGGGGAGCGGTCCGGAAGCCAAGCCGGCGGAGGGCAAGGCGGCGAGCATGTTTCGGGGGAGGAAAAGCCGGATCCTGCTGGTGGAGGACAATCCGATCAATCAGCAGGTGGCCACAGGGGTTCTGCAGAGAATGGGCCTTCAGGCGGACGCAGTGGGTAATGGAGCGGAGGCCGTCCTGGCCGTGCAATCCGTTCCTTACGACCTGGTGCTCATGGATCTGCAAATGCCGGTAATGGACGGCCTGGAAGCCGCACAGCGGATCCGGAACTCTCCGAGGACGCTACCCGACCGACGTATTCCGATCATCGCCATGACGGCGCGGGCCGTACCCGGAGAGCGGGAAAGGTGCCTGGTGGCCGGGATGAACGACTTTTTGCCCAAGCCGGTTACGCCGGCTGCCCTGGCGGCCTGTCTGCAAAAGTGGCTTCTGGAAAAGTACGCGGTTTCGCCGGAGCCGGCTATCGGGCCCGCCCCACGGCCGCTGCCGGTTCTCCTGGGTGAGTGCGACCCGGGGGTATTCGACCTCGCCGCCATGCGGAAACTGCTGATGAATGACGAAGAGTTTGTGCGGTCGGTCCTGCAGAATTTTCTCGAAGAATTGCCGAAGGAAATCCGAACCCTGGGGGAGCTGGTTTTCTCCGGCAACTGCAAGGCGGTGGCCCGGCAGGCTCACTCGATCAAAGGAGCGGCGGGCAATGTCGGGGGAGAAGCCATGAAGTCGGCGGCCCGGGAGCTGGAAAGAGCGGCCAACCAGGGGCGGACCGATGCGCTTCCCGATCTGGCCGCCCATTTGCGGCTCCAGTTCGACCGGCTGAAAGATGCCATGGAGAGTCAATACGGCCGGATGGCCTGAGGAGGATGCGATGAAGGATTACTGTGTAGAGGGAGAGGACCTGAAAGAGATCAAAATCCTGATTGTCGAGGATATGAACTTCACGCGCAACATTATCGGGCACTGCATGAAGCTCGGTTTTCCCAGCAGCCGGCGTATTTCCACCGCGGACGGACGGACGGCGCTGGAAAGGCTGCGCAACGAGGCCTTCGACCTGATCCTGTGCGACTGGGGTCTGCCCGATATCAGCGGGCTGGAGATTCTCCGCTGGGTCCGGGAAAGTTCCCGTGACAGAGAAATTCCCTTCATCATGATCACCGTGATCGACAATAAGGAAATCATCATGGAAGCGATTCAGGCCGGGGTCACCGATTATGTCATCAAGCCCATCGACTCCGAAATCCTGATCATCAAGGCCTGGAGGGCTCTGAAGAACCGCAGGAAGAGCACCGCTGATTCCCCGGAAGCCGCGGAGCCCATCCTTCCGGTCTGAAAAAGTCCATCCCTGGAGGGGTCAGGTGCGGGAAATCGTGAGAAGCCACCTCTCCGGATAGCCCGGCGAAAGTCCCTCTCCCCATACGAAATGGGGTGGTTTCTTCTTCCTTCCTTCCTGATCTTCCCGTCTTCCTGGGAAAGGATAGGACTTACAGGAAGAAAGGAAGAGCGGGAAGAAAGGCGGAAGGGCCTGTCGCCAGAAGATGTGTGACTATTAACCGGGGCGGCCTCCTTACGACACAATGCTTTGGACGGCAGCCCCCGGGTCTTCCTGGACTTTGGCGAGAAAAGAATCCCAGTCGAGGGCGAAGTGGTAAAAAGCCATGGCCGCCAGCTTCTTGGTCAGGATGGCATTGCGGTATGGCTGCAGGTCCGGATTGTTCAGCGTGGTCAGGATATGCTTCCGGCCCAGCTTTTTAACCAGGACTTCCGGAATATAGCGCTCCAGGATCTTCCATACCAGATCCGCATCGGACAGTACCGACTCCAGCTTCTCTTCGAAGATATCCTGCAGGGCCAGGAGCTGCTCGCTGGTTACCACCGAAAGCTCAAACAGCGGCTGCCGCGACCTTTCGTGAATACGGATCAGGGTGTCGGTTTCCGAGGCGGAGCACTCGATGATGAACTGATGGATGTTTTGGATCAGCTCCCAGCGGGTGGCTATCTCCTTTTCCCGGAGCAGGTTTTCCTCGTAGGTGTCCCCGAAGAGAAAGGCGGTCAGGACCTCCGCCAGGGAGCTGCTGATCACTCCGCCTTTGTTGGCCGTGGAGTCCTTGACCTGTTTGATTTCCGAATAGCGGGCGATATGCCGGCGGGCGGAATCGTCAAAGAACACGTTGGCGCCCTCGACGATATATTTCAGTTCGGCGAAGACGGTCAGAAAATCCTTCACATTGTTGCGGTGGATGGTGTCCTTGAAACCTCCGCAGGGGATGAAGGCCCGGATTCCGGCCTGGCGAACATATTCGCGCACTGCCGGATTGTACAGGAACGTGCGGTGAAAGATCCCCCCTTCTTCCACCCGTGTCCCGTCCGGCAGAATCACGTTTTTCCCCTGCAGGGGCACCTGGAAGCCGTCCTTGCTCAGTTTCTCTCTGGGGAAGAGCAGGGAATTGGCCCGCGGAGAAGAGTGGCGCATAAAGGCAATCTTCATCAGCTCCTTTTTGTCGAGGCCCTGAGGATCGAACAGAATGGAGCCGCCATCGATGAGCAGGCAGATTTTTCCCTTGTAGCATTGGATCTGATTGGCGCCCAGGTCTCCGTCCGGACCTCCGGTCATCATCAGCGGCAGGTCCTCTTCCCGGTCCCCGTAGTGGGCGATCATGGTGCGGAAGGAAGACATGATGCAGGTGGTGGTCATGCCGCTGGTTTCGATCTGCCCGCCGATGCGGTCGTAAATACGGTCCATATCGGTGGTGGTCAGCACCGACTGGCCATTGATCTGCAGCTCGGTCCCCTCGGTCTCGCGGTCCAGCAGTCCGAACAGGTCTCCCGAGGTTAGAATGCCGTAGGTGTCGTGTGGGATGCCCGAACTTTTGCCGGTGGTCAGGGTGCGCCAGTACCGGTATCCGCGGCTGCGGGCATGGTTGGAAACGGTGTCCATCATCGGAGCGGTTCCTTCGTCGGGCCCGAAGAAGACCATCTCGGGCTTGCCCAGGTAGTCGATCACTTTTTCCGAAGGGAGAATCAGATCCAGAATCCCTTCGGCGTAGTCGTACATGGCGGCCATGCCCATTCCGGCGTAATAAGCGTGGGGGACGATCACTCCCTTGGATCCGCTCTCGCAGATGTCCTTGTGCTTCAGCCGCTGGGCCTTGGGGCCCAACGCGTAATTGAGCATCACCGCCTTGTCGAGCTCGAAGCCGTGATTGGCATGGGTGATGCGCAGCAGCCGCAGCCCGCCGCGGGCGATGTCCTTGGCCCGCAGGTGCGTGCCGCAGGCATAGTGCCCGTTCACGAAAAAGATACCGTATACGTACTGGTTAAAGACCAGCGGATCCAGGACGGCATTGTCGAAGCGGAAGGCGAAGGAGCGTTTTTCCGGCTGGTAGAAGTTGGTTTTATAGAGACAGCGGACGAAGCGCTCCATGTATTTCAGGATTTCAAAGGCCACCGGGTCCTCCATGAACCGGATGGAAATGGTCCGCTGGTACTCGTCCAGCAGATCCCGGGCCTCCTGGGCGGACAGGGCGTTCTTCTTTTCCGGATTGAACCGCAGTTCGAAAATGCGGAACAGCATGCGGATGAGCTCGACGTTGTTTTTGGCCAGCTCGGTGATGGTCGAATAGATGTAGGTGGTCTTGTTGGACTCGTGAATGCGGTTGGCGAAGGCATCCCTCTGGTCCACATTGCTCAGGCTGTGGTAAATCTCCTCGTCGGCGTGATTTTCCTTGTAAATGAACATGTGGGTGAAGTCGACCAGGTTTCCGGCGAAAAGCATTTCCTTGAAGGAGAGGGAACCGTTGACATACAGATCGGAGATGGAGCTGAGGCTGAACGCCAGGAAGGAGTATAGGTCTTCCATGATCCGCGATTCCTGCTTGCGGGTCAGTTCTCCGATGGTGTAAAGGGAGCAGGCCGAGCTGCGCACCTCGCCTTCAGCGTAAAACGGCTCCCAGTAGGCACGCTTCAGTTCCATACCGTGATCGTTGAAAATCCGGCGCAGGATCGGCAGCTGCGGCAGGGGAAAATCGTCGATATACATGACCCGTGTTTCGCCGGTTTGCGGCAGGTTGAAAATCTCGATCAGCGGTTTGACCGACTTGCGGGAGTCGACCAGGAATTTCTCGTACCGCTCCCGGGTGGCCTCCGGAGTGGTGGTGTAGTCGGAAGAGCGCGCGAAAAGAAACTGCGATTTCTTGAATTCCTCCCTGGGGTAATCCTTGATGCATTCCGGGTTGACCACATAGGTGAAATACCGGTTGCTGGGGGAATAATAATATTCGCGGCGGTGCCCGCTGATCAGCGGCCCGAGCACCGTTTCCATGGAGTCGCGGGTCTCCAGGGTGGCGATGCGGATCCACTGCGCCGCCTCGCCGTGGGACACGTCGAACTGTACCTGGGAAACCGCGCCGGAAAGGGTGACGTCCCCTTCCTGGATCTTGATGCTGCAGGCGATGGACTTCAGGATGTTTTTCAGCGATTCCCGGGTGATGTTCTGGAAAAAGTAGCTGGGCAGGCCCAGCTGATCCAGCAGAATGCCCGCCGCCAGGTTGATGCTGTTGGCCGTCAGCAGTCCTTCGGAGGAGAGGTCAATCACTACTTCGTACAGCAGCGGGACATCGAGTTTGACCTCCAGGGCTTTCTGAATGATGAATTCGCCCTGCACGAAAGTAACCATTTTCCCGCTGACATTGTCCCGGGTTTTAGCCGACTGTTTTTGATTCATGGATCTTCTCCTTTACGTGCGGTTCAGTGGAAAGGTGATTGCATTGCCCGGGAAGCCGCCTTGCCGGACTGGACCATCCGGATGACCCGGCGGAGTTCGTCGAGCTGAAAAGGTTTTTGGATAAACGCCTGCGGCTTCTCGGAGTGCCGCGCGGTCATTTCCTGCATTTCGTCGCTGCCGCTGGTCAGGATGACCGGAAGGTCCGGGTCCAGGTGGCGCAGGGCGGTCATGGTATCCCAGCCGTTCATGGCCGGAAGGCTGATGTCGCAGAGCACCAGGCCGATCTTTTCGGTGTGGTTCCGAAAAAGCTCTAACGCCTCCGTACCGTCCCTGGCCTCCAGGGACGGCACGCCGAAGGAGTTCAGCATGGCGGCAGCGGTTTCGCGCACCAAATCGTCGTCGTCGACCAGCAGCAGCATTTCGGGCCTGGAGCGGGGAGCCGGCGCATCGGAGCGGGCCATCCGGAGTTGGACACTTTCCCTGGCCGGAGGCAGAAAGATCGAAAAGGAGCTGCCGCGTCCGGGTTCGCTCTCCACGGCGATCATCCCCTCGTGGGACCGCACGATGCCGAGAACCACGGGAAGCCCCATTCCTCGCCCGGTGAATTTGCGTGAAAAGAAAGGATCGAAAAGCTGGTCCAGGTCCGCCGGGGGAATTCCGATCCCGGTGTCCTGCAGCGTGATGCAAATGTAGTCGGAATCCTGCGGCAGGGCGTCGGCCGGGAACCGGTTTCTTTCGGGAATGTCCGTATGGGTCACCGTACGTATGGCCCACTGAATGCTGTCGCTGGAGGGATGGCAGGAATCCACGGCATTCCGGAACAGGTTCGACAGGGCCTGCTGGATCTGGCCGGCATTGGCCAGGACCAAAGGTCCCGGGGAAGGGAAGTCGGTTTGCAACCGCACCCCGGGCGGCAGAGAGGCCCGGAAGGTCGGGAGGATTTCATTGCAGATGTCCGCAATATCCCGGCATTGGCGTTTGGTCACGGTCTGTCCCAGGTAGGTGAGCATGAGCGAGCTGATTTCCGCAGCCCGATGGGCGGCCTGCATGGCCTCCGACAGGTAATCGGCAAGCCCTCCCTGGGTAGGTTCCACGCTGAGCATGGCCATTTCCAGGTACCCGGAGATGGCTTGCAGCTGGTTGTTGAAATGATGGGCAATCGAACCGGCCATGCGGCTCAGGCTCTCGGTCTTCTGCAGTTGCCGGTTCTGGGATTCCAGCCTGTGGCGCTCGGCTTCCGCCTGTAATCGCTCGCCGATGTCCCGGGATATGCCGAACAGGGCCGGTTTTCCGGCCCAGACGCCGGCGGTTACCCGGGTTTCCACCGGGATCAGCCGACCGTCGCGGCTTTGCAGAGGCTCGGTGCAGAACTCGCAGCACCCGGCCTGCATATCGGAAAAAATCCGGAGGACCTCCCCGCGGCGGTCTTCCGGATGCAGGTGAAGCAGGACCCGCCCGGTCAGTTCCTCGGCCGCATACCCCAGCCGCTGCTGCGCGACACGGTTGGTGTGCAGAATGTTCCCGGCTTCATCCATGACGAACAAAAAGTCGTCGATGGATTGGAAAAGAGTCTGCAGATTGGTCCGGCTTTCCCGCAGAGCCGCATCGGACTGCAGGCGAAGCAGCGTGCTGGCCACCTGCTGGGCAATGGTCTCCAGGGCGCTTCGCGTGTCGGTGGGGATGGAATCCCGGGAGTGCGAGGCCAGGTTCATCACCGCCAGCAGCTGCTGGTCACGGCAGACCGGAATAAAGGCGTAGCAGCGCAACCCTTGCTGGTTGATCTCCCGGCCGGTTTCCGAGATCATACCCGGGCTGGAGCCGTAGTGCGCTTCTCTCTGCCGTGTCAGCCAGGCCTGCGGGGAGTCGGCACCAAAGTAGAGGTGGCTTTCTACGAAGGACGGCGAAAGCCCCCGATGAACCGCCAGGCCCAGACCCCCGGTCTTATCGGCCAGGTAAATTCCGCCACAGTCGATGGGCTCCAGTTGCAGGGCGGCTTCCAGGATTTTTTCGAGGGCCAGCCCCAGGTCGTTGCAGGAGCTGAGGGCCAGGTTCAGATCCCGCTGCAGACGCAGGAATTTTTCGATCTGCTTGTTCCGGGTGATGTCCTCCCAGACGGTGGCGCAGAATCCGCTCATGGGAGAAAGCACGGCGATGCGAAAGTACTTCCGGGACGCGGGATAATAGGTTTCAAAGGAAATCGGCTGACCCGAGTGGGCCACCTCCTGGAATTCGTGGAGGAAGGAAATGGCCCCGTTGCTGCCGTTGGAAAGGGCGGCTTCCTCCGGAGCCTGTTGCGGAGCCGGCCCGGTAAGCCGGAAATAGGCCGGGTTGGCGTTGACTACCCGGTGGCTTACGACCCGCCCCTCCGGGTCGAAAAACAACTCGTGCAGAGCCACTCCTTCGGTCATGTTTTCAAACAGCTGCCGGTATTTTTCTTCCGCATCCCGCAGTTCGCGGGTGCGCAATTCCAGCAGATCCTGGACGCGCAGCAAGGCGCGTTCGCGGCGGGCGCGGGAGCAGAGTTCCAGGAGATAGGCCGGCTCGAACGGCTTGCGCAGATAGGCGGCCGCCCCCCGCTTCATCCACTGCAGGGCCAGTTCCGGTACGGAATCGGTGGTCATCATGATGCAGACGCAATCGGGCCGCTCCTCCAGCATCCAACCGAGGAGCGTGTCCCCCAGGCCGTCGGGGAGCAGGTAATCCAGGACCACGACGTCATAGGCGATCTGGCGGAAGACCTCCCGGGCCTGGCCGATGGAAAAGGCGGTATCCACCTGGTACCCGTTGTTGGCAAACACCATTTTGAGCATCAGGGATAAGGTCCGGGTATCCTCCACGATCAGTGCCCGCAGGCTGCTGCGCAAACGCTCTCCTCGGAGCAGCGACTGTACCTGCTCCAGGAAAAGCCGGCCGTCAACCGGAGCGGGCAGGAAGCAGTTGGCCCCCAGATCCGCGGCGATTCCGGCGGCGTCGTCTCCGGAAAAGGTGGCGGAAATGACCAGAATGGGAACGTGATTGAAGGCGGGATATTCGGCGGATCGCAGCAGCCGGCAGAAGCGCCAGCCGTCCAGGCCCGGCATGTAAAGGTCGGTGACTACCAGGGCGGGAATAGCCGCCGGATCGTCAGGAAACGCCTCCGCCCAGGAGGATACCTGCTCCAATGCGGCTTCGGCGGAATGAAATCCGCGGGGCTCCAGCCCCGACTTGCTCAACAGGCCCGACAGCAGGCTAAGCTGTGTCGGGTCGTCATTGACGATCAGGCCGAAGGGGGCCGAAGGAGGCAGACCGTTTATCATAGGATTTCGGATCGGTGAATGGCGTCGATCAGCCGATCGGCTTCCCGGCGGAGCGCCGGAAAATATCCCTTGGCGGAATTGATTTGACCGCCCCGGCTGAACCTTTCCATCTCATCGGCAGCCAGCCGGAGTCCTTCTCCCCCTACATTGGCGGAGGCCCCTTTAATGGTATGGGCCCACCGCTCCGCCCCGGCGGCATCGTCGGAATCCAGGCAGGTCTGAAGGTGGAGGAGCTGCTCCAGAATACCGTCCAGAAATCCCTGCAGCACGGTCGTGGCCAGCTCCTGGTCATCGAGCAGCCGGGCCAGCAGTTTCGCCTTGTCGAATACAAAATCCTCTTTGGCGGCGGAGATATCCATGGGCGGCGCCTGCGACCGGATGGACGGCACGCGGGAGCGGGCGTCGGATTTCTGCGGCAGCCATTTTTCCAGGCATTCCGCCAGGGTCTGCGGGGTAATCGGCTTGGAAATGTAGTCGTCCATGCCGGCTTCCATACATTTCTGCCGGTCCCGCTGCATGGCATGGGCGGTCATGGCGATGACCGGAATCCGCCGGTTGTCCGCACGGGAGATCGAGTGCCGGATCGCCCGGGTTGCTTCCAGACCGTCCATACCAGGCATCTGCACGTCCATCAGCACCAGGTCATAGGAGGCGGACTCCAGCGCTCGAACCGCCTCGGCGCCGTTGCCGACCGTGTCGGCCTGCAGGCCCATCTTTTTTAAAAGGCCCATGGCCACCTGCTGGTTGGTGATATTGTCCTCGGCCAGGAGGATCCGCGCGGAGCTTCCGGCAAACAGGTGCGAAATCTCCCGCACCGGGCGTTCGGCTCCGGGGAGCAGGGGGGGGGCACCGACGGATTCCTGCTGGGAGAGCGCCCGGATCAGGGCTGCTTTCAGTTCCTGGATGCGAACCGGCTTGGTGGTAAGAGACGAGAATCCCAGCCTTTGGAAATGATGGCTGTCCCCATGCGGCCCCAGAGGGAGCAGCAGAAGGAGCCTGGTCCTGGCCAGCAGCGGATCGGTCCGAATCGTGCGACCCAGTGTCTCTCCGTCCATCAGGGGCATCTGCTGGTCGATGAGCACGATCCGGTAAGGATCCTTTTCCGCCAGAGCCAGGTAAATGAACTGCAGGGCTTCCGTTCCATCGGAGGTCTGGGATACCCGCATGCCCCAGGATTTCATGTGCCGGCACAATACTTCGCGACAGGTGGGACTGTCATCCACCACCAGGGCCCGAACCCGGGCCAGTTCGGCTTCGGCGGCTACGTCCCGGCTGGCGGGATGAGCCTGCTTGCCGAGCCGGGCGGTAAACCAGAACTCCGACCCCACACCCTCCTTACTGCGGACGCCAATCTGTCCTCCCATCAGTTCCGCCAGCTGCTTGGAAATAGCCAGACCCAGGCCGGTGCCTCCATACCGCCGGGAAGTGGTGGTGTCGGCCTGGGTGAATTTGTCGAACAGGATGCTGAGCTTGTCGTCGGGTATGCCGATGCCCGTATCCCGGACGGAAAAGCGTACCAGAACATCCTTTTCCGAATCCTCATCCAGCGAGGCCCGGAGGACCACTTCTCCGGAATGGGTGAATTTCACGGCGTTTGCGGTCAGATTGGTCAGAATCTGCCGAAGGCGTCCCGGATCGCCCTGCAGGCGGACCGGTACATCCGGATCGATGGTGCAGATCAGCTCGATTCCTTTTTCCTGGGCCCGCAGGGCCGGCGTCAAGGCGTAGTCGTCCAGCATGGCAGAAAGATCGAAATCCTGGATTTCCAGGTCCAGCTTCTGGGCTTCGATTTTGGAAAAATCCAGGATGTCGTTAATCAGGCTCAGCAGGGACTCGGCGCTGTTGCGGACCGATTCGGCATAGCGGCGCTGTTCCTCGCTCAGATCGGTGTCCAGCAGCAGGCCGGTCATACCGATCACCCCGTTCATCGGTGTCCGTATCTCATGGCTCATGTTGGCCAGAAACTCGCTCTTGGCGCGGTTGGCTTCATCGGCCTTGAGCAAGGCCAGGTCCAGCTCGATCGTTTTCTGCTGCATCGTTTCGGTGGACTGCAGCAGTTTGGCTTCCGCTTCCTTGCGCGAGGTGATGTCCCGCAGGAACACAACAAACTGGCCGCCGTCGATGGGCCGGAACTGTACGCTGGCGTCGGTGTCGAAGGAGCTTCCGTCTTTGCGCCGGTGCCGGGACTCGAGGCGATGCTCCCCCTGTTCCTGTATCTTGCGCAGATTCTCCCACACCCTGTCGCGAAATTCCGGAGCGACCAGCTCGGAAATGTGCTTTCCGGGCAGTTCCGGCAGGGAATATCCGCTGATCCGCGCATACGATTCGTTGGCTTCCAGGATCCGGCCCTCGGCATCCAGCAGCATAAACCCGTCCATGGCGGTCTGCAGGATGGTCCGGTATTGCTCTTCTATCTTCTGCAGGGCTTTTCTCGGCTCGGTGGTTTCCGTCCGCAGCCTTTCCGTGGCCCGGGTCAGCTCTTCGACTTTGGCTTCGGCATCGGCGCGCAGCCTGGACTGGTGGATGTGGCTCAGGTATTCTTCCAGCTGCCGGGACTGCTTGCTGAGGAACTGGTCCTTTCGGTGCTGCAGGTCGGCGTATTCTATGGTTCCACCGAAGTGGCCAGGCGGCAGAGACGAGGCCAGCTCGGTGAGATAGGCGGCACTCATGGCTTTCACCTTGGCCTGGGCACCCCAGCGCGAATAGGCGCCAAAAGACTGCAGCCAGTAAGTCTGGGCCAGCCGCTGGTTTCCGCATTCCAGGCAGAGGGAAAAGGCCCGCTCGCCGATCAATGCTTCCCACTGGCGGAAACCGACGGCCAGTGCCGATTGGATGGCTTCGTCGTAGAAGAGCAATGCCTCCATAGGCCGGTTCTCGAGCCGGGATTGCTCCGCAGCCGCCAACAGGCGTTTGTGGCTGAAGTTAGCCGGGCAGTTTTCCGCCCAGACGTGCATCCGCTGACGCATGGCGGCCATCTCCCGGCTCCACAGTGACTGTACTTCCGGCTCCTGCCGGGCATACAGATGGCTCAGGATCAGCAGACGGGCGGTGGTGTGCTCGGGCCATGGCAGAAGCCCCTGAACTCCCACGGTGTACAGGATCGGCTGAACCTGATCCGAGAGGGACAGCGCCTCTTCCCACTGCCCCATGACCAGCAGGTAAAAGGTCCTCAGAATCTGATAAATACAGGTGACCTGAATGTTCTGGTGGTCCTTCACCTTGCGGCAATACCTGTCTTCCGACCATGTTTCCGTAAGGTAGAGCTGGGGAGACTGGTCCGACAGTGCGGCGAAAATGCTGATCCCGCCTTCCAGAAGATCAATGGCCCACTGGTTCCGGCGGATGTGGCTGAATTCCAGGCTGTACTGGGAATCCCGAATCAGCTCCTGCAGAGGGATGCCCTGGAAAAAACAGCAGTACATGTTGTGTCCGAAAGCGTAGGCGGCATACTGGAGGTTGCTGGAGCGCACTCCGATTTCCACGGCGTCGGTGTAGTCCTGGGAAGAGTTCCGCATGTGGTAAAACCAATGGCGGGTGGAGCTGCCGTACATCAGATAGAAAACGCTCTGGGCCGAGGAGGACAAAAACGTGGAGGTCATCAGCCGTGTAGCCAGATCGCCGAACTCTCTGGCCGTGGAGTAATCGTTGTCCAGCCATCCCAGAAGACCGCCGAAGGCGGTGTGGCTGTATCCCACCTGGGGGATGTTGCCGTACTGCAGGGTCAAATTGACCACCTTGGGGACGATGACGCTCCAGAGCCGCTGGTGGGAGCGGTAGCAGGGCGGACCCATGGTAATCAGAATGGTGCTGGCCATGAGCATCTCCGGCTGGCTCATGACCGGTAGCTCGAACAGGGAGGCCACCGACCGGTCCTGGAGCTGCAGGCGGACTTTGGCGACTTCCTCGCGGCAGGCGGTCTCGTATTCTTCCTCCGGCAGGCTGATTCCCAGCGAATCCAGCGCCTGACGCCCGGCGGCGATGGCCTCCGGGTATTTGGCCAGCAGCGTGTGCTGGACGATCAGCTTGTTGAGAACGTCCGCTTTTTCCAGCGAATTTTGGGTGCGGGTCACCGCTTCCCGCAGAAGCTGCTCGGCTTCCGCATAGTTTCCTTCGATGAACTCGCACTCGGACAGCTCCTTGCAGAGCGCCAGCGTCAGCTTGTGAAATCCGCGCCAGAGATGCTCATCCATTCCGGGCAAGGATAAAAAAAAGTGAGCGGCGCGGTAGTACTGCAGTGCCGAGCGGTAGGCGGTGGCGGTGAAGGCCTTGCGGGCAGCCAGGATGTTAAGCTCCACCAGGCGGACCTGCTCTTCCGGATCGGCAAGCAGGTGCCGCCCGGCGTTCAGGTTGTTGACCACCTCAAAAATTCTATCGGAGAGCTGCTCCGGATACAGCCGGGCCAGCAACATTCGGCCGATACGCAGCAGCAGGCTTGGCAGATCGGCCGTTTCAATCAGGCTGTAGGCTGCCTGCTGCACGCTGTCATGCAGAAAACGGCAATCGGCAGTCGGTAGAGGAATGTTAGCCGGGCCGTGATCGATCCCGGTTGCTTCGACCGGGAGGAGCAACCCGCGGGCCTGGTCCGAGAAAAGAAGCGCCCGGCAGCGTTCCGGCGACAGCCCGCTGATGATGCTCAAGGCATCCAGGGTGAAGCGGTTTCCCAGACAGGCCGCCAGGGAAAAAAGGTTGCAGACGTCGGCGTCCAGTCGCCGGAGTTTCAGAATGAAAAGCGTGATGACATTGGCCGGCAGACGGCTTTCGGAAAACCGGTCGGTACTCCACATCCAGCGGTTTTTGGCGGTGTCGAACCACAAAAGAAAAAAGTCCTGCAGGAAAACCAGGAAAGACCAGATGAAAAACGGATTGCCCTGCGTCTTCCCCTGGATCAGGGAGGACAGTTCCTCCGGGCTTTCCACAAACGGCTGAAGTGTGTCCACCAGAAGATTCCGTATGTCCTCCAGCCGGATATTCTCCACCGGCAGCTCCTCCACCGGGGCGTTTTGCAGGCGCAGGTCCTCGATGGCCGACATCAGCGGGTGTGTGCTGTCGACCTCGTTGCGGCGATAGGATATGATCAGCAAAATGTGGCGCAGCCGGGTCCCGATCAGCAGCTGCTCGAGCAGCATCAGGGAAGCGGGATCCGCCCATTGCCAGTCATCCAGAAACAGAACCAGGGGGTGGTCCGGCCGGCAGACCGCCCGGAAAAATTCCTGAAATACGTGGGTAAAGCGGTGCCGGGCTTCCTGGGGGCTGATGTCCCCCAGCGGCGGCTGGGTGCCGAGCAGGTTTCCGAATTCCGGAACCAGGTCGACCAGCAGCTGGCCGTGCCCGCCAATGGCCTGCAGGATTTCTTCTTTGTTGTGCGACTGCTGCTGCGCGCTTCCGGTCAGCAGCTGGTGGCATAATTCCGCCAGGGCCTGGCGCAGCGAGAAATAAGGGATGTTCTGCCGGTACTGGTCGAATTTGCCCTGGATGAAAAAGCCGTTTTCGTCCAGCACCGGCGTTCGCAGCGACTCGACCAGGGAAGTCTTGCCCGCGCCGGAAAGGCCAGGCACCAGGAGAATGCGACCGAAGCCCCGCCCGACATGCTCGTAGGATTCCCACAGTATCGCCTTTTCGCGGTCACGACCATAGAGTTTGCCCGGGGCGATCCGATCCTGCATCATGCCTCCCAAATCCGGTTTAATCCTGAATGGATCATCGGCTGTGCCGAAATGATAGAGAAATTGCACCACTCAAGCCGTCGACACTGTAACATGGGGGAATGATAAAGATTTTGGCGGTCGGAGTCAACGGGTAACGCTTTTTATTCCTGGGTAAGGCAGGGTATTTCCGCGAAAGCGGAATCGCCGGGGATGAGCCCCTGCAGATGGGCGATGGCCTGCGGCAGGTCGATGTGGCCGGCGTGCCAAATGTGGCGGGGACGGAAGCCCCATCGCCGGGTCACCGCATCCACCAGCTCCGGGCGCACCACCAAAACCAGGAGGGAAGCCGGTTTTCCCAAAGCAACTTCCAGCGCCGGGGCCCAGCCCTGCCCCTGCATTTCCAGAGGGCCGATCTCGTCCACGAAAATGACCGGCAGGCGGCCGGATGCGGCGGACGTCAAAGCCTGCCGCCCTGCGGCGATAGCCGCCGGGTCAAAATGAAACGGTCCAATGCAGATTCCCCCTGCCAGGGGATCCAGCCGGCACAGCGGCATTTGCCGGTTAGGAAGAGGTTCCAGCAGATCATAGCCCGAGCGCCTTCCCTCCTGCCAGATGCCAGGTGCCAGGATCCCGCCGGCCGGGATTCCGCGGGAGCGGAGCTCCTCGGCCAGGGATAAAAGAAACTGGGTTTTTCCCGAAGCGCGCGGCCCGGTGAGCAGAATCGTGGGAGCGAAAGGAGGCTCGCTGCCCGGATTTACAGCCGGCAGTGTCCGGGCCGCCGCCAGCATGCGCGCCATGGCCTGGAAAGGATTGCGGAGAAATGCTTTTTCCTTTCCCATAAGAGCGGTCATGGCAGGCAGGGTGCGGAAGGCAATCTGCAGGGCGGCCGAAAACTGGCCCATGCCGCGATTCAAGAGCCAGTTGACGATTTGGGGATTGCGCAGCTCGACGCTGACCGAGGCGAAACCGAACACCACCAGTACGGCCCGCAACACCATGAAAAAGCCGATGCGCAATCCTTCCCAGGGCCGGAGGCCGCTTCCTTCCGTCGAGGACCATCCGCTCAGCAGCCAGCCGGCCAGCAGGCTGATCACGGTCAGCTCGATCCATAGGCGGGGCTGCCGGAAGCGCCGCAGGGCCTGGGGATAGCGGTACAGGCAGGCCAGGAGGTAGAGAGACACGGCTGCGGCTCCCGCCCACCAGGGCAGACGGGGCAAAGAAAGCAGCGTGCCGGCAACGGCGGCTAGATGAAAAGCCAGCCAGCGCAGAGAATATTTCCGGGTCGGGGGGCTTGAAAAAGGTGCTTCCACCGCACCGGCGGCATCCGGCAGAGCGGAAGAGGAGGGAGGGGAAGCGGTGACGTTTCGTCCGAGGCGAATGCCGGCTTCGGCTGCGGCCGCTCCCAGCAGGGCGTTGCCGAGCAGCAGCGCATAAATCAGATCCAGGGGGCCCAGGTCGGTTACATGCAGGCTGCCGGCAGCGAACCGGTAGACCTGGAGGTAGAGCCGGGCAAAATCCCAGCCATAGGTGAAAAGATAGCTGACGGTCTTCTGAATGAGCGGCATCATTGCGGCCAGCATGCCGCCGAGCCAGAAGGAAAGCCGGTGCGGCTGGAAAAGAAAAACGCAGCCATACAACAAAAAAGACTCGCCGGCGATGCCGATCATCGGACCGAGGATCATGGAGCTGGGGGAGACGGATTTCATCATGGCGCAGATCACCCCGGCACGCCAGATAATGTCCGGCTGGCGCCAGAGAATCTGGCTGGCCACGGAAAGAGAAATGCCGACGGAAGCCAGCAGCGTGCCGGTAAAAGGGATCTGCAGGTTATGCAGAAAGCTGCCCAGAATGATTTCCAGCGAGCCCCAGACCCCGCCGATCAGCGCTGCGCGCTGCCAGGAAAGAGAAAGCTCTCCGTTCGAGGGAGCCGGCAATTCGGGCTTTTGACGGTAGGAAGAGGGCGGCAAGTGATTATGAAAGGTCGACAGCCGAATCGGGAGCGGTTGGGTTCCGCTCCGTTTTCCTGCGCGAGAAGAATGCCCAGGCCCAGGCTCCGGCGCCGCTTCCCAGGGTGTCAATGGCGACGTCCATCAGGGAAGCCTGACGGCCGGGCACCCGGCTCTGGTGCCATTCATCCGAAAAGGCATAAAGAAATCCGAAGAGGATCCCGAGGAAAACATGGGCTCGTACCGGGGCCTTTTTGTAGCTTAACCCTCGCAGGTAGGCGGCACCCAGGATGGAATATTCAATGAAGTGGGCGCTCTTCTTGGAAAGAAGGTCCCACGATCCGAAGTCCGGTAGGTTCTCCTTGGGAATGGAGGAGTTGATAAAAATGGCCGCCATGATCAGCCAGGCGGGCCACCATGCTTTGATCACCGGAGGTCCTCAACCGGCAACATGGCGTAGCGGAAACTCAGAAATGGATAAAGCATAGGGGTATCGCGAAAAAGTCTTTCACCCGCCCCGCGGAATAAAAGTACTTCCGATAGTAATCTTCATCCAGGTCGCTGATAATCACGCCTTTGCCGATGGTCGCATGAGCGAATTTATTGTTGCCGAGGTAGATCCCGACGTGAGATATGCTGTTCTTGCGGATCTTGAAGAAAATCAGGTCACTTTCCTGCAGGTCGTTTTTGGGGATCGGAACGATATAGTCCTTGAATATTTCCCTGGAGCTGCCGCGTATATCTATGTTGTACAGGTAGCCGTACAGCATGGAAACGAAATTGGAGCAATTGATGCCCCGCCGCGAACTGCCGCGATAGCGGTAGGGCGTGCCCATCCACTCGGCAACCTTGTCGAAGAGCTGCGGATTATCGATGAAATCCAGGTTCAGCCCGAACTTGTTTTCAAACAGGTTTCGATATCGAGCCTGAATTTTCTGCAAATTTTCCAAAAAACTGCCTGAATCTGTGCTGGGCTTGGGTACTTCGGCATTGCCCTTGCCCTGGGCGCCAAGGGGAGCCATGATCAGAATCCCCAGCAGCGCACCGTTCAGCAGTCGCATAAATAGACGCATTTATGTTCTCCTGCTTCGCCAGTAACTATGAATTCAAGCCGGACTTGCGCAAGCGCCGTGCGGCCCGGATCAAAAAATAAAACTTTTGTTCTTTCCACAGAACCTAATGGTAGAGTAATTTATCATTGGTTCCGAATTAAATGCAATAGGAAAATGTCGAAACGGCTTTTTCCTTCTTATTCCTCAGGCGAGGTGGTGCTTATGTTGGAAGTGGAAAATCGAATCGAAAGCATAGCCGCCGGGTTCCGGGCCGCCCAGGTGCTGCTGACCGCGAACCGGCTTGGCATTTTTGAGTGCATTGAAAAAAAGATACGAACCGTGGATGCTTTGGCGGAGGAACTGCAGGCCGACAGTCGTGGAATCCGGATTCTGCTCGATGCGCTGTGCGCTCTGGAAATCCTGCAGAAAACGAAAAACGGTTATTGCAATACCGACCTGGCTCGGCGGCACCTGGTTGCCGGGGCGCCGGAGCCTAAAAACAGCATTCTGTTGCACAACGCCGGATTGTATGAACGATGGGGGAAGCTGTACGACGTGGTGCGATCGGGCAAGCCTTCGGCCCGTGAAGTCATGTCGCCGGATCTTAGCGGGGATGAGGTCCGCTTTGCGCAGGCCATGGAAAATGCTGCCTTGCCTGTTGCCCGGATTGCCGTCGAGCGGCTGCCGCTGCCCGGTGCCCGGAGCCTGCTGGATATCGGCGGCGGACCGGGGGTTTATGCCTGCGAGTTCGCTGCCCGGAATCCGCGGATGCGGGTAACGATCATGGACAACGAAAAAACCGTGGCCTACGCCCGGGAGCGGATTCAGGCCTTCGAGGTGCGGGACCGCATCGACTATCGTATCGGCGACGCCTTGACGGATGACCTGGGCGGCCCTTACGATTGCATTTTCCTTTCCAATGTGATCCATTCCTATTCGCCGGCGGAAAACTTGCTTCTCGTTTCCCGGTGCGCAGGTTCCCTGTCTTCCGGGGGATGCGTGGTTTTAAAGGATTTTTTTCTGGATTCCGATCGGACAGCCCCGGCCTGGACCACGCTGTTTGCCATCAACATGCTCGTCCATACCGCTTCGGGTGACTGCTATACCGAGGACGAGGCCAGGGGCTGGCTGACGCAGGCCGGACTTGACCCGCAGCCGCAGATTATCGTCGACCCCTTTTCCAGGATGGTGGTCGGGGCGAAAGCCGCCGGGTAGGATCGAAGCAAAACAAAGTCCCATCGGAACGGCAGAGCAAAATGAAATTTTGACTTAGAATTCGTCAATATATAAGCTTAACAAATAAGGTAAATGGATGTATGCTTGATGCATGGTCAAGGCCGATTCACTCCAGAATAAATTCAGACTACTCTGGCCACACTTGGACGAGAGAACCCGACGCATGGTTGCCGCAACGGAGGCTCGTCAAATTGGATATGGCGGCATTTCCAAAGTAAGCCGATACTGCGGATTATCCCGGGTTACCATTACGAAAGGAATACGAGAACTGGAAGAAGAACCCCTGACGGGGGGAAGGATTCGACGTCCAGGAGCAGGGCGACCCACTATATTAAAACAAGATCCTGAACTGGCACAAAGCTTGGAGATGTTGATTAAACCGACTACACGCGGAGATCCCGAGTCACCGTTGCGTTGGACGTGTAAAAGTACGCGGACCCTGTCGAAGGAACTTACCGGAAGACACCACCCGATCAGCCATGAGAAGGTAGCTCCAATCCTTCGTCAGATGGATTTCAGTCTCCAAGTTCAGTATACGATGCCCCCTTTTTCCTTGATTTCGTCGTGACCGCATCGTATACTTGCGAAATGGTAAGAAAATATCCGAAAACGTTTGCCGATCCATATAAATGCAACCAGGTTATCCACTGTTAACAAACGAGGAAGCGGAGCCGGTTCGATTCGACAGGCAGACAGCACAGCAAACGAATTCCCATCGAGGAAACCGGCTCGATGTTTTTTTGTTTTCGATAGGACAAAACGATGAAATACAAGTTCGTTATGAGTGCGATCCTGGTCTCCGGTTTGGTTTTGTTCTATGTGGAAATGGGAACTTCTCAAAACCGCAAACTCTCCGATGCGGATACCGCTTTGGTTGCCGGAACGGCCCCCTTACTTCTTCAGTATCAGGGACGGCTCACCGATCCGGGCAAAGGCGGTCCGGTCGGTAACGGCGTATATTCAATTACTTTTCGCCTGTATACCGTATCGGATGGGGGGACGGAATTGTGGACGGAAACCCGCGACGTCGATGTGACCGGCGGATTATTCAACACCGTTCTGGGCGATCGGACTCCCCTGGCGCAAAGCCTGTTCAACGGTCAGGCATTGTGGCTGGGAGTTAAGGTGGGAACGGATGCGGAGGCCCTGCCGCGCCAACAGATACTTCCCACACCGTATGCCATGAGCCTGGTCCCGGGAGCGTTAATCCAAACCAACAGCGGCTCTGCCGCCTTGCAGGTGACCAACCAGGGTAACGGCGAAGCGCTGCGCGTCAGTGGTTTAACGGTATTGAACGGCAACCTGGTCGTCAGCGGCGTTCTGAACGTGCCCGGCGTTACTTATACCAGTCCGCGCTCCCATTATTTATCCCTCGGCGGCGAGGCCTTTCTGCCCGGCAGCAACGTGGATTACTTCAATACGTACGGTAGCGGTGGGGCGTATATCGTTTCCGGCAGCGGCGCGCTGGTGGCCCCGGTAAACCTGCCGGATGGCGCCGTAGTGACTTCGTTCCGAGTTTTCTTTTACGATACTTCGAGCAGCGACATGTCGGTCTCCTTGCAAAAGCAGGGTATGGCCAGCAGCTATGCGGCCATGGCCTCGGTCACCTCCTCGGGCAGTGCCGGCTACTATAATTCCGCCGACCTAACGATTTCTAGTCCCCAGATCGACAACTCGCAGTATAGCTATCTCGTCTACGCCTACTGCAGCTCCTGGAGCAGCAGTCTTTTGCTCAAGGGAGCGGTAATCCAATACACAATCAGCCAGGCGCCTTAGGCGGCGCCCGGTTTCCGGCTTTCCCGGAAAGGTACGTGGAAGAAATGGTTTTCAAAAGACTTTTCGTGGTTACCCTTATTCTATCCGTGGGCCTGGTGTTGGTCGGTTCCGCTCTGACCCAGGTTTCCACCCCCTTCGATGTAAGCCGGTATGTTCTATCCGGCGGTGGAGGGTTCAGAAGTTCGCCTCATTTTCTATTGGGTGACACTCTCGGACAGTGGGCGGACGGGCCGGCCACCAGTGCCGGTTACAGGATTTCCCCCGGCTTCTGGTATGGAGAGCCTCTGCCGACACAGATATACCTGCCTCTGGTAATGCGCTGACCGTACCGTGTACCACAAATACCGCTGCTCCCCTGAATCCTTCCTGGAGCGGGGTTCCTAGATTATATTACCTGAATTTTGCACCAAACCAGTGTTGATCGAGCAGGCACACTTCCACTCCTGACCCAAACGATCCCGGCGGACCTTCACAAAACCTTTACCACTCTGAATATCACACTGGATTCAAGTCTTCATCGCTTTTCATGGATAGGCAAACGCTTTTTTCCTTTCCCTACCATTTCGCAATTGCAGAGTGTGGTTGCGACCAAGTCAAGCGGAAGTTATGATTCGAGAGGCGGAAAGGGAGTCGTAATCCAACAGCGATGGAAGAAATGATGTTTCTCTCATAGAAACATAAGGATACAAGAAATGGATGTCCTTTTTTGGGTACTACATTTCGCTCGCTGGTTCTGCTATTTTTCTTGGGGCCCTGTTTTACATATGATTCTCCCGAGCGGACGGGCGCTCAGTCTCAGCCGCTGGTAGATTCCTTTTTGACTTTCATTGGGTTCCACGGTCGTTCGAATGTCCAGGCGTTGACCATCTTTGCACTGAAACGAAGTCGTCACTCTCACTTGCGTTTCCATGGTTTGCACCACACTGTGCCAACCTTAGGGAATAGCCCATTCCGCACGATCCGTTTCCTGCCGCTGCTCGGCATAAGTGCAAAACCTGCCGCCCCATTCCAGCTTGCTTAAAATCGGCGCCAACACATAGTAGGCCAGAACACTTATGGTAATGTGCGAACCCATGCGCCGGTCCAATTGGTGGTGATTGGGTTGCAACCCTAAGTCGGATTTTAACCAGCGAAATGCCGACTCGATCATCGTTAGCGTTCGATGGATCAAGGATAAGTCTTCTTCGCTCATGTCCCGCAAGTTGCTGCGCAGTAAATATTGTCCGGGTTCCGGTTGCTTCGACTCATGAAAGTGCCAGTAAATCCCGGCCGCTTGCCCTTCCCTTTCTTTTACCTCCACCGTATAAAAATGACCCATCTTGTATCGCTCCTTCAATCGCCCGATCTTCTTCATCACATACGAAATACTTTTTCGCGTCCGCGTTTTGCTTCCCATTCTTTGCTCTCTACCGCACCGAAAAGATTTTGCAGAGAGAGCCATTTCATGCCACGACCATCCCGTTTCCTTTCCCGTTCTTTCCTCTAGAGCGGGCAGGGAACGGACGGTCAGAGTTGACGAGTGGAGCTATGGTTTAACGACCTAACCTCGGGGCCGACGCTCGACTTTACCTTGAGCCGAGAGATAGCGCAGAGCCTGAACCACGCGCTGATTTCGCACCTGGAGTTTGGATCGGAGGGTATCCACGGTCAACGGATCTGTGGTCTGGGAGAGCAGATGCAGGAGGCGAGACGACAAGGGATCCACCGGGAGAGCGAGAGGTTCCCCCTGGATCGGGCCATCACCGTGAGTGGCGGGAGGATGAGTGTTCTTGCCACTCGGTTTCTGTCTAAGAAGGCGTCAATATATAAGCTTTACATATTAGGTAAATGGATGTATGCTTGATGCATGGTCAAGGCCGATTCACTCCAGAATAAATTCAGACTACTCTGGCCACACTTGGACGAGAGAACCCGACGCATGGTTGCCGCAACGGAGGCTCGTCAAATTGGTTATGGCGGCATTTCCAAAGTAAGCCGATACTGCGGATTATCCCGGGTTACCATTACGAAAGGAATACGAGAACTGGAAGAAGAACCCCTGACGGGGGGAAGGACTCGACGTCCAGGAGCAGGGCGACCCACTATATTAAAACAAGATCCTGAACTGGCACAAAGCTTGGAGATGTTGATTGAACCGACTACACGCGGAGATCCCGAGTCACCGTTGCGTTGGACGTGTAAAAGTACGCGGACCCTGTCGAAGGAACTTACCGGAAGACACCACCCGATCAGCCATGAGAAGGTAGCTCAAATCCTTCGTCAGATGGATTTCAGTCTCCAAGGGAATCGAAAAACAGAGGGAGGGGAGGACCCTCCAGATCGGGATGCTCAGTTTCGATACATTAACGCGCAAGTACGTCGGGCCTTAAGTGCCGGGATACCGGTCATTTCCGTGGATACAAAAAAGAAGGAAGTCATCGGGAACTTCGACAATGCAGGTCGGCGGTGGCGAAAAAAGAAATCTGCGGAGACGGTGAACGGACATGATTTTCCGGATCCCTCGTTGCCGCGGGCCTATCCTTATGGGATTTATGATGTGGGTCGGAACAGGGGTTATGTCAATGTTGGAACGGACCATGATACCGGGGTGTTTGCAGTGGCTTCTATCCGGGGTTGGTGGCGTTTTGAAGGCAAGCGTTTGTATCCGCAAAGCGGTGGTTTACTGATCACCGCCGATGGTGGCGGCAGCAATGGGTATCGGTTGAGGCTATGGAAAAGGGAACTTCAAAAAATGTCGGATCAAACGGGACTCTCGATCCAGGTATGTCACTTTCCACCGGGAACCAGCAAATGGAATAAAGTGGAACATCGCTTGTTTTCCTTCATCTCCTCCAATTGGCGTGGGGAACCCCTTCGAGATTACGAAACCATTGTACGCTTGATTGCTGCCACGACCACTGCCAAAGGACTGAAGGTGATTTGCCGTTTGGATCGGCGTCAGTATCCCGTGGGCCTAAAAGTGAGTGCGGAGGAAATGGCTACGGTGAATTTAGTACCGGACAAGTTCCATGGGGAATGGAACTATACGATTCATCCATCCCAACCCTCTTAGGTGTAAAGTATATATATTGACG
The DNA here is from genome assembly GCA_903847975.1 of uncultured Acidobacteriota bacterium. Lineage (GTDB taxonomy): Bacteria > Acidobacteriota > UBA6911 > CAINFC01 > CAINFC01 > CAINFC01. The sequence continues at coordinate 37,694 of CAINFC010000050.1, read as the reverse complement.
GTTCCTTGTTGTAGAAAGGATGGCCCGGCAAAAAGTCCCCGTCGCCAGGTGACAGGCCCTTCCGCTTTTATTCTTGCTCTTCCTTATTCTCCTGTGGCCCTATCTTTTCACCGGGAGACGGGAAGATCAGGACAGAAGGGACTTTCTACCGCTCAGTCTCCCGGGGGGGCTTCAATGATCTTTTTATTCCCCGATGGCGCCGTGCTTTCGGCCGGGCTGTTGATGGTCAGGGTGAAGACGGAACCAGGTTCAAAACGGATATCCTTGCTGTCCGAGGTGAAGGCGGCGGTCATTCCTCCGGCAATGCTTTTGCCCAGGTCCTTGGCCCCGCGGGCTACCGACTTTCCAAAGCGGCTGAATACGTTGCCGCTCTTTTTCGGCTCCGGCCGGCTTCCTTCCTTGTCGGGCACCGACTGTTGGGAAACGCTTTGCCCGTCGTCATCCAATCCGACCTGACCTTTGGAGTTGGCCATTTGCAGCAGGCTGGCCTGAATAGGGATCACCTTTCCGCCGGGATGGGCCATCTTGTCGAACCGGAAGGAGAGCTTCGACTTGTTTTCCGAACGATCCGCGCTGGCTTCGGTGACCTCGCCTTCCACCATCCAGTCCTTGTAACGGTCCGGGGCCAGAACCAGGAGGGTAAAGCGATCGCCGACCTTGTTGGCCGAAGCGCAGAGCGGAGATAGCGTCTGCGCTTCCACTTTTTCCTGTTTCAGATCCGTCTGGCCGGATGCGGAAAAAATTCCGGCTGCCGCGATTAATATAAGGAGCCATCCTTTTTTCATATCCCGTCCTCTTTTCTTTCCATCTCCACATTATAAGAAAAACGGACTCCTCCTGCCAGAAACGGCTGACAAAATCGACGGGCCGGCCGGATCCGCTTCTGGATCGGCCGGGGTTTGTGATAAAAATAGCGGTATGAACGAGGTCATCCGACGGCATCTGAATCGGCTCTGGTCCCATAAAAAGCTGATCCTTCACGGCCTGCTCATTCTGGCCCTGCTCGCCGCGGCCCTGGCCCTGGCGCTGGCTTCCACAGCCATGCGGCGCGCCGGCGACGCGCGGGCCGCTGCCGCCCTGGCGGCCATCGCTCTGGTCCTGGCCGGTCTGGCAGGATGGGGGAGCATCCCTCCGCTGCTGGTCGCCGTCCGCCTGGCCCATTCTTTTCCCTCCTTCTCTTTCCGGATCACCCGCGGGGGATACTTCTATATTCTGGTCGTGTTTCTCCTGGCGCTGGCGGCGATGAACAGCGGCAATAATCTGCTATTTCTTCTGCTGGCCATTTTCCTGGCAGTCATTCTCGTCTCCGGTGTTTTTTCCCGGCTGAATCTGACCGGGATCGATGTGCGCGTGCATCCGCCGGAAATCTGCTTTGCCGGGCAGGAAGTTCTTCTGCGGGTTTTGCTGGCCAACCGCAAGCTGGTCTGGCCGAGCCTGGGCCTGAGTGTGGAAGGATACCGGAAATGCCGGCGGACGGTCGGGGAAAGGCAGGGCGGTCCCGGAAACGATCGCTGGTGGAAAGGATGGCACCTGCCTGCCTGGGAGAAAAATATTCTGGCACTGGAGCCTGCCTATGTTCCCTCGCTGCTTCCGGGGAAAGCACTTTCCGTGGTGCTGCCGGTCCGGTTCCGGCAGCGCGGCCATTTCGTTCCCGGACGGTTTCACCTTTCCACCTGCTTCCCGCTCGGCTTTTTTCATAAGGGAATCGGTATTAGCGGAGGGGGCGAGTTCCTGGTCTTTCCCTCGCCATCCGGCGAGGAGCGCTTCCGGATGCTTCCCCGACGGATGGAGGGAAGCCGGGAGTCGTTGCAGCGGGGGTGGGACGGGCAGTTCTACTCGCATCGAAAGTACATGGATGGGGACGGGGTGCGCTATGTCGACTGGAAAGCCAGCGCCAAGACCGGCGAACTTCTGGTCCGGGAGAACACACGCGAGGAGCAGCTGCGCATTCACCTGATCATCGACGGCTGCCTGCCCGGAGAAGAGGAGCGTAAAAAAAAGGATGACATGTTCGAGCAGATGATCTCCGATGCCGCCGGCGTGGCCCGGTGGTTTCTGGACCAGGGAGCCCATGTGGGCCTGACCGCTTTGGAAGCCGGGCCGAAGCGTGAGGAGGGCGAAGCTTCCTTTTATTCCCTGATGAAGATTCTGGCCCTGATGGAATGGTATTCGGGGTTGGCCGATACCAATGCCCTGTCCGCCGGCCGGTTGCAGGAAGCCATCCGCCAGGCGGCCGGCGGATCGGAAGTGATTCTTTTCACCGCGCGCCCTTCCCCGGCTGCGGAGGATCTCCCTGCCCACTGGAAGGTGGAGTATCCCTCTTCTTTGCCGGGTCTCTAGAGGAGATGGAGGCGGCAATGGGCAACAGGAGCCGGTGGCTGAAGCGCGGACTATCCGCAGACCTTCTCTGCAAGGCGTGCCTCTATGCCGCCATGGCTTCCGCTCTCGGATTTTTACTGGGAAGCGACGTGGTTCAGTGGGAGGTGGGAGCGCCCTTTCTGTTTCTCCTGGGCGGAAGCTGGCTGCTGCCGCCTGAAATCCGGGCCGCGTTCTCCGGAAAGTGGGCCACGCGATTCCTGTTTTTCTTTTTCCCCTTTTACTTTGCCGACTGGTTTCTGATTTCCCGGGAATTCTTTGCCGCCACGGTGCACATGACGCTGATCATATCCCTGATTAAGATGTGCTCTCTCAGTGCGCCGCGGGATTATGTCTTTCTGCTGCTGATCGGGACCAGCCAGGTGATGGCGGCCAGCATCATCACCGGCGGGCTGGAGTACGCGGTGATCATCCTTTTCTTTCTGTCCTCGGCGGTCGGGACGCTCATCCTGCTGGAGGTGCAGCGGGGAATGGCCGCTGCCGCCCGGGCCTCCCGGGGCCCGAACCGGTCGGCCGCTGTCGATTCCGAGGTCCGGCTTTCCCTGCTTCCTTTTGCCATGATCTGCGGAAGCTTCACTCTGCTGGTCATGCTTCTGGCAATACCGCTTTTTTTCGTCCTCCCGCGGCTGCCCTATTCTCTTTATGCCCGCAGCACATACGGAGAAAACTATTGGAGCGGATTTACCGATCGGGTGGTGCTGGGCGAGTTCGGGAACATACGCTCCAACAACGCGGTGGTCATGAGAGTTCGCCTGGAGGAGCGGATCCGGGAGCGGCCGGCCCATCTCCGGTGGAGAGGCATGGTCCTGGATCGTTACGACGGCAAGACCTGGTCCCAGAGCCCCAGCCAGCGTTCCCGGCTGCGCCGGGCTCCGGGACGGGACTATTATGAGATGAGCCCTCCGGGTCGCGAGGCCCGCCTTATCGGCCAGACCATTCTGCTGCAGCCGCTGGCCACTCCGGTGCTGTTCAGCCTGCCGCGCGCCTGTTTGCTTCGCGAAGAGAGCGCCACCGCGGCCAATCCCATCCTGCAGGACCGCATGGGGGTCCTGTGGAGGGGCGCGGTCGCCGGCTCCATTCAGCGCTACCAGGTCTGGTCCGACGCCCGGCGGGCCTCCGCGGACCAGCTTCGCTCCGCCCCCCGGGTGGTTCCCACGGCCAGTCCGACGGTTCGCGCCTATTACAACCTTCCAGCAATCGATCCCCGGATGCGGCGCCTGGCTGAGGATCTGACCCGGGGGATCGAAAACGACTACGACAAGGCGGTGCGCATCGAAAGCTACCTGAAGCAGAACCACCGCTATACCACGCAGATGGGCATCGGTGCGCAGAGCGCGGACCCCCTGGCGGCCTTTCTGTTTGAAACCCGGGAAGGGCACTGCGAGTATTTCGCGTCGGCGATGGTGGTCCTGCTGCGCCTGGCCGGCGTTCCCTGCCGCATGGTCAACGGCTTCCTGGGCGGGGATTACAACGAAATCGGTGATGCCTTTATCGTACGCCAGGCGCATGCCCATGTCTGGGTGGAGGTGTTTTTTCCGGGAGAGTCCTGGGTGGAGTTCGATCCCACGCCATCCGCTTCGGATCCGGCCGCCTATCCGGGTTTGGGCGCCTGGATGACCAAAGTGTGGGATGCGGCGGAACTCTACTGGGAGGAGACGGTTCTGCGCTACAACTGGAATCGGCAGATCCAGTTCATGGCAGAGGCCAGGCGGTCTCTGATGGGAGGCTTGTTCGACCTGACGCGGCGTGTCCAGGACTACCGCCGGCAGCTGGAGAACCAGGCCGGACTATGGTTCGCAGGCACGGGCCGCCGCCTCGGAAGTCCCATCGGGTGGATCGACAGCCTACTCATCTCGCCGCTCCGCCTGGGGCTGCTCCTCTTCGGGCTCCTGATGCTCGGGGGGAGCGGGTGGATGGCATGGCGCCGCTGGAGGGGCAGAATATTTGCCTTTCGCCGGAAGGACGGTGCGGAAGGCTGCTATCTGGAACTGCTCGCCGAGCTGGGGAAAAGAGGTCCCGGGAAAGCTCCCGGTCAGACGCCCTGGGAGTATGCCCAGACGTTCGAAGGAAGGGACTTCTTCGCGGATGTCTCCGCCGCCACCACCTTGTATTACCGGAGCCGCTATCGCCGGGAAGGCGCCACGGGCGGCCTGCTGACGGAAATGAGGCGCCTGCTGCAGGCCATCCGGGCCCGCAAAAGGCCCGCGGGGAAGGAGTCGGTTCCGGAGGCGGTTCGGGGCCGTCAGAGAGGATAATCTGGCTACAACCATCTTTTTTCCGGAAAAAGCCAAGAGCCAAAGGCCCGGCACATAATATCCGGGGGTGGAGCGCAGCGGAGCCCCAGGTGCGTGACTACGATGTACCTAAGGGCTGAAAGCCCGTTGACATCTGCCTGCCTGCCTGCTTCAACCCTGTTCCCCTTGCAGCCGTGGGCCAAAACTTGTACTCTGTCCGCAGGAGCATCCGATTTCCGGAGGTAACTTTTGAAGGGGCGCGGCGTGCCGGGCCCGCAGAATTGGCGGAACGCGAAATGAAAGATCGATGGGGGGAGCAGGTTCGGTCGCTGTTTCAGGCTTTTCCCGGCAAGCGCTTTACGGCGCGGGAGATCCTGCATCAGAGCCACATTCCCTGGCAGGATCGACGGCAGCTGCAGCGGGACCTGGATCAGCTGGTTCGCGAAGGGCAGCTGACCCGATCGCCCGACCGGCGTTATTTCGTGCCGGAAAAGAAAAAGGAAATAGTCGGCCGGATCGAAGTGCATCCGGACGGATTCGGTTTCGTCCGGCGGGAGGATACCCCCGGAGAAGACGTTTTCATTCCCCCGGGGCTGCTGGGCAGTGCTCATCACGGCGACGTTGTTTCCCTATGCCTCCTGGAAAAGAGCGGACGCTCCGGAAAAAGGGCGGGACGCTCTTCGGACGCCGATTCACCGCGGGGAAAAGTGATCCAGGTCCGGGAGCGGAATTCCCGGCGGGTGATCGGGCGCCTCTTCCGCGAATGGCGGCAGTGGATGATGGAGCCGCTGGACGGCAGGCTCCTGTTCTCCGTTCTGCTACCGAAAAGCGAAGGAGAGGTCTGGGCGGAAGGCACCATCGGCGAGGCGGAGATCCTGGTTCCGGCCTCCCGGGAACGGCCGGCCATTGGGCGGCTGGTGGGCATTCTGGGTACTCCCGGGGATCCGGAGCTGGCGGTGCAGATTGTACTTCACCGGCATTCCATACGGCAGAAGTTCCCCCCCGAGGCGGAGGCGGAAGCCGCGGAGCTCGCTTCCCGCGCCGCACCGGGCGAAGGCCGCGGAAGATTCGACTTTCGGGACTGGACCACCGTTACCATCGATGGAGAAACGGCGCGGGATTTCGACGATGCCGTTTCCCTACGCCGGCTCGACAACGGCCGTTTTCTCCTGGGAGTGCATATTGCCGATGTCTCTCATTTCGTTGCCGAGGGAAGCGCGATGGACCGCGAAGCCTTCCTGCGCGGCAATTCCGTCTATCTGCCCGACCGGGCCATTCCCATGCTGCCGGAAGCTCTTTCTCAGGGTTTGTGCAGCCTTAAGCCGGGAGAGGACCGCCCGGTCTTTTCGGTGCTCATGGAAATCGATTCCGGCGGTGAGGTGGTCGGCCATGAATTCGTCAAGGGGACGATTCGCAGCGCAGCCCGGCTGACCTACACCCGCGTCGCAGGGTTGCTCGAGCCGTCCGGACCGGAGGAGGGAAAGGATTTTCCGGTTATTCTTCCCATGCTGCGGGACATGGCCGCACTGCAGAAGAAGCTCCAGGCCAGGCGCCGGGGAAGAGGGAGCGTCGAGCTGGAAATCCCGGAAGCGGAAGTCCTTCTGGATGAGTGTGGCCGGGTGACGGACGTGGCCCGAAGCCCGAAAAATGCAGCGCACGGGATCATCGAAGAGTTTATGATTCTGGCCAATGAAACCGTGGCCGGGCGCCTGGAAGCGGAAGACCCCATCGCTCTCTTCCGGGTGCACGAAGCGCCGGATCGCGCCAAGGTGCAGGAGTATTTCGAAATCCTGGGCGCTTTCGGATTTTCCGTTCCGGCCCTCGGCAAGGTTCTTTCGCCCTCGCTTTTCCAGAAGGTCGCCGATTCGATCCCGGACCGTCCGGAGTACGACTTTCTTCGCACGGCCATGCTGCGCAGTTTCATGCAGGCCCGCTATTCCGAAATAAACCGGGGGCACTTCGGGCTGGCCTCCCGCTGCTACACCCATTTTACATCCCCGATCCGACGCTATTCGGACCTGGTGGTTCACCGGCTGCTGGAGGAAAGCCTGCACCGCAAGGGCCGCCTCGCGGAGCGGCCGTCCGGCCATCTGCCGCGCCTGGCGGACATCGCCATGCAGACTTCCGACCGCGAGCGGGCCGCCGCCGACGCGGAAAGCGACATGGTCGATTATTACCGCGCGGCGCTGATGAAAGAGCGGCTGGGGGAGGTTTTTGCGGGGCGCATCGTGGGCCTACGCAGGCAGGGGCTGGTAATTCGCCTGGAGAGGCCTTTCCTGGAGGGGCAGCTGCCTGCCGCTTTCCTGGAGTCGGAAGGCTATCGGTTCCGGGCGGATCGGAAAGTGTTTGTCACTTCGCGAAGCGGAAAGGCTTTGCGGCTGGGAGAGGAGATGCAGGTTCTGCTGGAAAGGGTGGATCTGGACAGCGCCCGGATCGTCTTTTCGCCGGCTCCTGCGGAGACGGAAAAATCACGGGGGGGCTTCCTCCGAAGAAGAAAGGGTGGATTGTGAGATATTCAAGAATTATGCTGCTGTCCGCTGTCCTGTTCTGGCTGACCGGCATGGCCGGTCTCTATTCTCAAGCGGTCCCGCCGGCCGCAGCGCGCAAAGTGTTCGTGCCGCCGGGATCCGAGGAGAAGCCGGTCGTAAGGGAAAAGGAAGCCATCCTGATCAACGGGCGCCTCCTGCGGCCGGCCGGGCAGCTGGTGCGCACCCAGTCCTACAGCTGGGGGATGTCGCTGCACCCGCAGAAGGACTGGATCGCCCTGGTGAACAAGGACGCCGTCCAGCTCTTCAATCTCCAGGATCCCGGGCAAACCCGCCGCTACCCGCCGTTTGGCATCAAGAGGCCGGATGAATTCGGGAAAGGGAGCTACATGGGCTCGGCCTTTTCCCCCGACGGAACTCTGTTTTACATGGGCGACGCGGACACCGGCCGGATCCTCATCCTGGATGCCGAGCAGGGAAAAGTGACGGGTGCCATTCGTCTGGACGGCAAGGGCTACCGGGACAGCTTTCCCGGCGACTTCAAGATGGCGCCTGACGGAAAAACCCTGGTGGTCCTGGATCAGTTCAACAACCGCCTGGTCCTCATCGACCTGCCGCGCCGCACGGTGCGCGCTTCGGTGCGCGTGGGAAGAAACCCGTTCGCCCTGAGCCTTTCCGGCGACGGCCGTACCGCCTGGGTCTGTCATGTGGGAATGTTTCTGTACCCGCTGCTTCCGGGAGTGAAACCCGAAAACCGCGAGAGCGCCGGTCTTACCTTCCCGGCTTACGGATTCCCTTCCAAGGAAATGGAGCAAGGGACCACGGTCGAAGGGATACGGGTGCCGGGCCTGGGATCGCCGAATCACCCGGATGCCATGGCCGTTTTCCAGGTAGACCTGCTGCACAAAAAGGTGGTGCGGGTGATCAGGACCGGATATAAAGTGGGCCAGAACCGGGACGGCATCCGGACGATCGGCGGGGCTCACCCGGCGGCCGTTGCCGTCGGGGAAAAAACGATTTACATCTCCAATGCCGGGAACGATACCATCTCGCTGGTCGATGCCGCCACCGGGGCGGTGGTCCAGGAGATTCCATTGGTTGCTCCGGGCATGGAGCACCTGCGGGGCGTCCTGCCGTTCGGCCTGGCGGTGGACGATCAGGAAAAGCGGCTGTATGTCGCCTGCGCCGGGGCCAACGCGGTGGCGGTGCTCGATCTGCAGCGGCGCGAGTGCCAGGGATGGATTCCGGCCGGCTGGTTCTGCAATCTGGTCAAGCTTTCCTCCGACGGACGACGGCTCTATATTTCCAGCGCCAAGGGGATGGGCTCCGGGCCGAACGGCGGGCTGGGCTTCCGCGCCCCGGTGCGGGGGACTCATCCGGGAGACATCATGCAGGGGCTTCTGCAGATCGCCGAGGTTCCCGACGGGGAGCGGCTCGCAGCACTGACCCGGCAGGTCTGGGAGGGATTCGGCCAGTGGAAGGATCTGCCGCCGGAGGCGGCGGGCCATCCGGTACCGCCGGCTGCCGGCGCGGGACGCAGCCCGATCGAGCATATCGTTTTTATCGTAAAAGAAAACCGTACATTCGACCAGGTGTTCGGCCAGCGGGCCGGCGCGGACGGCGACCCATCGCTGGCCGGGCTGGGGATGGGTGTGAACATTGCCAACAAAGCCAAGACCGCCTTCCTGCAGGGCGTGGACATCTCCCCGAACCACCAGGCGCTGGCCGACCGCTTTGCCATCAGCGACAATTTTTACTGCGATTCCGATCAGTCCAATACCGGTCATCGCTGGGTGGCCGGCGTCTATCCCAACGAATGGACGGAAGTGAACGCCCGGTCGCGCATCGAGAGCCGGCCTTTCAGCTCCGCACCGGGAAGAAGGAACGTCAACGGCTCCAGCGCCACGGTGCTGCCCGAGGACTATAACGAAGCCGGCGCCCTGTGGGAGCACCTCGACCGCCACAAGGTGTCTTTTTACAATTTTGGCATGGGCACGGAAATGCCGGCCAGCCTGGAGGAACAGGCCTTCCGCCACACCGGCATCCGGATGAGCGTCAGCTTTCCTTTGCCCAAGCCTCTCTTCGACAACACCTCGCGTACCTATGCGACCTACAACATGGCCATACCGGACCAGTACCGGGTCGATGCCTTCGAGGAGGAGTTCCGCCGCAAGTGGGAGAGCGGACCGGACCCCCTGCCCCGGCTGATCACCATGGTTCTGCCCAACGACCACATGACCGACGAACATCCCGCTGACGGGTTTCCGTTCCGCGAATCCTACATGGCCGACAACGACCTGGCTCTGGGGAGGATAGTACACTTTCTGTCCCGGACCGCCTACTGGAAAAAGATGCTGATTATCGTCACGGAGGACGATCCGCAAGGCGGCCTGGACCACGTCGAGGCCCACCGCTCCCTGCTGCTGATGATCGGCCCCCACGTGAAGCGCGGATTTGTCTCCCACCAGCTGGCGGACTTCGCTTCCATCATGAAGCTGATGTTCGTCCTGCTCGACATGCCGCCGCTCAACCAGTTCGACGCCGCAGCCACATTGCCCCTCGACTTTTTTAGCGCCGAGCCGGACTTCCGCCCCTATACGCTGCTCCCGGTGGACCGGCGCCTGTTCGACCCGGATGCGGCGCTGAAGCCCTTCGACCGGAAATTCAACTGGAAGCACTACCTGCAGTCGGTGCGGATGGATGATCCGGAGGACATGCGCGAATGGCACCGCCGCCAGCTGCCTGCCGAACGGGACTAGGTTTGACAAAGAGCGGGCCTTCGGACAAAATCGGTACCGGGTTGACGGAAACAACGCACTTCCGCACAGGGGCGGCCCCGATCTGCCCCTGTGTTTGTCGTATCCTTTTATAAGGACAGGAGGATTCATGCTGCGCAGAGAGTTTCTTTTATCGGCGGCCGCTGTTGTCGGGCCGAAGCCCACGCGCCCTCCCAACATTGTATGGATCATGGGGGATGACCTGGGGTACTCCGACCTCGGCTGCTACGGACAAAAAATCATCCGGACTCCGCATATCGACCGTCTGGCCTCCGAAGGCACCCGGTTTACCGACGCCTATTCCGGATGCACGGTCTGTGCCCCGTCGCGCAGCGTGCTGATGACCGGAAAGCACATGGGCCACACCTCGGTCCGCTCGAATCCGGGCGGGGTCCCGCTGCTGGCCGAGGACGTCACCGTGGCCCAGGTCCTCAAGCAGGCCGGATATGCCACAGGCGGCTTCGGAAAATGGGGCCTGGGAGACCTGGGGACCGACGGCGTACCCTGGAAGCACGGATTCGATGAATTTTTCGGCTACCTGAACCAGGTTCACGCTCACTGGTATTACCATCCCTTCCTTTTCCACAACGAGCAGCGCTTTGTGCTGCCCGGAAACGAGAAAGGGAATCGTACTACCTACTCCCACGACGTCATTGCCGGAAAAGCGCTGGATTTTATAAGGCGTTCGAAGGACCGCCCCTTCTTCTGCTATATGCCGGTAACCCTGCCCCACTGGGAGCTGCTGGTGCCCGAGGACAGCATGGCGCCCTACCGGGGGAAGGTCCAGGAGGACAAGCCCTTTATCACGCCGCAGAAGCATTATGCCGACCAGCCGGAGGCCCATGCCGCCTATGCCGGGATGATCAGCCGGCTGGACCGCGACGTGGGCCGCGTCCTGGCGCTGCTGCGGGAGCTGGACCTGGAGCGCGACACGGTGGTCTTTTTCACCTCGGACAACGGCGGCGCCTTGCGGCTGCGGGGCGACGATTACTTCGGAAGCTACGCCTCCTTCCGCGGCAACAAGCAGGAGATGTACGAAGGGGGCATCCGCGTGCCGATGATCGTCCGCTGGCCCGGCAAGGTTCCCGCCGGACGCACCAGCGACTTCCCCTGGATGTTTCAGGACGTGCTGCCCACTCTGTCGGCCATCGCCGGAGGCTCTGCGCCGGGCGGACTGGATGGCAGCTCCGTGCTGCCAACCCTGCTGGGGAAGAGCCAGAAGCCGCACGAATTTCTTTACTGGGAGCAGCCCCGCTATGTGGCCGCCACCGGGGAGTTCCAGAAGGAACAACCGATGCAGGCCGTGCGCATGGGCGTCTGGAAGGCGGTGCGCCCCAAGCCGGATGCCCCCCTGGAGCTGTACCACCTGAAGGACGATCCCGGGGAAAGCCGCAATCTGGCGGCCGATCGGCCGGAGGTCATGGCCCGCATCGAAAAATACCTGCAGACGGCGCGCACCGAACCCCGGCGCCAGACCGATCCCAACCTGGGCTACTGGAACGAGAAGTAGGATGAGCCGGGAGTAATCGAAAATGGGGAAAAAGGTTATGGTCCTCGGCTGCGGCCGGGTGGGCTCCTTTCTGGCATGGGAACTTTCCCGGGATGATTTCTGGGAAGTGACCGTGGCCGACCGGGACGCCGAGCCCTATCAGGAACTGGCTTCCCGGGCCGGCAGCCGGATCGGCCGGTTCCGGGCCGTCGATTTTTCCTCCCCGGGCGATCTGGCCCAGGCCCTGAAAGGTCAGGATCTGGCGATTGGCGCGGCCCCCGGCTTCCTCGGCTATCGGGTGATGGAAGCGGTCCTGGAGGCCGGAATACCGTTTTGCGACATTTCCTTTCTTCCGGAAGACTTCCGCCGGCTGGATCCCGCGGCCCGTGCGAAAGGAATTCCGGTCCTGGCCGACATCGGAGTGGCTCCGGGGCTGGCCAACCTTCTGGTGGCCTACGGCTGCGGGCTGCTGGATCAGGCCGACTCCGCGGTCTACTACGTCACCGGACTGCCTGCCAAGCCGGAGCCGCCTTTCCATTACCGGCTGGTCTTTTCTCCCGACGACGTGATCGAAGAGTACGTACGTCCGGCCAGGATCCGGAAAGGAGGAGCGATCCGGACCGTTCCCGCTCTTGACGGCTGTCATCCGATCCGGTTTCCGGGGACACCCCTGGAAGGGATTGCTTTGGAAGCCTTTCATACGGATGGGCTGCGCTCCCTGCTGGAGACCATTCCGGTACCCGACCTGGCCGAGTATACCCTACGCTATCCAGGAACCGCCGGCCAAATGGCGTTTCTAAGGGATATCGGATTGCTCTCCCGGGATCCGGTCCTGCTTTCCGGGCAGCCGGTGGTTCCCCGGGAGCTGTTCGGGGCTCTGGCTTACCCGAAAATGCGGCTGATGCCGGGAGAACCCGAGTTTACCTTTCTGCAGGTGGAAGTTCATGGGCGCCAACACGGCGAACCATGCCGGCACTGTTTCACCCTGTATGACGCGGGGGATCCTGTTGCCGGATTTCACTCCATGGCCCGGGCCACGGGTCTGCCCTGCCTGGTGGCGGCCCGAATGATCGCCGAAAAGAAGTGGTATAAGCCTGGTGTGCATCCCCCGGAAGATCTGGGATTCGACCGGGAGACGGCCACCTGTTTTCTGGAGGAGATGAGCCGGAAAGGACTGGCGGTTCATCATCAAGTACGCAATGGGAGCAGGTAGAGCTCCAGGGGCCTCTGCCTTGGGGATTCCGGCCGGCGTCACCCTCCGAAAAATTACCCCCTTGCTTTTGTAAAAGTAATTTATTATACTGATGGCGATGTTAAGCGCCCTTGCTATCAGCTCTCCGCCAGGAATTTCCCTCTCACGTTCGGAATGGAAATTGCGACGTGCATTTTTTTATTTTCATCCTTTTATAAATCGGTGGTGGCGGGTCGGGGCGCAGCGTTTGGTTCGATCTTCGACCCCATGTTTCCTGGGCTTTCCGCGAGACAGAGGAGGTTGATTCACTTTTTCCCGAAAGGAGGAGTACCCGGATGATCTTCCGCCACACCGACCTCACCCGGACCACCAAGACGGTTCCCCGGCTGATCAAATTCGAGGAGGAGCTCGATCTTGGCTTCGGCGAGGAAATTGCTGCCAAGGCCTACGGGCAGAAGTTGCTGAGCTGCATCCAATGCGGCACGTGCAGCGCAACCTGCCCATTGAGCCACTACATGGACTTTACGCCGCGACGGGTCATTGCCATGGTCCGCGAGGGCTTCCGCGACGAGGCCCTCAGCACTACCACCATCTGGCTTTGCGCCTCCTGCTACTCCTGCACCACGCAGTGCCCCCGCAACATTCATATCACCGATGTGATGTACACCCTCAAGCGGGAAGCGATCCTGCGCGGCCGCTATCCGAAGCGCTATCCCATCCCGGTTCTGGCCCGGAATTTCTTCCAGGGAGTTTTTCGCACCGGACGGAACAGCGAAGCGCGGCTCATCATCAAGCTGTACCTGCAGACCAATCCGCTGGATGCCCTGCGGCAGGCGGTGGTGGGGATGAAGCTCTTCCTGATGGGGCGCATGTCGCTACGGCAGGACCGCATCCGGAAGATCGATCAGCTGCAGGCCCTGCTGAACGCCGTCGACAGCGGCAACGGGAAAAAAGGAGGGGCGGGAAAATGAGATACCTATACTATCCCGGCTGTTCGGCGGCCACCACCGGCAAGGCGTACGAAAAATCGCTGCTGGCCATCTTCCGGGCGCTCTCCCTATCCATGGACGAGCTCGAAGACTGGAATTGCTGCGGGGCCACCTCCTATATGGCCATTGATGAAACCAAGGCGTTTGCCCTGGCGGCCCGCAACCTGGCCCTGGCCGAAGAGCAGGGCAGGTCGAGCGGATCGGGCCATGAGATCGTCGCTCCCTGCAGCGCCTGTTTTCTGGTGCTCACCAAGACCAATCAATATCTGCGGGACTACCCGGAGGTGCGGAGCCGGATCGTCCAGGCCCTGGATGCTGCCGGTCTCACCTATCACGGAACCGTTACTGTCCGTCATCCGCTGGATGTCATCGTCAACGATATCGGGCTCGAGCGCATTGAAAAGCGGGTCACCCGCCGGCTGAAGGGGATGAAAGTGGCCTGCTATTACGGCTGCCAGATGGTCCGGCCGTTCAAGACCTTCGATCACGCCTTTTATCCCACCTCCATGGACCGGCTGGTCAAGGCACTGGGTGCGGATCCTGTCGACTGGCCGCTCAAGACCCGCTGCTGCGGAGGCACTCTGACGGGTACCATTCCCGAGGCCGGATTGCGGCTGAACCGGCTGCTGATCAAGGATGCCGTCAAGCGGAAAGCCGACATGATTCTGACCTGCTGCCCGCTCTGCCAGTTCAACCTGGAATGCTACCAGGACCAGATTGCCAGGGAATACCAGGAAAAAATTCACTGTCCCATCCTTTATTTTACTCAGCTGATCGGCATGGCCTTCGGTCTCGGCGATGACGAGCTGGGCATGTCGCTCCTCTTTCAGCCCCCTACGCGCTTCCTGGGGAAGCAGAAAGGAGAAGCGGCTCATGTCTAAATCCAACGGAAACCGCCCGGCGCGCATCGGGTTCTATGTCTGCCACTGCGGGCACAATATCTCCGGTACGGTGGATGTCGCCGCCGTGGCGCGCTATGCACAAGCCCTGCCCCATGTGGTCGTCTCGCGGGAATACAAATATATGTGTTCGGACCCGGGGCAGGAACGGATCGCGCAGGATATCCGCGAGCATGCCCTGAATCGAATTGTGGTGGCCTCCTGCTCCCCGCTGCTTCACGAACATACCTTCCGTACCGCGGTGGAGAAGGGCGGACTCAATCCCTTCTTTTTCCAGATGGTCAATATCCGCGAGAACGTATCCTGGGTGAACGAAAGCCCGGAGGAGGCCACGGAAAAAGCCATGGACCTGGCCCGCGCCGCGGTGCACCGCGTGGCCTTTCACAAGGCGCTGGAGCCCAAACGGGTTCCCATCCTGCCCGACGTGCTGGTGGTGGGCGGTGGCATCGCCGGGATTCATGCCGCCCTGACCCTGGCCAATGCCGGCAGGAAGGTGGTTCTCGTGGAGCGGGAGCCGACCATTGGCGGGCACATGGCCATGTTCGACAAGACCTTTCCGACGCTGGACTGCGCGGCCTGCATTCTCACCCCGAAAATGTCCCAGGTTAAAAACCACCCCAACATTACCCTGTGGACCTATTCGGAAGTGAGCAAGGTGGAAGGGTATGTGGGAAATTACACCATTACCGTAAGGCGCAAGCCTCGCTATATCAGCGAGAAGCTCTGCGTGGGATGCATGGAATGCATCGAAGCCTGCATTTATAAGGAAGGCAAGTTTCCCGACGAGTTCAACGCCGGGTTGAGCCGGCGCAAGCCGATATACATTCCCTTTCCCCAGGCGACGCCCCAGGTGGTGGTGATCGACCCGCAAACCTGCATCGAATTCAAAACGGGAAAGTGCAAGAAGAGCTGCCTGGAAAAATGCGACCGGGACGCCATCGATTTCTCCCAGAAGGAGGTCGTCGAGGAAATCCGCGTCGGTACGGTGATTCTGGCCACCGGCTACAAAACCTTCGATGCCGGCCGGCTCCCGCACTACGGGTACGGAAAGTACGACAACGTCTACACTTCGCTGGAAGTGGAACGGCTGGTCAACGCTTCGGGGCCGACCGGCGGGGAATTGATCCTGCGCGACGGGCGCCGGCCGAAGACGGTGGGCATCATTCATTGCGTCGGCTCCCGCGACCGGAACACCAACCGCTGGTGCTCGCGCACCTGCTGCATGTATTCGCTGAAGCTGGCCCATCTGCTCAAGGAGCACACCGACGCCGAAGTCTACAATTTCTATATCGACATCCGCGCCGCCGGAAAATCCTATGAGGAGTTTTACGACAAGCTGCTGGAGGAGAACGTGCACTTCATCCGCGGGCGGGTGGCCGAAGTGACCGACTGGACGGCCCGCCCCTCGGAGGAAGGGAAGCTGGTCATCCGCGTGGAGGACACCATGATCGGCGTGGTGCGCCGCATCCCGGTGGACATGGTGGTGCTGGCCGTGGGCATGGAGCCGCAATTCGATGCCCAGGAGGTGCGGCGGCTCTTCAACATCTCCTGCTCCACGGAGGGGTTTTTCCTGGAGCGGCATCCCAAGCTGGCGCCGGTCGATACCTTTACCGACGGGGTGTTCATCGCCGGGGCCTGCCAGGGGCCCAAGGACATTCCCGACAGCGTGGCCCAGGCCGGCGCCGCGGCCTCCCAGGCCCTGGTGCTGATCGACAGCGGCTCCATCGAACTGGAGCCCAACACCGCCTACCTGGTGGAGGAGGACTGCTCGGGTTGCAAGTCCTGTCTGACCATTTGTCCTTACCATGCCATCTCGCACGACGAGGCCAGGAAAAAGGCCTCGATCAACGAAGCGCTCTGCAAGGGGTGCGGGACCTGCACGGCCACCTGCCCCTCGGGGGCCATCCGGCAGAATCTTTTCGAGGATGAGGAAATCTACAGCGAGATCCGCGGCCTGCTTACGCCAATGCCGGCGGAAGCGCAAGGAGGTGAGTCATGCTGAATCATGGAGCAGGAGTTTCGCGACCCTCGCGGGAGTGGCAGCCGCGCATCGTGGCTTTTTTCTGCAACTGGTGCACCTACACCGCGGCGGACCTGGCCGGAGTTTCCCGGCTCAAGCATGCCTCGAACATCCGCATCATCCGGGTGATGTGCTCCGGGCGCGTCGATCCCCAGTTCGTGCTCGAGGCTTTTGCCCGCGGTGCCGACGGCGTGCTGATGGGCGGATGCCACCCCGGGGATTGCCACTACATGGAAGGGAACTACAAGGCCCTGCGCCGCGTGCGGCTGTTGAGGCGGATGCTGCGCGATCTGGGAATCGAGGAGGACCGCTTCCGTCTGGAGTGGATCTCCGCTTCCGAAGGCGAGAAGGTCCGCGCGGTGGTCAACGACATGACCGCCCGGGTCCGCTCGCTCGGCCCGCTGAAGCTTCCGGAGAAATTCCGGGACTGGGACCGGGAAATCGGGGAGCTGGAGGAGAAGGTCGGAAAAATGGAGGAAAAGGAACATGTCGGATAAACCGAACATCGGGTTGTACTGGTGCGCCTCCTGCGGCGGGTGCGAGGAATCGGTCGTGGATCTGGCCGAAGACATCCTCCTGGTGCTGGAACGGGTGAACATCGTGCTCTGGCCGGTGGCCATGGATTTCAAGAAAAAGGACCTGGAAGAACGGCCGGACGGATCGATCCTGGCCTCCCTGGTCAACGGGGCGGTGCGTACCTCGGAGCAGGAGGAGATGGCCCGGCTGATCCGCCGCAAAAGCCGGCACGTGATGGCCTACGGCTCCTGCGCCCATTTGGGCGGCATTCCCGGCCTGGCCAATCAGTTTGCCCGGGAAGAGATTCTGCAATATGTTTACGAGGGATCGCCTTCGACCGCCAATGCCTCCCGGACCCGCCCGGCAACGGCGATCCCGAAGAACGGGTCTTCGCTGGCTCTGCCGGAGTTCCATCACCTGGTGCGCACTCTGGACCAGGTGATCGAAGTGGACTACTACCTGCCGGGGTGCCCGCCGACACCCAGGATTCTGAAAGAGGCGCTGCTGGCCCTGCTGGAAGGGGAGCTACCGCCTCGGGGAGCGGTGCTGGCCCCGGACGTCGCCCTGTGCGAGGAATGCCCGCGCCAGGAATCCAAACCGGCGGACATGAGCTTTACGGAATTCCGGCGGCCGCACCAGACGGTCCTCGACCCGGAGGTCTGTCTGCTGGCGCAGGGAATCGTCTGCCTGGGGCCCGCTACCCGGGGCGGCTGTGAAGCCCAGTGCATACGGGGCCACATGGCCTGCACCGGTTGTTTCGGGCCGACCAGCCGGGTTCGGGACCAGGGGGCCAAGATCCTGTCCGGGATCGCTTCTTCCGTGGCCGCCGACGACCCGGAGGGAATCGACCGCACGCTGGATACCCTGCCGGACCCGGTCGGGACGTTTTATCGGTACGGCCTGGCGGCCTCGCTGCTGCGGGCCAGAAATCGTCCGTTATGAAATGATGAGAAACCACCCAGGAATGCCAATATGCAGAACCATGATGCGAACACCGAAGCGGCCTCCCGCAAAATTACCATCGACCCTATTACCCGGCTCGAGGGGCACGGGAAGATCGATATCTTCCTCGACGAGAAAGGCGATGTGAAGCAGGCCTATTACCAGATTCCCGAACTCCGGGGCTTCGAGGTCTTTTCCCTGGGGCGGCCGGCGGAGGACATGCCGCAGATTACCAGCCGGATCTGCGGAGTCTGCCCGACGGCCCACCACATGGCAGCGACCAAGGCCCTCGACGATCTGTACCGGGTCGAGCCGCCGCCCACGGCCCGAAAGCTGCGGGAGCTGATCTATAACACCTTTATGCTGGAAGACCATGCCCTGCATGTCTACATTCTGGGAGGTCCGGACTTCATCGTCGGTCCGGACGCCCCGAAGGAAATGCGCAACGTGGTCGGAGTCATCGGAAAGGTGGGCGTGGAGGTGGGCCGCAGGGTTATCTCCACCCGGCGCCGGCTGCGGGAGCTGATCTCCTACCTTGGGGGGAAAGTGGTCCACCCGGTGTTCGGCCTGCCCGGCGGGGTGGCCAAAGGAATCGCTCCCGGGGATCTACCTCAATTCCGGGAAGTGGCCGCGGAAGGGCTGGAATTTGCCCGTTTCACGCTGCAGGTCTTCCGGGATATCGTGCTGAAGAATCCAGAGTACAGGGAGCTGATCTCCTCGGATGCTTTCACTCATCCGACCTATTACATGGGTCTGGTGGACGGGGACAACAAGATCAATTTCTACGACGGAGCGATCCGCGTGGTGGACCCCTCGGGAAAAGAATTTGCCCGGTTCCCCCCCCGGGATTACCTGGAGCATGTCGCCGAGCACGTCGAGCCCTGGAGTTACGTGAAGTTCTGTTACCTGAAAAAGATCGGGTGGAAAGGCTTTCAGGACGGGCCGGCGAGCGGAATCTATTCCGTTGCCCCGCTGGCGCGCCTGAACGCTTCCGGCGGCCCGGCAACGCCCATCGCCCAGGAGGCTTACCAGGAGTATCTTTCGGCTCTCGGTCCCGGGCCGGTGCACCACACCCTGGCCAACCACTGGGCCCGGGTCATCGAAATGATCGCCGCCGCGGAGAGAATGAACGAGCTGGTGCACGATCCCGCCATTACCGGAACGGAGCTGCGCGTCCTTCCGACCGCCACGCCGACCGTCGGCGTGGGGGTGGTGGAAGCGCCGCGCGGGACCCTGATCCACCATTACGAGACCGACGAGCGGGGCCGGATCACCCGGGCGAACCTGATCGTGGCCACGCAGAACAACGCGGGCCGGATCTCCATGAGCGTGGACAAGGCGGCCAAGGGGCTGATCCGCGGCGGACAGGTCAGCGAAGGGCTTTTGAACCGGGTGGAGATGGCTTTTCGGGCTTACGACCCTTGCAATGCCTGCGCCACCCACTTCCTGCCGGGGCAGATGCCGATCGCCCTGCGGATCCGCGACGAACAGGGCCGTATCCTCCGGGAGCTGAGCCGCTGAGGTCGGCCAGGGAAGCCGCCGGGGTATGAAACCCCTCCTTCTGGCTCTGGGCAACGACCTGATGGGCGATGATGCCGTGGGGCTGGTGGCCGCCCGTGCCATGCGGCAGGAGATGCCGGAGGGCTGGGAAGTTCAGGAAGCGGCAGGAAACGGGCTGGATCTGCTCGATGCGCTGGAGGGGCGCGAAAAGGTCCTGCTGGTCGACGCGGTCTGTACCGGAAAGGTCCCTCCCGGTACCATCCTGGAATTCGGAGTGCCGGATTTCCGGCACCTGGCTGCCGCGTCCCCCCACACCGTAGGTCTCCCGGAAGTGATGGCTCTGGCCCGGGAATTGAGCCTGCCGTTTCCATCCGCGATGCGGATTCTGGCCATGGAAGTGGAACCGGTCATGGCAGTGAGGGAGGGTCTGTCTGCCGTGGTCGCGGAGGCCCTTCCCCGGTTCCTCGAACGGACCCGGGCGATTTGCGCATCGATGGCCGCCGCTCCCTGATCTTCCCTTCTTCCTGTGAAAAGAGTGGGCATACAGGAAGAAAGGGAAGAGCGGGAAGGAAAGCGAAAGGGCCTGTTGCCGGGAGAGAGGGTCTTTTTGCGGCTTCACGGGTATTGGTTCGTTTAAAGAGATTTGATTCCTTCCCCCCCGCGCGCCGTTTGGGTCGGAAAAAGAAAAGTGAATTCCGTTCAAAGGTGAGCGGGATCACAGTGGATGGCATGCTATCTTTGTCAAACTTCCGGGTGAATTCTGGATGTTCCGGCGCCATCCAGAAAGGGTCCGCGTTTCGTTGCGAACAAGACGCTCAGGGACCATTCTTTTAAGGCTCCGAGGCTGGATTAAGTTTTTTCCATTTGTCTCTCCCGAACGGACGGACACCACATCGTGAAAGTGCTTGCCAACAGTTTAATTCTGCTGCTCCTGTCCGGATTGCTCGTCGGATGCGGGCTTCTTGGCTGGTGGCTGGCGGAATCCAAGAGGGAAGAGCTGACGGACGATCGGCTGGCGGAGGCCAGAGTTCTTTCACGCAGCATTTCCATGGAGCTGGCCGCCTCTTTGGCCGGCCGGCCGGAAGACATCGGCCGGCCGGAATACCGCAGGCTCCGGAACCACTTGCGGGCCTTAACTCTGGGGAATCCCGGTTGCCGTAGCGTCTATCTGCTGCAATATGGGCCGCCGGGGGAATTCCGCCTGATGGTCGGCAGTGAGCCGGACGATCGGTCCTCCCGCATGTCTCCCGGCAGCCCTGTTCCTGTTCCATCCGAGGTTGGAAAGGAGGTCATGGCCCACGGTGCCGCGGTGTTTTATTCCCGCGCCGGGAGAAACGGGAGCAGCGTCGACTCGGTTCTGGTACCGGTTCACTCTTCGAGACGAAGCGCTCCGGCTCTGGCCTTTGGCATGGATTTGGATAACAGCGCCGGGGATATCAGGCTGATTCGGACGGCTTGTCCAGCGATCTTCCTGGCACTGGCGCTACTGACTGTCATGCTTGGGGGGTGGCGATTCATTCGGTACCGTGCCACGCAGGGAACGAAGCTGAAACCGTGGTTGAAAATGCCGGAGCCGTGGCTGATTGTGGCCGCCGGTCTGGTTCTCAGCCTGTTTGCCGGGTGGGTCGCGCACCAGTTGGAAATGAGAGACCGCACGCTGGCATTCCGGCAGATTGCCGTCAGCCGGGTGGAACCGGTCGCTGTGCAGTTGATCGATTATGGCGAGTCCAGGCTGGGCGAACTGGCCCGTTTCCTGGGTATCAGCGGAAAATTTACCAGAGCGGAATTCCTGGCTTATACCGAGAGGCTCGGCCAGGATACGGTGGTTCATGCCTGGGAATGGATACCGGCCGTTCCCGACCATCGAAAGAATGCCTTTGAGAAAGAAAGGAGAGCCGATGGGGAGCCGGACTTCCGGATATGGCAGAGGGATTCCGCCGGCAATCCTATTCCGGCTTCCGGCCGGGAACATTACTTTCCGGTTACCTATATGGCGCCGCTGGCAGGCAATGAAAAAGCATTGGGATTCGACTGCGGGTCGGAGCCGATTCGCGCGGCGGCCCTTCAGGAAGCCCGGAAAACGGGTTTGTGCACCGCCACCGATCCGATTCTGCTAATCCAGGAAACCGGAGGGCAGAGAGGATTCCTTCTGGTGCAGCCCGTCTATCGCCAGAGCGGGGCGAAGGAGCTGCTGGGTTTCGCCCTGGCGGTTCTACGCATGGGCATGGTCCTGGAAAATGTGGAAAAAGATGATGCTACCTGTCTGCGAATTGAATTGCTGGAGAAGTCCCGCAGGGAAGAGCTGGCTTCCACCTGCCGGTCGAAGACGGCCGCCGATCCGACATTGGCCATCGCCCGTCCGATCGATCTTTTCGGCAAAAGCTGTGTCCTTTATGTCTATCCCGCCGATTTCTTCTTCCGACACAATCCGACCTGGGCCGGGGCCATGGCTCTGCTGTCCGGCCTGCTGCTCACCGCGGCCCTGGCCCTGGTCCTCGGAGCCATGCTGCACAGCCGTGCGGAAGGCGAGGAGCTGCGCCTGATCCGGGAAAAGGAAGCCAATTTCAAGTCCATTTTCGAGGCACTGGACGATATGGTCATGGTGGCCAGCCCGCAGGGAAAGCTGCTCTACCTCAATCAGGCCGTTGCCCGCAAGCTGGGCTACCCGTTGTCGGACGCCCTTGCCATGCACGTGTTGGACCTGCATCCGGCTGCCGTCCGCAAAGAGGCGGAGCGGATTTTTTCCGCCATGTTCCGCGGAGAGCGTGACCGTTGCCCGCTGCCACTGCAACAAAAGAATGGAGATTTGCTCCCGGTGGAAACCCGGATCTGGTCCGGTCAGTGGAATGGGGAAACCTGCATTTTTGCATTCTGCAAGGACCTCAGTGCCGAGGAGGAGCTGCGGCAGCACTTCGAACGCATTTTCCGAAACAATCCGGCGCTGATGGCCATCTTCGCGCTTCCAGAGGACCGCTTTATCGACGTCAACGACAGCTTCCTGGCCTGCCTCGGATACGAACGTTCGGAAGTGCTCGGAAAGACGGCCGCGGAAATCGGCCTGATCCCTCACCCGGAGAAGTATTTGCATATCATGCAAAAGATCCAGGCGGAGAAAAGGATCATTAACGCCGAGCTTCAGGTCCGGACAAAAGAAGGGGTCATCCTGGACGGACTCTTGTCCGGGGAGAACATTACCAGCCAGGGGAAAGACTATCGCCTGACCGTCATGATCGACATCAGCGGAATGAGGCAGGCGGAGAGAGAACTCCGCATGTCGCACCTGCGGCTGCTGACGGTGATGGACAACCTGGATACCGTAGTTTACATCGCCGACATGCAGAACTACGATCTTCTGTATATCAACCGCGCCGGCCGCGAGCTGCTTGGCGATTACCAGGAGAAGAAGTGCTGGGCTTACCTGCAGAAAGGAGCCGACGGTCCCTGTTCCTTCTGCACCAACGACCGATTGCTGTCCGAGGACGGACATCCGGCCGGCATCTGGCGCTGGGAATTCCAGAACCGTGCGACCGGGCGGTGGTACGACTGCCACGACAGCGCCATCCAGTGGCTGGATGGGAGCCTGGTGCGCTTGGAGGTGGCCATCGACATCACCGAGCGAAAAAATGCGGAGGAGGCGCTGTTGGAAACCAACCGCCAGATCCAGGAAGCGAACCGGCGGGCTGTGGAGCTGGCCCGCCAGGCCGAATCGGCCAACCGGGCCAAGAGCGAATTCCTGGCCAATATGAGCCATGAGCTGCGCACGCCGCTCAATGCCATTCTGTCCCTGAGCGAAGGGCTTCTCGAGCAGGTCCGCGGTCCGATAAACGAACGGCAGGCAAAGGCGTTGCAAACCATCGAATTCAGCGGCCGGCACCTGCTGGAGCTGATCAACGATGTGCTCGACATTGCCCGCGTCGAGTCGGGGCGTCTCGATCTCCAGCCGAAGTGGACCGGGGTTCGGAAAATCTGCGAAGCGAGCCTTGCCCTGGTGCAGAACGCCGCCGCGCTGCGAGAGCAGAAGATGGAAATGCAGCTGAGCGATCCGGATCTTCATCTTTTTGCCGACCCCAAGCGGCTTCGCCAGATGCTGGTCCATCTGCTCGGCAATGCGGTTAAATTCACGCCGAAAGGAGGTCTTATCCGGCTGGAAATTCGAAGCCTTCCGGAGCAGAACCAAATCGCTCTCCGGGTGTGCGACACTGGCCCGGGGATTGCCGACTCCGATCTCGAACGGCTCTTCATCCCCTTCTCCCAGTTGGATGCCGGGCTTAACCGGAGGCATGAAGGGGCGGGGCTGGGCCTTGCCCTGGTGCGCCGCCTGACGGAATTGCACGGGGGCCGCGTCGAGGTCCAAAGCGAGCTCGGCAAGGGAAGCTGCTTTTCCATCCTCCTGCCGGCTGGAAAACCGGATGCGCACGAGGAGGAGTCGGTTTTTTTATTACGGGAAGACGAAGAAGTCTGAGGCATAAAAACGCAATATTAAGATGAAAGGACGAATCGTATGCTCGAGTTTCGATCTGCCATCACTCGCATGGTAAACCCGCGCCTGGCCATCGATGAATGCATCGCCATGGCAACGGAAGAAGGAGGATCTTTCGACTGCGCTCTTGCTGTTATTCATGCTTCCATTGGTCACGACCTGCTGGACTTAAGCCTGCAGATCCGGCATCATTTCCCGAAAGCGCGGGTGGTCGGCACTTCCTGCGCCGGCGTGGTCGGCCGTGAGGGGGTAAGCGAAACGCTCAAGGACGTGGCGCTGATGCTGATTTCCGGCGACGAATTCGCCGTGGCCCATGTCGAAGATATCTATGGCCCCAATTCCTTCGAGGCGGCCCGCACTCTGGCGGAAAAACTGCGGGCGCAGAAGGAAGGGATCAACATGATTTACCTTCTGGCCCCGGGCATCGATATCTCCAACGACCGGGTGATCGCCGGAATCGAATCGGTCTTCGGTCCGGAAATCACCATTTTCGGCGCCACCTCTTCGGACAACATGCGCGGCGTCCGGACTTTTCAGGTGGTCGATGATTGCAAGTTCGAGCATGCGGCCTATGCCGTAGGCTTTTCCGACCCGACTCTGTTCGTGGACACCATGGCCACCCACGGATTCTTAGCGGTGAATCAGCCGATGGTAGTCACCCGGGCCCGCGACAACCGGATTTATGAACTGAATGGGATCCCGGCATGGAAGGTCTATACTTCCCGTATGGCTCTCGCCGAAACGGCGACTACGGCGGACTCTATCCCGATCGGGGCCCTGGCGGAAAAACTCCCGCCCGAACTGGCCAGGGAATACGGCAATCCGCACATCCTGCGGGTGGTGACCCACGTAGAGGAATGTGGCGCACTGGTTTATCCCACGGATTGCCTGGAAGGGACGGAGCTCTGGTTGACGGTTCGGGATGAGGAGCTCATTTTTTCGGATATGGACCGCATGGTCAACGAGATGAGCGCCCGTGTGGGGGGCAGAAAGCCGGTAGCGGTCTTTCAGGCCGATTGCCTGGCGCGGGGCCGCCGGCTGTTCAACCGTATCATCAAGGAAGAGCTGGTGCACAAGATGCAGCACGTCTTTTCGACCGGAGATGTCCCTCCGCCCTGGCTCGGCATGTACGGTTTCGGCGAATTTGCCCGGCTGGGGGGGGGCAATGCCTTCCATAACTACACCACCTCGCTGGCGGCCATCTACCGAAAATAAGTCCCATGCCGCACCTGATTCCGCAAGACAACGCCGAATCGTCGGAAAAGTTCGCGCTGCTGCAAAGCCAGTATACGGCTTTGCAGCAGCACCTGATCGATCTGAAAGATCGGCAGGACCTGGAGTTTGCCCGATTCGGGCGGATCAATTCCTTTTATTCGAAAGCCTTGCGGCTGCATGACCGGAGCGAAGTTCCCGGCGTGGTGGCGGAAGCCATCGTCGATATTTTTGAAATGGAGTTCGGTGCCCTTTTTCTTCTGGATCCCCAGGGCAGCGTACGGGCTCCTGTGACCATCTTCGGAGCGAAGATCAGCCAGCCTTTGCTGCAGGTCATGGCCCGCGCGCTGCTCGCCATGGAGGAAGAGTCCCGGTCTTCTCATGCCCGCCAGCTCAACCGCACCGCATTGCGCCAGATGATTCCCCAGGTGGACCTGGGCCATGTGGTTTACTGCGTGGACTTCGGTGGCGACGGCAATCCCACCCAGATCCTGGCGGCGGGAAACACTCTGGACGGGATTGACTTCTACGAGGTTCCCACCACGGAAATCCTGGAAATTTTCAGCCTGTTCGCCCGACAGGTGGGCTCCCTCATGGAATCTCTTCAAAGCCGTGCGGAGCTCCGGGAAAAGAACCGGGCCATCGAGGAGAGCGAGGCCTTGCGCCAGAAGGCGGACCGCCGGCAGCGGCAGGCGGAAGTCATTGCCGGCATTGCCCTCTCGCGGGCTCTGGCCGACGGGGACCTTCCGGCGCTGTCCAGGGAAGTCACCCAGAAAGTGGCCCGGGAATTCAACATGGATCGGGTGGGCGTGTGGCTCCTTGAAGAAACGGGAACCCGGTTGATCAATATCGATACATTCCGGTCTTCGGTCGGCACGCATGCCTCAGGCGATTTCCGGGTGGAAGCCGAATATGCGGCGGAGTTTGCCTCCTACCAGCTGGTCAACTATATCGCCGCTCATCTGCCCCTCGCGGATGTGCGCCTGGCGCCCTATTCCGAAAACTACATTCTGCCGCACCGCATTTCCGCCCTGCTCCACGCAGTCATTCGGATCGACGGCCGGCCGCTGGGGACGGTCTGCTTCGAGCAGGTCGGCAGGCAATACCTTTGGGAGGAGCACGAGATCGATTTTGCCTGCCAGCTGGCCAACCAGCTGTCGCTGGCTATTTCCAACGGCCACCGCAAGCGGGCGGAGATGGCCCTGGCCACGGCCGCCCGGCAGGCCAACGCCCTGGCCCTGCAGGCCGATTCGGCCAATCGGGCCAAAAGCGAATTTCTGGCCAATATGAGTCATGAGCTGCGCACCCCGCTCAATGCCATCCTGGCGCTGAGTGAGGGTCTGCTGGAGCAGGTCCGCGGTCCGCTCAACGAGCGGCAGGTGGCGGCGCTGCGAACCATCGACGCCAGCGGCCGACACCTGCTGGATCTGATCAACGACGTTCTGGACATCGCCCGGGTGGAAGCCGGGCGGCTGGACATGATCCGCCAGTGGATGACCGCCTACGATGCCTGCGAGTCCAGTCTGGCCCTGGTCCGCGAATCGGCGGCTTCGCGCAAGCTCGAGCTGATCCTGACTATGAGCGACCCGTCCCTGCGCCTCTTCGCCGATCCCAAGCGGCTTCGCCAGATGCTGGTCAACCTGCTCAGCAACGCCATCAAGTTTACTCCTCCGGGCGGTCGGATCAATCTCAAGTTCGAATCCATGGCCGAGCAGGAGGCGGTGCGCTTCTCGGTTTCCGACACCGGAATCGGGATTTCGGCTTCCGACCTGCAGAGTCTGTTTACGCCGTTTACCCAGCTGGATGCCGGGCTCAACCGTTCTCACGAGGGATCGGGCCTCGGGCTGGCCCTGGTAAGAAGGCTGGCGGAACTGCATGGCGGCAGCGTTGCCGTGCAGAGCCGCCTCAATGAAGGGAGCACCTTCAGCATCATCATCCCGGTGAATTTCCTCTCCTCTCCTGCCGAGGAGCAGGAAGCGGCTCCTGCGGGTACATCCGAAAAGCGCCGGGTGCTCCTGATAGAGGATTCCGTCCCTACGGCGGACCAGCTTACCGGCTACCTGGAGGAGCAGGACATTGAGGTCAGCCTGGGTCAGCGGGGAGACGAAGCGGTGGAGCTGGCCCGCACGCTGAAGCCCGACCTGATCCTGCTCGACCTGCTGCTCCCCGGACTGAACGGCTGGGCGGTTCTGGCGCAGCTTAAAGCCCAGCCGGATTTATGCCGCATCCCGGTGGTAGTGGTTTCGGTGGTCGATGAGCCGGCGGCCGCCAAGGCCGCCGGCGCCGCCGCCCACCTGCTGAAACCGGTTACCCGACCCGCCCTGGGGGCTGTGCTGCAGAAAACTTTTTCCGCATCTGCTCCGGAAAAAGGCGGGCCGACTGCCGACGCCGGCCGCATCCGCCTGCTGCTGGCCGAGGACAACGAGGCCAACATCGAGGCCATCGGCGGGTATCTGGAGGCCAAGGGCTTCGAAGTGATGGTGGCTCGCAATGGTTACGAGGCGCTGACCATGGCCCGGGAACAGCCGCCGGACGTGATCCTGATGGATATACAGATGCCGGAAATGAACGGCCTGGAGGCCACGCGCCGGTTGCGCCGGGAGCCGAAGACCGCCCGAACGCCCATTCTGGCACTGACCGCTCTGGCCATGCCCGGCGATGAGGAGCGCTGCATGGAAGCCGGCGTGGATGCCTACATGGCCAAGCCGGTCAGCCCCAGGAAGCTGATCGAGAAGATATTAAGCCTGATCCAGGAAGAAGGGAAAGCAAAATGATCAAGGGCGGCAGTACCGTTCTTATCGTCGACGATAATCCGGCAGGCCGCGAAGTGCTGGCCGACGCGCTGGAAACCGAAGGATACTCTCTGGCGTTTGCCGCCGACGGCCATGAGGCGCTCTCGGCAGCGGAAAAAGTCAAGCCGGACCTGATCCTCCTGGACGTGATGATGCCGGTGATGGACGGCTTCGAAATGTGCCGGCGGCTGCGCGGCGACGCCGGTTTGGCGGAAATTCCGGTGGTCATGGTAACCGCCCTTGACAACCGCTCTGCGCGTCTGGAAGGCATCCAGGCGGGAGCCGACGATTTCATCTCCAAGCCGTTTAACCGCCTGGAACTGCGGGCCCGGGTCCGGACGATTACCCGATTGAACCGCTATCGCAAGCTGCAGGATGAGCATCGCCGTCTGGAGCGGGCTATTGCCGAGCTTCGTCGGACACACGATGCGACGCTGATCGGCTGGGTCAAAGCCCTGGATCTGCGGGACAAGGAGACCGAGGGACATTCCGAGCGCGTGGTGCGACTTTCCGTGCATTTGGGGGAGGCGGTAGGCATCGCCGGCGAGGACCTGGTGCACCTTCGACGCGGCGCCCTGCTTCACGATGTGGGAAAGCTGGGAGTTCCCGATGCCGTTCTGCTGAAAGCCGAAAAGCTGACCGAAGAGGAGTGGCAGATCATGCGCCAACACCCGGTATATGCCCGCGAATGGCTCCAGCGCATCCCTTACCTGCGAAGGTCGAGCGACATTCCCTACTGCCACCCTGAAAGGTGGGACGGAACCGGATATCCGCAGGGGCTCGCCGGCGAGCAGATTCCCTGGGCCGCCCGGATGTTTGCCCTGGTCGACATGTGGGACACGATACGGTCGGACCGGCCCTACCGCAAAGGCTTGTCGATGGAAGGCGCCATCGGGCAGATCCGGGCTGGCAGCGGGGAGCATTTCGATCCGCAGCTGGCCGGATTGTTTCTCGATCTCCTGGAAAAAGACCGCGCTTTTTTTATCTGAAATTCCATGGGCCCGGGGCGTATCCGCCGACGCAGCGGATCCGCCCCGGGGCTTGGCCATAATGCAGATGTGCCCTTTGTCCTGCATTACAACCGGGAAAATCCTCCTAACATTCCATCAGCCGAGAACTCCCTTCTTCTTATAAATGCGGGCGGTGTGGTCGATTACCTCGAAGCGTTCGGAGACGGAGGTAAAGGAGATGGATTCTTTGTCGCCCAGGCACAGATAGCCGCCGTTTTCCAGGCTCTCCCAGAAGGTTTCCAGAACCTGATCCTGCAGGTTCCGGTTGAAGTAGATCAGCACGTTCCGGCAGACAATGACCTGCATCTCCCCGAAGGATTTGTCCATCACCAGGTTGTGCTTGGCAAAGGTCAGGTTTTTCTGCAGCCGGGAATCGATGATGGCCGCATCGTACCGCGCGTGGTAATAGTCGGAAAGGGAGGCCCGGGCGCCGGATTCCAGGTAGTTTCTGCTGCCCTGCTGAAGGGTGGTCAGCGGGTAAATGGCCGCCTTGGCGGTGGCCAGCGCCGAGCTGCTGATGTCGGTGGCATAAATGGTGGTGCGATCGTAAAGCCCCTCCTCGGCCAGCAGGATCGCCAGGGAATAGACCTCCTCGCCGGTGGCGCAGCCGGCGTCCCATACCTTCACATGCGGCCAGGTGCGCAGCATGGGAAGAACCTGGGCCCGCAGAGCGGCATAAACAAAGGGGTCGCGAAACAGGGCGGTGACGTTGATCGAAAAATATCCGATCAGCTGGTAAAAGAGGGACTGCTCGCGCAGCACCCGGCTGCAGAGCAGGGAAAGGCTTTCGATGTTGTTTTCCTTCTGAAACTGCTCCAGCCGCCTTTCGATGGTTTCGCGCATGTAGTCCCGAAAGTCGTAGCCATAGCGCTGGAAAATGGCTTCCAGCAGCAGCCCGATCTCGATCCGGCGGATTTCCGCAAGTACGGCAGGAGAATTCATGACTTTAGCTGATTTCCTTGCCGGCAGGATTTTCTCGGCAAGCGAAGCGGCTGCCGGCCCCCAATAAAACCATCCTGATCCCCTCCCTCCATCCGCTTACCGGCAGAGCAGGACGCGCATCAGGGAGATCAGCCGGTCCGGGTCCACCGGTTTGGTCAGGTAGTCCGTGGCTCCGGCCTCCAGGCACTTCTGCCGGTCCTCCTTCATGGCCTTGGCGGTCAGGGCCACAATCGGCAGCCGCGAAAACCGCTCCTGGGCGCGAATGTTACGGGCCGTTTCATAGCCGTCCATGACAGGCATCATCATGTCCAGCAGCATCAGGTCGACGTCCGGGTGGCTGTCCAGCATCTCCAGGGCCCGCTTCCCGTTTTCCGCTTTGAGCGGGTGAATGCCATGCCCGGCCAGCATGCGGGCCATGGCGAACATGGTACGCATGTCGTCTTCCACGATCAGCACTTTCTTGCCGCGGATCAGTTCGTCCGATTCCTGCAGGTGGAGAATGGCCCGGCGGTTTTCTTCCGGAAGGTCCCGGACCACGCGATGCAGGAAGAGGGCTACTTCGTCGATCAGCCTCTCCTGGGAGCGGACATCCTTGACGATAATGGAATCGGCATAGTTGCGCAGGAAGAGCTCTTCCTCGACCGTCAGCTCCCGCACGGTGTGAATGATGATCGGCGGCAGGGCGATTTTCGAATCGCCCAGGCTTTTAAGCAGATCCAGGCCCTGCATGTCGGGCAGCCCGAGGTCCATAACCACTAGGTTGAATGCCTGGCTGCGGAGCGCTTCCATAGCCTCCTTGCCGGTAGCCACTTCACACACGGTGACGTTCTCCCCGGTAATCACCCGGACGGTCTCCCGACGCATCAGATCGTCGTCCTCGACCACCAGAACCCGTTTGTGAGCCTGGGCCGAGGCGGCTTCCAGGCGGGTCAGCACCTGTTCGATCTGCTCCCGGGTGATCGGCTTTTTGGCGAAGCCGATAGCCCCGATCCGCATGCTCTGCGGGCTGACCTCGTCCACCGAGACGATGTGCACCGGGATGTGCCGCAGGGAAACATCCTGCTTCAGGGTGTTGAGCACCGCCCAGCCGTCGATTCCCGGGAGCTGGATATCCAGCACCACTCCGTCCGGACGGTGCTGTCGTGCCAGCTCCAGACCATCCTCGCCGGTCAGGGCCAGCAGGCACTTAAAGCCCCGGGTGCGGATCTGGCCGGCAAGGATATTCCCGAAACGCTCATCGTCCTCGATGATCAGAATCACGTGGTCTTCCTCCGCGATATTGTCGCGGTCATCCTTGACGACCTTGCGGGCTGTCGCAGGCAGGACGGGTTCGGGGTTCGGTCTGGCCGGCGTCGTGTTCGGCGGCGCCGGCGCGGTAGCAGCGGCAGGAACAGCCACGGAAGCCGACCGGTGGCCCCTGGCCGGCAGGGGAGCATTGCCCTTTTTCAGTTCCAGGGGGATAAAGACCGAGAAGGTGGAACCTTTGCCGAGCTGGCTTTCGAGCTGAATTTCACCGCCGAGCAGGGTGACCAGCTCCCGGGAAATGGACAGCCCCAGGCCCGTGCCGCCAAAGCGGCGCCGGTCTCCGGAATCCGCCTGGTGAAAGGCTTCGAAGATGGCCTTCTGCTTTTCGGCCGGGATGCCGATTCCGGTGTCGGTCACGTGAACCGCCAGGGCCCGTGCCGGATCGAGGCCGCTGCGCAGCAGAGAAACCCCTGCGGCCGGTCGGGCGAAGGTTACTGTGACTCCGCCCTGCTCCGTGAATTTCAGGGCATTTCCCAGCAGGTTCTTGAGCACCTGCCCGAAGCGCTGCGAGTCGGTTACGATCGAAGGAGGGGCTTCCGGGTCAATCTGCACTTTCAAGGTCAGATCCTGGGCCCGGGCCATGGGCTCGAACTGCGAAAGAATGGCCCGCTCGAAGTCCGGCAGCTCGACCTGCTCCAGGCGCAGCTCCATTTTACCGGCCTCGATCTTGGACAGGTCCAGGATTTCGTTGATCAGGTTCAGCAGGTCGCTGCCGCTCTCAAAAATGACGTTGGCCGACTCCACCTGCTCTTCGGAAAGATTTCCGGTGGGATTGTCGCGCAGCAGCCGAGCCAGCAGCAGCATGCTGTTGAGCGGCGTGCGCAGCTCGTGTGACATGTTGGCCAGGAATTCCGATTTGTATTTGCTGGCCAGGGTCACTTCCTCGGCCTGGGCGGCCAGGTTCTTCCTGGCCAGCTCAATGTCCGCTTTCTGCCGCTCGAGCAGGTCGTTTTTCTGGGAAAGCTCGCTGTTGGTCACCTCCAGCTCCCGCTGCTGCAGCTCCAGCTTCTGCTGGGTAATCATCAACTGGGCGCTCTGCTCCTGCAGCTCGGCGTTGGCCCGCTCGAGCTCATTCTGCTGTTCCTGGAGCATCTGCTCCGACTGCTTCAATCGTGCGGTCTGCTCCTCGAGTTCGGCGTTGACATTCATCAGATTCTTCTGCTGGATTTCCAGCTCGGTGGAATACTGCTGCGCCTGGTTCAGCGCAAAGGCGACGCGTTCTTTGGCCTGGGAGGCGTCCACCACGGAGGCCACGGTGGGCGCGGCATGCTGCAGGTACTCCAGGGCCGGGGCGGTAAGGGGAAGAAAGGAGGCGATCTCCAGGACCCCTTTCACGTTTCCTTCAAACAGCAGCGGGGTAACGCAAAGGTTCCGGGGGGCCGCCTCGCCCAGTCCGGAAGAGATCGAAATGTAATCCTGGGGAATTTGGCTTACCAGGATCTGCTTTTTTTCCAGGGCGGCCTGCCCGAGAATTCCTTCTCCGGGAAGAAAACGGTTGACGCCGCTTTTCCGTCGGGTAAAGGCGTGGCTGGCCAGCAGAATGAGCCCGGGGGAGGCTCCCTCCAGCTCCTGGATGTATAAGGCTCCGACCTGCGCTCCGGTATAGGTGGTGATTTCGGTGGTGATCCGGGCGGCCATATCGGACAGCCTGGCCTGCTCCTGAAAGATCCGGTTCAGCTGGGCGATGCCGTTCATGATCCACTCCTTGGCTTCCCGGCCCTGATCTGCCTGCACTGCGGAAGAGATATCCCGGGCCGCAGCGAAAATTCCCAGCAGCCTGCCCCCCTCATCTTTATAGAGCGAGGCGTTGAAGGAGACGTGGATGGCCGTTCCGTTGCGGTGGTTCATGGTCAGCGGGAAGTCGCGGACGGTTCCCTCGCTCAGGACCAGCTGGTATCCCCGCCGGGCCTGTTCCGGATCGGTAAAAAGCCGGACAAAATCCGAGCCGAGGATCTGTTCCCGCGGGATGCCCGTTTTATTTATGGTTTCCAGGTTGACGTCGCTGATCCGGCCTTCAGGGCTGATGGCAAAGAGGGGATCGATGGAGGCCTCCAGCAGGCTTCGGGAGTAGAAAAGATCCTGACGGATCTTTTCCTCGCGCGTCCGGGATTCGGTTTCGTCCTGCAGGATGACCTGGATCTGGCGAGGCTCGCCGCCTTCGGCCTCCATGAGCGAAGCGCTGAGCAGCGCCTGGCGGGAATGGTTCGAGGCGCGGTCCAGCAGGGCGGATACCCCACGCACGGAACCCAGCGTGCGGGCCCGGTCCAGGGCCAGGTGGATATCGTCGGAGTTCCGGAACAGTCGGGCCAGAGGGGTTTTCAAAGCCGACGATTCGTCGGGTATTCCCAGAAGCAGAAGTGCGGCCCGGTTCAGCGCGGCAATGGTCCCGTCGTGGCGCACCAGGATCATCGGGTCCAGGCAGCTCTCCATGATGTTTCGCGTTCGGCCCCTGGACTGCTCCAGGGCGTGGCGCGTGCTCTCACAGCTGCGGGAAAGCGTATGGATGGCATCTCCCTGCTGCTGGTGCGAGTCGAGGATTCCGCTCAGCTGCGTGGCCAGCGTCCGGAGCTCGGCCGTTTCCACAAAAGGAAGCGCGCCAAGGGCGGGCCGGAGAGGAAGTTCGGATTTTCCCTGGACGGCGCTCTGCGCCAGGTCCCGAAGCCAGGCGCTCCCGGTGCTGAGGTGCTCCAGGGCTGCCGAAAAATAGGAAAGCGGGCCGGAGATCTGCCGCGTGGCCGCGGTGGATGCCATGACCGCTAAAACCAGAAGGAATGCATCGCAGATGATCAGATCGACTATTAGGGAATGGTCCAGTGGAACGGATAAAAAGAAAATCGCGTGGGTTCCAAGGAGCGCGGCAAAGACCACCGCCCAGAATAGAAACCGGATTCGTATTGTTCCCCTCATGGGCACCTTCTTTTTGGATCAGTTGTAAACGAAAACATGCGAGTTGACCTTGCACTCTGCATGTTCCTGAATATGGATGCTGCCAGAGCGATCATAGCAAAGGGCACAGGGAATAAATAGAAGATATATTCTCAATAAAATGTAAGAAAAATTCTTACAGGTGAAAAAGACAACAAGCCCGGCACCGGGAGCAGAAGAGAAAAATTATCCTTCGTCATCCGGGAGGCCGGCATCCGGCAGCTCCGATGGAGAGCCGACCGGCAGGGTGACAGAAAAGCGGCTTCCTTTGCCCGGCTCGCTTTGCACGGACACGCTTCCGCCATGCAGCTCCACAAGGTGGCGGACCATGGCCAGACCCAGGCCTGTCCCCTCGTAGCCGCGGGACAACCCGGTATGGAGCTGGGTGAAGGGCGTAAACAAACGTTCCACGTCTTCCGAAGCGATGCCGATTCCGTTGTCGCCGACCGTGAAGCGCAGAGCCTGCCGATCGTGCAGCGCCTCAACCTCCAGGCACACGCAACCCCCCGCAGGAGTGAACTTGACGGCATTCCCCAGAAGGTTAACCAGAATCTGCCGCAGGCGGCGCGGATCGGCCAGAAGCCGGGCCTTGCAATTGCCCTGGGAAAACAGCAGCTGCTGCTTCCGGCCGGCAGCGGTATCCCGCACCAGAGCCATGCTTTCCTCGCAGATGTCTTCCACATTGAGCCACTGCCGGGAGATTTCCAGCTTTCCCGCCTCTACACGGGCAATATCCAATACCTCATTGATCAGGGATAACAGGTGGCGGCCGCTGCTTTCGATGGTGCGGACCGAATTCTGCTGCCGTTCATTCAGTGGACCCCGGACCTGCTCCAGAAGTCCCTCGGTCAGTGCCAGGATCGCGGTCAGAGGGGTGCGCAGCTCATGGCTCATATTGGCCAGGAAGTTGCTTTTGGCGCGGTTGGCCGCTTCGGCCTCAACGGCCAGCTTTCTGGCATGCTCGGCAGCCGCTTCCAGGGCCTGTTCGGCCTTGCGCCGGCGGCTATTCGCCAAGGCCAGAACCATATGGTCAGCCAGCTGACAGGCAAATTCTGTCTCATGCTCCTCCCAGGCATGCTGCCGGTGAATATGTTCGAAGCAGAGCAGGCCCAGCGAGCTGCCGTCCATGCGGATAAAGGCATCCAGGCGCGCCCTGATCCGGTGGAGTCGCGCGTTTTCATCCAGGTATCCGGACAGAGGCTGACTGGTATGGGAATCATCGGAAGTGGCATAGCGGGCCTGCGACATGAACGGAAACATTCTCCGGCATTCGCTTTCTTCCATCCCGGCTTCATCCGAATGGCGCTTTTCCTCGAGGAGGTACGTGTCCAGATTGCGGATCCGGGACCCGCTCTCCTCCAGAAGCCAAATGCTGACCCGGTCGATCGCAAACGCAGTGGAAACCGTTTCGGTCAAATCCTTGGTCAGGGTTGGGATGTCGCCATGGGCCAGGGCTGGGGAGGTGGCGATATGGGAAATGATTTCCGCCTGGCGCTGCTGTGTGGCGGAAACGCGGTGCAGGGCACGAATCCGCCCTGTGAACCAGAGCATGGTCAGACCCAGGGAAACAACTGTGGTCAGAGTGGCGAGAAGGGAGACATGGCGCGAGGTCTTCAGCCCGATCTGCATGATTTCCCGTGGCATGACGGATTTCACCCGAAGGAGCGGCCGGTTATAAATATCCTTGAGCAAGAAAGAGCCCGCCAGCTCATGGTCGTCGATGGGTTCGAGGTCGTAGGGCTCGTCGGCAAGACGGCTCAGCGCCAGGCGAGACTCCCGGTCCGACGGGAAATCCGTCAGCCGCCGGACTTCAAAATGGACCTGCGTTCTGCGGATGAATTCCTTCTGGAGCTCGCCGCTCAGAAGGCGTCCCATGACGAGGACCGCGTGAGCCGGTCCCAGCCCGTTCGTTCGTATCACCGGACTGGAGCCGACAATCAGCACGCCGCGGGGCGTAGCGATCATCCCGGTAACCGGGTGGTTATTCGTTTTTGGGTGTGTGGCACCTTCCGCTTCTGCCACAGTAATATTGTGGGTGTGCCCCTCATAAAATTTTCTGTGGAGAAGAAGAGGGTCATTCCGGTCCAGCTGGTTCAATCTCAAATCGCCGATCCTCAGTTCTCCTCCAAGGGAACGGCAATAGGCCCCGCCCCAGATCAATCGACCGTCGAAACCGAAGAAAGCCACCAGGTTGATATTGCTGTTGCTTTCCATGGCACTCATGTTCAGATTCGACTCGACATATTCGGGGTTCAGGTCCGCTACGAAGCGATAGGTGTCGTCCCACTCCGACCAGTCCAGCAGAATACGGCTCAGCGAAAGACATTCTCCCGTGAAGGCTTCCCGGACTCGTTTCAGGTTTTTTTCCGCATCTCTTGCTTCCAGCTGGGCAAAGCTGGGGATGAGGATCCATCGGCCGGTCATCAGAATGACAGCCAGGCAGATCAGGACTCCCAGAGCGGCCAGCAGCAGCCAGGGTTTTTCCATCCCGCCTTTCCGATTTTTAATCCGGAGATCCAACATGGTGATTGCAGATGATACGAGGCAATCATAGCAAAGACGAGGGGCTCCGGATAGAAGACAAATTCTCAAAAACTTGTAAGAAAAATTCTTATGGCCATCCTCTCTGCGTTCTAGGGTCGCCGGAGGAGGACCAGATCCGGAAAAGACAGCCGGATTTCTTTAACGGATCAATCCGTGGCGGAATGCGTAGGCAATGATGTCGGCGTTGGAATTCATGCCCAGCTTGATCAGAATGCGGCTGCGATAGCCGTGCACGGTTTTAATGCTCAGACGAAAATCCCTGGCGATTTCGCCGATCGATTTGCCGGCTGCCAGCATCTGAA
The DNA here is from genome assembly GCA_903847975.1 of uncultured Acidobacteriota bacterium. GTDB lineage: Bacteria > Acidobacteriota > UBA6911 > CAINFC01 > CAINFC01 > CAINFC01. The sequence continues at coordinate 762 of CAINFC010000050.1, read as the reverse complement.
AAACCTCGAATTCGCGGTTGGAGAGCGAATCGAAAGGGGAGGCGGTTGGGCCTCTGGTGATTTCCATTTCCAGCACTTCGCCCATACGGCTGCTGATGTATTTCCCTCGTGAGCTCACTTTGCGGGCTGCCTTGAGCACCTCTTCCGCGGGAGCTTCCTTGGAAAGGTAGCCGCGCGCCCCGGTGCGGAAGGAACGGATGCCATAGCGCTCCTCGGGATGGCCGGAAAAGATCAGGATGTTCAGATCCGGAAACTCGAGGTGAATTTCATTCAGAAGGTCCAGCCCAACCCGGTCGGGCAGGGAAAGGTCCAGCAGAAGGAGGTCGAAAGACTGCTGCCGCAGCGCAAGGAGCAGCTCCTGCCCGCTGGAGGCTTCCGCCAGGATGGAAAATCCTTCCGCCGTGGTAAGAATCCGTCGGATTCCTTCCCTCACTACCAGGTGATCGTCTGCAATAATCGTCCGGATCATAGGGCAAATGTATCACAGCCGGCCGGGATTGGGTAAGGCCTGTCTGCATTTCAAAGCGGGGAAAAAGGCACCGGGAGGCGATCAGAACTCCTCTGCTTGCGGCTCCGGTTTTTGGAACTCCGCGGCCGTGTTCTGAAGGATTATCCGTACGACTTCGCCGAACGATTCGTGGCGCTTGAGGAAGCGGTGAAGCGGTCCTTCCAGGGAAGTTCGTATCTGGGATTCCGCTTCCTGCAGGGCGTTTTCCAGTTCACGGGATGCATCCCGCAGGTCGCAGCCTCCCAGCTGTCCTG
>CAINFC010000049.1 GCA_903847975.1 uncultured Acidobacteriota bacterium | reverse complement strand
CGTCGCGGTAGACCGCCACCGCCTTGATGCCCAGGCGCCAGGCGTCCACGTAGATGTTCAGGATCTCCTCCGAGGTAATATCCTGAGGAACGTTGACCGTTTTGGAAATGGCCCCGGAAAGAAAAGGCTGCACGGCGGCCATCATCTTGAGGTGCCCCAGGTAGTGGATGCTGCGGGTCCCGTTGGCCGGCTTGAAAGCGCAATCGAAGACCGGCAGATGCTCCGGCCGGATTCCGGCCGCGCCCTCCACCGTTCCGTTCTGGTCGACGTGGCGGATGATCTCCTGGACCTGGAGAGAAGTGTATCCCAGCTTGTGCAGCGCGGAAGAAACCGTGTTGTTCACAATTTTGATCGTCCCGCCGCCGGCCAGCTTTTTCATCTTGACCAGCGCCAGGTCGGGCTCGATCCCGGTGGTATCGCAGTCCATCATGAAGCCGATGGTCCCGGTGGGGGCCAGAACCGTAACCTGCGCATTGCGGAAGCCGTGCTCCCGGCCCATCTCCAGCGCCCTGTCCCACGCCTGGCGGGCAGCCTGGTAGAGGCCCGCGGGCAGCAGCGAGGAGTTGATCCGCTTCACCGCATCGCGGTGCATCCCTATGACATCCAGCATGGGCTCGCGATTGGGGGGAAAGCCGGCAAAGGTGCCCATCACCGAGGCAATGCGGGCGGAGGTGGCGTAGGCCTGGCCGGTCATCAGAGCAGTTACCGCGGCCGCATAGCTGCGTCCGGTATCGCTGTCGTAGGGAAGCCCGTTCTGCATCAGCAGGGCTCCCAGGTTGGCGTAGCCGAGGCCCAGCGGGCGGTATTTTTCCGAATTGGCGGCGATGCGCGAGGTCGGGTAGCTGGCGAAGCTGACGATGATTTCCTGGGCAAGGATCATCACCTCGACGGCCTTCTGGAAAGCGACGGTGTCGAAGGATCCCTGGGCATCCAGGTATTTCAGCAGATTCAGGGAGCTGAGATTGCAGGCAGAATCGTCCAGGAACATGTACTCGCTGCAGGGATTGGAGGCGCTGATCCGGCCGCTGCTCTTGCAGGTATGCCAGCGGTTGATGGTGGAATCGTACTGCAGGCCGGGATCGCCGCACAGATGGGTCGCTTCAGCGATCTGGCGCAGCACCTCCTGTGCGGAATAGGTATCGAGGATTTCCCCGCTGGTCACCGCCCGCGTGTTCCAGTCCCGGTTTTCCACCACGGCCTTCATGAAGTCATCGGTCACCCGGACGCTGTTGTTGGCATTCTGGAAAAAGATGTTGCTGTAGACCTCTCCGTCCAGGTTTCCGTCGTAGCCCTGCTGGATCAGCACCCAGGCTTTCTTTTCTTCCCGGGCCTTGCACCACACGAACTCCAGGACATCGGGATGCTCCACATTGAGGATGACCATCTTGGCCGCGCGGCGGGTCTTGCCGCCGGACTTGATCACCCCGGCAAAGGCGTCGAAGCCCTTCATGAAGCTCACCGGACCGGAAGCCTTGCCTCCGCCGGAGATGCCCTCCTTGGAAGAGCGCAGGGCTGAAAGATTGGTTCCGCTGCCGGAGCCCCACTTGAAAAGCATCCCCTCGGTGCGGGCCAGGTGGAGAATGGACTCCATATTGTCTTCCACCGAATTGATGAAGCAGGCGGAGCACTGCGGCTTGGTCTCGATCCCGCAGTTGAACCAGACCGGGGAATTAAAGGATGCCTTTTGGGTGAGCAGCAGATGGGTCAGTTCGTCGGCGAAGATCCGCGCCGAGGCATCGTCCCGGAAATACCGGCCTTCCTGGCCCCAGCGGGCGATGGTTTCCACCACCCGGCCGATCAGCTGCCGGACGCTGGTTTCCCTTTCGGGGGTGTCCATCTTTCCGTGAAAGTAGCGCGATACCACAATGTTGGTGGCCATCTGCGACCAGCTTTTCGGTGTCTCGACCTCTTTTTGTTCGAAAACGGTACCGGCGGTTTCGCTGGAAATGGTTGCCGTACGCGTTTCCCATTCCATTTCATCGTAAGGGGACAGCCCCTCCCGCGTGAAAAATCTCGGCCACTCGAGGCCGGGCCGCGCTTCCTGCCTTTGTCCGCTACCGTTTTCTTTAAATAGTTCCAAGTCGCAGACCGATGACGAACTTTCTGTCATTGCGCAAATCCTGTCTCAAAGAAATTAAAGAAAAAACGCCCCTTCTTTCTTCATCAAGCACTTGGAAAGAGGAATGCGAAATCCTTGGAATTTCGGTTCACAGCAATTTCTGGTAATCTCACAATATTGTTTTTGTGCGAACTTATTATTTAGACAATCGCACCCCTGTTGTCAAGCAAAAAAACAGAAAAAACACAAAATGTAGTGTTTTTGTTAATAGATCACACAAGATGCAGTATGCACCGCCCGAATTACGGCACAGGAATTGCTTGGATCGGCGGCAGCTCAGTTTCTTCAACAGGTTACAACCACACCCGGGTATGGGAAACGGGGTCTTGAAAGCAATATTCTTCCGGCACTCTTCCTTTTCTTCCCGTTCTTCCCGTCTTCCTGTGAAAAAAAGAGCTTACGGCAAAGATTTGAAGTAAAATGGGGTTCGGAATCTCGTGGGTTTTCTCCCCTGGCATTATGATGGTTCGAATACTGGAAAAACTGGCACAGCGCAAGCCTTTGCAGGCGGAAGATTGGGTTCAAATTGCCGAGCGGGCCCCGTCTGCCGATCTGTTCGAAATGGCGGACCGGTTCCGGAAGGCCCGACACCCGGACGGAATCGTAACCTACGTGGTGGACCGCAACATCAATTACACAAACGTCTGCCTTTCCGGCTGCGCCTTCTGCGCCTTCTACTGCCGGCCGGACTCCGCGCAGGGCTACCTGCTTACCCGGGAAGAAGTCTGCCACAAGGTGGAAGAAACCCTCGAGCGGGGAGGCAGCGGAATCCTGTTGCAGGGCGGCCTGAACCCGGCCATCCCCCGGGATTATTTCGAAGGCCTGCTTCGTCACCTGAAGAGCCGCTACCCGATCTACCTGCACTGCTTTTCGCCGCCGGAAATTCAGTTCTATTCCCGGCTGTACGGTTTTACGCCGGAAGAATATCTGGCCCGACTGCGGGATGCCGGCCTGGACTCGATTCCGGGCGGCGGAGCGGAAATCCTGGATGATACCGTTCGGACGCGATTGAGCCAGAAAGGGAGTGCCGGGGAGTGGCTGGCGGTGATGCGCACCGCACACCGTTTGGGCCTGCGCTCCACGGCCACCATGGTAATCGGTCTGGGAGAGGGCACCGCTCAGCGGCTGGCCCACCTGGAAAGACTGCGGGACCTCCAGGCGGAAACCGCCGGCTTTCTCAGTTTCATCCCCTGGACCTTCCAGCCCCGCAATACAGCTCTCGAAACCCGGATTCCCGAAGCCGTCCAGGGGGAGCCATACCTCCGCTGGCTGGCCGTCGGACGGCTGTACCTCGATAATTTCGAGCACGTACAGGTCTCCCGGCTCACCCAGGGAATGGAAACGGCCCGGCGCGGGCTGCGCTGCGGGGCGGACGATCTGGGAAGCGTCATGATGGAAGAAAACGTCGTCGCGGCCGCGGGCGCCGGCCATCACGCCGACGAGGAAGCCCTGCGCCAGGCGATTTTGCAGGAAGGATTTACGCCCTGGCCGAGAAATGCCGGCTATCGGAGGCTGGATAAAGACCGCGCTCCGCAGCCTTTCACCCAACCTGTCACTCACTGAGTTATGCCTATGTTCTTTAAACGAAAAACAGACCTTCCGGAAAGTCCGTCCGCCGAAGAACTCGCCCGGCAGCTGAAGGAGCTCGGCCGAACCCGGGATTTTTTCCTGAACACCATCAAGTCCCTGCTGTTTTTTTTAAAGGAATTTTCATTTGAAATCTCCGAACTGGGGGCCGAGAGCTTCCAGGCGACCCTGGAGCAGCTTTACAGCGACCTTTCCGGAGACAGGTCTCTCCGACACAAGGAAAAGGCGTTCGACGACAGCAAAACCGCCATCCTGGAATTCATTCAGAAGGAAAACAACTACTTCAGGGAAAAGGAAGCGGAATTCAAGAAGATTATCGAACTGCTGCTCGACGGGATGAACCAGCTGATCGGGGAAAACCGGGACTACAACAGCATTGTCTACGAGTCCAGCCTGCGGGTGGAAAAGATCAGCGAGCTCAACGACATCCGCAAAATCAAGGAGTCCCTGACCCAGGAGGTGGCGCAGATCAAGCAGGTTATCCGGCAGAAGCAGACCAAGGACGACCGGCGGATCGAGGTCCTGTCGCGCGAGGTCACCGACCTGCGCAACAACCTGGAGAAAGCCCAGAAGGCCTCGCTCACCGATCCGCTGACCGGGGCCTACAACCGCCTGGCCCTGGACACCCACCTGAATCGGCTCCTGGAGCGGTTTACGGTCACCGGGGAATCCTTTTCCCTGCTGATGTGCGACCTGGACAACTTCAAAGGGATCAACGATTCCTTCGGGCACCCCATCGGCGATCGGGTTCTCAAGGCATTCGTCCTGGAATGCCAGAACTATTTCCGGCAGGATGATTTCGTCGGGCGCTACGGCGGAGAGGAATTCGCCGTGGTGCTGCCCCATGCCTCCAACCGGGACGCCATGAAGCGCGCCGAGGCTCTCTGCAAAATCGTTTCCGGGAAGCAGTACCTGATCAACAGCGACCAGCCGGACAAAAAGCTGACTTTCACGGCCAGCATAGGCGTGGCCACGCTGCGGTCCGGCGACACCATGGAAAGCCTCATCGAAAGAGCGGATAAGGCTCTTTACCAGGCCAAGAAAGAAGGAAAGAACCGAGCCCGAAAGGATTAACCCCACTCAATCACAAGGAGCAATCATGAACAGCAAGAGATGTCTGGCATTGTCGCTGCTTTTCTGCCTGGCGGCGGCAGGAGTCGCCGCCAGCCGCCTGTCGGCGCAGGAAAAGGACGTAAAGTGGATTTCCCTGTTCAACGGCCAGGACCTGAAAGGCTGGACCGTGCGGGGCAAAGCGGAATGGAAGGTGGAAAACGGCGTCCTGGTCGGGCGTGGCGGAATGGGTCACATTTACGCCGATCCGGTGGTGAGAGACCTGGAAGTGAAGGGCAGATTCCGCGTGAGCGCCAAGGGAAACAGCGGATTTTATTTCCGGTCCCACTGGCCCACCGACGATCCGGACAGGTTTCCACGCGGCTATGAGGCTCAGATCGACAACGGCAGCAAGGCCTTCACCGGCTGGCTCTGGAAGCCGGGAACGCCGACCTGTGAGGCCAAGTCGCTCATCACCAGGGACGACGAATGGTTTGAGTTGCGTATCGAGGCCGTCGGGGACCGGATCCGGATCTGGGTCAATGAAAAGCTGATGACGGAATGTCAGGACAAGGAGTACACGGAAGGGCGTTTCGCGGTTCAGGGACACAACCCGGGGATGACGATCGAGGCGAAAGACCTTTTTTACCGCCCGCTGAGCCCCGCCAAACCCTGATAACCAGGGACCCGACCTGCTTTCTTCTCCTTCCCGATCTTCCTCGATGAGGGCGCTAAAAGTGGTGTGTTCTTGGGAATTCTCACGAGTCGATCCGGATCCGATTCGCAAAAGAATTCCTTATGAAGTGCCGCTTTTAAGGTGGCGCGCTGCGAACCGGTTTCAGCTTGTACTGAACGAAAAAGACTTTTTGCGAGATTATCTTCTTTGATGGCCCGGCAAAAATGAACCCTGAAAGGGGTTCCGGTACACAGCCCGGGGTTGCGCCGCATAGGCGCCACCCCGGGTAGGCGGATTTGTTTGAAAATCAGCCCTGTAAGGGCTGCGCAACCCTTACAGGGTTGTCGCTTGCGGGTGTCCCTACCCGGGGTAGGCGCGAAGCGCGCCAACCCCGGGCTGTGTAGCGAAGCCCTATAAGGGCTTTCCCCAACGGAAATCAGAAGATGTGGGACTTTTTGCCGGGCCGTCTCACAGGAAGAGAGGAAGAAAAGGACGACCTTCCTGCCTTCTGACCGCCCCCCGATTTCCTTTCTGGTCCTCCCCGCTACCGGTAATTAAGGTTTTATATGATGTTTTTATACTTAAAGTATCATTATTATTAAAAAAACACTTGACAAATACATCTTCTTTCATGCATCATATTGGATGATTAGTGATGATTCAAATCAATTTCTGAGTAAATACCTATAATTAACCGGTAAAAAGAAGATAAATAGACCCCAGCCGATTCGTTAAGCACTCAACCAGGGAGCAGCAGTTATGACCATTAATAATCTTCGGCAATTCCGCGAAGACAAAATGCTTAGCAAATCTGAATTGGCCAAGCGGGCAGGAGTATCCGTACAGACCATCGACCGGATCGAGGATGGCATGCCATGCAGAATGGACACACAGCGAAAAATTCTCCTGGCCTTGAATATGGAATTGCACGAAAGAGCGAAGGTTTTCAGCGACGCCACCGCTCATCAATAATTAATAAGAAGAAATGAAAACTGCGATCTTGCTATAGGAGTCCACACATCACACCCCGCCTCACCCGAAAGCCCTGAGAGTTCCTCCCTCCTTCCCCGCCGGGCACAAAACTGACTCTCAGGGCTTTTTTTCTTTTTTTCCAACCCCCGCCCGTACGGTTTCTGGATGAAATCGGGCAAATTTCTTTTTACGACTCGACCCTTGTAGGGGTGTGCGACCCGCGGCCCAAGGATTTTCCTGCCCGGACCCATTCCGCGAAAGAGCTATCCACCGTACGATTGGGTCACTCCCCGGAAGATTCGGATGGGGAGGCCAATCGGGGAGGGGCGCGCGCCGCTCGCCTCTACTGATGGCGAGTACGTCTCGGGGAAAGCATCCCGCACATGTGGCATACCGCCAGATTTACACACATGATTTCCTGTCAAGCCCTTGTTGTGCCGGGACGCGAGGATCGCCTCGGACGGCAGGCTCTTTCGCTTTTCTTCCCGGTCCTGCCTGCTTCCTGCTAGCCCAACCCTCTCATAAAAAACGTGATCCGGTGACAATTCTCTTCCGGACTTGAACCCAAGGCCCCGGACATGCTACTTTCTTGCTGAATCATGATTCATGGAGGGAACAGGATTCCGGCCGCGTGACGGCCGTTAAATACATTCGGCAGGGAATACAAAGTACGCCTTGCCTGACCGGGCTCATTACATTTTTACGGGAGAACAGCAAAGACTATGAAGACGATTAAAGGACCCGCCATTTTCCTGGCACAATTCCAGAGAGATTACGCGCCGTTTGCCACCCTTCCGGATATCACCCGGTGGGCCGCCGGCCTGGGATACAAAGGTATCCAGATCCCGACCGGAGACAGCCGGCTGATCGACCTGGACCTGGCTTCCACTTCCAAGGATTACTGCCAGGAATACCTCGGCCTGCTTCGGGAGGTCGGCCTGGTACCCACGGAAATCTCCGGTCACCTGCAGGGCCAGTGCCTGGCCATGCACCCCGCCTACGAAGAAGCCTTCCAGCCTTTTTATCCCGCCGGCATGAAGGAAAAGGAGCGCACCGCCTGGGCGGCCGGACAGCTGAAAAAGATCATCCTGGCCTCCGTGAATCTTGGCACCACGAGCATTCCCGCCATGTCCGGGGGCTTTGCCTGGCACATGGTCTACCCGTGGCCGCAGCGTCCCCAGGGCCTGGTCGAGGAAGCTTTTCGCGAGCTGGCGGCCCGCTGGAGACCCTTGCTCGATATGGCCAAAGACCATGGAGTCTGCTTTTCCTACGAGCTGCACCCGGGATCGGACCTGTATGACGGGGCCACCTATGAAATGTTTCTGGACGAAGTCGGACAGCATCCCGCCGCCTGTTTGCTTTACGATCCCAGCCACTTCGTGCTGCAGCAGCTCGACTACCTGCATTTTATCGAACTTTACGGCGAGCGGATCAAGTCCTTTCACGTCAAGGATGCCGAATTCCGCCCGAGCGGCCGGGTAGGAGTTTACAGCGGGTACCAGTCCTGGGCCAGGCGCGCCGGCCGCTTCCGATCGCTCGGAGACGGACAGGTCGACTTCCGGCGCATCTTCACCCTGCTCACCGAGAAGAACTACGACGGCTGGGCCGTACTGGAGTGGGAATGCTGCGTAAAAAGCCCTGAACAGGGGGCCATGGAAGGTGCCCCGTTCATCACCCGGCACATCATTTCGGCCACCGAAGTGGCTTTCGACGACTTCGCCGGTGCCCAGACCGACACGGAGCGAAACCGCCGGATGCTCGGCCTGACCTAGGCCTCCGGCAACCGCCGGATCGAGAAAGAACGGCAGGGGACACGGGCCTCCCTCCCCTGTCGTCCCTTTTTCGATCCGGCGGATCCCTACAGACTCTTACAACGAACGGACAGGAGAATTAAAAATGCGAAACATGAACCGCCGCGATTTTCTGCTGACCACGCTACCCGGACCGGCCATGCTGCTGCCCCAGGCTCCCGGGAAAACCTCTTTTCAGGCAACCGACCGGGTGCTTTTGGGAAAAACCGGGATCCGGGCATCGCGCCTTGCCCTGGGCACCGGGTTTAACGGCTACAACCATTCCTCCGCGCAGACGCGCCAGGGGAAAGAGGCTTTTGACCGATTGCTGCGGACCGGGTTGGACCGGGGACTCAATTTCCTGGATATGGCCGATCTGTACGGCTCCCACCCTTTCGTCAAGGAGGTGGTCAAAGGCATCCCGCGATCCAACCTGGTCATGCTTTCCAAGATCTGGCCGCGCAAGGAGAAATGGAACGAATTTTCCGGCGGGGCCAAAGCGGAAATCGACCGCTTCCGTCAGGAGCTCGGCACGGACACCATCGATATCTGCCTGATCCATTGCATGATGAACAACAAATGGCCTGCCGAGACAGCCCGGATTCAGGACGAGCTGTCGGAGTTGAAACAGAAAAAAATCGTGGGCGCCGTCGGGGTTTCCTGCCATGACTTCGGCGCCCTGAAAGTGGCCGCCGAACACCCCTGGGTGGATCTGATTCTGGCCCGCATCAACCATAAGGGCGGAGCGGAGTATTCCATGGACGCCTCGGCCGAAGAGGTAGCCAAAGTGCTGCAGGCCGCCCGGAAAAATGAGAAAGCGGTGCTCGGCATGAAGATTTTCGGTGCCGGAAAGCTGGTGAAACCGGAAGAAAAGGACGCCTCGCTGCGCTACGTGTTCGGCAACCGGCTGGTCGATGCCATTACCGTCGGAATGATGAATCCGGAAGAGGTCAACGATACCGTGGCGCGGGTAGCCAAGGCAGGCTGAAGAAGAGCAAAAAAGGCAGATCGGCCCTCAGGCTTCCAGCTGGTCTCTTCTTCCCCGCCAGAGGCGCAGAAGAATCAACCCGAGAATTCCCAGGTAAAGTGCGGAAAATCCAAGAAGAACAGCCGTATTGAACCAGTCTGACATATACTTATCCTTTGCCGGGGTTACCGCGCTCATTGCGAACTTACGATGACCGGCAACGGTTAAGATGCAGGAGCCGCGGAAAAGTTGCACTTGGACAGAAAGGAAAAGAACTCCATGAAGGTACTGATGATCGCTGCCGAAGCCGTTCCTTTCGCCAAAGTCGGCGGTTTGGGAGATGTCCTGGGCGCTCTTCCGGCCGCTCTGCGGTCTCTGGATGTGCAGGTGCGGGTGGTGATTCCGAAATACCAGTCGATCGACAAAGGGCGCTACAACCTTCTCCCGCTCGGCGACCACCCGGTCCGGCAGGTCCTGCTGGGGAGAATCCCGGTGCCGGTCCAGTATTACCATACGGTCCTGCCGGATACCGATGTTCCCGTTTACCTGGTGGGCAACGACGCTTTTTTCCAGCGGCCCGGCATTTACGACGATCCGATCAGCGGGCATGGCTATGAAGACAACGGCGAGCGCTTCCTTTTTTTCTCCCGGGCCGCTCTGGCCCTGCTGGAAGGCCTGGACTGGGTTCCGGATATCATTCACTGCCATGACAGCCAGACCGGTATGATTCCCGCCTACATCCGCACGGGTATGGGTCCGGCGGCATGCACCCTGTCTTCCACGGTTTACACCATCCATAATATGGGATATCTCGGGCTCTTCCCCAAGTCCATTTTATACCCGGCCGGGCTGAGCGAAGGGTTTTTCTACCCGGGCAGCCCCCTGGAGTTTTACGATCATGTCTGCCTGATGAAGGCCGCCCTCTCCTACGCCGACTGCCTGAACACCGTCAGCGAAAGCTATGCGATCGAAATCCAGAGCAGCGCCGAATTCGGGGCCGGGCTGGACGGAGTGCTGCGGACCCGCCGCTCCGACCTGTTCGGCATCATGAACGGCATCGATTACAAAACCTGGAACCCGGCCGACGACCCCAAGATCCCCTACCACTACTCGATGGACGACATTTCCGGGAAATATGAGAACAAAAAGGAGCTTCTGCTGCGCTGCGGCTGGCAGACGCCCAAAGAGCGCATCCCCATCCTGGGGATGATCAGCCGGCTCACCGACCAGAAGGGATTCGACCTGGTCCTGGCCCGGCTGGAGGAAATTCTTTCCCTGCCGCTGCGGCTGGTCATCCTGGGCAGCGGAAATAAAGCCTACGAGCAGGTCCTGCAGCAGGCCATGCTCCGGCATCCCGACAGGATCAGCGTCCACCTGCGCTTCGACGATGCCCTGGCCCACCTGATCGAAGCCGGGTCGGACATGTTCCTGATGCCCTCCAAGTACGAGCCCTGCGGATTGAACCAGCTTTACAGCATGCGCTACGGCACCCTCCCGGTGGTCCGGGCCACCGGCGGACTCCGCGATTCGGTGATCGACGACGATCATAATCCCTACCGGGGCACCGGCTTTTCCTTCGAAGCCTACTCCGCGGAGGCCATGATGGAAGCCCTGCACCGCAGCCTGCGCGCCTTCCAGGATGTCAGCCGCTGGTCCTACATGATGAACCGCGCCATGAGCTGCGATTTTTCCTGGAATCATTCCGCGGAGAAATATAAAGAGCTATACTTATACGCAATCTCCAAAAGGAGACCCGCTTACTGATTCAGGGAGGGTACCAGGGCGGTTCCCGGTTACAAGCAAGCGCTATGAATTCAATGGACCTACAGCTCGCGCCGAACACGGAAGAGGACGTCATCTTCCGACTGGTGACGGACCAGTTGCCGGACCTGGTATTCGCCCTCAAGCAGAACGGAGAAATCCTCTCGGTTCAGGGGGATATCCAGGGAGTGCTGGGCTACTCCAAGGAGGAGCTGAAGGGGCAGAATTTCCGAAGCCTCTGCGACGATTCCACCATGGGAACCAGCGGCCTGTCCTCCTATTCCTTCCTGCAGCAGTTCAGCGAAACGGAAAACGAGGAGCGCACCTTCAAGGACGCCCAGCTCATTCTCCACACCCGCTACGGCGAAATACGCAACCTGGAGTTCAACGGCAAGAAAATTTACGATCCTCACGGCAAGCTGCTTTCCATCTGCATCGTCGGGAGGGACATCACCCTGCGCAAACGGCTGCAGGACCGGATCGACTACCTGCGGCAGCTGAACGAAAAGATTCTCAACAGCCTGCACGAGGGAATGCTGGTTCTGGAAATGCCCGCCCTGCGCATTCTGAACATCAACCGCAGCCTGCTGGCCGCCATACGGCTGCAGGAGTTCCAGGTCATCGGCAGCACCTGCGAGGAGATCTTTCAGAACCACGGGCGCCCCAAGCTTTTTGCCGACATGGGCCGGCTGATCCAGCGCACCCTCAACATCAGCAAGGTATCCCATCACGAGTGCCTGGTGCACGACCTGGGCCCCACCCCGCTTTACCTGGAGCTGGTGATTCACCCCATCGGAGTCGCGGAGGCCCGCACCCGGCAGATCATGGTGCTGGTGCGGGATATCACCCCGCGCAAGCGCTTCGAAATCGACCTGAAGCGCCGGATCCAGAAGCTTTACACCCTCAACGATGTCAGCGAGGCGTTTCAGGCCACCATCTCCCAGCTGGACAACCTTCTCTACTCCGTGCTGGTGGGAGTCACCGCGGGAAAAGGGTTGGGGTTCAACCGGGCCTTCGTCCTCCTGGTGGACGAAAGCGAAAGACGGCTGAAAGGCCGCCTGGCGGTCGGCCCGGGCAGCGGCGAAGAGGCCGCGGTCATCTGGGCCAACCTGGACCAGCTGCAGCTGAGCCTCCCGGAGCTGCTCAAGGAGGGCCGGCGCCGCGCGGACGAAAACCGTCAGGTAATGGAAATCGTCCGCCGGATATCGGTGCCCCTGGACGAATCGGGCCACCTCCTGATCCGGTCCCTGGACGAAAAGAAAGTCTTCAACATCGCCAGCGGCAAGGTCACCGGCGACGATGGAGTCTATGTCAATCCCGAGCTCATGTCTCTGCTGCAGACCGATTCCTTCGTCTGCATCCCGCTCTATACCCCCCAGAAACAGATCGGGCTCATCCTGGTGGACAATTTTATCACCCGCCGGCCGGTGCTTTTCGAAGACCTGGAATTCCTTAAAAACCTTGCCAATCAAGCCAGTTACGCCATTGACAACGCCCGGCTGTACGGCGAACTGGAGCAAAAAATCCAGGCGCTGGAAGAAGCGAATGTACAATTAGTGGAGCAGCAGAAAGCGCTGATTGAGGCGGAACGTTTGGGAACGATCGGAAAAATGGCGGCCACAGTGGCCCATGAAATTCGCAACCCCCTGGTCACCATCGGGGGATATGCCCGGATGCTGCTCACCGATCTGTCCGATCACCCCTCCAGCTGCGAAGATCTTCAGGTGATCGTGGACGAGGTTTCCAGGCTGGAGCACATCGTCAACGAGCTGCTGGACTACGCCCGTTATGCCAAGCCGGTCATGGATGGCCGGGATATCAACCTGCTGATCAACGATCTGGTCCGCCGGTTCGGGAAAGACGAACGGTTTGCCCGGCACCCGATCCGCGAGGAGCTGCAGCCCGACCTGCGGATGGTGCGCATCGACGAAAACCAGATCCGGCAGGTTCTGATCAATCTGCTGCTCAACTCCGCCCAGGCCATGGCGGACGGGGGCACCGTACGCATACAGACCTTCACCCGTGAGGACCAGGTTGTGGTAGCGGTCATCGATACCGGCTGCGGGATCCCGGAAGAGCTGAAAGGCAAGGTATTTACCCCCTTTTTCACTACCAAGTCCTCCGGAACCGGCCTGGGGCTCAACATCGCCGCGCAGATCATTTCCGCTCACGGCGGAGAAATATCCTTCGAGAGCACGGAAGGTGTGGGCACCACCTTCAAAATTCAACTACCCTTTTGTGAACAATAGCCTATCATGAAAACCATACTCGTTGTCGATGACGAAAAGAATATCCGCCGCCTGTACGATAAGGAACTGACCCGCGAGGGCTACAAGGTTCTGGTGGCCTCCAACGGGAAGGAGGCCCTGCAGATGGTGGATGCGGCGCCCACCCCGCCGGATTTGATCGTCCTGGATATCCGCATGCCGAAAATGGACGGCGTGGAAACCCTGGGGCACCTCATGGCCAAGCATCGCAAGATCCCGGTGATCATCAATTCCGCCTACTCCAGCCACATGGACAACTACCTGACCTGGGCGGCGGAAGCCTACGTCATCAAATCGTCCGACCTCAGCGAGTTGAAAAGCAAGATTCGGGAAGTCATCCAGAAGTACTACCCCGCGGACGCCACCGCCTGAACTTCTCCCGGATCGATCCTCGAGATTTCATTTTTTGGATAGGAATAAGAATATGTCTCCTTACCGCAGCGGTATCCTGAGCAAAACCCTTACCATGATCCTGGCCGGAGGGCAGGGGGAAAGACTGCTTCCCCTGACTGTCCACCGGTCCAAGCCCTCCGTCAATTTCGGGGGGATCTACCGGATCATCGACTTCACTTTGTCCAACTGCCTCAACAGCGGACTGCGGCGCATCTATGTGCTGACGCAGTACAAGTCGCTTACCCTGGACCAGCACATCAAGCACGGTTGGGACCTGTTCAACGTGGAAACCGATGAATTCATCTACTCCCTGCCCCCGCAGCACTACGCCGCCGAAGGGTGGTACCAGGGCACGGCGGATGCCATTTTCCAGAATGTCTACCTGTTCAACCTGCACCGCCCGGAGCGGGTGCTGGTTCTGAAAGGGGACCACGTCTACAAGATGGACTACCAGCCCCTGATCCGGCGCCACGTGGACTGCTGCGCCGACGTGACCATTGCCGCCGTGGAGCGCAGCCTTTCCGAGGCCAGGCAGTACGGAGTATTGGGGGTGGATGAAACCGGGCGGCTGATCTCCTTCCAGGACCGCCCGGAGGATCCGACTCCTCTTCCCGGAAAGCCCGACAAGGCGCTGTGCAGCATGGGAATCTACGTATTTCAGACCGATGCGCTGGTCCGGGCGGTCATGGCCGATGCCAAAAACGAAAACAGCATCCATGAATTTGCGCACGACATCCTCCCCAAGATGCTGGAGGAGGGACGATCGATTCACACCTACCTGTTCGAGGACACCGCCGGTTCGGCCTACTGGCGGGATATCGGCACGCTGGACTCCTACTACGAAGCCAGCATGGACCTTATCGAAGTGACCCCGTCCCTGAACCTCTACGACCAGAGCTGGCCGATCCGCTGCCGCCCGAAGCAGCTCCCCCCGGCCAAAACCGTCTTTTCCCAGGAGGGACACGGCGGGCGGCTCGGCAGCGCCCTGGATTCCCTGATTTCCCCGGGCTGCATCGTCAGCGGCGGCAAAGTGAACCGCTCCATTCTGGCCAACAATGTGCGCATCAACAGCTATTCGCTGGTGCAGGACTCCATTCTGATGGAGAACGTGACCATCGGGCGGCACTCCCGGCTGCGGCGCTGCATCGTCGACGAAGGAGTGGCCATTCCGGAAGGGGCGCAAATCGGCTATGACCGTCACCTGGATGAAGCTCATTTCACCGTTACGCCAAACGGCATTGTAGTCATACCCAAAGGTCTCTACTGAGCCGGCCCGACTTCCCCGGCTCGTTTCCCACAAGGAGGTAGCCATGAAAAAAACGCCGCGGTACAGGAACTACATTCGCGGATGCTGGGTCGACAGTGAAGGGGGAGAGGTTTTCGAAAACCGCAACCCGGCGGATTCCAGGGAGCGGATCGGCCTTTTTCCGCAATCCACAACCAAAGACCTGGAAGAGGCGGTGCAGGCGGCGCAGGCGGCCGCGCTGCCTTGGGCCCGGACTCCGGCTCCCAAGCGGGCCGAGCTGGTTTTCCGGCTCGGCGAGCTGCTCCTTCGCCGAAAGAAAAAGTTTGCCGCCGAGATGACCCGCGAAATGGGCAAGATCCTCAAGGAAACCGAAGGCGACGTTCAGGAGGCCATCGATATCAGCTACTACACCGCCGGCGAGGGGCGCCGGATGTTCGGCCAGACCACGCCCTCGGAACTGCCCAACAAGTTCGCCATGTCGGTGCGCATGCCCATCGGAGTGTGCGGGTTCATCACCCCGTGGAATTTCCCGATGGCCATTCCGTCCTGGAAAATGATCCCCGCCCTGGTGTGCGGGAACACCATGATCCTGAAACCGGCCACCGACACCCCTCTGTCCTCGGTAAATCTGGTACAGGCCTGTCATGAGATCGGCTTCCCTCCGGGGGTGATCAACCTGGTCTGCGGATCGGGAAAAAATATCGGGATTCCGATGACCAAGCATCCGGGAGTAAAGCTGATCAGCTTTACCGGTTCCACCGAGGTCGGCCGGGAGGTCTCCCGGAACTGCGCCCCCGACTTCCGCCGCGTGCACCTGGAGATGGGCGGGAAAAACGCCATCCTGGTCATGGAAGACGCCAACCTGGATCTGGCCGTCGACGGGGCGATCTGGGGCGGATTCGGCACCACCGGGCAGCGCTGCACCGCCGCCAGCCGGGTGGTCGTTCACAAGAAGGTTTACGGCGAGTTTCTGAAGCGCTTCACCGCCCGGGCCAACGCCCTGCGCGTCGGCAACGGCCTGGACCCGGAAACCGAGATGGGCCCCCTGGTCAGCGAATCGCAGCGGACCAGCGTCGAGCAGTACGTGGAAATCGGCCGGGGCGAAGGAGCCCGCCTGGCAGCCGGCGGCCGGCGGATCACCGCCGGGGCTCTGGCCGCCGGATGGTTCCACCAGCCGACCATTTTTGCCGACGTACATCCGCAGATGAGAATTGCCCAGGAGGAGATTTTCGGGCCGGTGGTGTCGGTCCTTCCCTGCAAAAACTTTGAAGAGGCCATTGAAATCGCCAACGGCGTATCCTACGGGCTCTCCAGCGCCATCTACACCCGGGATGTCGACCGGGCTTTCCGGGCCATTCGCGACCTGGCCACCGGGATCTGCTACGTCAACGCCTCGACGATCGGAGCCGAGGTGCACCTGCCGTTCGGAGGAATCAAGCAGACCGGAAACGGCCACCGGGAAGCGGGCCAGCAGGCCCTGGACTTCTTTTCGGAATGGAAAGCCGTATACGTCGACTTCAGCGGGAAGCTGCAGCGAGCCCAGATTGACAACAACTGAAACCAGAGAAGAGAAAAGGAATTCACTATGATTATCGGCGTACCCAAGGAAATCAAGAACCACGAGTACCGGATCGGCCTGGTGCCGGCCGGAGCGCACGACCTGGTCCGGGCCGGGCACAAGGTTTACGTGCAGCAGGACGCGGGCCAGGGGAGCGGTATTCCCGATGCGGAGTTTGTCGAAGCCGGGGCGGAAATACTGCCCACCGCGGAAGACATTTACGGAAAAGCGGAGATGATCGTCAAGGTCAAGGAGCCGGTCGGCCCGGAATACCAGCTATTGCGGCGCAACCAGCTGCTGTTTACCTACCTGCACCTGGCCCCCGACCCGCAGCAGACGGACATGCTGACGGAAAAGCAGATTACCGGAATCGCCTATGAAACCATACGGACTCCGAACGGAGTGCTTCCCCTGCTGGTGCCGATGAGCGAAGTTGCCGGCCGGATGTCCATCCAGGTCGGAGCCTTCTACCTGCAGCGCACCGTCGGCGGCCTGGGAGAGCTGCTGGGCGGAGTTCCCGGCGTCCCGCCGGCCAAGGTGATCATCATCGGCGGAGGTGTGGTGGGGATGAACGCCGCCAAGATGGCCGTCGGGCTGGGAGCCCGGGTGACCATCCTGGACACCGACCCCAACCGGCTGCGCTACCTGGACGACATCTTCTTCGGCCAGATTGAAACGCTGATGTCCAACCCCTACAATATCGGCCGGATGATCCGGGAAGCCGACCTGCTTATCGGCGGGGTGCTCATCCCCGGCGCTTTCACTCCCAAGCTGGTCACCCGCTCCATGCTGAAGAACATGAAGAAGTATGCGGTGATCGTGGATGTGGCCGTCGACCAGGGCGGATGCATCGAGACCACCCGGCCCACGACCCACAGCGACCCGGTATATTCGGTGGACGACGTCATCCATTATTGCGTGGCCAACATGCCCGGAGCGGTGCCGCGCACATCCACCTTCGCGCTGACCAACGTCACCCTGCCCTATGCCCTGAAAATTGCGAACCTGGGCTTCCGGGAAGCGGTCCGGCAGCACCCGGACATTTTCCTCGGGGTAAACACCTACCAGGGGCATATCACCTGCGAGCCGGTTGCCGCAGCCCAGGGGAAGCCCTATCGCCCGCTGGAAAGCCTTCTCTGAGCGCCCGAGGACAGGGACACGCCAACCGCCGCCATGAACTCCTTTCGCGTGATCCTGGATGCCGAAGCTGACGGCCGGCGCAACATGGCGATCGATGAAGCCATGCTGCGCCGGGCCAACGATTGTCCGGACCCCGTTACGACCCTGCGCCTCTACCTTTGGGAGCCGGCCGCCGTTTCCCTGGGATATGCCCAGAACCCGGAAAAAGCGGTCCGCTTCGATTTCTGCCGGCAGCAGGGAATCGACGTGGTGCGCAGGCCCACCGGCGGGCGCGCCGTTCTCCATGATCGGGAACTGACTTATTCTGTCGTTTCCAATGAGCTGGAGGCCTTTGGCGGGTCCGGCATCCTCGACTGCTACCTGGTGATCGCCCGGGCCCTGCACGGGGCCCTGGCGGCCATCGGCTGCCCGGCACGGATTTCGCCGGGAAGCCGGAAGCGGAAGGATTCCCTTCCCTCGCCCATGGACGCCCCCTGCTTTGTTTCCACCTCCCGCTACGAAATTACCGCCGGCGGGCGCAAGCTGATCGGCAGCGCCCAGCGCCGGCTGAAGCGATCCTTTCTGCAGCACGGCTCGATCCTGATCGATTGCGACTTCGCGCGTCAGGCCGCCGCACTGGGTACCACGGAGGAGGAAATTCGCAGCTCCTTCGCCGGCATCCTGGACTTCCTGCCCGGCTCTTCCTCCGTGGAAGGCCTGCGCAGGGATCTCCGGCAGGCCATGGTCGCCAGCTTCGAGAAAATCCTTGCGGCGCCATCCCGGCCGGAGCCTCTGGACCCGGAAGAAATCCTCCTGGCAGACCGTTTCCTGGAAGAGGGAACCCACCATATCCCGGCCGCCTGACGGGACCTTGCCTCGGAATAACAGTCCTTTGCCGGTTTACGCGGGGTCCCCCAAGGCCATGGCGGAGCACACCGGTGGAACATCCGCTATTTCGCCCCGTGTGGCTCACACGCGAGTCCTGCACGAGACGGCGGAACCGACCCGATCCACGCCTTTATGCCGGGCCGTGCGGCGTGACCTGCGCCCGGCGAAACAACCGCTCTTCCCGGTCCCCGATTGGGTCTTTTGCGGTTTTCGTGCTATAGTATTCGGTTTTATCGTATTGGAGGAAACATGTACTGGTCTCAGTTCTTTATCCCAACCCTGCGGGAAACCCCGGCCGATGCCGAGGTTCCGAGTCATCAGCTGATGCTTCGCGCCGGTTACATCCGCCAGCTGGCCGCCGGCATTTACTCCTATCTGCCCTTGGCCCAGAGAAGCATGTTGAAAGCCCAGGCCGTGATCCGCGAGGAGATGGAGCGGATCGGGGCCCAGGAGTTTTATCTTCCCGCCCTGCATCCCGGCGAGGTGTGGATGAGCTCCGGGCGTTGGGAGGTCATGGGGCCCAATATGTTTCGCCTGAAGGATCGCGCCGGACGCGACATGTGCCTGGGAATGACCCACGAGGAAATTTTCACCACCATCGCCTGCGGCGAGCTGCGCTCCTATCGCCAGCTGCCGCAGATCTGGTACCAGATTCAGTGCAAGTTCCGGGATGAGCCCCGGCCCAAATCCGGACTGCTGCGCGTCCGCCAGTTCACCATGAAGGATTCCTATTCCTTCGACGTGGATGCCGCCGGACTGGACCGCAGCTACGACAAGCATTACCAGGCCTATTGCCGTATTTTCGAGCGCTGCGGGCTGCGCTACGCCGTGGTCGAGGCGCACTCCGGGTCCATGGGAGGAAGCCAGTCCCACGAATTCATGGTGCGTTCGGACGCCGGAGAGGACCTGGTGGTCTCCTGCGGCTGCGGTTACGCCGCCAACATGGAGCGCGCCCAGTCGTTGCTCGACCCGATCGAGGACGCCGAGCCGCAGGGAGCGGAGCCGGAACCGGTTCACACCCCGGGGCAGAAAACCATTGCTGAGGTTTCCGCGTTCCTGCAGGCCGATCCCACCCGGCAGATCAAATCCCTGGTTTACCTGGCCGACAGCAAGCCCGTCCTGATCCTGCTGCGCGGGGACCACAGCCTCAATGAGGCCAAGCTCTCCTCCCATATCGGCACCTCCGTATTCCGTCCGGCCACCGCCGAGGAGATTCTGGAGGCGCTGGGAGCCGATGCCGGCAGCCTGGGCCCCGTGGGGGTTTCCAGAATGACCATCCTGGCGGACCAGGCGCTTCGCGATCGGCGCAACCTGATCTGCGGTGCCAACCGCAACGACTACCATCTTGTCGGAGCCACCCCGGGCGTTCACTTTCAGCCGCAGTGGGGCGATTTCCGGCTGGTGAACGAAGGAGAAACCTGTCCGGCCTGCCGCCGGGAGAAGCTGCAGATCTACAAGGCCCTGGAAATCGGGCACATCTTCAAGCTGGGAACCAAGTACAGCGAATCCCTGCGGGCCCACGTCCTGACCCACGACGGCCGGGAGGTGCCCATCGTCATGGGCAGCTATGGAATCGGTGTGGAGCGGATCCTGGCCTCGGCCATCGAGCTGTTCCACGACGCCGACGGGATCGTCTGGCCGGTCAGCCTGGCGCCCTTCCATGTAGTGGTCACGCCGGTCAACTTCGCCCTGGAGGACCAGCGGCAGGCGGCGGAAAACATTTACCGGGAGCTGTCCGGAGCGGGCATCGACGTCCTGCTGGATGACCGCAACGAGCGGCCGGGGGTGAAATTCAAGGATGCCGACCTGATCGGGGTCCCCTTCCGCATCACCATCGGGCCCAAGCTGCTCAAGGAAAATAAGGTGGAGCTCTACAGCCGGGCCACGCGGAAGATGGAGCCGGTTCCCCTGGAGGGAATCCTACAGCGGGTTCGGGAGGTGATTGCCGAATCCATGCCCCAGGCCCGCCATTCCTGAGGAAGGCGGGAAGATCGGGGAAGGGGAAGGAGTCTCCCTTTCCGGATTCCCTTCCCTTCCTTCCTGCTCTTCCTGTGAAGTTTTTCCCCCGCAGGAAGACGGGAAGATCCGGGAAGATCCGGGAAGGATGCGGGCGCACCCCGTGAGACAGCTAATCGAGGTATTTCACGAATACGACTTCGTTGTGCGCTTCGTTGAACAGCAGCTCGTCGACGATCGACTTCACCAGGAGAATGCCGAATCCGCCGGGGCGCAGCTTCAGTTCCTCGCGCACCCGCATGTGCTCGGTCGGCGCTCCCTCCGGATTATTAAAAGCGGCATGCCGCACCTCTTCCATGCGGAAGCCGGGGCCGGGATCGGCGATCCGGTAGAGGAGCATGCGCCGGGCCCGCAGGCAGGAAATGCGCACTTTCCGCTGCGGATCCAGCTGCCCGCCCCATTCGATGGCGTTCAGCAGCAGCTCCCGAAAAGCCTGGGCGATGGATTCCCGGACATTCTCCGGTATGCTGGAAAGCAACCCGGCCATGAAGCTGCGGATCCGGTCCGCCGATTCCAGGTCGCAGGGGACCAGCAGCTCAATCCACTCGGGAAGGGCAGAGACCACCTCGATCGGAGCGCTCGGGTATCCGGCAGCCAGCACGGTCTGCACCAGCTCCACCAGGGCTTTCATGGAGAACGGCTTCAGGATATAGCGATACGCCTGCCGGGAAACGGCGTGCATCACGCTTTCGGTAGCATCGTCTCCGGTCATGACGATCACCCGGCAGGGTATGGCTTCCTGGTACATGCGATCCAGGATCTCCAGTCCTTTGATGCCGGGCAGGTTCAAGTCGAGCAGGACCAGGTCGAAAGCTCGTTCCCGGACCAGCTGCAAGGCGACCCGTCCATCTTCCACCGCCACCGTCTCCAGCCCCGCCGATTGCAGGGCGGAGCACACCATGCGGCTCGTCGATCGGTCGTCTTCCACAACCAACACCGTGGATTTTTTATCGGCTGTCATTTCGGGTCTTCCTGTTCCACACACTCCGCTGGCTGCCGCCGGTCCGGGATGGACTGTTATGTTTCGTATTCCAAATTTTAATGAGCGGAACCGGCTTATGTCAAGAAGCAAAGAAGAATCGTGTTTTTCCTTCCTTGATTTTCTTCCGGTAGCCTCTTAAAATGGAAGCGATGAAGCAGACCGGCGGGTCATGGAAACGGCCCCGACCGATACGACCCAGGATAAACAGAACATGGAACATGACCGGATAAGCGCGGAGGCCAGGCCATCATGATAACCCTTCGAGTCGTCGATCCCCTGAAAGAGACCCGGGATCTTCCTTTTCCGGAGCATCAGCCGACTATCGACATCGGGCGCTCCTCGAAAAACCATGTTCCGGTGGCGGATGTGAAGCTGTCCCGCTTTCACGCCTCGATCCGCAGGGAAGAAAACCGCTACCTGCTCAAAGATCTGGGCAGCTACAACGGAACCTACCTGAACGGTGAGCTGCTCAAAGAACCGACGGTGCTGCAGTCGGGCGATATCATCACCGCCGGGGAGACGGAAATCAAAGTCATTCTGTCCGGCACGATCCACTCCGGACCGCTCACTCCCATGGGGTCTCCGCGCGTTCTCTTCGGAGAGGAGACCGACCCCTCGATGATCACCTCGGTCTTCCGCTCCGACGATCTGGCCCGGCAGATCAGGGAGGACCAGAGCGACCAGTCCCTAACCCAGCAGAACGCACACCTGCTCTCCGTTCTGAACCAGGCGGCCAGCGCCCTGATTGCCTTCAAGCCCCTCGACGAGCTTCTGGAGCTGATCATGAGCCTGGTATTTGACGCCATTCCCGCGGAACGGGGCTTTCTCATGCTCCTGGATAAAAAGTCCGAGCAGCTGGTCCCCCGGGTGGTCTGGAACCGGGCCACCCGCGGCCCGTCCAACGAGTCCATTCAGGTCAGCCGCAGCATTACCCGGCGGGTGATGGAAGAAAAGGCCTCGATTCTGATTTCCAACGCCCAGATGGACGACCGCTTCCGGGGCCAGGAGAGCATCATTCTTCAGGGAGTGCTTTCGGCCATGTGCGCCCCGCTATGGGATGAAAACAACGTGATCGGCCTGGTGTATGTCGACTCCCGGCGATCGGCCCTGGGCTTTACCAATGAAAACCTCAAGGTGCTCACCTCCCTGGCCAATGTGGCCGCGATAAAAATCGAGAACACCCGGCTGCTGGAATCGGTGATGGAAAAGCAGCGCATCGAAAAGGAGCTGGCCCTGGCCGGGGAAATCCAGCGCAGCCTGCTGCCGGAAAGTCCGCCCCGGCTGCCCGGCTATCAGATCACCGGATTCAATTCCCCTTCGCGGTGGGTGGGCGGCGACTATTACGATTTCATCCCGCTCCCCAACGGCCGCTGGGGAATCGCCATCGGCGACGTGTCAGGCAAAGGCATTTCCGCCTCTCTGCTGATGGCTTCCCTGCGCGCTTCGCTGATCTCCCTGGCGGAGCTGCAGCTCCCCATCGGCGAGACGCTTTCCCGGCTGAATCATTTTCTCTGCAAGAGTTCCACTTCCAGCAATTTCGTTACCTTTTTCTACGGGGAACTGGATCTGGAACAACACTCTTTCCGCTATTGCAATGCCGGCCACAACCCGCCGCTGCTGTTCAAGGATGCGGAAAACCCCCCGCTCCCGCTGAGCCGGGGCGGCATGGTTCTGGGCCTGATCATGAACCAGGCTTATCAGGAGGCGGAAATTCAGCTGGAGCCCGGGGACCTGCTGGTGCTCTACACCGACGGGATCAGCGAGGCCACCGACCACAACGACGAAGAGTTCGGCGTGGACCGTTTGGTCACCTCGGTGCAGGAGTCCATCGGCCCCGAACTGGAGGACACCCACTCCCATCTGATCCAGAAAGTACTGCAATTTCAGGGGGACCGGCCTCAGGCCGACGACATGACTCTGGTCATGATACGCTGTTGCCCCGACTGGGAAACCGCCAACACGCAGCCCAGTATGAAATTCGACCCCGACCAGACCACCAGCTGATGGAATTACCCTTCCGCGACCCCTCTCCCGCCCCCTGGGCGGAAGGAGGTCAGGATCGGCCGAGGGCGGCACCAGAAAAAAAGCCATCGCGGATCGATTCCGCAATGCCCTGGAACGACCAGCGGCCGTATCGGCCTTAGCGGTTTAATTCATAAATAAGGTCACTGCTTTCCAAAATAATTTTGGCTTAAAAACAGGTTCTTGGACAGACAAGGGTTATAACCGTTAAAACTCGCATAAAACAGCCATTTTGCATACCAGGTCCCCCTTTTTTGTCTTGGTCACCGATTTTCATAGGAAATAAATAACCCTAAAAGTTCCGCGTCAGATCATCCGTCTTTCCCCGCTGTCGTCTCGCCTTGCGCCTCTTTTCTGGCATTTTACTGCCCTCTTTTTGCTGGGCATCCTTCTATATTAGGGTGTATTAATGCAATATACCCCACGCAGTCATACAACTAAACCAACAAGCATTGCCCCGCATTTTATTCCCTTTGCCTTAAATAAGTGGTTATAGCGGTTGACCT
>CAINFC010000048.1 GCA_903847975.1 uncultured Acidobacteriota bacterium | reverse complement strand
TCAAGACCTACCAGAACTTCCTTCCTCTCCTCAGCCGCGATTAGCAGGCTGGCTCAAGGTCTATCTGGGAGCACCGGGAGAACATGGACGTGGCTCCCGTTATTTGGATAAAGGAATGATGGCTCCTGTCTCAAGCCCAGTATCCCGACCGAAAGTAGCAGGCATGTTCCGTACCGCCAGGTGCATTCAACTTCAGAACCCTTTTATGGCGATATCATCTCCGGCGGCGAGTGCGAGCCCGGACGAGCGCAACAGCCGGACAAAGATGTTATGGCCTTCCCTCCGCTCGGGAGCGGGCTGCCTGGAGCCACATCGTTCGCAACATCCCGGACCCCGGGTAGATCATTCGCCAATAGATTGCTACTCCTCGGCAACTCTCCTCGTCCAGTGCATGCAGACGCGTTTCCGTGGTGATGTTGGTCCACCTGTTGCCCGCATCGGTAACTCGCAGGTTGAAGGCGACCTTGACGGACCCGGGTTGATTCATAGAGGCAAAAGTCTCTGGTGACCAGTGAAGGGGCTCATCCCCCACTTTGAACCGAAGACGGCCGATTCCGCCGAAAACCATTTCCCGATCGGTCTGATGGAGGACCTTGAATCCCGAGCTGGGATCCGAAAACACATCCACAATGGGAGGCGATGGGCCCTTGGGCCTGGTCCAGCTGCGTCCCAGAGCGGCGCTGCGCACCTTCATCAGGATGTTGTACGCCGGGAGCTCATCCGGCGTGACCGCCTTCAGAGCTGTGAACGCCCGGGGGAGAGTAGTGTGTACGCGGATCTGGTGCCGCTCCACGAACTCATACTGCGGCATCGCCTCGTCCAGCAGGGACACCCGCTCGGTTATGGTGGTTGTCGAGTTGGGCCACCAAAGCGCCAGAGCAGCGGCGACAAAGCCCGTGGCGATCAGTCCGGCAGCGGCCCACCGGTTGCGGATAAAGATCGTTTTCATTGGGTGGGCCAGGCAGATCAGTCCCGTGGCTGCCAGGAGAAGCCCGGCATAGGGGACCACGCTGGTCATCTGGAGTGGGGAATAATAATGCAAAACCGCCAGGAGGGTTGCCAGGGTTACTGCGATAAATGATCGAATTACCCAAACCATACCTTCTTATACGTTGGCCCCGCTCCTGAAGTTTACTGGCCTCGGAAGGTGCCCTCTGCCGCTCGTCCTCCGTACGAAAGGGCTCCCTACGACGATAGGACTTTCGATCCAAGGGCCGGCTTCTGTGCTGCCCGGCTTGTAGCTATCCTTATGTTGCTTTCCTGCAGCGACGACAGCTTCCGGAGTCCAGGGCACCGCACTGCCATGGTTCTGTGGCCCCTGGCGCGATAACCAGAATGATAAAGCGACAGGGAGATCGGTTTTCGGAGGGATGCTCGCGAGGGTGCCAAAGGCATTGCCGCGGAGTTCGTCGCCGCGCGGCCCAGCCCGGACACCAACCGTGCGACCGATAGGCCGTATGGGTGGTATAATATTTAATATCAATGATTTAGGAGGTTGAACCAGTTTTTCTGTCGGAGGTCCAGCCCCTTTTTGCGGTGAGGGTTTATGCTAAGCAGAAGAGATTACCAGAGGAAAACATGCGTTGAAGAAGTCATAGGGCTATCCTTACCACGGCTACAGAAACTGGGAGTCATCCGCCGCTGGGTGCCAGCCCAGGGGGAGCTCAAGTGTACTGTGCCGGCCCCGTATCCATACGGATGGATCAGCGCTGGTCCACCTGCTGAAATCCTAGTGGGTTACAAAATTAGCTGGTACCCGGATGTCGAGTTGAATCTTGATGTTGACGGATGGATCACCGTTGTACGACTATCCACTACCCGGGTCCACATCAAGAATAACCCGACTCGGCGAGCGGAGAGACTCTGGTTTACATGCCCGCACTGCTCCAGGCGAGTAGGCCGGCTGTTTTTTTTCCCGTACCATACTAAAATAGCCTGCCGTAAATGCCATGACCTCACCTACCGCAGCATACAGAACCGCCGCCGGCGAATCGAGGTGTTCACCCAGATGTTCCGCGGATTGGAAAAGATGATGGACAACCGCCGGAGGCTGAGGGACAGGTTTCATTGGGCCTTGAAGCTGAAACATCTTGAGCAAAGGTTGGATGGGGTCGCAAAACCGGGTAATGGGTTAGGATCACTCGACTGAGTTTCTTTGGCGGCTACCGGAGACCAGTTCCTGCAGGCGATTCCCCCACCAAGCCAGGGCCCCCTGCTTTTCTTTATCATAGCTGGCCCGGTCGTAAACTGAAGTAACCCCCTTTTCAAGGTGGTTCAGGATCCTGGATACCGTGTGCCGAGTAATTCCATTGCTCGTCATTTGCGTTGACGCGGTACGCCGCAGATCGTGTGGTCTAAAATTACAAATCCCAACTCTCTTTGCTATTCGCCTTACAGCTTTCTTCATGTCTACGATATGCCCGGTTTCTCCAGTCCCGTAGAATACATGCTGGTTTTCACCCGCTCTTCGATACTGCTGGAGATCCTGGAGTATCCGGATTGCCTGAGGAGACAAAAAAACTCTATGGCTAAGACTATTTTTGCTTTTGTGTGCAGGGATGGTCCACCAGCCAGCAGCCATGTCAATCTGGGTCCATTCCATTGCTTTGACTTCACCCGGGCGCTGTGCCGTTAGCAAAATCAATTTCAAAAGAGGAGCAAAGATCGTCGTTTCCTCCTCCAGTGCATTCCAAAAGATAACTATCTCCTGGTCGCTGAGCACCCGGTCTCGTGATTTTTCCTTGATGGCTCTTTTTACCAGATAGCAAGGGTTATTCTCCAAACGGTCCACGGAGATGGCCCAATTAAAAACTTTGTGGATAAGCGCCCTGGTTCGGTTAGCCTGGACTGGAGCGCGCTTTGCGATCTCATCCAACAAACGAATAACATCCTGCTTTGTAATCTCCTTGGCGGGACGATCCCCCCACAGAGGCAAAATATAGGTTTTCAACTGACGCTCATCCTCCCGGACACTCCGCTTGTTTGCCCGTGCATACAACTTAAGATAATCCTCGGCGATCACGTTAAAGGGGACCGAAAGGCTTTTGATGCGTTCCTGCTCCTTCTTTTCTTGGATAGGATCTATTCCTGTTTGCACTTTCTCATGCCACTTGGCAGCCTGTTCCCGCCCATCCGCCAAGGACAAAGTCGGATAATTCCCCAGCTTATGCCGGCGCATTTTGCCATCGATCTTATAGGTAATAATGAAGGTTTTCCGCCCGGAGTCGAAAACACGTACCCCAAAACCCGGAGTTCGGGCAGCCTCATCATAATAATCTTCTTGCTTCTTCCCTTCCGGGCAACGCAGTTTTTCCAGCCGCTGAGCATTCAAATGCAGGTGAGCCATAGATTCCTCCACGAAGATCATTCAGAAAGGCCATCGATTTTCGGAACCGTATAGGAACCTTTTGAATGAAGTTATTTGATAGCTCGTGAACCTAAACGAAATAAATCATACCCCTAATATCATTTGTAAATACATGATATTATTGTACTTTATTATTTCCTAAGATTTCAACAAGTTTCAGAAGAAACAATAGCCTCCCTGACTCATAATCAGCGGGTCGTAGGTTCAAGTCCTACTGGGCCCACTTTAAAATCAACAACTTACAGGAACTGCCGGTTACCATTAAAAACCATTACTCCTGTTTTACTCCTGGAGGAACCGGTTTCTCCTTTTCTTCGG
>CAINFC010000047.1 GCA_903847975.1 uncultured Acidobacteriota bacterium | reverse complement strand
TCGACAGCAAGCTGAAGGAAAACGAGATCGTGAAAATCCTGCACGCCTCGGATGCCCGGGCCGCGGTGTTCTCGGAATCCTATCGGGACATGTTCGCCGAATTCCGCTCCTCCATACCGGAGATGCACTGCCTGATCGACATGGACCTGGAGGAGCAGAGCAACGGCATTCTCTCGATGACCGAATTGCTGCGCAAGGCTCCCGCGGAGATTCCGGCGGAGAGGCTTCCGAAGGTCCAGACGGAGGAGGTCTCGGTCATCGTATTCACCTCCGGCTCCATGGGAAACGCCAAGGGAGTGATGCTGTCGCAAAAGAATATCTGCACCAACATTATGGATATGCGCCGGATGGTGCAGCTGTTCCCGACCGATCGCTTCCTGTCGGTCCTGCCGATTCACCACACCTACGAATGCACCTGCGGGCTGCTCTGCCCCCTTTCCGCCGGGTGCTCCGTCCACTACGCCCGCAGCCTGAAAACCGTGGTGGAGGACATGAAGCGCGTACGGCCTACCATGCTGCTCGGCGTGCCGCTGCTATATGAAAAGATGTTCCGGCGCATCACCGCCGGAATCCGGGAGAAAAAAATGACCGCGGCCCTGGTGCCGACCCTGCGCTCCCTGAGCGGCTTTCTGGAAACCCTGGGAATCGAAGAGGTGCGCCGGCGCATTTTTTCCGAGATCCACGAAAAGTTCGGAGGATCGATTCGCCTCTTTATCGCCGGGGGAGCTGCCGTGGATCCCAAAACGGCCAGGGGGCTGCGCTCCTTCGGATTTTCTTTTTTGCAGGGGTACGGCCTGACGGAGACCTCGCCCATTCTGGCGGTCAACCGTCCCCGCCGATTCAAGGATGAAGCAGCCGGACTCCCGTTGCCCAGCCTGGAGGTGCGCATCGCCGATCCGGACGAGCACGGCCGGGGAGAGATTGTAGCCCGTGGACCGTCCGTCATGCTGGGCTACTACAAGAATGAAAAGGCAACCCGGGAAGTGCTGAAGGACGGCTGGTTCCGCACCGGGGACATCGGCTTTCTGGACGCAGACGGCTTTTTGCACATCAGCGGGCGCAAGAAAAACGTGATCGTGGCCCGCAATGGCGAAAATGTCTACCCCGAGGAGCTGGAAGAAAAAATCCTCAAGATCCCCTTCGTCCTTGAATCGGTCGTCCTGGGCAGCCGCAGCCGCGAAGGGGACGAAGAGATCCAGGCCGTGGTGGTCCCCAACGCGGAAAAATTCATCGAGTACTCCCGTGCGGAAAATTGCGAGCTGAACAAAGCGCTGGTGGAAAAGGTCATCATGGAGGAGATCCGCAAGCTGAACCGGACTCTTCCCGGACACCAGGTGATTCGCAAGGTGGAAATCCGGGAGCAGGAATTCGAAAAGACCACCACCCAGAAAATCAAGCGCTATCTCCTGCACCAGGAGGATTCCACCCATTAGAGCGCCGGGAGGAGAACATGGCAGTCCGGGTTACGGGAACGATTTATCGGGGGCCGGGGAAGGAAGGCGATTTCGTCTGGATGATCCGCCAGGAGTGCTACGCAGCCACCCTGTTTGTTTTCAACGATAACCAGGAGCAGTTCGAGGCCTTTCTGGCCGGCCGGCCGGAAGGAGGTTACCCCGGAGGGGGCAATGCCGCCATCCGGCCCTGGCAGAGCGGCCCAAAGCCGCACGCCGCCGGCATCCCCACGGGAAGCATGGGGGCCGGCTATCGGGCGCTCGACCAGCCGGCGCAGAAGGCGATCGACCGCGCGCTGGCACGCATCCGCGGCCTCCTGGATTCCGGAGACTACACCGAGGTGGTCTTCAGCGCCGACCCGAGCGGCACCCTGGGCACCGGCATTTTTCAGGTTGCCCCGGAAGTGAAGGACTACATCACCGCGCAGCTGCGCTCGCTGGAATCGGCGTAGCGCTGAGCAGTCTTCCGTATCCGGCAGCCGCGCCGGCCCACCTGCCTCGATTGTTTCCTCATTCCTTCCCGATGGCCCGGCAAAAAGTCTGGCACTCCGAAAGGGGTTCCGGATCACAGCCCGGGGTTGCGCCGCATAGGCGCTACCCCGGGTAGGCGGATTTGTTTAAAACCCAGCCCGGAAAGGGCTGCGCAAACACCTGGCATGGCTGGATTATGCGCAACCCTTTCCGGGTTGTTGCCTACGGGTGTCCCTGCCCGGGGCAGGCGCGAAGCGCGTCAACCCCGGGCTGTGTTACGAAGCTCTTTCAGGGCTTCCCCCAACGGACATTCGAAGATGTGGGACTTTTTGCCGGGCCATCCTTCCTGATCTTCCCGTCTTCCTGTGAAAAGACGGGGCTCACAGGAAGTTGGAAAGACCGGGAAAAAAAGCGAAAGGGCCGATCGCAATGGGGCCATGACTTCCTGTCGCCTCTTCCGGGGCGGGGAGAGCCGCATAAAAAAGCGCTAAGCGAGGTGCCGGGCCAGGAAAGGTATGCCCTTTACGCCGTGGAAGCTGTGGGAGGCAGGAAAGGTCTCCTGCTCGCAGAGATCCGCGGCTCCCATGATCTCATACACTTTCTTGACCCGGGCAAAGGAGGCCCGGCTGGCGTCGATGGGAAAGATGTTGTCTTTCTCCCCCGACTCCGCAAAGAGAGGCCGGGGAGCGATCAGCCCGGCGATATCGTACATTTCGCACCAGTTAAGGATTCCGGGCACATAGTTGTCGATGCAGTGCGAAAGGCTCAGGATGCAGTCCCGGTAGACATTCAGGTAGCCGCTGACCAGGGCGGCGCGGATCCGGGGCTCCAGCGCCGCGGAGAACAGCGTGCAGGTCCCCCCGCCGGAAATTCCCATGCAGCCCACGCGCCGGGCATCGATTTCCCTGCGGGTTTCGATCCAGTCGATGGTGCGCATCACGTCCCACACCCGCCAGCCGATCATGGTCTGGCCGAAAAGCAGAGCGGCCCCGGCGGCCGGCTGGCAGGCAGCGGCATCCAGACTCTTGGCTTTGGTGCGGGCATCGCGGCGGAAGCCGAAGGCCATCGGCTCGATGGCCACCGCCGCCATTCCCTGCTCGACCACCTGCAGGGCAAAATCGTGCTGGTAACCCGCTTTGTCGGTACGATCGCGCCCCTTATCGTCAATGCCGACGATGTCGTCCACGCCGCGCCCGTGTCCGGGCACGCAGATCATGGCCGGGAAGGGCGGCTGTTTTCCCGCCGGGGTCAGCAGGTATCCGGGAACGGACACTCCGGGCCGGCTTTCGAAGACGAACATTTCGCGCCGGTACTTGGGAAAATCGCGAACTTCCAGGGTCTGCGGATTCAGCGCGCCGCGGCCGGCGGGAAATCCGCCGAGCAGCTCCGTGAGCCGGGCGCGCAGCCGCTTCTGCCACTGCTCGGCCTCCTTGCGGTTGCGGGCCCGGAAGGTCATCTGCAGCGGCGCCGACTC
>CAINFC010000046.1 GCA_903847975.1 uncultured Acidobacteriota bacterium | reverse complement strand
GTATTATAACCTGGGGGAATTCATTGAAACAAGTAGTAAAATCAACCTTTTGAGAATAAATAGTAGTTTTATCTGGCGAGAGCCAGTTATGGCACAAGGGTTATAAGCGTTATTGTCCTCTTATATATGCGCGGTCATATAACACCATGTTTCCTTTTTCGTCCCGCTCCGGCCGCTCCACGGTGATGGTGCGGTAGCCGAAATCCTCGTTGCGGAAAATCCGGCAGACGGGCACCCCGTCGCGGGTTACTTCGCCAAACTCCCCGAAGATGCGGGTGATGTCCTCGATCTGTTCCGCGCTGAGCTCCTTGCGCTTGCTGCCCAGGCTTTTGCGCATCTTCTGCCAGAAGCCGCCGGCGTCGATGAGCTGCACCTTCCCCCGGCGCACCGGGCTCTTGCGGTTGGTGACGATCCAGACGTAGGTGCTGATGCCAGTGTTGTAGAACATGTCCGTCGGCAGCCCGATGATGGCCTCGACCAGGTCGTTTTCCAGCACATAGCGGCGGATCTCGCTTTCCCCGGAGCCGGCCCCGCCGGTAAAAAGAGGCGAGCCGTTCAGCACGATCCCGAAGCGGCTGCCGCCGTCCTTGGCCGGCCGCATCTTGGAGACCAGGTGCAGCAGAAACAAGAGCGAGCCGTCGCTGACCCGCGGCAGTCCGGGCCCGAAGCGCCCGCTGTAGCCCTTCTCCTCGGCCTCCTTGCGGATATCGCGCTCGATTTTCTTCCACTCCACCCCGAAGGGGGGATTGGAAAGCATGTAGTCGAAGCGCTTGCCGGGCAGCCCGTCGGCCGATAGGGTGTTGCCGAAGATGATGTTGGCGATGTCCTGCCCCTTGATGAGCATGTCCGCCTTGCAGATGGCGTAGGACTCGGGGTTCAGCTCCTGCCCGTAAAGCACCAGCCGGGCGTTGGGGTTCATGGCCGCCAGATGCTCTTCCGTCAGACTGAGCATGCCCCCGGTTCCCGCCGTCGGGTCGTAGAGCGAGCGGACCACCCCCGGCCGGGTTAGGATTTCGTCATCCTCGATCAGGATCAGGTTGACCATCAGCCGGATGACGTCCCGCGGGGTGAAGTGCTCCCCGGCGGTTTCGTTGGAAAGCTCGGCGAACTTGCGGATCAGCTCCTCGAAGATCAGGCCCATCTGGCTGTTGCTGACCGCATCGGGGTGCAGGTCGATGCCGGCGAATTTCTCAGTGACCAGGTAGAGAAGCCCGGCCTTGGCCAGCCGGTCGATCTGGGTGTGAAAATCGAATCGCTCGAAAATATCGCGCACCGCCGGGGAGAAGCCCTGCATATAGGCGCGGAGGTTCTCGCCGATGTGGTCCTGGTCGCCCATGAGCTTCTTCAAATCGAGCGGCGAGGTGTTGAAAAAGAGCTGCCCTGATTTTTTCAGCAGGAACGGTTCGGGGTTGATCCCGGCCGTCTCACGGATCTTCTTCTCCGCCAGCACCGCCGCCTTGGTGGGTTCCAGCACGCAGTCCAGCCGACGCAGCACGGTGAAGGGCAGGATGACCTTGCCGTATTCGGACTGCTTGTAGTCGCCGCGCAGCAGATCGGCCACCGACCAGATGAACGAAGAGAGATTGGGATCGGCCATAATTTTTCCAAATATCTATAATGCTGCTATTCTACCGGCCGGCCCTTAGGCGGGTCAATGAGCGATGCTGTCTTTGCAAAATAGAAAATTGTAATAAAATCACAGGATGACCGAAAAGGAACCAATCCCAACCGCCAGAATCAAGTCGCGCAAACCGATCCGGCACCGGGGCATCCGCAGGCGCGGAAACCGGTGGGCGGTCGACACCAGGTACCGGGGCATTTACATCTGGGAGACCTGCTCCACTCTGGAAATGGCCCAGGCCGCCCTCCGGAAGGCGCAAAAGGATATCGATGAGGGCCGCTTTCTGGATAAGCCTAAAGACCCGAAATGGACCTTCGGGAAGCTGTGCTCGGAGTATTTGGCACACTGCGAGAAGAACCGGCTGAAGTCCATCCAAAATGTCCGCTCCATGGTGTCGATACTGGAAGGGCACTTCGGCAAGGATACCAACCTGAAGAACATCAACAAGAAGAGCATTCAGGCCTGGAAGGACAACTACACCCCGACTTCCCATTCCGAGAAAGGCGGCGCCGTAGCGGTCAACCGGATGCTGGGTGTTTTACGAAGGATGTTTCAGCTCGCCGTTGAAAAAGAAGAGATTTCGGCGAATCCGGTGCTGGGAATCAGACCCAGCAAAGAAGGCCCCGGACGCAATCGCTTCCTGGAGCAAGGGGAAGTCGAGCGACTGCTGAATGCTTGTGCCCCTGCGATCAGGCCCATTGTGGAGCTGGCCATTTTAACCGGCATGAGGAAAAGCGAGATCCTCGGACTGCGCAAAGACCAGGTGCTCTTAAAAGAAAAGATCCTGCTCCTCCCCGACCCGAAGAGCGGCGAGCCGGAAGCGGTAACCCTCCCGGATCGTGCCGTCGACATCTTAAAAAAGGTCATGGCTAACCGTAGCGGCCCGCTCCTTTTTCCAGGAAAAACCGGAAAGCCGATGGATATAAAACGGCAATGGAAAAATGCCCTGAGAAAATCAGGCATCAAGGATTTCCACTTTCATGACCTCCGGCACACCTGCGCCTCGTGGCTGATCATGACCGGGTCCGATTTGAGAACCGTTCAGGACCAGCTGCGACATAAATCCCCCTCAATGACCTCCAGGTATTCGCACCTGTCCAGGGCGCACAAGAAGGCAGCGGTCGAGAATTTGAGCAAAAAACTTTTCCCGGAATAAGTCGGCATTGGGTCGGCATTGCCGGATGAATAATTTTTGAAAAATCCATAATGTGCTGATATAATAACAGATATGGAGTTGGAAATATGAATGGTCGTCTGCCTTTTAAGCAGAGGGTCGTAGGTTCGAGTCCTACACGGCTCATTCCCTTTCCCGATTGGAAAACCCCAACCAGCATGCCTTTCAGGCTGTTGGGGCATTCCCCTCCCCGTTCCTATTCCGGCCAGGGTTAGCATCCGATAATCTCGATCAGCCCTTCCACGATACGGTCGATCTCTTCGGCTGAAATTTTAGTGATTTTTTTCCCCAAGCGTTCCACGGAGAGAGTCCTGATTTGGCTGATCTTTACCCAGGATTTCTTGGGGAGTGCGGAACCGGATAATTCCAAGGTGAGCGGGAAGCCGGCTCTTTGCGGTTGACTGGTCAATGCCATCGCAATCACGGTGCCGGAACGATCATTGAATACTTCCTGACTCAAGATCAAAACAGGACGCTCACCGGATTGCTCCCGCCCTTGCGCCGGGTCGAGATTCGCCCAGAAAATGTCGCCTCTCAATATTCGGGCCATTCGTCTTTTTCCGCGGAAAAACCCTCTTCGGCGAGCGCCTGTTCAAACTTAGGATCCAGCTTGGCACATTCCCGGGCCAGCCGGCTGCGTTTCAATCGTGCCAGTTTCTCTTCGACCGCTTCCTGAACCGCCTTGCTCCGGTTTGGAAAGATTTTGGACCGAACGAGATCATCCAGCTGATCGAGCAAATCTTCTCTTATGGTAATGGCTACTTTTGCCGTGCTCATATGGGACCGCCTTTGGTATTACAATATATCATACCCAAAGAAACCTTTCGGAAACAAGGCGCCCGGAAACCGGACTTACTCGACCAAAGAAGGCGACTTCTGGCTGGCGGCCGCGGCGCGGAGCGCTTCCCAGAGGCCGGAATGCTGGAGCAGGATATGCTTCATCCCCTCCTGCACCGCTTTGGAGTTCAACGTCTGTGTGCTCATCTGGGTGTGGGCGTCCTGGGCCCCCATGACGGCATTCATGAACTCCGAATGAAAATCGGGGGAATGGGCAAACTGCTCCTTGCTGTTGCCGGCCGCCTGCTGGCGCAGCGTTTCCGATTCCAAGTGTTTCGATTTTTGTGTGGCAACCCGGCTTTTTCGTGGGTGACCCATCATGCCCATCGGGTTTTGTCTGGTTGATCGGTTGTTTTCCCGCGCGCGCCCCATTCGGTTGATTCGTGTTCACCCATTTTACTTGTCTTCCACCTGATTCTTTCGGTCGTTTGGTTTGGTTACTTCGCTGGTTTGGGGCGCGCGCCGCACGCCCCTACAAGTGTTTCGATTGCTGGGTGGCAACTCGGCCATTCCGTGGTTGGCCCAACCTGGGTTTCGGTTGTTTTGTGGTAGTCGTCTTTTTCCCGGTTTATGGGATTGTCGAGGATGTAGGCAGCAATGCGCTCGTAGTCTTCCTGGTTGCGAATCACGTGCTCATAGAAGTTGCGCTGCCATACTTCGGCTTCCGGTCGGTCGCTTTGCATGCGGATTCTTCGGGTAACCGCGGCTTTGAAACCACGGACTATCGAGCCGAGGGTTCGGGTGGCTTCGGTTCTTCCACCTTTCGGCGTTTCGATGCAGACGATGCCGTGAAAATGATTCGGCATGATGACAAACTCCGCCAACCGGACCTCCTTGCGGAGTGGCCCGGATCGCAACCATTCTTCTCGAACGATCTCACCCCAGGCGCTGAGAGCCATCTCCTCCCGCCGGAATTAGTCCTCGACATCCTCCCCGAGGGGCAAGTTTTCCGTGTCGCGCGGCGCGGCGTCCGGCTGAGGCTTGCCCTCTCCCCTCCCCTTGGCTACCAGCACCGGGTTTCCTTTTTCATCCCGCTCCGGCCGCTCCACGGTGATCGTGCGGTCGCCGAAATCCTCGTTTCGGAAAATGCGGCAGACGGGCACCCCGTCGCGGGTTACCTCGGCAAACTCCCCGAAGATGCGGGTAATGTCCTCGATCTGTTCCGCACTGAGCTCCTTGCGCATGCTACCCAGGCTTATGCGCATCTTCTGCCGGAAGCCGCCGGCATCGATGAGCTGCACCTTCCCCCGGCGTGGCGGGCTCTTGCGGTTGGTGAGGATCCAGACATAGGTGCCGATGCCGGTATTGTAGAACATGTCCGTCGGCAGCCCGATGATGGCCTCGATCAGGTCGTTTTCCAGCACATAGCGGCGGATCTCGCTTTCCCCCGAGCCGGCCCCGCCGGTAAAAAGAGGGGGGCCGTTCAGCACGATCCCGAAGCGGCTGCCGCCATCCTTGGCCGGCCTCATCTTGGAGACCAGGTGCAGCAGGAAGAGCAGCGAGCCGTCGCTGACCCGCGACAGTCCGGGCCCGAAACGCCCGCTGGTGCCCTTCTCCTCGGCCTCCTTGCGGATCTCGCGCTCGATCTTCTTCCACTCCACCCCGAAGGGGGGGGTGGAAAGCATGTAGAGCGAGCGGACCACCCCCGGCCGGGTGAGGATCTCGTCATCCTCGATCAGGATCAGGATCAGGTTGACCATCAGCCGGATGACGTCCCGCGGGGTGAAGTGCTCCCCGGCGGTTTCGTTGGAAAGCTAGGCGAACTCGCGGATCAGCTCCTCGAAGATCAGGCCCATCTGGCTGTTGCTGACCGCATCGGGGTGCAGGTCGATGCCGGCGAATTTCTCGGTGACCAGGTAGAGCAGCCCGGCCTTGGCGAGCCGGTCGATCTGGGTGTGAAAATCGAAGCGCTCGAAAATATCGCGCACCGCCGGGGAGAAGCCCTGCATATAAGCGCGGATGCTCTCGCCGATGTTGTCCTGGTCCCCCATGAGCTTCTTCAAATCGAGCGGCGAGGTGTTGAAAAAGAGCTGCCCTGATTTTTTCAGCAGGAACGGTTCAGGATTCATCCCGGCAGCCTCGCGGAGCGATTTTTCGGCTAACACCGCCGCTTTGGTAGGCTCCAGCACGCAGTCCAGCGCCGCAGCACGGTGAAGGGCAGAATGACCTTACCATATTCGGACTGCTGTTGTCACCGCGCAGCAAATCGGCCACCGACCAGATGAACGAAGAGAGATTGGGATTGGCCATAGGTTTTCCAAATATCAACAATGCTGCTATTCTAACGGCCGGCCCTAAGGCGGGTCAATAAGGGATGCTGCCTTTGCAAAAGGGAAAATTGAAATAAAATCGCAGGATGACCGAAAAGGAATCCACTCAAACCGCCAGAATCAAGTCGCGCAAACCGATCCGGCATCGGGGCATCCGCAGGCGTGAAAACCGGTGGGCGGTCGACACCAGGTACCGGAGCATTTACATCCGGTAGACCTGCTCCACCCTGGAAATGGCCCAGGCCGCCCTCCGGAAGGCGCAAAAGAGCGATATAAACGGCAAGCTTTTCGCGGGCGGCGGTATCTTCTGCCGGAAACAGGAGGAGCCATGATAGAGGGAGAAGCCGGAATGCCGGAGGCGATCGAATCCTTCTATCGTTGCCGGAAAAATATTTTCCAGGCGTTAATGCTTCTGCGGGAGCTTTTGACGAAAGAGGGGCATACGCTGTGGAGATTCGAGGTGCGCCTGAGGTTGGAAAGAGCCGTCGGACCGGAAAATGCGGTCGGTTACAACGCATCGGCGATGAGGGTGCCCATTTGCCGTCGAATCTCCGAAGGGTTGCGCACCCGGTCGAAGGAGTGGTAGCCACCGTTCCGTTGCGGCAAAAATGAAACACCCGGGGCCACCGGTTGCTTTCCGGGAGCATCCCTGGTAATTTTTCACCAGAGTGAAAAAGCTGTAGCGCCCCACGCGTGGGGGGAAAAGGAGAAGTTATGCGTTCCTCTGGAATTCTCTTGCAATCCGGTTTCCGAAAAATACTCCTGCTGTGCCTTTGCTTTTGCCTGCTGCTTGCGGGTGCCCTGGTCGCACTCTGGAAGGCCGCAAGCGGTACTGCCGAAGCAAAGCCCGCGACTCCCGACGCCATTGCGGCTTTTCGCTCCTCCGCCCCCTGGGTCATCCGGCGGATCGATTCGACCGGCAGCGTCGGGCAATATGCCTCGCTCGGTCTGGATCGGACGACAGGCGGGCTTTACATCGGCTACTACGATGCCACCAATACGAATTTGAAGATGGCTACCAACGCGGCCTCCGGCGTGCTGGGCGCCGCCTGCAGTCCGGCGTCCGATTGGGTCTGCCGGGTTCTTTCCTCAGCGGACCACAATGCCGGCACCCATGTTTCCGTCGACACCTTCCCCGGAGGATACGGATGGGCTTATCGCGACACGACCCTGAACCAGCTGATCGCCACATGGAATACGGGAGGCATTTTAAATGGTGGCTACTTCGATAACACGGGCGCCACCACGGTGGGACAATACAACTCCCTGGCTTTCAACCAGCAAAACCATCCTGTTGTGGCTTATCAAAACATTTTTTCAGGAGGCTCCCCGAAGAGCGCGCTGCAGTATGCCTGGTGGGTCGGCAGCGGCGGCGACTGCAGCCCGGCTTGGAAGTGCTTCCGGGTCAATCCGGACTTCACCACCTACAACACCGGCAATTACACTTCTCTCGGGCTGAATTCCAACGATTACCCGCGAATCGCCTACCAGGGCCATCGGGGCCAGCTGGAAATTGCGGAATATACCGGCCTCGATTCTTCCATCGGATGCGGCAGCAAGTATTGGGAGTGCTATGTGCTGGACAACAGTTTTTATTCCGGCAACAACATGTCGCTTTATGTCAAGCGATGCCTGTCCTGCTCCTCCCCTTCCATGGCCGTCGCCTACTTCGATTACGGCACCAACCAGCTGAGGTACGCGCGCTATGTCGGCAGCGGCGGCACGGGTTGCTCTACATCCGCCTGGCAGTGCGACAATATCGGTCATGTTGGCGACATTCCTGCCTATCAAATGGCTGTTTCGCTCGAGGCATACGGCGGCAGCCCGGTCATCGCCTACCGGGCGGTCGGCCCCCACGGCAACAGTATTCTGAAAATCGCCTACCCGACCACCGGCATCGGCAACTGCGGCCCGGCCCCCGATCTTTTCCAGACCTGGGTGTGCGAAGTGGTCGATAACGGCAACCGCGGCCTGCTATACAATCAGGTCGGATGGCACGCCAGCCTGGAGATCAGCGGCAATGGACTGGCTTCCATCGCCTACCATAATTCCAGCAGCATGGAGCTGCTTCTGGCCCAGCAGATGCTGCCGGTATACCTGCCGACGGTCCGCCGGTAGGCACCCGACCGCCGGGCAAAGCTGGCCGGAAGCGGTATCAGGAAGGAGTTGGAGAACCGGGCGACGGAGGGTCTCCGGCGCGGGTTTCTTTCCGCTTTTTTTCCTGCCGGGCTTCGATGATGTGCCTCGTTTGCGGCTCCAGCAGTGACTGCACCTCCAGGAAAGCACCCCCCAGCCTGCCGGAGTAGCCGCGGCTCTTCCGCCAGTAAATCCAGCCCCTGGACTCCATCCAGGTGGCGAAGCGGTCCAGGGCCCACATAGCAGCCGCCAGAGCCAGAATCCATCCCGCTGTCAACCACCCGTTCACTTCCGTCTCTCTCCTTATTTCCGATCGATACAATACCAATTGCACACGGAAGAGCAAGGCACCATTTCTCTTCCCGGTAATCCTGCCACTATAACCGCGTCGCCCTGGAAGAGTCAATTCCCGGCGGAAGCCGGCAGGAAAATATCCGGTGAGGTAACCTTTCGGTGTGGGAAAAAAGAGCGAAATCATCCCGCAGGAATCGGAAACGCAGGATACCAAATCGATTTAGCAGCAGGGAGCATCACCATGGAAGCGCCAGTCCTCAAGGATGAAAATCAATTTCCGACCGAAGAGGTTGTTTATGCCTGCCTCGGAAAAAACCGAAAATTGTGGGACCTCTTTTTTGAAGGAATCCGAATGCGTCATCCCGATTTTTCCCCGGAGTGGAGATACTACCGGGACGGGAAAAGCTGGCTGATGAAAGTCACCCGTAAGAAAAAGACCATCTTCTGGCTGTCCCTGGCGGAAGGCACTTTCCGGACCACTTTTTATTTCGGCGACCAGGCGGAAAGACCCATCCTGGAAAGCTGCCTTGCTGAGGAGCGCAAGCAGGAGTTCGCCAACGGCAAGCGTTACAACCGGATTCGCGGCATCACCATCCTCCACCGGGCCAGGAAGGACCGGGAAGATGCCTGGCTCCTCGTGGAACTGAAAGAACAGATGAAGTAATTCCGGCGCACCTGCCGGGCCGGACCCCCGGACCCAATGACCCTGCGGAGCGACCGCACCGAACTCTTCATGGAGTACCCGACCTTGCTTCAAGGTGAAAATGCTCCCTTTTCCGTTCCTCTGACCGAATTGCAAAATTTCCGTCCCCTGGCGAAAGCTCAAGTCACCCTGCAGCGGGAAAGAAACGGAAAAGTCGTGGAATTTGTCAGCCTGGCGGCCTTCACTCCCACGCCGCAGGACCGTGCCGGATTGGAGCTGGAGCTTTCCCAGAGAGAAACCGATCTCCGGCAGGCCACCAGGATCCGGGAAAGACAGGAAGGTCTTCTGGCGGAGCGCGCCGTCCCTGCGCCAAGGAAACCGCAACGCCTCGGCCGGCTTCTGGGTGCGCGGGGGAGAGGAAATCCTGATCCAGGGCCTGGGGAGAGTCACCACCACGGAGGACATTGCCGGTATTCCGGTGGCTATCCGCATGTCTCAGCCGGTGCTCCTTTTCCAGGTGGCCCGGCTTCGCGTCGGGGAAACCATAAAAAGAGCAGAAGGATCCCATAATGCCAGACCGGCCGTTGTCCTGGGGATCCTGAAACAGCCGGAGGCCAACACCCTCGACCTGACCCGGGCGCTGGACCAGGTGCCAGACGACTTGCAGTCCAATCTGCCGGAGGGGATGAAGATCTCCAGGCATATTTTCCGGCAGTCGGATTTTATCGAAATGGCGATTCGAAACGCCACCGCCGCCTTGCGCGACGGGGGCCTGCTGGTGGTGCTGATCGTCGTGCTCTTCCTGGACAACACCCGGGCTGCGGTGATTACCCTTCTGGCACTCCCGCTGTCGCTGGTGACCGCTTTGGGTGTCATGCGCTATTTCGGGATCACCGTCAATACGATGACCCTGGGCGGGCTGGCCATTGCCGTAGGGGCGCTGGCGGATGACGCGGTCATCGACGTGGAAAATGTCTTTCGCCGTCTTCGCGAAAATGCCCGACTCCCGGAGGATCGCCGGGCCAAACCGCTGGATGTGGTTTACGAAGCCAGCCGGGAAGTCCGCGGTTCGATCGTCTATGCCACCGTCATCATCGGTCTGGTTTTTTCTCCCCTGTTTTTTCTGACCGGCGTGGAAGGCCGGCGGCGGCGGCCCCTGGGATTTGCCTATCTCGTAGCCCTGGGCGCTTCGCTGGTCATCGCCCTGACCGTCACCCCCGCCTTGTGCTCTCTGCTGCTGCCGAAATTGAAAGGAGTGCTCCGCGACCGCGAAGCGCTGCTGGTGCGCCTGCTGAAGAAGCTGTATCGGCCTTCGCTGCGACTGGCGCTGAATCACCCCTGGCTCTGCATCCTCCTGTCCCTCCTGCTGCTTTCCGGAGCGGTGGTTTCCTTTACCCGGATGGGACACGCCTTTCTGCCGCCGTTCAACGAAGGGATGCTGACCATCCGCGCGGTAACCCTTCCGGGCACCAGCCTGGCGGAATCGGACCGGCTGGGAAAACGGATTGAAGAGATTCTGCTTGCAGTACCGGAGGTGACCGAAACCGCCCGCAGAACCGGGCGGGCGGAGCTGGATGAGCATGTGCAGGGTGTGGAGTCCGCTGAAATCGATATCGGCCTGCGGATGAAAGAACGGTTCAAAGAGGAGATACTGTGCGATATCCGCCAGCGCCTCGCCATGATCCCCGGCATGAATTTCGATATCGGACAGCCGCTCAGCCATCGCATCGATCACATGCTGTCCGGAACCCGGTCCAATGTAGCCGTGAAGATTTTCGGGGATGACCTCTCGGTTTTACGCTCGCTGGCGGCCAAGGTCCGGCGGGTTATGGCTGCGGTAGAGGGGGTGGTGGATCTGAATGTCGAGCAGCAGGCCGATATTCCGATGCTCCGGGTCCGGTTCGACCGGCAAGCCCTGACCCAATATGGAATGTCGGCCGGACAGGCCGCGGATGCCATCGAAATGGCCTTTGCCGGCAAGCGAATCGGCCGGGTCCTGGAAGGGCAGGTGGCTTTCGATATGGTGGTGCGCTATGAAGACAAGGTGCGCGAGGATTTGGAATCGATTCGAAACAGCCTGGTGTCGACGCCCGCCGGTCCGAAGGTGCCGCTGAAAGCTCTGGCCCA
This sequence comes from uncultured Acidobacteriota bacterium, assembly GCA_903847975.1. Lineage (GTDB taxonomy): Bacteria > Acidobacteriota > UBA6911 > CAINFC01 > CAINFC01 > CAINFC01. The sequence continues at coordinate 35,022 of CAINFC010000046.1, read as the reverse complement.
TGTCGAGGAAGACCGCGGTCCGAACTACATGGCCCGCGAGGCGGTGCAGCGAAGATTGGTGGTTTCCTGCAATGTTTCCGAAAGGTCGCTGGTCGATGGGGTCCACGACATCCGCAGACGCGTGAAAGAAAGCGTGGATTTTCCCCGCGGATACCGGGTGGAGTATGGCGGGCAGTTCGAAAGTCAGGCTTCGGCATCCCGGGTCCTGGAAATCCTGGGGGTTGTAGTACTCCTCGGCATCTTCGGCCTGCTGGTGGTGGCCTTCCGTTCGACTCCCGATGCCACCATTGTCATGCTGAACCTGCCCTCGGCGCTGATCGGCGGGGTGGTTGGGATCTACCTCGGCGGCGGCATTCTTTCCATCGCCGGCTGGATCGGATTCATCGCCCTGTTCGGCATCGCCGCCCGCAACGGGATTCTCCTGGTTTCCCACATCCGGCATATCCGGGAGGTGGAAGGCGCAGCCGATCTGCGGGATGCCGTGACCCGCGGAGCGACCGAAAGACTGGCTCCCATTCTGATGACCGCCCTGACGGCCAGCCTGGCCCTGCTGCCCCTGGCCCTTGGGACCGGAAAGCCGGGAAATGAGATCCAGGCGCCGATGGCGCTGGTCATTCTGTTCGGCCTGCTTAGCTCGACGTTCCTGAACATGGTGGTTCTGCCGGCCGTCTATTATCGGTTCCGGCGCTTTTAAGGATGGCCCGGGGCCAGCGCTTCCCTGGTCCCGGCCGCCCATGGCCTCCGCCTTGACAATCCTCCTATCTGGTCATATGGGGCGGCTACCCCCCGGCCACAGGCCGTTTTCCCGGTCCTGAAACGTATACATGACGCTGGATGCGGCCAGGCCCCGCGGCCTGATTATCCCGAACCGAGCCGGCCGGGCAGGAATTGACGATCTCGCCATCCAATGTTTGCAGCTTATGGAAAGGTGAATCCTTTTCTGCCTTGATCATGAAATTCCGTATACTTGCGGAAAAATCCGGGAGGAAGAGAAGACCAGGAAGGATTTGTATTTGCATGGCGGGCGGTAGGGCCGCTGACACAACAACTCATATGTCTGGGGTGGAGTGTAGCGGAGCTTCAGGGCTTATCTCAAAATACATCCTTGTTTCCGGGGCTTTGCCCTGAGCTGGAATTATACCGCCCCTCGGGGGTTTACAGGACTTTTTGTCGGGCCATCAAGGATGAGGAAGGTGCAAAAAGTATTCTTCGTTCAGAGTTCAAGCTTGCTTGGCACAAGCGGAAACCTGCTCGCAGCGCGCAGCCTGAAGGCTGTACTCAAAACGACTTTCGTCGATGAGGAAGCTGCAATAAGTATGTATTGTAAGGTTCTGCCTTCCCGACAGGGACTTGCCCCGTGCTGGAGCCAACCCGGCAATTGATGGCCGGGCGAACAACAGTCGTGTACCGGTTAACGCGTGTCCTTCCAAAGCCATGGCCTTTTTCAACCATCCTTGAAAGACCATCTCACGTCAAAGCCGCCGAGGTATTTGAGAGCAGAGGCCCGATAATAAGAAGGGGCCTGCTCCATGAGTCGATCCAGCATCCGGATGTGGCCCAGTCTCTGTACCGCAGCCCACTCGCTGATTCTCGCGGTGCGCCGTTCCCCATCCCACAAACAGAGGCCGTCCGCGCCGGCCTCATAGTACTTCTTTGCCAGTCGGGCGTAGGCAGCCGCCGATTGCGCTCGCGGCATCAGATCGGGCCATATTTGTATACCATTACCGCCCATCTTACGCCATTTCTGGAGAAGCGCCGTATGGAGGTAAGGGGTGGGCATAAGGTAATTCACCAGGCGCTCGCGCAACCAGACCTCCACGTCACAATGGTTCTCCTGGTAGTGCGCTTCCTGGCCATTCTTCCGGCCGGAGACCGTTACCCCGAGTTCACGACCCGGCTTTTCATCCACCAACTCACGCACCTCACGAACGAACCGGGTAACGTACCCCGCCGAGTGGGCCACCCAGCGAGGATCGCGTATGGACAGCCGACGGGGGTCCTGGTCATATTTTGCCCGAAAAGATTCCACCACCGGTTCCTCAAAGAAAACGTACGGCTCCGATCGATTCAGGTGGAGTTGAATCCCGTCGATCCCGTAGTCAAGCGCTTCACGCAAGAGACTCAGCCAGTATCGGCGGACTTCCGGATAAGCCAGACTCCAGCCGGCCAGGGGAACGCCTTCCTGATTGCGCCTGGTCCATTCAGGGTGTTTCCAATAATGGCGGGCCCAGGCGATAGGCGCAACGTTCATAGGATATTGCGGCCCGATAAAGCGCATCCCGGCGAATATTTTCATACCGTTGTCGTGGGCCCGTTTTGTAAACTCCGCCAAAGGATCTAACCAATCCCGCTGCCAGCGATTGTCCGGAGTGCCTACCTCGCCAATTCCGGTCCGGTACAGGCAGAAGTTGCCCCGCAGCGCTTCGAAGATAAATATCTTGATGTCGGAATGCAAGAAGGGTTCGAATTCATCCTGGAACCACAGGCGGGAAGTTGGATGGAAGGAATAGGTTCCATGCGTATGACCCGTATATTGACCTGTACAGGAAATCAGTGCCAGTTTCCGAGTCTCTTCCCGCGGCTGGTTCTCCTGCCACTCCTCCTTCTCCCGATCGGTCAACGGCTCAAGTTTTACGTACGAAAGATTGGATATGTTCGCATGCTCCGGGCGGTTGTAGGGATATTGGGGCTGACGAAACGACAGCGCTTGCCCGGTAAGGTCGGCCGTCTTCCAATAGGCTTCCGTTATGACCCGGTTGATATCCGGCCCTTCCCCTCCAAACTTGTTGCTTCCATCCTCGTCGACCGTATCGTGTTCCGGACCGACTCTCCGAAACCCGGCATCCCGGGAAAGCTTCACCTCAAGCTGTCCATAAGGGGAATCTCCGGGATAGTGCGATTTTGTCAGGTGGATACCAAGATAGAGTCGGTACATTCCTTTCACGTCCAGAGATAGCGTCAGCTCCCCGCACGTGTGGTCCGGCCGGGCCGATGCCATGACACCCTTGACACCATTCGTGGTCTCGTAGTCGATCAATTGCCATCTGTCGTTTTCGAAGTGGCGCGTCAGATTCTTGGCGGGCTTGCACTGGGCCATATCCGATCGGACGACGGTCCCTTCCCGTGTTTCCCCCTCCGATGCGGCCCCGGCAAGGCGGCTCACGGCAGGACAAGTCGTCCCCACCGGCCGGCCATCGAAGGATGGGGACAGGGCAACCGTGGTTCCGGCCATGCCGGTTTTCCAAAAGTCCCGCCTCCGGAGCGTGGTTCGTTTCATGGCAGACTCTTTGGCAAGAATCCCTGAAAAAAAATAGTCATCATGACAGCTATCGACGCTTCTCCCGGGAGCCGGTTCCAGAATGTGTTATCCAGGAGCGTTTCCGGCATGGAATCGTGGGCCCAGGAAGTCCCGTACTTCCTTTTCGATATCATCGGCACGAAGATGAAACCTGGCCAGCATTTCCGCGTTGGTTCCCGATTTGCCGAAGACGTCGCGCACGCCGATGCGCCGCAACCGGGCCGGCGCCTTTTCGGCGATGACTTCCGCCACCGCGGAGCCCAGGCCGCCGAAGATATTGTGGTTGTCGACCGTTACGATTCGCCCGGTTTCCCTTGCGGCCGCCCGAACCGCCTCTTCATCGATCGGCTTCAGCGAGCTCATATTGACAACCCGGGCCTGGATCCCTTTCGACGCCAGGCCCTCCGCCGCCGACATCACCTGCGGCATCAGATCCCCGTAGGCCAGGAGGGCCACATCTCCGCCGGGCCGCAGGGTGATGCTGCCGCCCGGCCGGAACACGTAGTCGTCCGGAACATACTGCGGAAGCGGATCGCGGCCGATGCGCATGTACATCGGCCCGCGGTGCCGGGCGGCGTAACGCAGCACCTGGATTGTTTCCCGCGCGTCCAGCGGCTGGACCACCGTCATGTTGGCCATGGAGCGCATGATGCCGATATCTTCCAGGGACTGGTGCGAAGCGCCGTTTTTGCCGACAAAGAGCCCGGCATACAGGCCGATAATCTTAACATTCAGGTTGGGAAGGGCGATGGAAGTCATCACCTGATCGCAAGCCCGTCGGGAGCAAAAAGCGCAGATTGTCGAAGCGAAGCAGGTGAAACCCACGGTGCTCAGCCCCGCGGCCATACTCATCATGTTCTGTTCGGCGATGCCCACCTGGATGAAGCGATCCGGAAAGCGGTCCCGGAAAGCGGTGATTTTGGAGGCGGTGCAGAAGTCGGCATCCAGGACAGCAATAGAAGAATCCTCCTCGGCCAATTCGATCAGCGTTTGCCCGAGGACGTCGCGAGGGGCCAGTTGGTTTTCCACTTAACGATACTCCTTCCTCACGGATACCGCGTGTTCGATCTCCCCGGGCGAGCAACCCAGTTCCCGGAGCGTGCCGGCCAGCTCCGTAGCGGTCATGGAAATCGAATGACTGGAGGCCGTGTTTTCCACATAAGAAATCCCGCGCCCTTTGATGGTATCGGCCACAATCAGGGTAGGTCGTCCCTTTTCTTCGCGGGCCAGGCGGAAAGCCTGGATCAGACCGGTTACAGAATGACCGTCGACCCGGACCACATGCCATCCGAATGCGGTCCACTTGTCGCTTAAGGGCTCCAGCGGCATGACCTTTTCGACACGGCCGGTGAGACTGAACCGGTTATAGTCAAGAATGGCCGTCAGGTTGTCGAGCCGCCGGTGACCGGCAAACATCGCCGCCTCCCAAACCTGGCCTTCTGCCGACTCCCCGTCGCCGATGAGCACGTAGACCCGAAAATCCTTCCTTTTCCACTGCGCCCCCAGGGCCATGCCGATTCCCGCCGATAATCCCTGGCCCAGCGCACCAGTGCTCATCTCGATGCCCGGGCAAATCCCCAGCTCCGGATGCATTTGCAGGGGGCTTTCCGTTTCGTGCAGGGTCGGCAGAAGGTCCATCGGAATGATGCCCGCCTCGGCCAGCGTGGCATACAGGGCCGGGCAGCCATGTCCCTTGGACAGAATGAAGCGATCGCGGTCGTCCCAGTCCGGACGGAGCGGATCGAGCCGCATTTCCTGAAAGTAGAGCACCGAGAGAATCTCCGCCATGGATACCGCCCCGCCGGCATGCCCGATACCGGAACAGCCGATCATCTTCACCACATGGATCCGGATGCGGTTGGCGATCTCTTCCAGTTTCCGTATTTTCTCCATTTCACTTTCCATCAATCCTCGCCTCCGGCAGAAATTCTATTTCGTTCTTCGGGCTTTCATCCACTCCCACACCGTCATTCCTGTCACCTCCCGCTCCGGCGGAAAAAACCAGCTGGCCAAATAACCGACCGTCAGAAGAACCAGGTGGCCGATAACCCCGATCATGAAATCGTGCAGTCCCCATTTGAATGGCGCAAGATCCAGAACCGGCTGAGCCCCGGAGGTCAGCGTTGCCCAGGCGGTGAAAAGGATACAGGCGAGGATACCGATATACAGTCCCTGGCGATTGGCCCGCTTGACCAGAAAGGCCAGGAGAAACATCCCGGCAAGCCCGCCTGAGGCAATGGAGGACACCGTAAACCACATGGTCAGCGCCGTCCCCCGTGTGTGAGCCAGCAGCAGCCCGGTGGCCACGGCCGACATCCCGGTAATCCCGACAATGATTTTGGCAATATTCAATCGGCGACGATCGCTGGAACCTTTCCGGAAAAAACCATAAAAGTCCTCCACGCAAACCACGGCCAGGCAGTTGAGATCCGAGGCCAAACCGGACATGGCAGCCGCCATCAGGGCGGCGATAAACAGGCCGGCCATACCGGCCGGAATGTGGGTGGTCAGAAAATGAGGAAACACCTGATCCGCCTTGGTAATGTGTGCCGGCAGTGGCTCGCCGGTCAGCTTATAAAATGACCAGAGCATCGTTCCGACCAGCATAAACAGGGCCCACACCGGTATACAGAGCAAAGCACCCAGGCGGATCCCCCGCAACGCCTCCCTATGGCTCTTGGCAACCAGGTAACGCTGCACCACGGTCTGGTCGGCCACGTATTTCTGCAGGTACCAGAAAAAGCCGTAGCAAATCAGCACGACGATCGTCGGTTTGGTGAAATCGAAGGCCGTGCTGCCCAGGCTGAATTTATCGTTGTCCCATGCCACCCGGAAGGCAGCGGAAGGTCCGCCCGGCGTATAAAGAAAAAGATATCCCAGGCAGATCAGGGCACCGGTTGATTTTAGGATACCCTGCACCACCTCGGTCCAGATAACCGCCTCCAGCCCGCCGATCAGGCTGTAGAAAATAGTGATGGCCCCCACCCAGAGAATTACCTGATCCAGCGGCCACCCGGTCATGCTGCTGACCACCAGGGCCAGAGTGTAAAAGATGAATCCCATCTTGGAAAAGTGGGCCAAGGCGAATGCCAGAGCGCTGTACAGCCGCGCCGGTTTACCGAATCGTTTTCCGAAAAACTCATAGGCGCTCATGCCTACCGCTTCCCGGTAGAAAGGAACAATGACCGCCCCCACCAGCATCAGGACCAGGACAATCAGGAAACCGGGCACCAGATTCGACCAGTCGCCGGCATAGGCCGAGCCGGGATAGGCCACATAGGTAACGCTGGTAATAATCGTGGCGAACAAAGAGATTCCCATTGCCCAGGAGGGAATCGACCGTTGGGCCACGAAATACGTTTCGGTGGAAGTCTGCCGACGGGCAAAACGAATTCCTATATAGACCATGGAGGCCATATACAGAACCACGATGATCAGATCCGGCAACCGAAGGTTCGACATGGTAGGTCCTCGCTCAGTTGGATAATTTTCCGGAATTGAACTTCGTTTCGACGATCGATTTCCCGGAAGGATCCCAAAGCCTGGACGCGCCGTGGGCTTTCATTCCTCTCCAGCCGGATTCGGACTTCATTTGTCCGTTCGGCCACCATTGGCGCCATACCGCGGGTCCCCGACCCTGGTATTCCCAGGACCAGAGCAACTTTCCCTCTCGCGACCAGAAGCTTTCCGTTCCGCTTTTTTTGCCTAGCTTGTAGACCGCCTCCCTCTGTTTTTGACCGGTATCGTAGAACCAGGTCTCTGTTCCGTCCAGCAGATACCGACCGTCGTCGGCGATACCGCCGCTCCAGACGACCTTCGATTTGCCGTCCGGGCAGAGCATTTCCTGTTTGCCGATACCGGCGATCGTCCTGGCCTGGGAGGCCATTAACTCGGCATCGGACCGCTGCCCCGGTCGGTTGTCACGAATCCAGGCCTCGTTGAACTCAAAGTGCAGACAGGGATTGTTCATGGTGGTAATCAGGTGGATCATGCCGTTGGGCGCCTGACGGGCCACCGAGTAGCCAAGGGTGGGGCCCCGCATGGTCTCAGCGCGATCGCTGTCTTCATGGATTTGCGCCCCGAGGAGCGGCTTGATGGTCCAGGTTTCGCCCTCATCCTCCGAGAGGGCCACGTAACTTCCCAAATGGCTGACCTCTTTGGGTTGCGACCCGTCATTGTGGTAAACGAAGTCGCCGGCAAATAGCAACTTGCCGCTCTTGAGGCGGATCAGCATCGGACGCTGGTTGCTCCCCTGCCGGGGAAACGGCGTTTTGGAAACTTCGTACGATTTGCCGCCATCCCGGGAAACAGCCTTGGGCATATATTCCTCGATATGGGTGTTCTTTCCGCCCATACCCAGAATCCTTCCGTCTTTCAACAGGGCGAAGCTGGTATGCCGCCCGGCGCTCCGCGCCCCCGGATCGCGCCAGGTCCGGCCGCCATCCGGACTTTCCCAAAGAACGGATTCGCCCCCCGATCCGTCGCTCGACAGGTACCACTTCCCATCCGGCCCGCGAAAGGCGGTATTGATAGGCTGCGGCGAGTGACTTCCGATTTTGCCGATGAAGTTCGGGAACCGGATCGGATCCCAGCTGGCCCCGTTATCGCGGGAAGTCGTCCACTGAAAAGGAAAGCCTCCTTCCGCCATCTGGGGATTCCCCCAAAAAACGCGGATGGTCCCCTCGTCATTCCAAACCAGGGGCGCATGATCATTTACTCCAACAAAATCGAGGAACCGGGACGGCATATCCCACTCCTCGGCCCCAAAGCGCAGCCGGGTGGCGATCAGGGAGACCCCGGGCTCGTACTCGGAGTAAGACGTATAGATAACGAGAAAGATGTCCCCGTTCGGAAGGACGTCCATACCCGGGCTATGATTGTGGCGCCGGAACGAAGGGTGCATGGCCAATGCATCGATGGCCTCATTGGGACTGTTTTCCAAAGGGGTCGGTAACAGGTGACGTTTCCGATAGTAAGGCTTGCTCATGTCCGGTGCGACCAGAACGGATTCCGTGAATGGCTTCACCCCCTGCTGGACGTAGGGCGATTCGACAGGAAACGGCTGGGAAGCCGGCATGGCCGCTTGTACGACACGGAATCCGATGGGGTGATACCCGGGAGCCTTTTCGGCCTTGGCCTCGGCTTTGGCCAGCTTTTCTTCTTCGACGGTATGGGAAAGACTGGCACCGGGAATCAACTCGCGGCTCTGACCCGGCCATTCCCAGACGAAACGGAAGGCCGACCCGCCGCTGCGGGAAAAGGCAAGCACCATCGGGTATTTGCGGCCCTGGTCCATGCGCACCGAAGCGGAGAGGATGGGGGGACTGGCGCTGCTGTCGATCAGCAACTGGTCCGAGAGGTGCAGGGTTAATCCGCTTCCCGTTTCCGCAGTGATGGTCACCTGGCCGCTGTAGGGAGCTTCGAGAAAGCCGCGCCAACGGGCCGACCATCGCCCGCCGGCCCGTGGATCGTTGCTCCAGCTGTTGTTCAGCCTGGAAAGCAGATCCGCTTCCTGGGGATTCCGGAAGTCCAGCGAGCGGAACCAGACTCCCAGCAGCCCGGGCCGATCGCCATCGCCGGAAACCTTATTCATCGCCGGCTTCCCGAAGGGACCGAAGGAAGGCGGCATGGCCAGGCGCACCTGAGCCCGTTCGAAATCCACTTCCCCCCGGTTTCTCTCCTCGAGATCCAGGGTTCCGCCACGAACGATTTTCACATGGCCGGCAGCCGGGCCCACCGGATCGACCTGCTTGCCTTCCGGGTATTCCCCAAACCAGTCCAGACACCATTCCCGCGGCCCGGCCAGCATGTTTTTCACCTGCCAGGCATTGGGAGTGTCGATTTTTCCTTTGGCCTGGGCCTGGATGTCCTCCGTTCCGGCCCGGGCCACATATTCCCATTCGGCCTCCGTCGGCAGACGATATGGCTTGCCTTCCTTTTTGCTGAGCCATTCCGTGAAGGCGACGGCATCGTGCCAGCTTACTCCTGCCGCATACGGACGATAGGCGGATGTTCCTTCAAAGTCCGGTTTGAATTGTCGAAACTGATCGATGGTCACTTCCGTTTCGGCAATGAAAAACGGCTGCGAGATAGTAACTTCGTGGACCGGTTGTTCGTTCCACAGATCCCGCTTGCCGGCATTACCCATCGGGAAGACTCCGGCTTCGATGGGCACCAGCGTCATGCCCAGCGAGTTGGCCACAGCGGACGGACGGCGGACCTGGCCGAACAGGGTCAGGACCATGGCCGCCAGGGCAAGTGTCCAAAGAATTGTTCTCTTTTTCATATTCATATTCGTTTCTACTAAAAAATCAGTTTCAATCCCAACTGAATGTACCGGGGCGTATTGATCTGGCTGGTGATCTTCCCGAAACTGCCGCTGGTGGGAGAAGTGTCCGGAGCGCCGAAGAGCACATGATTGAACGCATTGAAAAATTCACCGCGAAATTGGAGTTTCAGCGATTCGGTAATTCGGGTGTTCTTGAGAATGGAAAAATCCCAGTTGTTTTGTCCGTCCTGCCGCAAATTGGAAAATCGGGAGGGGAAGGTTCGCAAATTGCTGGCTAACTGCTGGCTGGAATTACGGTTGAACATGGTGGTGTCGAACGCCTGATCGATATTTCTGGGATTCAGCTTGATATCCGTTCCATAGCGAATGATGTTCCCCCAGCTGAGTGGAGGTCCCGACAACTGCTGGTAAATAAAGTTGACCGCCCACCCGCCCAGAACGGCATCCCATCCGCGGCCGGCATGAGCGGCGAAGGGCTTGCCTTTCCCGAAAGGCAGATCGTAGCTGCCGCTCACCGCAATGCGTTGCGGTCGATCCTCATTGGCAATCACTTTTTCCATTTGAAGATCGGCGTTATTCAACCGGCTGGTTCGTGTGATCATTTTCGATCGCTGGAAATTTCCCAGGAATTGAAGGCCATTGGAGAAGCGCTTCTCGATTCTGGCCTGGAACATGTGGAAGACCGAACTTCCTTCGGGAACAAACCGCCTGGTAACCCCGGTATATTGGGGGTAGGCATACAACAATTGGGACCTCGACACCGTGCTGCCGTTCAGGTTGGTTCCCGGTAGCAATCCGGCAAAGGGATTGGTGACATTGGCGGCAAGGTAATCGATCGTCGCCTGGTCGCGTGCCGGAGAAGTGCTCAGGTATTTGGCCGGAACGAAGTTTTGCGAATAACTGTTCATCAGATGAACCGCATGGTTGCCCTGGTACCCCATCTGCAAAACCATATCCCAGGGAAGTTCGCGCTGCACATCCAGATTCCAGCGTATGGCGTAACCGTTTTTCACCAAAGGGATATAATAGCTGGCACCTTGCCCAAGATTCTGGGATATTCCCAGGGACGAACCCGTGGCCGGCAGGAAGCCGGTCGGAAAGATATTGGCAAGCGTCGCAGCCGGAGTCAACCCTCCGTCGAGCGTGCTTACGATGGGCGTGGACGAGGTGAATCCGGTCTGGTCGATGGCCGTCCCGCCGAATTCGTTCGGCGTATAGAAAAGCCCTAACCCGCCGCGTAAAACGTTTTTCCCGCCCATGCCTGCCGGTTTCCAGGCGAAGCCGAGCCGCGGGCTGAAATTTTTGGCACTCGTATCGTAAGGCGACCGGTTGCTGGAATCGGCGAAGAGAAGCCCGCCCACCGTTTTAAACTGGGAAACGGGAACTTCGGGAATAGGGTTTTTCGTATAGGCCGCCAGCGCCGGCGCACTGATCGGGCTGGCCACGACGGGATCGAACCCGCGCAGTATGCGATTATACCGCTCGGTCGGCGCAAATTCGCGCTCGTAGCGGAGACCCAGGTTCAGGGTAAGGCTGTTGTTGAGCCGAAAATCGTCCTGCACGAAGACGGACAGGTAGCGGCTTTGGCTGGACTGAGCAGGCGGCGCAACGAAACTGCCGCCAGTCAGCGTCCCGAGAAGCAGGCTGGCCATCCCGCCGCCCATCGGCGGAGCGGCCGAGTTGTTGTACGGCCCTCGAATCCAATCTGTGGAGACACTGTAGCTGCCCGCACCCTGGCCCCATTGGTACCGGCCATAATTCTGCTGACGCAAGTCAGTGCCGATCTTCACCATGTGTTTTCCCCAAACCTTGTTCAGGGTGGAAAAAATCTGAAAATTGTCGTAGCGCTGGGTACGGCCGGAATCATATCCGAAGGTTTCGTACCCGCTCACCGAAACACCGGGAAACATTTTTCGGGTTGCGGCATTGACGACATTGGTCGGGAAGCCCATCTGGGCAAGATAGTCCGTGCCGTCGCCCATTTGCGTACGCAACTCCGTTTTGCGATTCCAATTAAACCGGGTGTTGAGCACCGTCGTCGGTGTAAGCGTGTACACATGGTCCAGCGACGACCCCCAATTAATCTCGTTGAGATGGTATCCGGTAGAGGGGGTATTAAAACGGTTGCCGGTGGTCAGCAGCCGGTCGTTGTGGCGGAAGTTGTAGGAAAGCTTGTTCCGATCGCTGATATTGTAATCCAGGCGGCCCAGCTCGCTGTCGAAATCGTCGATCCCTTTTCCGGAATAATAATAGTTGTTGGTACCGTCCACACTGCCGGGCACATTCGGTTCTCCCCAGAAGGGAAGCATTTTTGTCGCTACCGGACTGATCAGGTTCTGGGGAATGATGTTTCCCGGAAACGGCTGTCGTTGGACCCGTGTGCCGCTCACCACTCCGGTAAAAGGATTATACAGCTGGTAGTTGTTGCCCAGCGCCAACAGCTTGGAGAAATCTCCCCTGCGCTGTTCCATGGTAGGAACGGTCACAAAGCCTTCCTCCGGGGATTTGTTTTTAATCCCCTCGAAGGCGAAGAAGAACAGGAGCTTGTTTTGGCCGCGGAACAATTTCGGGATAACCACCGGACCGCCAATAGTGGCGCCATACTGGTTCCAGGAAGTAACCGGCTTTTTCCGGCCGACGCGGTTATTAAAAAAACTGGCGGCCTGCAGCGCGGAGACCTGGTTGAACTCGTACAGCGTCCCGTGATATTTGTTCGTCCCGGCTTTCGTAACGGCGTTGATCGTTCCTCCGCCGGTATGCCCGTAGGATGCATCCGACTGAAAAGTCTCGACCTTCACCTCCTGCAAAGCATCCACCGGGGGCGACCAGCCCATGGAGCCGTCTTCGGAAATATTCGGCTGGCCGTCCAGCAGCAGCTCGTTCCCGCGGTTGGGGGCTCCGCCAATCGAGAAATCTGCGTTGGCGCCATTATCGAAGGGGCGGGTTAAGGCATTCGTTCCGCGCGGAGTAACTCCATACGACAACTGGGCCAGCGCGTAGGGCGCTCTTCCCATGAGGGGCATATCTTCCACCTGACGCGAATTGATGACCTGACCGGTAGAAGCGTTGGAGGTATTGACCAGCGGCGCATCGGCCGAAACCGTCACCGTCTCGTTGGATCCGCCCAACTCAAGGACAATGTCCACCGATACACGGTCGTTGGTGCTCACCCGGACACCTTCGCGAACATAGTGCTTGAATCCCGTTTGTTCCACCTCCACCTTGTACCTACCGGGCAGAAGAAAGGGTACGGTAAACTGTCCGTCCCCGCTGGAAACGGTTTCGAATTTAGCTCCGGTATTGATTTCGGTGAGAGTAATGGTTACTCCCGGTATTACCTTCTGCTGCGGATCCACAATCCTGCCATTGATGCTTCCCCGATACTCCTGGGCCCAACCCCAGGGAGCGATTATCCAAAAGAGAAGCAGCCAAAAGCAAGCGCTCCTGCCGATCGGGAATCCTTGAGTTTCAAAGGTGGGTTTATTCATGTTTTTTTCTCCCAAGATTTATGATTTTTTCTTTGAAAAGCACACCTGGAGTTCGGTCCTTGATCAAATCCAGGAAAGCTTGTATTTTTCGATCGTTTCTTTCGTCTTGCGTATCACTTCCTTTTCCTCCTCTTCCGGTAGATCGGTAAAGGGAGGCAGTACCGTTTTGCCGCATAATCCAGCGACCTGCAACATCAACTTTAAGGCGGTCAGGGATTCGCTCAGAATTCTGCCGTTCTGATAAATCGCGGCAACCTCCATGGTGATATCGAGCGCTTCCTGCCCTTGGTCCCTTTCTTCATTTAAAGCCGCTTGGTACAATTTCCAATAGATGGAAGGACAGAAATTGCCCGTACTGGGCACGATTCCATCCGACCCTTTCCTTAAGCCATTGAGGCATTGGGCACCCCAACCGACAAAATGGGAAAAGTCGCTCCGGTCCTTCCACATTTCGATCGATTGGTCCAGCCGCTGCAGGTCCTGCTCGGAGTCCTTCAGACCTACAATTTTTTCGTGCAGACTCAGCGCCTGGATAATGTCCAGCGGGATGGAAATACCCGTCGTTGCGGGAATGTTATAGATGAAAAGCTTTCCGGGAATCCTCTCGGCGAGGTCCTCGAAGTATTTTCGAATCTGGGTCCGATTGAGAGGATAATAGTTGGGCAATAAGGCTACATTCAGCTCGATGCCGAAATCGAAATACTGCTTGGCGAGTTCCACCGACTTCCGGAAACAGTTGTCGGAAATGACCACATAAATTTTGGTTTTATCCCGGAAGGACCTCGCCAGAAATCGAAGCAGATCCATTTTGTCTTCGTCGTGAATGGAGGCGCACTCGCCCGTTGTGCCCAGGACAAGAGGGGAAATATGATTTGCAACAAAGTTATGAACCAATCTCTCCACCGCCTGCGAATCGATTTTCCAATCCTTCGTAAACGGAGTGACCATCGGCACGATAACCCCCGAGTATTTTTTCTCTGTTTTTCTTTTCATGTTTTTTTCCGCCCTCCCTTAATGGGCGTCTTCCGGATAGAGGATCCGCTCAACGGCGACATCGTAATCCCATTGCTTGTTTATCACCGGGGACAGAATGGCCCGGACCTCGGCGAACAGAACCGGATCATAGGGTTCGCCCCACCAGGCCACATTCTGTCGAACCGATGTCGGGCGGGCACTGCTGAACAGAGTGGTCGGAAACTCCGGGTTCTGGCTGGCAAACTGCAGGGCCAGTTTGGTTATCGGCTCGCCGCGCTGTTCGCACCAGGAGGATGCCGCTCGGAAAAGGCATCGGTCCACCCTCGTGGCAGGGTGCCAATCCGGAGCCTCCCGGCCGCTGAACAAGCCGCTGCCAAAAGGAGATCCGTTAATAATACCGATCCCTTTCTGTTTTGCCGCCGGCAGAAGCTCGACCGCCCGTGTATCGTTCAGCGTGTAGTGATTGTGAACCAAAGCGGCATCCGCCGGCAGCAAATCGAAAATACGATGCCAAAGGTCCATGGGGTAAATACCAAAGCCGACGTTTCCGATTCGCCCTTGCGACTTCAGTTCGATCAGGGCGGACAAACCCTCGCTCAACGCCCGCTCGGTATGGCGTCGATGCTGGTATTCGAAATCGTGAAGGTGGACGATATCGAAGTAATCGGTACCCAGTCGACGGCAACTTTCTTCGATCGAGGCCCGGATTCGGCCACGGGAAAAATCGAGGGTGTCATCGCCATATCCGCCCGGCGTGGTGTACTTGCCGACCTTGGTGGAAAGGTAGTAGTCCTCCCGGGGAACACCTTGGAGAGCCTTACCGAGAACGGTCTCCGCAAGCGTACCCCCGTAGGCGGGAGCCACGTCGAAGTAATTGATACCCAAGTCCAGAGCCGTGCGAACCGCTCGAATCCCTTCCGCTTCATCCACCGGACCATAGACCCCGCCTAAAGCGGATGCTCCGAAGCTCAGGCGGGAAACGATCAAACCAGTCTGACCTAATGGGTTGTACTGCATGGTTATCTCATCCAAAGATAAAGGCTGCCAACCACAGACAGCAGAAGGAGCGTTACCAATCGAGGGTCGCTTGCGCCCTCGATGCGGCCCTGAAGAAATGCCAGCGGATGATTCCAGCACACTTGGGAAACCTCCTTGCGATCCATGGCGGGCGTCGCCAGGCTGGTAACGACATAAAGAAAGAGGCACAGCGCCGCAATCAGGGGCCCAACGAGCATAAAGGGGATTCCCAACCCTTGGACCGGGTCCGTCACCAGTCCGCTAAAGCCGGCCCGGACCCGGTCAGAACCCAGGATCGCCTTGCCCACATTCGGCAAGTCGAGGACGAAGTAGATCACCCCGATGAGCGAACCGGTGTAGAGGGTTATCATGGCCGCCTGTCGGGTGCCGCGCTTCCACATGACTCCCAGGATAAAAACGGTAGTAACTGCAGGAGCAAACGTCATCGGGATCTTGTTGATCGCTTCAAAAATCGTCCCGAATTGATCCCCCTGGGTGGACCAGAGCATGGCCAGCAACATAATAGCGCCGGTTGCGAAACGTCCGATGGTCACCACCCGATGGTCCGGAGTATCCGGACGCAAGCGCTTGACGATATCCATGGAAATCAGCGTGGCGCAGCTGTTCAGCGCGGCGGCCATGCAGCTCATCAGGGCGGCAGCCATGCAGGCGGCCAGCAGGCCTTTCATTCCCACCGGCACCAGGTAATTAATCAAGGTCGGCAAAAGGGTGTTGTAATCCGGAGTGTCGGTTCCCGGCAGGTGAGGCAGCTGAATGGCCCCCTTCCGCCAAAGTACATATCCAATCACGCCGGGAAAAACCATGAGGAAGACGGGAGTAATCTTGAGAAAGCCGGCAAACAGGGCCCCATTCTGCCCCGCCTTGATGCTTCGGGCACCGAGAATACGCTGGACGTGCGTCTGGTCGGCGCACCAGTACCAAATCCCTAAAATCGGATAACCCAGCAGTACGCTCAACCAGGAGAACTCGTTGAGATGGCCTTGGGCATTGACCACCGGTTGAAGCATGTTTAATTGCCCCGGCATGACCGCCGCCCGGAAGGCGGCCACATCACGGACCCCCGCCGCCGGCAGAGCCCAAAGACCCAGGATGGTAATCAGGGCGGCTCCGCCGATCAAAAGACACACCTGGATATTTTCGGTCATCACTACCGCCTTCAGCCCGCCCAGCGCCGTGTAGGCGACGGTGAAAAGAGAAAGCACCAGAATCGTGGCCGCCATCGGCACACCTAGAAAACTTTCGAAGATCTTGGCCGCCGCAAAGAGGCTGATGCCGATATGGATCAACAGCGCCCCGATCAGGCCGATGAAAGCCAGGAAAGTTCGTGCCGCGGCACCATAGCGACGTTCCATGAACTCGGGCAAGGTATGGACCCCGGAGTTGATGTAAAACGGCGCAAACAGGAGGGCCAATAGGATAAGTGTGAAACAGGCCATCCATTCGAAGTTGCCGATCACCATTCCATCCTTGGCCCCCCCGGCTGCCAGACCCACCAGATGAATCGTCGAGATGTTGGAGGTAAACACCGCCGCCCCGACAGTGAACCATCCCAGCGACTTGTCGGCCAGAAAATAATGGTCGGTGGAGGCGTTGCGGCGGTAGCCGACCCGGATTCCAAACGTAGTGATGCCGATCAGGTAAATCGCAATAACGATGATATCCAATGTCGACATGGTCCTACCTGCGCCCCCTGGTTCCGTCGTTAATCAACCCACACAGCCGCCGCCTTCGTTTGGAACCAGGAAGGGCGCATCGAAGTGCCGAGTTGATAGAATCGCGCGCAGTTGCCGCCGAGGATGTTTTCGCGGGCCTCGGCCGATAGCGGTTGGATGTAGTCCATTACAATCCGCATCGCAGACGAGTAATCTCCCGAAAGCGAGCATACCGGCCAGTCGGAGCCGATCATAACCCTATCGGAGCCGAAAGCATCCAGCACGATATCAAGGTAGCGGTGAAAGTCTTCCGGGCGCCATTGTTTCCATTTTGCTTCTGTCACCATGCCCGAAAGTTTGCAGAAAACATTCGGAAACTCCGCCAGCCGTATCAGTTGTTCTCTCCAGGGATTCATTTGACCGTCGCGAATTGCGGGTTTGGCGATATGGTCCAGAACGAAAGGCTGCTCCGGGAATTCCTGGAGCAGCTTTACCGCCACCGGCAGGTGTCTCGGGTAGAGCAGCAAATCGTACGTCAGCCCGAAGGCGAGGAGCCTGGAGATGCCGCGGCGGAACCCCAGCCGCAGCATGAAATCGTCATCCGGCTCGTCGTGAACCACATGCCGGACACCGACGAATTTGGGATATTTCGCATACTTCTCCAATGTGGGTATCAAACCGGGTGAAAACAGATCTACCCAGCCCACAACCCCTCGAATGAAATCGTGCGCTTCCGCCAGCTGCAGCAGCCATTCGGTTTCTTCCACCGTTTGCCGGGCCTGTACCGCTATGGTACCGTCAAAACCCAGGGTCTGCAGCAGCGGCAGGAGTTCATCCGGGAGATAGTCGCGCTGCAGGACACGCATCGATTCCGTCATCCAGACATGATGTCCTGGGTTATATCGCCAGAAGTGCTGATGCGCATCGATATGCATACGCGGTACGGCCCTTTTTTCTGCCCCTTCCATTTTTGAGCGGTAGATCACTGGCTGAGGATTTTTGCAATCTCGGCAGGATCGGCTTTGGGTTTTCGATCATAGGTCATCAGGCCATTGATTTCCTGCTCGACATCGGTCAGTTGCGTATAGCACCACCCGGCAATCGCCTGATTGGACTTTAAGGCCTTGATCAGCCCGTCCAGGCGGTTTAAAAATGCTTCTCGGGTCGGCTCGATCCCGGAATATCCCCACTCATTGGCTTTTCCGGACGCACCAATGCGGAAAGCGATCCCGCCGAACTCGGTCATCAGAATGGGGGCCCCGTTGTACCTATATCCCTGGGCAAAGGCCTCCCTCCCTTTCCGTTGAATCCGGGTTCGATCCTTCTCGAGGATCTTGTACTTTTCGGTCATTTCTTCACCGGTCTTCGCATAATCGTGCAGCGTCATGAGGTCGGTTGCGTCGGTGTGTTCCCATCCGTCGTTGTCGATTACCGGGCGAGTCGGGTCCAGGGATCGGATCAGGTAGTACATCGATTTGGCGTGGTCCTGTTGCGCGCGGTCGTTTTGAATATTGCGCACTCCCCAGCTTTCATTGATCGGGACCCAGGTTATGATGGAAGGATGATTAAAATCTCGGGCGAGGATTTCCTGCCACTCCGCGGAAAAACGAGCCACGTATGTATCGCTGTAGTCCTGGGCATTGGCCATCTCACCCCAGACCAGCAGGCCCATTTTGTCGGCCCAATAGAGCCAGCGAGGATCTTCCACCTTCTGGTGTTTGCGGACCCCGTTCAGGCCGAAAGCTTTGGTCATCCGGATATCGAACTGGATCGCCTCCTCGCTTGGCGGCGTAAGAAGGCTTTCCGGCCAGTAACCTTGATCGAGGACCATTCTAGGATAGTAGGGAGAGTTGTTCAGATAAATCCGGTCGCTGCCGACGCTGATTTTTCGTTGTCCGAAATAACTGGTCACTCGATCCAGGACTTTACCGCCCGATATCAATTCCAATCGGAGGTCGTAAAGGTTGGGGCGCTCGGGAGACCACAGCCGTTGCCCCTCAAGGTGTAGTGGAACAATCGGACGATCGCTCCGGCAGGGAACTTCCACTTGTCCCTCCCAACGGCCATCGAACCTCACTTCTCCACGCAGAATCAAATCGGAATCCAATTGGCTCAAATGGGCCTCGACCCGCACATCCGAGCGGTCGATATCGGATAGAATCCTCAGCCCCCGGAGAAAGGTCGAACCGGTTGTTTCCAGCCAGACGGGTTGCCAGATTCCGGTAGTCCTGGTGTACCAAATCCCCTGGGAGTCGGGCCGCCAATATTGCTTCCCGCGCGGCAGAGACCGGTCTGTCGTTGGATCCCAGGCCCGCAGAACAACCACGTTGCCGGCAGGCTTGAGGTAGGCGGTAATATCCAGGGAAAAGCCGACGTGCCCGCCGGAGTGGGATCCTGCCTTTTGTCCGTTGATCCAGACGCCGGCCTCATAATCGACCGCCCCGAAATTCAGCAAGATACGACTTCCTTTCCAGTCCGGCGGGATCGACAGGTTACGCCGATACCAAACCACATCATGGGGTGACGGATCGCCGATTCCGCTCCGCCGACTCTGGAAGCAGTACGGGACCGTAATGGTCCGGGAGAAGTTGTGACCTGGCAGGTACCACCCAGCGGCGATCCCTATATCCTGATCGTCAAATTCGAACTCCCACACTCCGTTGAGCGTCACCCAACCCGACCGCATGAAATCCGGTCGAGGGTGTTCCGCACGAGGTACCGGCTGTGCCGGGGACGCGACCGAACAGGCAAAAAATAGAAAAAATATTCGAAAAAAAAGGAAGTCGACGAAGCGTCCTCTCATTTAATTTGGGCTCCAAATCGTGGCTTCAATGTGCGGCTCCGGTCTCTGTGCCGTGTTGAAGTAATAGATCGTCACGATTATCCCGTCGGGGCGCACTACGGAACGTGGATACCCGAGGTCCCAAGTCCCGGCATCATCGCGCAAAATAATCTCAGGGCCCCAGGTTTTTCCGTTGTCGGAACTGATCTTCGCTCGAATTCCATAGGGTATGCCTCGGAATCCATACGTAACAATAAGCCTTCCGTCCTTCAGACCAACCAGACTGGGCGGATTGCCGTTACGCCCGCCCAAGTCCGTATACGCTACGCGGGCCAGCTGTTGCCAGGAGGCTCCGTTATCCCCGGAACCGAAGGCGTCGAGCCAGCAGATCTGATTTTCCGACTTCTGCTCGATATCGTACCGGCGACGCAACACCGAAACCAGCTCCGTCGGCGAGACGCGCACCGTGGAAGGCATAACCCCGCGCACCGCCTGAGGTTGATCGTTGATCCAGGAAACGAATTCGAAAGTTTTCCCGCCATCTCGGGTTCGGGCCACAAAAGCGCGGTCCTTGTAGCCGGCAGCCTGCACGCCCGGTCGCTCGGCGGAGAGGAACAGCAAAGCACTGTCCCGGCTCTCGACCAGGTAATCGGTGCGAGTCGTCAGCTTGAGCCCCATTCCAAAATCTCCGAGAGCGAAGGGCCCCTGCCAGGTCCTGCCGCGATCGGAGGAAACGTAAAAACGATTACCGCTGCACCGCAGGGCCAGGTCGGGATGAGAAAAATCAATCCCACCGGGGCTTGGTATCGCCTTGCTGTTATCGAGCTCCGGGTGCTCTTCCATCGTCCAGGTTTCGCCGCCATCCTTGCTCCGGCCGATTGCGGTCACGGACGGCCGCTTTTTGGAGATGGAATGATTATCCACATTCGCCTCGTAATAGCCCAGGGTGAAAGCTACAGCGATCTCTTTTCCCCAGATCCAGGCGCCATTGTTGGCCGGCCAGCCGCTGAATCTTCCCGGATCCCCGGTGACCATTACGTTTTTCATGGACCGATCCGCGGCAAGAGCAGAAGTGGTAATGAAAAATAAGCAGATCCCTAAGATTGAAAATGCATAAACGAAAACAAAAGGTCGCCAAGAGTACATTAACCCTCCATTTGTTATATTATGAAAAATATATTAAATATTGGAAATAGTCAACATTATTATTCAAAAAATGTCAATTGTGGGAGACTATCCGGGCAGGACGGGAAGGGAATGACTGGCTGCCAGGTAGCCGAAACGAGAGGTGATATCCGGGAAGGCACCTGGTACCAACGAAGAGAGGTTGGCGAAATTCGGTCTCGGTACCGAAAATATATAAAATAAGGAAGCCTCAGAGGCCCCTTGTCGAAGTCTTCATGGCTATCGGCGAGGGCGTCTTCGCCACGTTTCGGAGATCACCGCCGATTTGTCCTCGTCAGCTTCGCTGTCCCGCTGGCTCCGCACAGCAATTCCTGGTGCATTCGAGGTAGTCCGGATGGTGTGAGGCCAAAGCAGATCCGGCTCGTCCCGGACCGATCCAACCGTTGGCCCTTATCCATGACGTTCCGGTCTGCCGTTTCATGGGACAACGACAGGGTTCAGGGTGATCCTTACCGGCTCAGTTGCCCTCATTTTGATCCAGACGATCAAATCGGAGCTTTCCGGCTGATTACGCCGACCTATGCGGAAATCCTTGCCGGGCTTTATTTCTTGGCCGTCGAGAATCAGTTGGGGTTTCGCTTCGCCCCAGTTTCGGATGACAAAAGCAGGATGGACCAGAGGAGAAGCGGGAGAAGCGGAAACCTCCATTTGCAGTGCCGCCGGCTTCCCGGCCCCCAAACGGGACAACAAATAAGCCCGCTGTACTTTATCGTAGCCGGAACATTCAAACGGACCAGCGATCCGTCTCATTTCCGCGGGATAGTTCCAGGAGCGTGACAGCGGCAGCAGTTCTGCAATCGGCTGGTCGGTCAATCCGGTAAGGTGAAGGGCGGAAAAGGTGCTCCTCTTCGTGTCGTGAAAGATACCGGTATTTCGCGCATCGGAAAAATCTCTTTTACCTGGTTCATGCAGCAGGACAGGCGAATGCTCGATGCTTTGCCCAAGGGAACTGTGGGAAGGTTTATCCGGAGCATGCGCTTCGGTACCGTCGCTGGGTATCTGGGCCTCCGGCCAATGATTCCACCAGAGATAGTGCGTACCTCGCACGGAAAAATCGACCCCCGGCATCACGCGCATTCCGGCTCGGGGCTGAAGAATCAGAAAGGGTCGGTATTTCGATTTCAGATTTACAATTTGCATGCTGGCATCCGTAATGGTCATTTTCAGGCGTTGTTCAACCCAGGAAAAGGACTGGGTATGACCCTCAAGATTTGCCAGGATCAAAGCCTCGTCTTCGATGTTGTCCTCCGGAAAAGTTCCGGGTTGATGCAGCGGGATGGATTCCTGCCACTCATGGCTCAGGAATTGGCTATAGAGGATCTGGTGCCGGGTTGCAACCGCATCGGGGTAAATATAGTAATACTCCTCCGCCCATTCCCCCCATCTGGAATTGGGGTTTTCGCCGAAAATGTTGTATTTGATATCGGTGAGGGCATAGCGCCAGTGAATTACCACTCGGGATTCATTGCTCTCCAGGATTCGAACGGAGGAATAGCGGGCCTGCTTGTCGGACATATGCTCCGGACAGCCCCAAACGGACTTTCCCTGGTTGGCCCGCTCGAGACTTTGATCCCCCATCAACCGGCCGTTCTCCGTTACCCAGACCCCCCCGTAATTCGTTCCGTTCCAAAACAGATAATTGACCGGGTGTTGGTCGAAGCGAACCAGAATGTCGGCCACATCCCCTAGGCGCCGGATGCGATCCCAGGACTCCGAATAATCCAAACGAGTATAGTAAGCGCCGAAATGTGCGGTTCCCCGGGGTCCGGTAGGCATAAGCCGGTATTGGAGGGGCTGCGGATGACGAACCGCAACCGCGGAATAGAGATTTTTAATTCCAGCGGCATCCAAGGCCGTATCGTAAATTTTGACCTCATCGATCAGGCCGTCAAAAACCATATCGGACAGAATGCTCCTGGCAGCCTTGGCTTCGCAGTAGCGCGGAGAGGTTTGGGAAAGGTTTTTCCCCAGGAGCAGGTCCGTACCCTCGGCAACGGCCATCATGCCGCGAATATTCAGAATCCCGGCAATCTCTCCATTCATATAAACCCGAAGCCCATCTTCCTCGTCAAACGTAGCCGCAAGGTGAGACCACCTTAGCAAAGGTATGGAGTTGTGAGAGTTGCACTCAACCCACTTCCCGTCGAGAGCAAGGTGCAACCCAACATGGCCGGCGACATCGATGCCGAAAAACCAGCCGGCCTGATGGCCTTTTTCCTGATTTATTATAGCGCTCCAGTCCCAGGCGTAGGTTTGGGGAGCCACCCAGGCTTCCAAGGTGAAGGAATGATTTAAAATCGGAGCGTCCGCTGAACGCCGGACAACGCTGGTCGTTTGACCGTCGAAACGGAGACACAAGCCGGAAATGCCATCGATATAATCATAATAGCCGTGTAGCTTATCTCCCCCCCGCTGCGGATGGAAGGTATCCACGACCATGTCCCCGGCGGCCACATCAAACTTCCACCACGCGGTTGGGGTTCTGTCGGCCGACCATAAAGCTGTGAAAAAGGAGGACGTCAGCAGGAACCAGGCAAACCAAAGCACGTGCTTCATTAGGAATAACAGATTTCCGCCAAAGTGCGATTTCTCTTGGGGAGGACTCAGGACTGGGACGGGGCGTGAGGGGTAGCGGCAATAATCGCTTTTGATGCCGCCTGGGCTGTTTCCATGACCACCCGGATGATTTCCGGCTCCCGTTCCGGAGTAACCCGGAACAGCGGCGCAGAACTGCTGATGGCCGCCACAACCTTGAGCCGTCCGTCGTACAGCGGTGCTCCGAAGCATATTCCTCCAGGTACGGATTCTTCCCGGTCCACGGAGTATCCGTTCGCGCGGATCCGCTCAAATTCCTGCAGCAGCTGGACATGGTCGGTAATGGTCTTATCGGTACGCCGGGATAATCCGTTAATACGCAAGATACGTTCCACGTCGCTGCGCTCCTGAAAAGCCAGGATCGCTTTTCCGATAGAGCTGCAATGCGGCGGCAGGACCCGCCCCAGAGTGTTGGTACGGCGAAGCTCCTGAATGGCTTCCAGAGTGTCGACCACTTCGATCCGGTCCTGGAACAGATAGCCCATGCTGACCGTCTCGTTCAGGAGGATGTTCAATTCCTTCAGGAAGGGGCGGACCAGGTCTCGAATCTTGTGAGCCCGGTCGTACAATTTTCCGAAGAGGAGTTTCGGGGCCAGCTGGTAGGCCCCATCTGCTGAGCGGATGAGGTAACCATGCGCCTCCAGCGTCACCAGGGAACGAAACAGCGAGGATTCGGGAAATCCTTTTCGCTTGCTGATCTCCACCAGACTAAGCGTTGTAAAACCATCCTCGAAGCAGTCCAGAGCCTCCAGCGCACGACCGATAGGTTTGGAATAGTTGTCAATCGTTGAAAGCCGGGTCGGCTCGCGATCCCCGCCCGACGGGACCTTCGGTCTTCGCCGGCGGCTTTTCTCCGTGGTTCTACTTGGCATTGATATCTTTCGTGGCTTCTGTGAGAAAGCATCCATTGATGACGATCAAGGTCGGCTGTTACGGGCTTCCTCAAAACCCTGGCGGGTTGATTTTGCTGCACGTGCAACCGTAAATCTCTCAGGCCGTCCCAGTATACCATAATTCGATGGGGTCCGGACCGCCCCCGAAAGATCGATTCCCTCCCTTTCCCTTCCGAACTCCAACCGGAAAGCCGGCGGGAAGGAGGTGTCGTTTTTCTGCACATCGTATTGGCCTACCGACCCACACCTCGAATGCCCGGGCACGCCTCAAGACAGAGGCACCCCCGGTCTGCCGCGGAAAAACGACCGTTCCCTGCAACTTTTGCTCTTGCAGCAAAGGAGCCTGTTAATGTTTACGGCTTACGGAAAGGTGAATCCTTAATGAGGAAGCGGCAAGAAGTTACCCTCTTCCTTTGACCAGCCCTTCCGCATTTCTTCCCGCTCTTCCTTTCTTCCTGTATGCCCTATCTTCTCACCGGATGACGGGAAGATCCGGAAGGAAGAAAGAAGCCATCCGTGTGTTAGGGAAGGGAGAAGGGACTTTTTACGAACCTGTCAGCCATGCCCCTTGGGCCGAATGAAGCAGGCTCGATCGCCGCGTCGGCGGATGGGGCGGTTTCTCCGCAATCCGCGGCATTTTTCGGAGCATTTTTCTGAGCACCATTCGAAATGGCCTGTCCTGACTTCCGCTTGTTTTTTCCCCGGCGGCGTCCTAAACTTACCGGGTGGTCGATAAGCCCATGAACCAGTTTCCGGCCCCAACTCCCGTAAGGCCCGACTTCCTTCCTGCAACCCATGTGCTGTCTTCTCCGGCTCCGTGTTTCGGAACCGGTGCGGGCGGGCAAACAGGAGTGAGATCGTACGCTTCCGGCAAGCATGCGTGAATTATCCGACAGCATCGGCGTTTTTTTTAAGGCTCTGTGCAGCGTGAGTCAACGGCTTCGGGTGCATTTTTTACCGACTCTAGCCGGGCTGTGGATGGGCGCTGCAACCGGGTTCGGATCCGCGCCTCCGCCAGTCCGGGTGGACTGGCAGAGTTTTCTGGCCCGGCATGATCTTCTCTGGGACCGGCCGGGCACGAACTGGTACGAAGGGCTGTTCCTCGGCAACGGTCTTCTTGGCAGCATGATCTACTGCGAGACCCGGGCCGGCGATGAGCGCCAACAACTGGAAGGATTGCGGATTGATCTGGGTCGGGCAGACGTATACGACCGGAACACCCCAACGAAAGATGGGGCGCCATCCAGAGTTCCGATCGGGAGAATTGTGTTGATCCCAAAGGGAGAAATCCTGAGCGGCCCCGGCCGTCTGGACCTGTATCGCGCGGAAGCCGGCGGAGAGATGAAGACGAAGCGGGGAAGCGTACGCTGGCGCAGTCTCATTCCGAGCCGGGAAAATGTCATTCTCGTCGAAGCGGAGGCATTCGGTGAAGAGGAGGTGCGATTCGAGTTCCGATGGCATAACTCCGGCCGAACTCCTGTTGCCGTTACCCACGAGGGGGCAATCACTCTTCATACGGTTTCTCTCAAGGACAGGACACATGTAGCCATTGCGAGTCGTGAGCTGCGGAAATCGCCCCGGCATCGATGGCTGTTCACCGCCATCGGCAATGATGCCGGCAAAAGATGGGTAAGCACCGGCGACCCGCGCATCCATCTTGGGTCGCAAGACGATGCCCTCGGATCTCTGAAAACCGCCTGGCAACTGGGGCCGGAACGGCTGATCCACGAGCACCGTCGCTGGTGGCATGCCTATTACAACCGAAGCTTCGTTTCCATCCCGGAAACCGATACCGAGAGTTACTACTGGATCCAGATTTACAAGCTGGCCACGGCACTTCGCCCGGCGGGACCCCTGGTGGATAATCTCGGTCCCTGGTCTACCGAAACCGCCGAAACCCAGTACCCCTTTCACACCTGGGATCTGAACGTGCAGGCCACCTACGAAGTCCCTTTCACGATCAATCGGGTCGATTTCGTAAAGCCTCTCCTTATGCACCTGGACCGCAACATCCTTCACTCGCCACAGCGGCAATACGACTGGCTTAGCATCGGGCAGGCGGGATCCTTTGAGCTCCCGATTCACGTCCTGCCTGAGAGGGGTACCCGCGCGAGTCACTTCGGAGGCAGTGCGCACCTGGTGTGGGCCTGCCTCGACTTTCTGAACTATTACCGATACACCATGGAGGATCGCTTCCTGCGCGGCGGCCTTTATCCGCTGTTGCGGATGTCGGTCAACGGCATGATCCGGCCGGAGCGCCTGGTCGCAGGAGCCGGCGGGCGGTTGGAACTTCGATATTCCCGCTCTCCCGAATATGCGCCGGCGGACGAATGGATGACCAGGGGAATCGGGCTTACGAACTCCAACTATGAACTCTCTCTCTTGCGGTGGGGGTTGGAAACTTTGCTGTGGTTGAAACAGCTCCTGCAGGTCGAAGAGCCTGCGGCCCGGCGCTGGAAAGAGGTTCTCGATAACCTGGCGGAATACCCGCAGGACGAGACCGGGTATCGGATCTCCTCCGAATTTCGTCTGGAGGAGGGTCACCGGCACTACTCCCATCTGATGATGATCTACCCGCTTCACCTGGTGGACGGACGGCAGCCGGAATTCCGGCAAACGGTAGCTACGTCTCTCGACCGCTGGCTCTCCCTGCCGGCGGACAGGAAGGCGCGCACCGGCTTTACCTACACGGCCGCCTCCTGTATGTATTCATCGCTTGGCCAGGGGGATCAGGCCTACCGTTGGATTCGCGAGTTCCTCGCCGGCACGACCCGCGGCAAATTTCCGGTCGTGCAGCCCAACACCTTTTATCGGGAGCTGGGGCCGGTCTTTGAAAGTCCGATGCTCTTCCTGCAATCTGTCTCTTACATGTTTTTACAAAGTTGGCGCGATCGCATACAGGTATTCCCGGCCGTGCCCGGTTGCTGGAAGGACCTGGTCTTTCACAACCTCCGCGCACAGGGCGCATTCCTGGTCAGCGCCGAGCGGAGAAACGGTGCGACCCGATGGGTGAGAGTGGAAAGCCTGGCAGGTTCGCCCTGTCGGATCGAGCCGGGCATGGAGGGCCAGAGCGTGCGACTAACCGCCAACCATGGGATCTCGATGAAGAGGGTAGGAGAAGGGGTCTTCGAACTCCATTTGAGAAAGGGAGAAATCGCTCTGCTGCACACGGGCGATCCCCCCAGGCTGCCCGCACTTCCCGAAAGTCACGGCAGCAACCATTACCGGATCCGGCTGCCGGGATTGGGCGGGAAGGATTAAAGGGGACCCTCAGGCGATCGCGGATGAACCACGAACGTTGATTCATAGCCTGGTGCCGCACTTCGACTCGATCGCCGCGGGACCGCAAAACGACACCTGCGGGGAAATGGGAATGAGAAGATCTGGTGTTTTCATTTTCTTGGCTCTGTTTTCCTTAGCCTTTAGTCTTTTCTGCTTTACTGTGAATCTAGCCCACTGCAGCAGACACGTGCCGGATCCGGTCAGAATGCTTTGGGCGGTCCCTTTGTCGCTGCTGGGGGGAATCGTGTTTTTATACCTTTTCTACTTTTGCTGGAACGCGCGCCTTCCCGGGGCGTCCCGGCATGTCCTGAAAGACAGA
Source organism: uncultured Acidobacteriota bacterium (assembly GCA_903847975.1). Classification (GTDB taxonomy): domain Bacteria; phylum Acidobacteriota; class UBA6911; order CAINFC01; family CAINFC01; genus CAINFC01. Next base: position 7,226 of record CAINFC010000046.1, on the reverse strand, counting down.
ACCCTAATCTTTAAGAAGATGCTGGCGCTCATTCCCTCCTTTTTCGTCGCCGCTTCGATCCCTGACGGTTTGATGGATTTAGGGAAGATAATAGGAATAGATTTCGGAAATCCGGATTGGCTGCGGAGCTGTTACCAGGCCTTTGCCCTGTTGGCTGGCATAGTGATTGCGAGCTTCGTATATAAAAAAATTGTAAAGAAGTTGGCATGAATACTGCCCCCGGAAAAGCAATAAGATAAGGTACGGCATGCCAATGCGCCGCAGCCGGGCCGGCGCCTTTTCGGCGATGACTTCCGCCACCGCGGAGCCCAGGCCGCCGAAGATATTGTGATTGTCGAACCGTTCAAACCCAGGACAGATGGTACTTTTCGATTATTTCCGCCGTGCTCCTTCGAACCTGCTCCACTTCTTCCGGCGGCAGCTCCGTAAAAGGAGAAATCGCCGTCCTGGCGCACAGACCCGCCACCTCGAGCATCACTTTCAGCGCCGGAAGCGATTCGAATGGGGCAGCAGGGCCACATTCCGGTCGATCCCGAGGTCAAAATTCAGCCTGGCCAGCTCCACCGATTTGCGCAAACAGTTGTCGGATATCGCCACGAAGATTCCGGTCCGGTCGCGAAACCGGTCGGAAAGAAACCGAAGAAGCGCTGCCTTGTCCGTATCGCGAATCGAGGCGCATTCCCCGGTGGTTCCCAGCACCAGCGGACAGATGTCGTTAGCCATGAAGTTGCCGATCAGTCTCTCCACCGCCGTGAAATCGATATTCCCCTCCGCGGAGAAAGGAATGACCATCGGCACGACGGCCCCCGAGCACTCTTTCCGTTTATTCGAGGTCATACGGTGTTTTTTCGTCGGCTACAAGGAACCGAACCTTGCGCGGCTTGGTTTTCGCGGCCTGGCCGCGCAGCACCCCGGAGCCGGCAAGCAAGGCCGCCATCGCCTGCCTGCGATCGCGCATAGGCGCGGCTCCTCGAAAAAGATGTCCGGCTTCGGTCCGAATGGTCCCTGCGGAAACTCCTCCTTTCCTGTTTCTGGAAACGCTTTCCGGCAATCCTTACCGGGTTGGATCGGATTTTGATTTTTCGGAGGGCCAGTGAGGCGACTCCACCCGCGCCGACCGGGCATATGCCTCGGCTGCGGCGACGATTTCCGGATGAGCGGCGGCCAGATCCTTCTGCTCGCCGGGATCCTCCGCCAGGTTATAGAGCGCAAATGGCTCGCCCCAGCCGGTGCGCACCGCTTTCCAGGCCCCCCGGCGGACAGCCTGGCTGTAGCTGTTCTTTTCCGGGTATTCCCAGTAGAGCCAGCGCCCGGACAGATCCTGCTTTTTTCCAAGGATTGCGGGCAGAACCGAAATCCCGTCCGCCACGGCAAACGCAGGAGCACCGGACAGATCCAGCGCCGTGGGCAGAAAATCGGGAAAGTACCAGAGCGCCTCGCTGCTCCTTCCGGCGGCCACCCGGCCCGGCCAGCGGACCGCCATCCCGGTGCGGATGCCCCCTTCGTAGAGTGTGCCTTTCTTCCCGCGCATATCGAGGCTGCTGCGGAACAGATCTCCCCACGGTTTGCGGGGTGCTCCGTTGTCCGAACAGAAAAAGACGATGGTATTGCCGTCGATGCCCAGTTTCTTCAGCTGATCCAGGATCTGCCCGACGTAGCCGTCCAGCCGGCTGACCATGGCGGCGAATATTTTGGCCTCCGCGGGCCAGTCCCGGCCTGCATATTCCCCAAGATCCGGCACTTCGTAGTTGGCATGGGGAATGGTGTAGGCCAGGTAGGCAAAGAATGGGCCCTGCTTCTGCTTTTCGATGAAATCCAGGGCATGCCGCGTGAAAAGATCGTTGGAGTAGACTCCCCGCCGCCCGTCCCGGTTTTCTTCGAGCAGCATTTTCCGCCCGTTGTGCCACAGGTAAGGAGTGTAGTAGTAAACCGCGTGGTCCTGGTTGAAATAGCCGATCCACTCGTCGAATCCCTTCTTTTCCGGAGCCCCCGGAGCCCCGGGCTCCGCCATGCCCCATTTACCGAACAGCCCCGTGGCATAGCCCTGTTTTTTCAGCAGGGCGGCCACGGTAACGTCTTCGGCCTCCAGGGAAAGCCGCCGCGAGGGCTCCTCGAAGACCGCCGGAATGCCGCCCACCCGGGGCGCGTTGCCGCGGATGCGGGTGTGGCCGGTGTGCTGTCCGGTCATCAGGGTGTTGCGCGACGGGGCGCAAACCGCCGACCCGCAGTAGCATTGGGTGAAACGCGTACCCTCCGCCGCCAGGCGGTCGATGTTCGGCGTGCGGATTCGCTTCTGGCCGAAGCAGCCGGTGTCGGCATATCCCAGGTCATCCGCCAGGATAAAGATGATGTTCGGCCTGGAAGCCTTTGCGTGTGCCGCCCGCCCGGACGACAGGGCGACGCTGCCGCCGGCCAGAAAAGTCCTTCGGGGCATCCTTACCATGAATTCCTCACTCCCTTTTTCACGGTCAACTCCTCCTTCTTGCAGTTTGCTTGTCTCTTGCCACTCTTAATCTACCACACCCGACGCAGCGCCATCTGTACCTGCCGCGCATTGTTGGCCTGGCTGGAAATCACCCCGAAGGTGGACGAGGTCGGGCTGAGGTTCGGATCGCCGAACAACGCAGGATTGAATGCGTTGAAAACTCGCAGCGGTATTCCAGAGCAAGTTTTTCCGCGGTAATAGATCCCGTTGCCCCAGGCCAGAGGAGGACCGGTCTGCCACTGGTACAGCACGTTCAGGTTCCAGCCGGAGATGAGGGTGCAGATGACCCGCGGGGCATCGGCCCCCAGCTTCCTGCCGCTGCCGAAGGGCAGGTCCCGGATGCCGCCCACCGTCAGGTTGTGGGGACGGTTTTCACCGGCACCACCCGCTCCAGGAAGGTGTCGGAAGGATCCAGCCGGCTGAACCACTGGGTCAGCTTGGACCACTGGTAGTTGAGAATGAAAAGTACCATTGGAAAAGCGCTTGTCCGCCCGCGCCTGCATGGCATGAAAAATGGAGCCGCCTTCGGGCACTCCGCTCTTGGAGAGGCCGGTAAAGAGCGGGGATGCCATCAGCCGCTACTGTCGCTGGACGGTGCTGCCGTTGACCGTGGTGCCGGGCATGAGCCCGGTAAAGGGATGGGCCACGTTTGCGATGAGATAGTCAATGGTCTTCTGGTCGCGGGTCGGCAAGGTGCGGAGATACCTGGCGGGAACGAAGTTGAGCGCCACGCTGTTGTCCCTGTGCGCCGGCGCCGCCCGGTTGCCGAAATATCCCGCTTCGATGACAATGCGCCCCGGGAGTTCGCGCTGCAAACGGAAGTTCCAGCGCAGGGAACAGCCGTTGCTCCGGTCGGGATTGAACAGGGAGGCACTGCGCCCCAGATTGGTGGCCAGCCCCTGGGAGGGTCCGGTCGGCGGGATCAGGCCCGCGGGAAACAGACTGCCCAGCGTAGAATAGGGGGTCAGGTAGCCATCGTTGGTGACCGCAATGGGAGTTGAAGCGCTGAAACCCGTCCGGGCGATGCCGCTGACCCCGATAGGGTTGACGCGGATTTCGTCCTGCGGAAACAGGGCGTAGTAGCCGGCCTGCGAGGCTTCCGAAGTGTTGTAATCGAAGGACCCGGAAGTCGGCAAACCCAGCAGCAGGCTGACTGGCTCCTGTCCGGGCGGGGCGCCCGCGGAGTTATCGAAGGGACCGTTGGTCCAGCCGACCTTGGCGAAGCAGCGAAACAATTTCCTTCCCGTCCTTCTTTTTCTTCCTGTGGTCTTTCCCTTTTCCCATGGAGAACCGCGGCCCTTTGGATTTTTGCTTGACAGCAGTGGTGGGCTCTAATTTAATATTCCCCTATCGGGGGAGCGCAACCATTTCCTTTTTTTGATTTCCCCTCACATCGGGGGTAAGGTGGGAGGCCTTTCTTTATGAGAAATAGAATTCTTCTGCTGTTTGCCGCGGTCTTGTTCACCGGAGCACCTCTTCTGGCACAAAGTATCACGGGCTCCATCACCGGGATCGTGGTGGATGCCAGCGGGGCGGTCATTCCGGGTGCCGAGATCCTCGTGAAAAACATTGCGACCAATGCGACGGCGGCCGCGACAACGGATGCCGGCGGAAACTACACCGTTCCGCTTCTCCCCCGGGGAGATTACCGGATGGAGGTTACCGCCAGGGGATTCAAACATTTCATCCTGGAAGGGATCACCCTTCAGGTCCAGCAGACCGCACGCATCGACGTGCACATGACCATCGGCGAAGTCGCCGAGTCGGTCACCGTGACCGCGGATCTGGGCGGACTGGAGACGGAAAACGCCACCCTTTCCAAAGTCGTGGACAACCGGGCCATCGTCAATCTTCCGCTCAACACAAGGAACGTGTACAGCCTGGTGTTCCTGACCCCGGGAGTGACTGGATCCGTCGGCAACAGCTACGGGGAAATGCGCTACTCGGTGAATGGCGCCCGGGCCCGGACCATGGACACCATGATCGACGGCGTTTCTGCCGCCCACCCGACAGTGAACGGGTTCGCCGGCATCTCCGTATTTCCCTCCGTGGACGCCATTCAGGAGTTCAAGCTGCTCAGCGCCGATTACCCGGCCGAATTCGGCCGCAGCATGGGCAGCGTGCTCAACGTGGTTTTCAAATCCGGCACCAACCAGTGGCACGGCACCGCCTACGAGTTCCTGCGCAACTCGGCGCTGGATGCCAACGATTTCTTTTCCAACCGGCGGGGCGCGCCGCTGCTCAGCTTCAAGCGATCCCAGTTCGGAGGCGTGTTCAGCGGCCCGATTCTCAAGGACAAGACCTTTTTCATGGTTTCGGTCGAAGCCCTGCGGGAGCGCCGGGCAGACTCCACGACCGCTTCCGTGCCGACGGCCCTGGAGCGGACCGGCGATTTTTCCGAGACCCGAACCACCACCGGACAGCCGATCCTCATTTATGACCCCTTCACCACCCGGCGAAACCCGAGTGGATCGGGCTATATCCGCGATGTTTTCGCCGGGAACAAAATACCCCAGACCCGCTTTGACCCGGTGGCCGTCAACCTCGCCAAGTACTATCCGCTGCCCAACACCACCCCCACCGGACAGAGCAACAACCAGAACAACTGGGCCGCCAGCGGCACCAGGCCCCTGGACATGACCCAGTCCGATTTCCGGGTGGATCATAACATCTCCTCCCGGCAGCGGCTTTTCGGGCGCTATTCCCGGCGTTTGAACAACGACAAGGCCACCACCTTCTTTCCGGAAAACATCCGGATCGCCGAAGGGCGGATCAATGTGGAGGATCATGTCCACGGGGGCGTGGTGGACTATACGAATACGCTCTCACCCACAACCATCCTCAACACCCGTGTCGGCTTTGCCCGCACGCTCTACGTCTACGCCAACCAGGGGCTGGGGTTTGTTCCCTCCAGCCTGGGCCTGCCGGCCTATATCGATGCGGCCGTCGACAACCTGCAGTTCCCCACCTTCACGGTGAGCGACTATCGCGGGCTGGGAACGTCGGACCACCGGCGGAACGGATTCATGACCTACACCGGGGTGGCGGCCCTCACCCGGACCCAGGGCCGGCACACCATGAAATTCGGCACGGATCTGCGCATGCTGCGGGTGAACGTCTTCGAGGGAAGGGCGGCCAGCTCCTACTCTTTCGGCCGGGGGATGACCCAGGGGCCGAACCCCAGCCAGTCCAGCAGCACCGCGGGCAACGGCTTTGCCTCCCTGCTGCTCGGGACCGGCAGCAGCGGCAACCTGCAGACCAGCTATAAGAATGTGGCCACCCAGAGCATCTATACCGCCTGGTATTTTCAGGACGACATCCGGGTAACCAAGACCTTTACCTTGAACCTCGGTTTGCGCTACGACGTGGACTGGCCGCGCACCGAGCGCTTCAACCGCATGAACTACTTCGATCCCCAGGCGGCCACCCCGCTCTCGCAGGTGATTCCAGGAACCAGGGGGGGGCTGGTTTTTGTGGGGGTGAAGGGCATACCCCGCAATCAGTTCGAAGCCGACACCAACAACCTGGCTCCCCGATTCGGCCTGAGCTGGCAGTTTCTGCCGAAAACGGTCCTTCGGGCCGGCTTTTCCGTGGTGTACGGCCCCTCCCAGATGGCCGCCGCCGGAACCGTGGGCACCATGGGCTTCCGCGTGGATACGCCCTGGGTGGCGACCATCGACGGGATCACTCCCAACAACCTGCTGAAGGATCCGTATCCGCTGGGGATTCCCAAGGCTTCCGGTTCCTCCCAGGGGGTGCTGACCCAGGTGGGAAGCAGCATTGAGGCCCCCACGCAGGACTGCCTTTCTCCCAAGGCTCGGCAGATCAACGTGAACCTGCAGCGTGAGCTGCCTCTCGATACCCTGCTGGAGGTCGCCTATGTCGGATCGCGCGGCTATTACCTGCACCGCAACGAAGAGGGGGGATTGAGCCTGAATCAGCTGGACCCCAAGCAGATGTCGCTGGGATCCAAGCTCAACGAGCAGGTGGACAACCCCTTTTACGGAACGCCCTATGCCCTTGGAGTTCTTGCCGGTCAGAAGGTCAGCCGCGCCCAGCTGCTGCGCCCCTACCCGCAGTTTACGGATGTGATTCCCATTTATTCGGTGGGCTCCTCCTCCTTTTATCACTCCCTGCAGGTCTCGGTCACCAAGCGCTACAGCCAGGGACTGCAAATGCAAATGTCTTATACCTGGTCGAAAAACATCGACGACGGGCTCTCGCATCAGGACAGCTACAACATCCGGGCGGACCGGGCGCTGACGGATATCGACATCGCCCACCGGGCGGTCATCATCGGCATTTATGATTTGCCGTTCGGCCGCGGCCGCCATTGGGGGGCCGGCTGGTCGAAGCTCACCGATCTGATCCTGGGCGGGTGGCAGGCCAACGGGCTGGTCAACCTGCGAACAGGCACTCCCCTCGGATTCTCCGCTTCGAACAGCGCCGGCATTTTCAACATGGCCATCCGGGCCAACAACGCCGGGCGGAGCGGCAAGCTGACCGGGGCAGTGCAGGACCGGCTGAATGCCTACTTCGATAAGACCGCCTTCTCTCAGCCGGCAGCTTTCACCTTCGGGAACATGGGCCCCCGTCAGCCGGATCTGCGCAACGACGGACTCTATAACTGGGATTTGTCGGTCTTCAAGAACTTCCGCATCAAGGAGGGGCTGCAGCTGCAATTCCGGGCGGAGGCGCTCAATGCGTTCAACACGCCGAGCTTCTCTTCTCCGAATACCAG
>CAINFC010000045.1 GCA_903847975.1 uncultured Acidobacteriota bacterium | reverse complement strand
GGCTGTACTCAAAACAGCTTTCGTTTGTCCGATTGTTTTCGGGTGTTGCTCGGACTTTTTGCGAGATTGTCAAACATGATGGCCCGGCAGAAAGTAGCTGGAACCCCGAAGGGGTTCCGGAACACAGCCCGGGGCTGCGCAAATACCTGGTATTGCTGGATCATGCGCAACCCTTTCCGGGTTGTCGCCTGCGGGTGTCCCTACCCGGGGTTGGCGCGAAGCGCGCCTACCCCGGGCTGTGTTTCTTCCCGATCTTTCCGTCTTCCTGTGAAGAAGAGCTCACAGGAAGAATAAGAAAGATTGGGAAGAAGGGCAAAAGAAGCGGACCCCTGCCGCTTTTTCACGTTGAGCCCCGGGCGGCGTCAGAGCTCCTTGCCGAGCAGGGTCAGCATCGGTCGCAGCCGCTGCATCAGGGCGTCGAACTGCTCCGGAGTTAGGGACTGCGGCCCGTCGGAAAGGGCCGTCCGGGGGGTGGGGTGCATTTCGATCATGAGCCCGTCGGCGCCGGCGGCCGCCGCAGCAAGCGACATGGCGGGAACGTAGCGGGCCACCCCGGTGCCATGGCTCGGGTCGACAAAAACCGGCAGGTGGGAAGCCTCCTTCAGGACCGGGACCGCGCTGAGGTCCAGGGTGTTGCGGCAGTAGCTGCGGTCCATGGGGTGGATGCCGCGTTCGCACAAAACCACGTTGGGGTTGTTGTGGTAAAGGATATATTCCGCGGCCAGCAGAAACTCTTCGATGGTGGCGCTCGGCCCGCGCTTCAGGAAAACCGGGTGCCCGCAGCGACCGGCTTCGATCAGCAGGGGATAGTTCTGCATATTCCGCGCCCCGATCTGCAGGATATCCACATAGCGGGCGATTTTTTCCATCCTTTCGGTCTGCATGACTTCCGAAATGGTCAGCAGGCCGTTTTCCCGGCCCACGGCCTGGATGATGCGCAGCCCTTCCTCCTGCAGCCCCTGGAAGGCATAGGGCGAGGTTCGCGGCTTGAAGGCCCCTCCCCGAAGGATCCGCGCGCCGGCAGCTTTTGCAGCGCGGGCCGCATGGCTCATCTGCTCATAGCTTTCCACCGAGCAGGGCCCGGCAATGACCTGGAACTGCGGCCCTCCGATCCGGACGCCTTGCATGTCCAGGCAGGTGGGGGCGGCATGAAATTCCCGGCTGGCCAGTTTGTAGGAGCGTGTAACATGGGTGACGTGGTCCACTCCCGGCAGGGAGCCCAGGTGATTGGCGAGCGGCTCCCGGAGGTCCGGAGGTATGGCGCTGGTGATGCCGACGGCCACCCTCTCGCCGCCGGGCATGACAACTGCCTTCAGCCCGGCTGCTTCTATTCCGGCAACAGTCTGGAGGATTTCCGGCTCTCCGGCCGTGATCGTCATGACAATGATCATCTCTCTGCTCCTTTATTTAATGGTCCGGTAATGATATTTCGTTTTCCGGGGCGAATTCAACGTGCCCGGTCGGAACCCTCTTCCTGGCGGAGCCTCCTGACTCAACCTGGCAAGGACTCCTGTTTTGGTCTCATTGACTTTCCACGGGGGCATCCTTGATAATCGTTCTTTTTGCAGGAGATGGATTTCTTGGTTTCCCAAAGACGCCCGAAGGTGCTGCTCGTTCAACCGCCGGTGGAGGACTTCTACCATACGGAGGCCCGGTTGCAGCCTTTGGGGCTGGCCTACCTGAAGTCGGCGGTGATGGCGAATGTGCCCGGAGCGGACGTCCGGATCCTGGACAGCCATCACCGCTGCGGACGGCGGTCGATTCCCCTGCCAAAAGAATTGCGCGATTTGCGCCGCTTCTATCCCTGTCCCGACAACAGCCCTTTTGGCGCCTTTTACACTTATTACCATTTCGGAATGGAGTCCGGAGAAATTTCCTCGATCATCGAAAAGGAAAAGCCGGATCTGGTGGGGATCAGCTCCCTTTTTTCCGCCTACGCCAAGGGGGCGCTGTCCGTGGCCGAGGCGATCCGGGCCCGCTCGGCGGTTCCCATCCTGTTCGGAGGGGCTCACCCTTCGGCCGTGCCGGAGCAGGTGCTGGCCCACCCGTCTGTGTCCCTGGTGATTCGCGGAGCCGGCGAGCGGCCGCTGGTGGAGCTGCTGCGCCGCTGGCCCCCTGCCGACGGGCCTTCGAGGCTTCCCGCACCGTCCCTGCTGTCCCAGGTTCCCAACCTGGGCTTCAAGGAAAAAGGAAGGGCCGTCTGGAATCCCGTGGAGCCGAACTTTCCATTCGGGCAGCTGCCGGTTCCTGATTTTTCCGACTGGACTCCGGACTGCTACTCCCTGGACGGCCGGCCGCTGGCCATGGTCTGCACCTCGCGAGGATGCCCGCAGGGCTGCCGTTTCTGTACGGTATACCAGGTGTTCGGCAGCCGGGTGGAGCGCCGGCCGGTGGCGGAACAGGCGGCTGAAATCCTGCAGCGCTTCCGCGAAGGGTACCGGGTGATCGATTTCGAGGATGACCATTTTGCCGGGAACCGGCAGGAAACTCTGGAGCTCTGCCGGCGGCTATGGGAAGAGCTGCCCCGGGGGGAGCTCCGGCTGGTGGCCATGAACGGCATTTCCCACTGGCATCTGGACGCCGAGCTTCTGCAGTGGATGCACCGCGCCGGTTTTCGCAGCCTGAACCTGTCGCTGGTTTCCGCCGACGAAAAAGTGTGCCGCGCCATGGGCCGGCCCGGCAGCCGGGCCGCTTTCCGGGAAGTGGTCTGCGAGGCGCATCGTCTCGGATTCCAGGTGACCGCCTACCAGATCCTGGGCCTTCCCGGGGAGCCAATGGAGTCCATCCTCGACACCCTCCGGCTTCTGGCCCGCCTTCCGGTGCGCCTCGGCCCCTCTCCTTTTTATCCGCTGCCGGGGGCGGACCTCTGCCGGGGCAGGAGTGCTTTTTCCGAGGAGGAGCTCACCCGCTGCCGCCTGACCGCTTTTTCCGTGGAAACCGAAGACTGCAGCCGCGCGCATGTGTATACTTTGTTTCTGACGGCAAGAGTGATCAATTTCCTCAAGGGGCTGACCCTGAAGACGGAGGAGACGCCGCTGGCGGAACTGCTGGATTCGGCCGATGCCGGGGCCGGACGCGAATCGCTGGGCCTGAGGCTGCTGCAGGTGCTTCTCCGGGAAAGAAAGCTCTATGCCGGCGGGCCGCGGGGTATGCAGCCTCTGCCGCAGTTTGATGCCGATCTTTTTTTCAGAATATGGGACGACCTGGGGGTCGTCATGACGCAGAACGGCCAAAGGCTGGTTCTTTAAAATAATGAGGATGGAATGGAACAGTGTGATGTTTTGATTATCGGGGCGGGAGCCATCGGGCTGGCTGTCGCCGAGCGCCTTTCCCGGGATGGCCGGTCGGAGATCGTGGTGGTCGAGCGGCACGAAGGCTTTGGCCGGGAGACTTCCTCGCGCAACAGCGAGGTTATCCATGCCGGCTTTTATTACCTGACCGGGTCTCTTAAAGCCCGCCTCTGCGTCGAGGGGAGGCATCTGCTTTATGAGTTCCTGGAAAGAAACGAGATTCCGCACCAGAGATGCGGAAAAATCGTGGTAGGGAACAGCAGGGCGGAAATCGACAAGATCGACAGCCTGTTCCGCCTCGGAACGGCCAATGGCGTGGAAGAGCTCTCGCTTCTGACCCCCGAGGCGGTACGCCGGCTGGAGCCGGAAGTGGTTGCCGCCGTGGGAATGCTCAGCCCGGCCACCGGCATTTTCGACAGCCACCGGTTTATGGCCTGCCTGGAGCGGCAATCGCTGGACCGAGGAGTTCTTCTGGCCTACCATTGCGAAGTTCGCGGGATTGCCCGGACTTCCCGCGGATACCAGGTCGACATTGCCGATGCCGACGGTCAGCCCCTGCAAATGGCCGCGGAGGTGGTGGTGAATGCAGCCGGATTAGGATCGGATGCCATCGCCGGCATGACGGGAATCGATGTCCTGGCAGAGGGATACAGGCTTTACCCGTGCAAAGGGGAATACTTTGGGGTCCATCCCCGCCATCGCGGCCGGCTGTCGAGGTTGATTTACCCGGCGCCAACCGCCATCAGCCTGGGAATTCATACCGTCCTCAGCCTGGACGGCTCCATGCGCCTGGGGCCCAATGCTTTTTATGTGGACGAAATGAATTATGCGGTTGACGACAGCCACCGGGACGAATTCTTCGAGGAAGCGCGGACCTATCTCCCGTTCTTAACCCGGGACGATTTGGCTGCGGACACGGCCGGGATACGCCCCAAAAGGCAGCCCCAAGGCAGCAGCGCTTTTGCCGATTTTCTCATCCGGGAGGAAAGCAGCCGCGGACTGCCCGGCTTCGTCAATCTGGTGGGCCTGGAATCCCCGGGCCTGACCTCCTCGCTGGCGGTGGCCGAATACGTCCGCGGGCTGCTGGGATAATCAGGGGTATGCCGAGCCGCGGCTAAAAACGGACATTTTCCGAACCATGGCCAGGTCGTCTTTAACGGGAACTGTGGGACTGTATTCGGGCGACACAAAGCCGGTGTATCCGGATTCGTGGATGGCCCGGAAAATCCTGGGATAATGAATCTCTCCGGTGCCCGGTTGGTGCCTGCCGGGCACGTCGCCGATATGCACGTGGCCGATGTGGGCCAGGTTTTTCGTGAAGTTCTGGATCAGGTTACCCTCCATGACCTGGACGTGATAAAAGTCGAAAAGAAGCTTTACGTTCGGGCTGCGGACCGCTTCCACCAGGCGCACCCCATCGCGGACAAAGTAGAGAAAATACCCGGCATGATTGACCAGCGTGTTCAGAATTTCCACAACCGCGGTAATACCCGCCTTTTCCAGCATGGGAGCCGCTTCCTTCAGGCCGGCTACCGCGCTCTCCATCATGGCCTCCCTGGACAGCCCGGCCGCCTCGTTGCCGGTCAGAACCACCAGCGATCTGGTGCCGATTTGCTGTGCGGCGCGGATGGCCGTTTCCATTTCGCGCAGGAATTGACCTCTTTCTTTAGGATTGACCAGCCCGCAGTCCTTGGCCGTCACGCCCTTGTTGGCCACAATACAGGCGCATTCCAGGGAATGCTTCCGGCTCTCTTCCCGAATGGCTTCAAAAAGCTTTTCGTCGCGCCAGTTAAACATTTCGTAGCCTTGGTAGCCGAGCGCCTCCAGTACGGAAAAGGCCTCCGGAACGGGAAGCTTTCCCACCATACCCCAGGTCACGGAAAGCTTCAGCCGGTTGGCGGGTGGCTTGCTTGCATTCTGCCCGAGTGCGGATAAAGGCAGGGACCCTGCCGCCGCTCCCAGACATCCCAGGAAACTTCTTCGTAACATCATTATGACTCCTCATGGATGAGTGATTTTGTAACCGCGTCAAATTTTAACCCAAGATTCCCTTTTTTCGAGGGAGCGGTATCGCTGTGCAATGTCGCTCCCTTCTCCGGTATGCCGATTCCCGGAAGGGAAAACCGCAGGATACAAATCGCTAGCGGCTGGAAAAAGGGGTTAAACGGTTGACATGGGAGGAGAATTGCATTAATTTGTGCACGGGTTTTTTTTACATAATTAACTGCGTACGTTTTTATTTGTTAACTTGGCTGCTCTTCATGGTCATGGACCGGGCATGCCAGAATATTTTTATAAAGGAGTTGCTTTATGCCTAAACGACCGATGATCACCCTGGATGGAAATGAAGCTGCGGCTTCCATTGCCTTCCGGGCAAGCGAGGTGATCGCCATTTATCCGATTACCCCCTCTTCGCCCATGGGGGAACTTTCCGACGAATGGGCTGCTGTCGGAAAGAAAAATATCTGGGGAACGGTTCCCCAGGTGACCGAGATGCAGTCGGAAGGGGGCGCGGCCGGAGCGGTTCACGGAGCTCTTCAAGCGGGAGCCCTTTCCACCACTTTTACCGCCTCCCAGGGATTGCTGCTGATGATCCCGAACATGTACAAGATAGCGGGCGAACTGACCGCCTACTGCATGCATGTAACCGCACGAACGGTCGCCACCCACGCCTTGTCGATTTTCGGCGACCACTCGGACGTAATGGCCTGCCGCGGCACCGGGTTCGCCATGCTGGCCTCCGGTTCGGTTCAGGAGGCCCACGACCTGGCCCTGATCGGCCATGCCGCCACGCTGAAGGCCAGAGTTCCTTTCCTGCACTTTTTTGACGGATTCCGGACCTCGCACGAGGTTTCCAAGATCGAAACCCTGCTCGACGAAGACCTCCGGGCCATGCTCGACGACTCCCTGATCAAGGCTCACCGCGATCGCGCCATGACGCCGGACCACCCGATCCTGCGGGGAACCGCCCAGAATCCGGATGCCTTTTTCCAGTGCCGCGAGGCCTGCAATCTCTTCTACCTGGCTTGCCCTGACCATGTCCAGGAAACCATGAACGCCTTCGCCGCAGTTGCCGGCCGCCAATACCGCCTGTTCGATTATTTCGGGCACCCGGAGGCGGAGCGGGTCGTCATTCTGATGGGTTCAGGCGCGGAAACCGCCCATGAGACCGTCGACTGGCTGGCGTCGCAAGGGGAAAAAGTGGGCGTATTGAAAGTAAGGCTGTTCCGGCCGTTTTCGGTCAGCGCCTTCCTCTCCTCTCTGCCCGGGACCGTCAAAAGTATCGCCGTGCTGGACCGCACCAAGGAGCCGGGCTCCCTGGGCGAGCCCCTTTACCTGGACGTGGTGTCCGCGCTGGTTGAAACCGGGGGAATCAACGGAGCCATGCCACGGGTAATCGGCGGGCGCTTCGGATTGTCTTCCAAGGAATTTACTCCCTCCATGGTCAAGGCGGTATTCGATGAGCTGAAAAAGGACAAGCCGAAGAACCACTTTACCGTGGGAATTACCGACGACGTCACCCACCTTTCCCTGGATTACGATCGCGACCTGGACATCGAGCCGGATACGGTTCGTCGCTCGGTTTTCTTCGGGCTGGGGGCCGACGGGACCGTGGGAGCCAATAAAAATTCCATCAAGATCATCGGCGAGGAAACGGACAACTGGGCGCAGGGCTATTTTGTCTACGATTCCAAGAAGTCCGGCGCGGTGACCATTTCCCACCTGCGCTTCGGCCCCAAGCCGATCCAGTCCTCTTACCTGGTGCGCCAGGCCCAATTCGTAGGCTGCCACCAGTACAGCTTTGTCGAGCGCTATGAAATGCTCGACTATGCCGCTCCGGGTGCCGTATTCCTGCTGAACGCGCCGCTTGGCAAAGATCAGATCTGGGACGAACTCCCGCTGGAAGTGCAGGAGCAGATCATCTCCCGGCAGCTCCAGTTTTACGTGATCGATGCCTACCAGGTGGCCAAGGAAGCCGGAATGGGGCAGAGGATCAATACCATCATGCAGACCTGCTTTTTCGCCATTTCCGGGGTTCTGCCGCGCGAGGAAGCCATTGCCCAGATCAAAAAGACCATTGAAAAAACCTACGGCAGGAAGGGTGCCGATGTGGTCCAGAAGAACTTCGAGGCGGTGGACCGGACCCTGGCCGGCCTGCACAAGGTAGAGGTTCCCGCCCAGGTGACCGCCACGCGCCGGCGCCCGCCGCTGGTGTCCGAGGATGCCCCGGAATTCGTCCGCAAGGTGACCACGACCATGCTGGCCAACAAGGGCGACCTGCTGCCCGTCAGCGCCTTCCCGGCGGATGGGACCTGGCCGGTGAGCACTACCAAATGGGAAAAGCGGAACATCGCCCTGGAAATCCCGGTATGGGATCCCGCCGTATGCATCCAGTGCACCAAGTGCTCGATGAGCTGCCCGCACGCCGCCATCCGGCCCAAGATCTACGATCCGGAGCTCCTCAAGGATGCTCCGCCCACCTTCAAGAGCGCCGATTTCCGCCACCAGGTGCACAAGGGGCTGAAGTACACCATCCAGGTGGCTCCCGAGGACTGCACCGGCTGCGAGCTCTGCGTAGCGGTTTGTCCGGCCAAGAACAAGGCCAATCCGAAGCTCAAGGCGATCAATATGAGCCCTCAGCCGCCGCTGCGCCAGCAGGAGCGGGCCAACTTCCAGTTCTTCCTGGGACTGCCGAACTTCGACCGCAGCAAGCTGGAAATCAATGTCAAGGGCGTGCAGCTGTTCGAGCCGCTCTTCGAGTTTTCGGGGGCCTGCTCCGGATGCGGCGAAACCCAGTATGTCAAGCTGCTGACCCAGATGTTCGGCGACCGGGCATTGATTGCCAACGCCACTGGCTGTTCCTCCATCTACGGCGGCAACTTGCCGAATACTCCGTACTGCACCAACGCCGATGGTCGTGGACCCACCTGGAACAACTCCCTGTTCGAGGATAACTCCGAATTCGGACTCGGCTTCCGCCTGGCCATCGATACCCATGCCGACCAGGCGCAGACGCTCTGCAAAGCGCTGGCCGGCTCGATCGGCCAAACTCTGGTCGATGAACTGCTTCAGGCGGACCAGGCCAACGAAGCCGGTATTGCCGCCCAGCGCAAGCGGGTGGAGATTCTGCGGGGCAAGCTCGCTGCGGTCGCGTCGCCGGAAGCCAGGCGACTGGAGGTTCTTGCCGACTACCTGGTGAAGAAAAGCGTCTGGGTGGTAGGCGGTGACGGATGGGCCTACGATATCGGCTACGGGGGATTGGACCATGTCCTGGCCCTGGGCCGCGACGTGAACATCCTGGTGCTCGATACCGAGGTTTACTCCAACACCGGCGGACAGCAGTCCAAGGCGACCCCCATCGGCGCCGCCGCCAAATTCGCTGCCGCGGGTAAGGCCATCGCCAAGAAGGACCTCTCCCTCATGGCTATGAGTTACGGCACGGCCTATGTGGCCCGGGTGGCCTTCGGCGCCCGTGACCAGCAGACGGTGCAGGCCTTCCAGGAAGCGGACAGCTTCCCGGGGCCGTCGATCATCATCGCCTACAGCCACTGCATCGCCCACGGCTTCGACCTGTCGCAGGGAGCGGAGCAGCAGAAAAGAGCGGTCGATTCCGGCTTCTGGCCGCTGTTCCGCTTTGATCCGCGAAGGACGGCGGCCGGCGAAAGCCCGCTCAAGCTCGACGCCGTTCACCAGAAAGGGGATCTGGCGGAATTCATGAGCCACGAAACCCGCTTCCGCATGGTGCAGCAGCAGAATGCCGAGCGGTACAAGGGGCTGGTGGAATCCGCGAAGAGTGAAATCCGAAACCGTTTCGCCATTTACGAAAGCCTGTCCAAAGGGCTGGCTCCGGCAAAGGCGGACCAACAGTAATCCGAACGGGCCGGGAGGGTTGCTTATACCCCCCCGGCCCTGGTTTCTGAGGGGGGGAAATTGCTATGATGAGACTGACTCGGGCTGGAGATTATGCCTTAAGGGTGATGTTCATTCTGGCCAAGCTGAAACCCGGCCAGGTAAGCTCCAAAAGCGAGTTAGCCAAATCGCAGGAAGTCCCCTCCAGCTTCCTCTCCAAGATCCTTCAGCAGCTGGCGGCCAAGGGTTTGATCCTTTCTCACCGCGGCGTTCGGGGCGGGTTTTCCCTGAGCCGGAAGCCGGAGGATATCAGCCTCCTGGAAATCATCGAGGCGGTGGAAGGCCCCCTGCAGATGAACAGCTGCGTCATTCCCGAAAAGAAAAACTGCCAGCGGATGGAAAACTGTCCCGGGGCCAATGTCTGGCGGAAAGTCCAGGCGGAGATGGTCCGGCTGTTTTCCGGCATATCGCTCCACTCCATGGTGGAGGAGCACGGCAACCGGCCGGTCGGACCCTGCCGCTGATAGGCTCGATTTCCTAATCGCGCCGGGTGCGGGGTGCCCGGGAAACCAGCGCCCGCAGGGAGGCCAGGTCGTCCCGAAACTGCTTATCCTCCCCGGGGGTCTCGATGACCATCGGCAGCCGGGAAAAGCGCCGGTCGTTCAAAAGCAGCCGGAAGCCCTCCCAGCCGATATGACCTCGCCCGACATGCTCGTGGCGGTCCACGCGGCTGCCCAGCTCCTTGCGGGAGTCGTTCAGGTGGAAGGCATACAGGTTCCCAATCCCCACAATTTCGTCAAAGGATTTCATGGTCTGCCGGTAGGCCCCGGGGGTTCGAAGGTCGTAGCCCGCCGCAAAAAGGTGGCAGGTATCCAGGCAGATCCCCAGGCGCTGCGGGTCGGACACAAGCTGCAGCAGGGCGGCCAGGTGTTCGAAGCGGTAGCCCAGCGAGGTTCCCTGCCCGGCAGTGCTCTCTATCAATAGTCGCAGCCGGAAACCGGCGGTTTCCCGGAGGAGAAAGCGGAGGGCATCAGCTACGCGGCTCAGGCCGTCTTCCTCGCCCGCACCGGTGTGAGCGCCCGGATGAAACACAAGATAAGCGATCCCCAGGGCTTCCGCGCGGTTCATCTCCTCCAGGAAGGATCGGATGGACCTGTCCCGGAGCTCTTTTTCCGGGCTGGCCAGGTTAATCAGGTAGGAATCGTGGGCCAGGATGGGGGAAAGAGCGCTGCTCCGGAGGCCGGCGCGAAATGCCTGGACTTCTTCCGCGGCCAGCAGCCGCTTTTTCCACTGGGTCTGGTTGCTGGTGAAGATCTGGATGGTATCGCAGCCGATTTCCCTGCCGCGGTCCAGTGCCAGCGGAAGCCCTCCGGCGATGGAAACGTGTGCGCCAAGTCGCGGAGACATACAATGACAGGACGGCGAAAACTCGTATCAGGACTAGGGACGCGGGATGGCCTGGGCCCACTGCTGGGCTTTGCGGAAGCATTCCAGCGCCCGGGCGTCATTTCCCTGGAGCCGGTAAACATAGCCCATTTCCTGGTAAAGCTTGGATTTGCTGATGCCGGATTGCATCCCCGCAATGCCCCTTTCCAGCATCCTCAGGCAAAGATCCGGCCTGCGGCCCTGGAGAAAAGCCTCGGAAATCATGAGCATGGAGCGAATGAT
>CAINFC010000044.1 GCA_903847975.1 uncultured Acidobacteriota bacterium | reverse complement strand
GTATTATAACCTGGGGGAATTCATTGAAACAAGTAGTAAAATCAACCTTTTGAGAATAAATAGTAGTTTTATCTGGCGAGAGCCAGTTATGGCACAAGGGTTATAAGCGTTATTGTCCTCTTATATATGCGCGGTCATATAGCACTCAGAAAATTCACCAAGTGGAGGTATTTCTGAATCGTAAATTTTTGCAGAGATTCTCGCATCTGGATTCCGTAGTTGGTCATCCTGAGTCAGCATAATGTGCTTGTCCACAACAAGAGCATCACTTTTTTCCGATAATGTATTTACCTCTGAAATATCAATACTTGTAAATAGGTGCGCTTTGGCAGGTATTTGTTGTGTGAGGGAAACAAGACACACGTTTACAATTTCACCGCTAATCGTCCCAAAGGATCGTGCTCCAAGTCGGGCGACAAAATCCAATTGAGATTCTACAAGAACCTTTTGTCGAAGGGATTTGTAGCCACCAAGAAACAGCCAGTTTTGTGGCGTTACTAACGTTGTATTACCCTTTGCAAGGCAGAGGTTTAGACATCTTTCTATAAAACAGGTCGCAATATCAGCTTTCGCTTCTGGGTGGACACGTTCGCAAAATTTCTTTAGCACGTCATCTTGTTTGCCTCGTCCGAGGTATGGAACGTTGGTTGCGACGAGCGTATACTGGCTGGCAAGTAATTCCGCTGCCTTGGCAATGCCGCACGCGGTAACAGCCATCTCATGCGTGGTGTCATCCATAGTCTCCCGCGCCAGCGCCTTCTCCAGCAGCGGCTGAAGATCATGGAACCCGGCCTCCAGCAGCTCCAACACATTCGCTTCCGCGACGCGCGGGTTGATGAGGCTGCCCAATACCGGGGCATCCTGGAACAACCGGTAAAGCCGGGCCATGCCGTTGCGCAACTTGTAGTCATCGCCGGCAATGGCCAGCCATTCGGCCTCCGGGGCGTTTGGTGCCAGGCCCGAACAGGCAATGTTCATGGCCGGGAGGGTGCTGTGGCCGATCCGTCGCCAGGCAGCCAGCGCCAGGTTGAAGGCGCCGATTTGGGTGCAGCGCGGGTCGATCTCCAGGCCGAATAAGTTGTCGCGGATCACCGCCGCCACGGCTGCCGCTTCGTCCAAATTTTCCTCGGCCATACGCAAGGACACCAGCCGCTGGAACATGGCCACCACAAAATGCCCGCTGCCCATGCAGGGATCGAGACACTTCAGCTCTCTGGCCGTCTTTGGCCAGCCTTCAAAAGTGCCGGCGGCAGGAGTCCAGACGGAAGTGTGGCTATCCGGCTCGTCCTTGGTCTCATTCGCCGGAGGAGTGGCCGCACTTTTTTCAATAAACCGCAGGTATTTCCAGGGACATCCGGGGAGGGCGAAGGCTTGGCGGGCTTCTTCCTCGCCGGCAAACTTCATCCGGCCGCCTTCTGCCTTTAATCTTTTACCTGCCCACCAGGCGCCGAGGGTGTTGTCGAGCAAAAAGTCCACCATGTAGTCTTCGGTGAAGAGCTGGGTGACCGCCGGCAGCTCGTCCGCGCCGATCTTGTTGCCGGCGGCATTGACCTCATTCTTCCGCTCCGCCTGCCAGAACTGGTAGCACCAGCCGAGGCTATCCTCGGCGGTGAATACCTCCGCGACCAGACCGGTGACGAGCTGGATGAGAGGCTTGTGGTTTTCCACCGGCAATTCCAGGGCGCCGGCCGGATCGTCGTTGCGGAAGATTCCGGGCAATTCCCTGGCGGCAAACCGGGCGGCCACGTCCCACGCATCCTGGAGCCCGAGCGACAACGCCAGCTCCTCGCAATCGTCCAGCGATACGGACACGCCGTGCTCCGGGGAAATCAGCAGATTGTTTTCCAGGAGAAAACGGGCGAAAAGCAGCCGGTGCCATTGATCGTAAGCGACCTTTTCGACCAGGTGTATGATTTCCAGGGCGCCGCTTTTGCCCAGGCTCTCCTTGTCGCCCAGTTGTCGGGCTTGGGCGCGGAGTTTGCGGCGCAATTCGCACTGGCAGGAATCCATGTGCGGATAGGGGGCGGGCTCATGCGCGGCAAGGGCTTCGAGCGCCTGGAGGGCGCCGCCCTCGGCGACCTTGCGGGCCTGCCTGATCGTGTTTTCCAGTTGGCGGCGAAGAGGGATCGGGAGCGGACTCATAAAATGACCGGCCCTTCTTTCAGTTTTTCTTCCACCAGCCGGCGGGCGTCGGCGAGCCACTGATCGAGTTCGGAAGCATTGAGAATGGTTGCCCCGGGCAGCACCACGCGTATGGCCTTGGGGACCAGCAAGCGGCTGGCTTCGTCGAGCGCGCGGGAAAACCGCTGCGGCACGGCATCGAGCAGGTTGCGGCGGTCGGTCAAGGTGCCGGACTGCAGGGCCGCGAGGATTTCATCGTCCGTGCCGATGGCCTCTTTGGCCGGTGCCTTGAGCTGGAAAGTCACCGCGAGAGCGGCACGCTGTTCGTCGCTGAGGTGGTTCCAGGCGTGCGCGGCATGAAGCATTTCCTCGCCGGCCTGGAAGGCCGCGGCGAGGTCATCCTGCAGCCGGCCAAGAGCGAGGCGCAGGGCCGCGGTGAGCTGGTGGATCAGTTCGGGGACCGGATCGGGATCGGCGAGCAGGGCCCGGTTTTCGGTCATGGCGGCAATCGACTTGGCGCAAGGCAGCGCTTCCGGCAGGCCTGCGGCATAGCGCTGAAAGGCCAGTAAGCGCACCCAGTTTGGCTTCCGCTTGGCGATGCCGTCGGCGGCCTTTTTCCAGGCGGCGATTTTCGAAGTGAGATCGATGCTCTGCTCCCAGACCTTGAGCAGCTGCGCGTTGCCGCTGAGCAACTGCAGAGCGGAAACTTCCTTGGCCGCGGGAGCGGCCGGGCACGGGGCCTCGCCTCCGGCGGATTCCGCCAGGGCAAGCATCTTGGACAGGAAATGCGCGGCGGCTTCGGATTCCTTGCCGTTCTGGGTCGAAATCCCGATTTTTTGAAAAAGCGCCTTGAGTTCCAACCGCTGCTGCACGGTGAGCGGGGGTACGTCAACAAAGAAGGCGGCAACCCCCACCTGATTTTGCGGAAGGGAAGCTTGCGCCGGCTGGCCATTGATGGTGGCGCGAAGGTTGCCGGCAACCAGCAGGACCAGCAGAGCGCCATCGATGGCATCCTTGGGCCAGCCGAAGGGAGCCGAACGGAAATGCTCCTGCACCTCCTTGCCCTTCTTGCCGGCGCCGATCAGGGCGAACACGCGGCGGCAGACCGCGTGCTGGGTGACATCGCCCGGGTAGCCCACCTGAGAGAGCGCTCCCACATCGCCGGCCCGGGCCCGGGCCACAACCTGGCCCCAATTGGGGTGATCGGCCTCCGAAAACTGCGGAAAGAGACGCTCCAGAGCGCTGTTGGCGGAATCCTGCACTTTGTCGGCCAATTCGATGCCGCTGGCTTCCTGACCGCCGCCCAAATAGATCTTCGCACCGCCGATAATATGGCCCAGCAGTTCCTGAATCCGGTGCCGGGCAATTTCGAAATGAGTTTCGATCGCCTTGCGGGCCTCTATGGACTCCGGTGTGGTCGTCGGGCCGTGTGCCTCCAAGGTCTCCTGCGCAGCGAGATGCGAAGCGATCGCCTGGCGCAAATCCTCATGGTGCAGTCGCGGCAGGAAGCCGAAAAGCATGGGGCTGTTTACCCCGGCCGCCCGGGCGTCGTTCCGGACCGACTTTTCGTCGTCGTTCCAGCCGTCGCGAATCCACAAGGTGACCTCTTCTTTGCTGGAACCGGGGCGGCTGGAAGATAGCTCGAAGAGCAGCTTGCGCGGCTGGTGGGAACTGCCCTGCTTCAGCGATACGGGCTTGAGCGCCTGCCGGACTCCCTCGCGGAGCAGCTCCGCCCGCTTGGAATGGATGCGATCGTCGTCGTGGAGAGCGGCGGCGCGGCGGTGGTTGAAGTCATGGGTCCAGAGCACCCCCTCGCGGGTCTGCAGCCGGTATTCGGACTCCACCGCCAGGAGCTGGCCGGATTCCACGAGCTGGTGAAGCAGCTGCGGGACCTGCTGTTCCAAACGGGGCCGGTCGCTCTTCAGATTGCCGATCAGCAGATCCACCAGCGTATCGGCGTTGGCCCTGAGGCCGTCATCGACGCCTGGCGTACGGGGGAGCTTGCCGATGAGAAAGACCAGCGCGCAGAGACTGGAACGGAGTGCGCCAATCTGGGTGCCGTCCCGCTGCTTGAGGATGATCTCGTTGTATTCTCGCTCCAGCTCTCCGGAATTGAGGAGATCGGTTGCGATCTGGTCATAGATGAAGTCCGCCGGCACCACGGTTCCCACGGCGGCGGCCGCGGTCTGCCGCGTGGCTTCGAAGACGATCTGCAGCTGGGAGCGCAGCTGGGCTTTGGTGCCGGAGTGGTCGGTATTGCGCAGCACCTTCTCCCAAAACCGGCGGCGGGTAGGCAGCAGCGGGTAATCGGCAACGAAATAAGGGTCGTCATCGTGGCTGGCAGCCAGGCGGGAGTTCTGAAGATGGCGGGCTAGTTCGCCCTGGTTGGCTTCCCGGCATTGGATCAGGATCGACTCCTGCTCTGGCTTTTTGTGGAGGACGGTTTTGCGGATGACGCTCTCGACATCGGCGTCCGAAAGCTGGACCCGCACCGCAAAACGGGCCTGCAGCCTTTGCAGGCTGGGGGTGGTGTTCAAGGCGGATTGGCCGGTGCCGACCAGAAGGAGGCGCTGGTTCAGTTTGGTGCAGCAGTACTCCGCGATCTCTTGCAGGTCCATGGCCCGCTGGATCTTCTCGCCGATGAATTGCTGGATTTCATCGACGACCAGAAGCGTGCAGGGGAAGTTGCCTTTCTCGCTGAATACCTGGCGGACGAATTCGAGCGCCTGGGTCATGGTGGGAGAGGTAACCTCGGGGAATCCGGTACGGATGGCTTCCTGGACATTGGCTACCGAGCCGTATTTCGGATCGGCCGACAGGAGCGCCTCGGCCAGGGGCACCGAATAATTCAAATTGACGACTTCTTCCATTAAATCGCAGTTGTTCTGCCGGAGTGCCGCGGCCACCGGCGTTTCCAGGTCGGAGGAACGCAGCCAGAGGATGAACCTCGCGTGGGCCAGATCTTCCGGGAGACCGGCGGACCGCAGAACCAGTTGGATGAAGGCCAGCCGGACGTTGTCCATGGAGCCCGCACCGAGAGTGCCCGCGGCGGCACGCAAGCCGCCCAATGGTTTGCTGCGATTGCTCAGCTCGATGAGCAGATCGGTGATTTCCGTCGGCAGCTTTACCAGCGAACGGGCGGTGGCGCCGTCGGCGAAGCGATAATCCTCCCACAAATAGCGCAGCACTTTAACGAGATGCGATTTCCCGCTGCCGAAAAAGCCGCTGACCCAGGCCGCCTTCTGCTCCTCACGGGACAGTCCATCGAGGTAGGCCTTGAGAATCCGCTCCAGCCCGCGGGCGTACTCCCCGTCGCAGACGAAGGTTTCCAGCTCGAAGCGGAGAGTTTTTATCTGGCGCAGGTCCTGACCGATTTCCGAGACTTTGGAAACGCCGTTATTGAGCAGCTGCAGGGTGGTGGGATCGCGGAAGTAAAGTTCACGGTTGGTTGTGGATTCGATCATGGGTTTATGAAACTCTCGGTTGTGGTGATGGGAACCGCCATGTAATTGAAGCCATCGCGGGCGTCCATGAAGCGATAAACGTTGCCGGCGTACTCTCCCGGGAAAAGGATAAGCAGCCGTCCGGGAATGGCATCTTCGACATGATCGATCAGACTGGAGACCCGAATGAAATCGAACAGCGAAGCCAGGCCGATCACGGCCACGACGCTGCCAGCATCGGCCTCTTCCCGGGAACAGGCGTCCTTTACCAGGGTGGCGGCGCGAACCTCGAGCTCGCTTCCCGCCCGCAAATGCTTGGGGTTCTGGAAAACCGACTCCCGGTACTTATGGGAGGCCAGGTACTCCGGGAGCACCCGGGTGAGGTCGACCGTGATCCACGCGTGGTTCGCCTCCAGAGTGAGGGCTTCCAGCTGGGGGAGGCGCGCCCGCACCCGGCGTTCCTCGGAGGGCGGGTAAACCGCAAACCAGATGCGCTGCTTGCCGGAGACGTTCATTGACCAGGGCAACCGCACCTGGCGGGAGTAATTGGAAAGAAGCCGGTCCATGGCACTCATGATGCTTTACCCGCGAATGGAGAGAGCAACGGGAAACTCAGTTCGACCACCTCGCCTACGGCTCGCAGGTTAAGCAGTCCGGCCCGATGGGCCTCGAAGCCCATGGTCTTGGCCTGGTCGGGATTCAGATCCAGGAGACGGCTCCAGGGGTTGCCGAAGATGGCCGTACCTCGAAACCCGGCGCAATCCCCAAGGAAGAAGGCCAAGGTGACCGTCGCCACGGTGGATTTGACCCTCTGCCGGACCTTTTTGGAGCGACCGGCGAGATGCCCGGATTGGGTCCAGGAGGAAGCGGCGTTGCGAGCGATCTTGTTGCGATTCAGTTCTGAATACTGATGCGGAGCGGCGATCTCCAGCGCCTGGGCCAAGGCAGCCGTTTCCACCCGTTCTCCCTCGGATGCGTCCATGACAGGCGGAGCGGTGGCCCGCAAGAGCGGATCGCGCGACCAGGCTACCAGCAACGCCAGCAGCGGCAGGCTCGCAGAGTCGATGGTCAGCAGTTTTCGCAGAATTCCAAAGATGGGGATCGCTTCATTCAAGCCGTAGAGTTCGCGCAAGTGCCGCAGCGACTTCTGCCGGGTGCTGTCCGTGCTCTTTGCCAGCACGTTTTGTCGGAGGATCGCCTGGCTATAGTCGGCGACGGAGGACCCGACCGGAACGGCAGCCAACAGGGCGTCGAGTTCCGATAGCATCATCGTCCGGCTGTTATGGGTGCCCCCGGCGGAGAACTTTATCCCCAACTCCCGCAGAAAAGGGGTAGCACACGGAAAACCATCCGATGTTTGGATGTCGATTTGGCTCGAGTCCGCCATCTAAGTCAAAAAGCCCTCTCTTCGATTAATAGAACCACGATTTTACAGGGAGAGATTCTCAGGGGAAAAAGTATGCGAATTAAGGATTTATGTCAAGGGTATGGCGTATAGTGCTATGGGTCGGACCAAGGTAAGTGGCAGAAGCTGGCGCTGCTTTATTCTGGTTTATATTATACTTAATCCTGGTTATGTATAATTAATCAGAAAACAACGGAACGAAAGTATAATAAGATGCAACCATCGGATTTTGAAGCCAGTAAGAATGGCCAAGTCATAAAAACGGCCAAGAATTATTACGCCTTCGTTCCGGCCGATCTTCCGCCAGGGCTTGCGCTTTCCTGGGATCTGGTGAACCGGAATTCCAAAGCGGACCGTGCCTTAAGCGAACTCGCCGGTATTACCAAAACATTGCCCAACCCGCATCTTCTGATTGGTCCGTTTATCCGAAGAGAAGCGGTCCTGTCCAGCAAAATCGAGGGTACCAGGGCTTCGCTTTCCGACTTGTTCTTTTTTGAGGCTGGAGGGGAATCCCAGGAGAAGGGGTCGGATGTGTCGGAGGTTGCCAACTACGTCCGGGCTATGGAGTATGGACTGAAGCGCCAGGAAGAGATGCCGATGTCGTTGCGGCTGATCCGGGAGATTCATAGGGAACTGATGCTCGGGGTACGTGGAGAGTTCCAGACGCCAGGAGAATTCCGGCGGTCGCAGAATTGGATCGGGCCACCCAGATGTGCCCTCGTTGACGCGACCTTTGTGCCCCCGCCGGTGCCGGAGATGATGGATTGCCTGGGAAAACTGGAGTCCTTTTTACATGGGGAGAGCGACCTCCCGCTTTTGATTCGATTGGCCTTAATCCATTATCAGTTTGAAGCGATTCACCCCTTCTTGGATGGAAACGGAAGAATGGGGAGACTGCTGATGACCTTCCTTCTTTGTTCGGAACAGGCCATCCCCGGGCCGGTTTTATATTTGAGCGCCTTTTTTGAGAAATATCGGCAGGAGTATTATCATCATTTGCTCCAGGTCAGCCTGGCCGGTGCCTGGCAGCCATGGATTCAGTATTTCCTGAAAGCCGTAGAAGCCCAATCCCTAGAGGCCATTCAGAGAGCGCACCGACTGCTGGAGATTCAAACCAAGTACCGGCGGCAGGTGCAAAAAGCCCGGACCTCTGCATTAGTGCCGAGACTGATCGATCTGCTTCTGTCCTCTCCGGCGATATCGGCACCGTTTCTGGCCAGGCACTTTAAAATAACGCAGAGAGCCGCGCAGGCCAACATTGACAAGCTCATCGCCATGGGAATTCTCAGGGAAGTTACCGGAAAATCCCGCAACCGAATGTACGTCGCCGAAGAGATCCTTTTTGCTTTAGAGGGGAACCATTGGGATAAGTAACAACCCGTACTGAAAACGTTGACCAAGGGAGCCTACACCATCCGCCCGAACCAGAGGACCCGGCCGATGATTTTGGTACCGGTATGGGTGGGATCCAGTCTGATGGGGGAGTAAGCCTGATGGTCCTCCGAGACGGCGTAGAGCCCTTCCTGTCCCACCTGCAGACGCTTGACCAACAGGCATCCTTCCGCGAGTAGCAGAAAAATTTTGCCATGCAGGGGCCGGGTCTGCGATTTGTCGACCATGATGGTATCGCCGTCGGAAATGACCGGGGTCATGGAATCGCCGATCACCCGCAGAAGGAATAAGTTCTGGGGATTGGCGCGCAGCGTGGTGTGGATCCAGTCGCAGCGGAAAGCCAGAAATTTATCGATCGCTTCTGCTTCCACCATTGCACCTGGCCCGGCGCTGGTGGCCACATTGTAATGAGGAATATAGTAATACTCGCCCGTTCCGTCCTTGCCTGGCTCGTCGCGATGCTTGGGCCCCATCCCGGTCAGCAGCCAGTCGGCACTTAATCCACTTAAAGTGCAGATTTTGGTGAGCGATTCCCCGCTGGGAGTGGAGATATCCTGCTCATAATTCTGCAGGGCGCGGATGCTGATGCCGCACTTTTCGGCAAAATCC
>CAINFC010000043.1 GCA_903847975.1 uncultured Acidobacteriota bacterium | reverse complement strand
TCCGGATCACAGCCCTGGGTTGCGCCGCATAGGCGCTACCCAGGGTAGACGGATTTGTTTAAAACCCAGCCGTGAAAGGGCTGCGCAAACAATTGGCATGGCCGGATTTTGCGCAACCGTTGCAGGGTTGTCGCCTGCGGGTGTTCCTACCCGGGGTAGGCGCGAAGCGCGCCAACCCCGGGCTGTGTTCCGAAGCCCTATAAGGGCTTTCCCCAACGGAAATCCGAAGAGGTGGGACTTTCTGCCGGGCCAACCATGTTTACATCCTCCGCATCCTGCCTATCGACGTTCCTTCTCTTTTCCCCGGTCCTTTTCGCGGCGGAGCATCCATTGCCAGGCGGGCTGGATCCGGATGGGTCGGGGGACGGAAGGAAAGGGCAGCCGGAACTCCAGGGTGAGCAGGAGCTGCCTGGCGCGCGGATACTCGCTGGACGCATCCTGTAGCGCGCGGATTTCCCGTGAAAGAGTTTCGG
This sequence comes from uncultured Acidobacteriota bacterium, assembly GCA_903847975.1. Lineage (GTDB taxonomy): Bacteria > Acidobacteriota > UBA6911 > CAINFC01 > CAINFC01 > CAINFC01. Next base: position 14,567 of record CAINFC010000043.1, on the reverse strand, counting down.
ATTCTTCCAGGGAGGCCGAGACCTGGATAAGCTCTTCCCCTCCATTGGGGTAACGCGCCAGAAAATCGACCTCGTACCCTCCGGGGCTTTTTACATAGGCAATTTCCGCTTGCCGGCGCTGCAGTTCGACGAATACCGCCGTTTCCAGTGCATGGCCGATATTCGACCGGCCGGAGCGATCGAAAACCGGAATCAGCCCCGGATCGGCCGGGTAGACCTTGCGCGGGTTCACCTGGCGGCGCTTTTCCGAGTCGCCGGCCACCGGTATGGCGTGCAGCAGAAAGGCATCCTGCAGGTGGCCCAGCATTTCATGGAGGCTGTCGCGGCCGACGGCAATGCCCTGCGACTTGAGGTCGGCGGCGAAACCGGCGATGGAAAACAGTCCCGCGGGGCTGCCGAGCAGCCGGCGAACCATCCAGCGAAGGGCAGTAATATTGACCATCGAGTGCCGCTCGATGATATCCCGCAAAAGAAGAACGTCGACATATCCCTGCAGAAGCTGTCGACGCTCCATCGCCGGCAGGTTCTGCGCCTCGGGGAAGCCGCCCATGGCCAGGTAGCGAGCGAAATGATGGTCGAGCCGGTGGGCCTGGCGGGAACTGAGCCGAGCAGGATCGGCCGGTGGCTCCTCTTGGTGGTGGCGTAAAAACTCGCTAAAACTGAAGGGATGAACGGCAATTTCCCAGGCTCGGCCGCGCATGGAAGTAGCGATTTCCCGGCTGAGGAGCTTGGCGGAAGAACCGGAGATCATGATTTCATTTCCGGGGGTATCGAGCAACCGACGGACAAAGGCCTCCCAACCGGGAACTCGCTGAATCTCATCCAGGAAGAGGGTTAGCGCTTCATCGGCCGGGTCGGGGAAGAGGCGAGCCTGGATCTCGGGGATGAGGCTGAGCTGGCTGGCCTCCATTTCCCCCAGTCTCTCATCTTCAAAGTTGAAATAAAGCAAATGACCCGGGGTACGTCCGGCGGAGAGTAGATCAGCCCGGCACTGATACAAAAAGGTGGTTTTCCCCGACCGGCGCATACCGATCACCGCCAGAGCTTTCCCGCGAATCGACGGCAGCGGCACTTCCCTACGGGTCAAAGCCCGGGGCGGCGTTTCCACGGCGGTCAGAATTTTCTCGCGGATGATTTGCTCTATTTGTCCTTGCATGAAGGATAAAATATCACATATTATGCATTTTCGAAAGGACTAATGCGGATAACCCTGTCCTGGCGCCCGAATCCGGCAAAATCGATATCCTGTCTATCCTGCCCATCGATGTTAAATAATCACCGGGCCGCCTTCCAGGATTTTATCGAATCGAGCCGGCAGGGCATCCGTCTGCGCCTTCCCGTTGGCCAGCAAACAGAATTGCCGGGCCATAATCCTGCCGTCCCTGACGGGACTTCGCCTCGGAATAAGTAAGGGGGGAGGGACCGGGAGAAGAGGGAGAGAGGCGGAGGGCGCCGACGCATAACGGGGCGCCCTCCGCAGCGAGACGATTATTCGCCGTCGATGATCGACCCGTTGCGGGTCATGGAGGCGATCGAAAAATCGAACAGGGTTTTCAGCCCGGTGTCCGCCGGATCGGCATCGTGGCTCTGGGCCGGTCCGAAAAGATCCTTTTCCAGCTGAATGCGGCGGTGGTCTTCGCGGCCGGTGCCGGCCGGAATCAGCCGCCCCATGATCACGTTTTCCTTCAGGCCGCGCAGGAAGTCGACCTTGCCGCTGATGGCCGCTTCGGTGAGCACCCGGGTGGTTTCCTGGAAGGAAGCCGCCGAAATGAAGGAATCGGTGCTGAGCGAGGCCTTGGTGATTCCCAGCAGCAGGGGGCGCCCGATGGGCGGCTTGCCTCCCAGGCGCTCCACCCGATCGATTTCCTCCTGGAACTTGAATTTGTCGACCTGCTCGTCCAGCAGAAAATCGCTGTCGCCGACATCCTCCACCTTGATCCAGCGCAGCATCTGCCGCACGATCACTTCGATATGCTTGTCGTTGATGTTGACCCCCTGCAGCCGGTACACTTCCTGGATCTCATTGACCAGGTAGCGCTGCAGCTCTTCGGGGCCCAGCACCCGCAGGATGTCGTGCGGATTGAGCGGGCCGTCCATCAGCGGGTCGCCGGCCTCGACCGGCTCGCCCTCCTGGACGTTGACATGGGTCCCGCGCGGGATCAGGTATTCATGCTCCTCGTTGTCCTCCCCGACCACCACGATCTTGCGCTGGCCGCGGATGATGCCGCCGTAGTGCACCAGGCCCTTGACGTCGGTGATCACCGCGGTCTCCTTGGGCTTGCGGGCCTCGAACAGCTCCACCACGCGCGGCAGACCGCCGGTGATGTCCTTGGTCTTGGTGGATTCCCGCGGAATCTTGGCCAGGATATCGCCCGGGAACACCTCCATGCCGCTTTCCACTTGGATGTGGGACTTCAGCGGCAGCAGGTAGGACTTGACCACCTTGCCCTTTTCGTTTTTAATGACGATCTGCGGCTGCTTCTTTTCGTCGTGCGACTCGACGATGACCTTCTGTCGCAGGTAGGTGACCTCGTCGGTCTCCTCCTTCATGGTCACCCCTTCGATCACATCCTTGAAGCCCACCGTTCCGCCGATTTCCGTCATGATCGGAGAGGTGTAGGCGTCCCAGATGACCAGCTCCTGCCCGGGCTTGACCTTCTGCTTTTCCTTGACCTTCAGGGTGGCGCCGTACACCACCGAATAGCGCTCCTTTTCGCGGCCGCGGTCGTCGATCACCGCCAGAATGCCGTTGCGGTTGATGACCACCAGGTCGTTGTTCTTGTTGGTCACGTAATTCACGTTGAGGAACTTCACCGAACCGGCGGTCTTGGCTTCCGCGGTCGATTCCGCCGAAATCCGGCTGGCGGTTCCTCCGATGTGGAAGGTGCGCATGGTCAGCTGGGTACCCGGCTCGCCGATGGACTGCGCGGCAATCACCCCGACCGCCTCGCCGATATCCACCAGGCGCCCGGTGGCCAGGTTTCGGCCGTAGCAGCGGATGCAGGCGCCCCGCTTGGACTGGCAGGTCAGCACGGAGCGGATCCGCACCTGCTCGATCCCGGCGGACTGAATGGCCGCGGCCAGCTCTTCGGTGATCTCCTGGTTGGTGGTGACGATCGATTCGCCGGTCAGCGGGTCCTTGATATCTTCAAAAGCCACCCGCCCGATGATCCGGTCGCGCAGCGGCTCGATCACCTCGCCCGCTTCGTAAATGGCGGTAACCGGAATGCTCTTCAGGGTTTTGCAGTCCTCTTCGGAGATGATCACGTCCTGGGCCACGTCGACCAGGCGGCGGGTCAAATAGCCGGAATCCGCGGTCTTCAAGGCGGTGTCGGCCAGACCCTTGCGGGCCCCGTGGGTGGAAATGAAGTACTGCAGCACGCCCAGCCCTTCCCGGAAGTTGGCGGTGATCGGGGTTTCCATGATCTCCCCGGAGGGCTTGGCCATCAGGCCGCGCATGCCGGCCAGCTGCCGCAGCTGCTGCTTGCTGCCGCGGGCTCCGGAGTCGGCCATGATGTAGATGGGGTTCAGCTCCTTCCCCTCCTTGTCCAGCCGGGCCATGTTGACGAACATGTCGTTGGCCACTTCTTCCGTAACGTTGGACCAGATTTCGATGACCTTGTTGTAGCGCTCGCCGCGGGTGATGGCGCCTTCGAGGTACTGCTGCTCCACTTCGATCACTTCCTGGCGGGCCTTGTCGACCTTATCCTGCTTGGTGGAAGGGATGATCAGGTCCTCGATGCCGATCGACAGCCCGGCACGGGTGGCGTAACGGAAGCCCAGCTCCTTCAGGTCGTCGAGCATCTCCACGCACTTTTCCAGCCCCAGCTTCAGGTAGCAGTAGTTGACCAGCTGCCCGAGCCCCTTCTTTTTCATCAGGCCGTTGACGAAGGGGAATTCCTCCGGCAGGTGCTCGTTGAAAATCACCCGCCCCACGGTGGTTTCGATATAGTAGTTTTCCACCTCCATGGCTTCGGCATGCAGCACGTCCTGGTCGTCGCTCTGGACGGTCAGGTCCATCAGCATGCCGGAATAGCGCAGCTGAATGGGGGTCAGCAGCTCCACCAGCCCGTTTTCCAGGGCGAAGATGACTTCCTCCATGCTGCCGAACGTCCGGCCGACTCCCTTGGCGTTGGGCTTGGCCTTGGTCAAATAGTAGCATCCCAGGACCACGTCCTGGGTGGGAACCGCGATCGGCGCCCCGTTGGCCGGGGAGAGCACGTTCCGCGAGGAAATCAGCAGCACCTTGGCCTCGATTTTGGCTTCCGGGGACAGGGGGATATGCACCGCCATCTGATCGCCGTCAAAGTCGGCGTTGAAGGCCTGGCAGACCAGAGGAGAAATTTTGATGGCCTTGCCTTCCACCAGGATGGGCATAAAGGCCTGTATTCCCAGGCGGTGCAGCGTCGGAGCGCGGTTCAGCAGCACCGGGTGATCCTTGATGACTTCCTCCAGGATGTCCCAGACCACCGGCTCCTGCCGCTCCACCATTTCCTTGGCGCCCTTGATGGTCGTGGCATGCTGCAGGGCTTCCAGCCGGTGGTAAATGAAGGGCTTGAACAGCTCCAGGGCCATCTTTTTCGGCAGACCGCACTGGTGAAGTTTCAGGTCGGGGCCGACCACGATCACCGAGCGTCCGGAATAGTCGACGCGCTTGCCCAGCAGATTCTGGCGGAAGCGCCCCTGCTTGCCCTTCAGCGTGTCGCTCAGCGACTTCAGCGGCCGGTTGTTGGCTCCCCGCAGGGCCCGGCCGCGGCGCCCGTTATCGAACAGGGCGTCCACCGCTTCCTGCAGCATCCGCTTTTCGTTGCGGATAATCACTTCCGGAGCCTTCAGCTCCATCAGCTTCTTCAGCCGGTTGTTGCGGTTGATCACCCGGCGGTAAAGATCGTTCAGGTCGGAAGTGGCGAAGCGCCCGCCATCCAGGGGAACCAGAGGGCGCAGCTCCGGGGGAATGACCGGAATGACGTCCAGGATCATCCACTCCGGCTTGTTGCCGCTTTTGCGGAAGGCTTCCGCCACCTTCAGGCGCTTGGCGTACTTCTGCTTCTTGATCTGGGAGTTCTCCTGCTTCATCTGCTCCCGGAGATCGTCGGCCAGGGAAACCACGTCCACCTGGCTCAGCAGCTCCTTGATGGCCTCGGCGCCCATCATGGCCCGGAAACCGCTGTCGCCGAAATCCTTGAGGTTCTTGCGGTACTGCTCTTCGAGCAGCAGCTCCTTCATCTTGACCGGGGCATCCCCCTTGCAGATGACCACATAGGATTCGAAGTAGAGCACGCGCTCCAGGTCGCGAAGGCTCATGTCCAGCAACTGGCCGATACGGCTGGGCAATCCCTTGAAAAACCAGACGTGGGAACAGGGGCTGGCCAGCTCGATGTGGCCCATCCGCTCGCGGCGCACTTTGGAAAGGGTGACTTCCACACCGCACTTGTCGCAGACGATGCCGCGGTGCTTCATCCGCTTGTATTTTCCGCACAAGCACTCCCAGTCGGTAACCGGACCGAAGATCTTGGCGCAGAAAAGGCCGTCCTTTTCCGGCTTGAAGGTGCGGTAGTTGATCGTTTCCGGCTTGGTGACCGCACCACGGGACCAGGATCGAATTTTTTCCGGCGACGCAAGAGCGATACGAATGCTCTCAAAATCGGTGATCAGATCGGATTTTTCAATCAGGTCTCTTAAAGTCCTCAAAATGACCTCCCCTGGCGGGCATCCGCCCGCATTAAAAGTTGTAGCCTCGGGAGAAAGCTTTCTAAAAAAACCTTAACCGGCGACGCTTTCCGGCCCCTGCCGCTACAGCACGTCCAGCGGCCGCATTTCGGAGCGGACCGCCCGCTTCTGGGCTTTGATCAGTTCCACATCGAGACACAGGCTCTGCAGCTCCCGAATCAGAACGTTGAACGACTCGGGAATCCCCGGAGTAAAAGAAGACTCGCCCTTGACGATGGCTTCGTAGATCTTGGTTCGGCCCTGGATGTCGTCGGATTTGGCCGTCAGCAGTTCCTGGAGAATGTTGGCCGCTCCGTAAGCTTCCAGCGCCCACACTTCCATCTCCCCGAAGCGCTGCCCGCCGAACTGCGCCTTGCCGCCCAGCGGCTGCTGGGTGATCAGGGAGTAAGGGCCGATGGAACGGGCGTGGATCTTGTCGTCCACCAGATGCGACAGCTTCAGCATGTAGATATAGCCGACCGTCACCTTCTGCTCGAACTTTTCGCCGGACATGCCGTCATACAGATCCGTCTTCCCGGAAAGCGGCAGTCCGGCCTTCTTCAGATGCTCTTTGATTTCGGTTTCCGAAGCCCCGTCGAATACCGGGGTGGCAAAATGCACCCCCAACAGCCTTCCGGCCCATCCCAGATGGGTTTCCAGAATCTGCCCGACGTTCATACGGGAGGGAACGCCCAGCGGATTCAAAACCATGTCGACCGGAGTTCCATCCGGCAAATAGGGCATATCTTCTTCCGGAAGGATCCGGGCCAGCACGCCCTTGTTGCCGTGGCGCCCGGCCATCTTGTCTCCCACCTGGAGCTTGCGCTTCATGGCTACATACACTTTGACCAGCTTGATCACCCCGGGGGGCAGCTCGTCGCCCTTGCGCAGCTTTTCCAGGTTTTCGGCATGCAACCGGTTGAGAACCTCCACCTGGCGCTCGGTCTTGTCCTCCAGCTCCTTGATCTTCTGGTAGACGGCAGAATCCTTGAACTCGGCCCGAACCCGGTTCAGATCCGCCTTGACCAGCTCCGCCAGCATCGGCTGGGTGAGCCGGACCTTCTTCTTGAACAGAAGCTTTCCGTCGCGCCCGATCACATCGTTTTCCAGAACGTGCCCCGAGAGCAGCTCCACTGTTCTCTTCTGGCGGTCTTCCCTCAGGATGCGAATCTGGTCTTCCAGGTCCTTTTCCAGCTTGCTGGCCATTTCATCTTCAATGAACTTGGCCCGGCTGTCCTTCTGCACTCCCTTGCGGGTAAAAATCTTGACATCCACCACGGTCCCTTCGATGCCCGGGGGGCAGATCAGGGATGCGTCGCGCACCTCTCCGGCCTTTTCCCCGAAGATGGCCCGCAGCAGCTTCTCTTCCGGAGAAAGCTGGGTTTCTCCCTTGGGAGTGACCTTGCCGACCAGGATGTCTCCCGGCTTTACCTTGGCTCCGATGCGGACGATGCCGCTTTCGTCGAGATCCTTGAGCATCGCCTCGCTGACGTTGGGAATGTCGCGGGTGATTTCCTCCGGGCCCAGCTTGGTGTCGCGCGCTTCGATTTCCTTTTCTTCGATATGAATCGAAGTGTAGCAATCCTCCTTCACCAGCCGCTCGCTGACCAGGATGGCGTCCTCGAAGTTGAAGCCGCGCCAGGGCATGAAGGCCACCAGGACGTTTCTCCCCAGCGCCAGCTCCCCGTTTTCGGTGCAGGGCCCGTCGGCCAGCACCTGGCCGGCCACTACGGCTTCGCCCTTGTGCACCAGAGGCCGCTGGTTGATGCAGGTGTTCTGGTTGGAGCGCTTGAACTTGGTCAGGGTATAGATGTCAATGGCTGCATCGCGGCTGGAGGCCGGATCGCCGCTCTCTTCCTTGATCTCCACGCGCACCACGATGCGGTGGGAATCGACGCTGTCCACCACGCCGCTGCGCCGGCAGACGGCCACCGCGCCGGAATCCCGCGCGGTGATGTACTCCATCCCGGTGCCCACCAGGGGGGCCTCGGAGCGAAGCAGGGGCACCGCCTGGCGCTGCATGTTGCTGCCCATCAGGGCCCGGTTGGCGTCATCGTGCTCCAGGAAGGGGATCAGGGAGGCCGCTACGCTCACCAGCTGCTTGGGCGAAACGTCGATGAACTGAATGTCTTCCCGTGCGGCGAGAATGAAGTTGCCCTGATGGCGGGCGTTGACCCGCTCGCCGATAATCCGGCCTTCCTCGTCCAGCTCCACGTTGGCCTGGGCGATCACTTTTTCATCTCCGTCCCAGGCGGTCAGGTAATAGGAATAAGGCTCGACCTGGGCGGGCTGCTTCCCCTGCCGGGTCAGCTGGCCGTTTTCCGTTTCCACCACTTTCTTTTCCGCCCGGCTGCCGAAGCTGAACCGGGAGTCGCCGGCGCTGACCACGGAGACATAGTCGATCACTTTTCCTTCGCGCACTTCCCGGTAGGGCGATTCGATAAAACCGTACTCGTTGATCCGGGCGTAGCAGGCCAGCGAGGAGATCAGACCGATGTTGGGACCTTCCGGGGTTTCGATCGGGCAGATGCGCCCGTAGTGGGTGGGGTGCACGTCGCGCACCTCGAATCCGGCCCGCTCGCGGCTCAATCCGCCGGGGCCCAGAGCGGAAAGGCGCCGCTTATGGGTGATTTCCGAAAGGGGATTGGTCTGGTCCATGAACTGCGAAAGCTGGCTGCTGCCGAAAAACTCGCGCACCGAGGCAATGACCGGCTTGGCGTTGATCAGGTCGTGGGGCATGGCCGTGGTGATTTCCTGCTGCACGGACATTTTTTCCTTGATGGCCCGCTCCATGCGGACCAGCCCGATGCGGAACTGGTTCTCGAGCAGCTCCCCGACGGCCCGCACCCGGCGGTTGCCCAGGTGGTCGATGTCGTCCACCGAGCCGATGCCGTGGCGCAGCTTGAGGAAGTATTCGATCACCTGCCGGAAATCCTCCTTGGTCAGGGTGCGATCGTCGAATGAGGTCTGCAGGCCCAGCTTGATATTGAACTTCAGCCTTCCCACCCGGGAAAAATCGTATTTGCGCGGATCGAAGAACATGCCTTCGAAAAGGGCCTTGGCCGTCTCGTGGGTGGGCGGATCGCCGGGCCGCTGCTTGCGGTAAATCTCGATCAGGGCGTCTTCCTGGTTCTTGATCGGATCCTTGGCGATGGTCTGGGAAATGATCACCCCGGTCTCGTCGTGCTCCGGGAAGAAAATCTTCAGAGCCGGAATTCCGGCGTTAGCCGCATTGAGCACCACCTGCGGGGTGATCGGCTGGCAGGCTTCCAGAAGAATTTCTCCGGTGTTGCTATTGACCACCGGCGAGGCGGTCAGCGCCCCGGAAAGGTCGTCGGTCTCCATCGGAATCCGCTCCAGGCCCGCCTTCTGGAACTGCAGCAGGGTGCTCTTCTGAATCTTTTTCCCGGCGGGATGCAGCACGGCTCCCGTCTTGGGATGGCAGACGTCCTTGCTAAGCTTGAACCCCACCAGGCCGGTATTGCTGGTGACGTAAATTTTGTAATCTTCGCGAATATGGGCGGTAAACACATTATGGAAGGCCTTGACGATTTCCTCGTCGCTGCTGAAGCCCAGGGAGCGCAGGAAGGTGGTGGCCAGGAACTTGCGCTTGCGGTCGATGCGCACATAGAGCAGGTTCTTCACATCATATTCGAATTCCACCCAGGAGCCGCGATAGGGGATGATTTTGGCCAGGAAAAAATTGCGGGCGGCGTTGGTCTCGAAAAATACTCCGGGGCTGCGGTGCAGCTGGCTGACGATAACCCGCTCGGTGCCGTTGATGACAAAGGTGCCGTTTTCGGTCATCAGCGGTATGTCGCCGAAATAAACTTCCTGCTCTTTGATGTCCCGGATGGTCTTGACTTCCGTTTCGGGATTTTTGTCCCAGACCACCAGGCGCACGGTAACCTTGAGGGGAACGGCAAAGGTAATGCCCCGCTCCTGGCACTCCTCCACGCTGTATTTGTGATTGAGGGTCAGCACGCTGTTGCAGAAATCGCAGCGCACGATCTGGTTGATGTTCCGGCTGCCGCAATTGCTGCAGTTGAGGAACTCCCCGCCGTGGGGATCGATGATGATCGGGTGGCCGCAGCTGGAACAGGGCTTGCGGAGGTGATTCAGGCCCTTCAGGTGGCCGCAGTTGCACTGCCAGTTGCCAATGCTGTAGGAGACAAACTCCAGCGAACAGGTGCCGCGGAAGTCGTGGATCGGAAAAACGGAATTGAATACGGCTTGCAGCCCGTAGTCATCCCGCTCCGACGGCAGAAGATTCATTTGCAGAAAGCGGTCGTAGGAAAGCTTCTGCACCTCGATGAGGTTGGGGATCGGAATGGAGGTCTGGATTTTGGCAAAGTCCGTCCTCTGCCGAAAAACGTTCTGAGTTGCGGGATTGATTGGTGTCATGGATCTCAACTCCGTGATGCTGTCGGAAAAGGCCGGCCCCTCTTGCGCGCTGCCGGCTCCCTTCCTACGCAGGATCCTAGGTGTTTATACAGGTGGGCGGGCTCCCTCTGAATCTTCCAGGCACTTCCCCCCATGGAGCATACGTCCGATAACTCGACTTATATAAAAGCTGCCGCCGCGCACCGCACGGCCCGAAGCGTGGGCCCCGCATCCCGGCTTGAAACCGGACCCTTCCCCACGGGAGGGCAGAGCCGGCACGGCAGGAAACGGAAAATCAGCCGCCAAACAGAAATCGGCGTGCCCGGCCGCAAAGCGGCCAGGCACGCGAATAGACTTACGCCGGGCAGTATTCCCCCCGGGAAGCATTCCGTCGATCGGAATGCCGGGTAGCACGTGCCAAGGAATGTCAGAATTCCTGTTGATGCCGTCTTCCTCAGATCAAGCTGGCTCCGGCCAACCGTTCGGCGCGGCTCCCCACGGAATCATGGAGGAAGCCTGGCGGCCGCAATCGCCGGCCTTACCCTTGTTGTCCGGAAGCAGAAGACAGGAAAGCGAACTACTTGATCTCCACAGTGGCGCCGGCCTCTGCGAATTTCTTCTTGATATTTTCAGCTTCTTCCTTGGATACAGCTTCTTTGACCACCTTGGGGGCACCTTCCACCAGATCCTTGGCCTCTTTCAGGCCCAGGCTGGTGACTTCGCGAACCGCCTTGATGACGTTGATCTTCTTGTCGCCAACCGCGGTGAGAACCACATCAAATTCGGTCTTTTCCTCTTCCACCGGTGCCGCTGCCGCGCCGGCAGCAGGAGCGCCGGCGGCCATGGCCATCATCGGAGCCGCCGCCGTAATGTTGTATTTTTTCTCAATATCCTTCACCAGCTCGGAAATCTCAAGCATGGAGGCCTGATCGATCCAGTTTAAGACATCTTCTCTCGTTATGCTCATTTGTTCCTCCAAAGGAAAATTTAAATATGGCCCAATGCCGTAGTGTGGCCTTGCAAAATACTTCCGTCAAAGCCTCGTATGACGGTCCCGGTCAGAAACTTCCGGTCCCTCCGGTCGCCCGGAAGGAACAGGAAGCGCCTGGAGGCGAGCCCGTCTGCCGCTGTTATTCTTTTGGTATCTGCTTCAATCCGTACGCCAGGTTGCGAACCGGGGTTTTCAACAAGCCGGCCAGGTTGCTGATCGGAGCCTTCAACAGGTAAATCAACTTTCCGAGAAGCTCCGGACGTCCCGGCAGCTTGGAAATCGCGTCCAGCTGATCCGCCGCTACCGCTTTCCCATCCACCAGAGCCGCCTTGAAAACCAGGTTCGGATTGGTTTTGGCGAACTCCAGGAGATATTTCACCAGAGGAACGGCATCGTGGCTGTTGTAAGCCAGGGCCGTCGGCCCGCCAAAATGGGAGCTCACCTTGGCCACGTCCGTGTCCGCTGCCGCTTTAATGGCCAGGGTATTCTTGACCACCACATAGCGGGAGGAAAGCCGGCGGACCCCCCGGCGCAATTCCGTTACATCCACGACCTTCAGTCCGCGGTAATCCATGAGTATGGCGTTCCGCAGGCTCTGAAACTCGGAACGCATCTGGTCGATACTTTCTTGTTTTTCTGCTTTATTCACTTGGCCATCCTCTCTGCTAAGATGATTGGCTATCTTGTTCTAAGGGGAAGAGCCCGAAGGGCGGGAGCCGGTCCTTTCCTTCCAGGTCTCCGGGAGAAAGAGCTGTTTCTCCTTCTTCCGCCTTGTTCTAAACCCCTGCTCCGCTCGCTGCCACTTTATCCAGGCTGTTGGTATCGATCTTCAAACCCGGGCCCATGGTGGACGAAAGGGTAACGCTGCGCAAATAGCGTCCCTTGCTGGTCCTGGGCTTGGCCCGGATGACGGCATCGATGAAAGCCCGGGCGTTCTGCAGCAGGCGCTCGATATCGAAGGAAATTTTACCCAGGGGGGCGTGAATAATTCCGGTTTTGTCCACCCGAAACTCCACTTTCCCGGCTTTGATCTCTTTGATCGCCCGAGCCACCTCGAAGGTCACCGTACCGGTTTTCGGATTGGGCATCAGACCTTTCGGTCCCAGGATTTTGCCCAGCTTTCCGACCGATTTCATCATATCGGGGGTGGCGATCACCGCATCGAAATCCAGCCATCCCTTCTGGATCCGTTCCACCATTTCTTCTCCGCCGACCTCGTCCGCGCCGGCGTCCTGCGCTTCCTTGAACTTTTCTCCGGAAGCGACCACCAGAACCCTTTTCTGCTTGCCGAGACCGTGGGGCAGAACGACGGAGCCGCGCACCATCTGATCGGCGTGCTTGGGATCGACTCCCAGCCGCATGGAGACCTCCAGGGTTTCATCGAACTTGGCGAAAGAAAGTTTCTTGGCCAGAGGGATCGCCTCATCGATCGTCAGCAGACGATCCGGCACAGAGGCTTTCGCCTTTGCAAATTTTTTTCCAGTTTTTGGCATGGGAAAACTCCATCCGGGTGCAAGCGGGCTTTCCGTGCCCTCCCCGGCTTATGAATTCAAAAAGATATTAGGTATTACCCCACAACCTCAAGGCCCATACTCCGGGCGGTGCCCATCACAATGCGTTTGGCCGCCTCAAGATCGTTTGCGTTCAAATCCGGCATCTTGGTCTGCGCGATCTCTTCCACCTGCTTCACCGTCACCTTGCCCACCTTGGTCTTGTTCGGTTCCGCGGATCCCTTGGCAATCTGGGCTACTTTTTTCAGCAGCACGGCCGCAGGCGGGGTTTTGGTAATGAAGGAATAGGTGCGGTCGGAATAGACCGTGATCACCACCGGAATAATCAGCCCCTCTTGCTTCTGCGTTTTGGCGTTGAAATTCTTGCAGAAGTCCATGATGTTGAGCCCGTGCTGCCCCAGGGCCTGTCCGACCGGCGGACCGGGAGTCGCTTTGCCGGCCTGTATCTGCAGTTTGATGTTGGTGACAACTTTTTTAGCCATATGTTTTGTTTCAATTCACCCGGCGAACCATCCCGGGTTTTGCCTTAAATTTTCTCGATCTGAATAAACTCCAGCTCCACCGGCGTGGGACGGCCCAGGATGGTAAGCATCACCTTGACCGTATTGCGCTCCGTGTTGACCTCTTCCACTTTTCCGTTAAAATCCTTGAACGGCCCGTCGATAATGCGAACCGAGTCGCTGGCTTCAAAGCTGAATTTCGGCTTGGGAGCCTCCGCGGTGGTGGAAACCCGATTGACGATATTTTCCACCTCTTCATCGGTCAGGGGGATCGGGTCCTTGCCCGAACTCACAAAACCGGTGACCTTCGGGGTATGCCGGACCTGATACCAGGTATCGTTGTCCATCTCCATTTCCACCAGGATATATCCCGGATAGAAAAGCTTGGAGGTCACCACCCTCTTCCCGCCGCGCATTTCCACCACATCTTCGGTGGGAATCAGGATCTGGCCGATCTTGTCTTCCAGACCCTTGGCCTGCACCAGGTTCATCAGGCTCTCCGCCACCTTGCGCTCAAACCCGGAGTAGGTATGGATGATGTACCATTTTTTGGCCATAGCCGATATTTAGGATGCTCCAAAAGCTTTAAACAACCGGTCCACACCCCAGGAAAGGGCGATGTCCACAACCCAGAGATAAAACCCAAAAAGAAAAACAGTAACAATTACGACGACGGTGGTACTCATCACTTCGTTGCGAAGTGGCCAGGACACCTTCTGCAGCTCCGCCCACACCTCGCGCAGATACTGCCGGGACCGGCCCGGCCAGCTCTTCACGGTCGATACGACCTTATTTAAACTATCTTTCCATGCCATAATTTTTTCAGCGGCCAATTTCCCTGATTTGTTTGGCAGGGCAGGAGGGATTTGAACCCCCAACCCCCGGTTTTGGAGACCGGTGCTCTACCAGCTTGAGCTACTGCCCTGCAAGTGTTCGGCTCTACCGCTCCTGTTCGTTCTGAAATCTCAACCAGAAACCGTCGGTCCTTCCGATCCTCTGGCCTGGAAAAGACAAAGATTAACGGGTCTCCTTGTGCGGCTTATGCGCCCGGCAGAAGGGGCAGAATTTCTGCCGCTGCAACCGTTCGGTCGTTTTCTTTTTATTTTTGTTGGTTGTGTAATTCCGGTTTTTGCACTCGGTGCATTCCAGAATAATCTGTTCGCGCATCGCTTCAAAACCTCTGCAACAACTCTTGGAACATTATGGCTGAAAAAAACTGGAGCGGGAGACGGGGATCGAACCCGCGACCAACAGCTTGGAAGGCTGTGACTCTACCACTGAGTTACTCCCGCAGCTGCTCTTACCGCCTCTTACTGAATGATTTCGGAAATGGTACCTGCACCTACGGTTCGGCCGCCCTCGCGGATGGCAAACCGCAAACCCTTTTCCATGGCAATCGGGGTGATCAACTCTATCACCAGGTTCGAGTTGTCGCCCGGCATGACCATCTCCACCCCTTCCGGCAAATGCGCC
>CAINFC010000042.1 GCA_903847975.1 uncultured Acidobacteriota bacterium | reverse complement strand
GGCGCATTTGCCGGAAGGGGTGGAGATGGTCATGCCGGGCGACAACTCGAACCTGGTGATAGAGTTGATCACCCCGATTGCCATGGAAAAGGGTTTGCGGTTTGCCATCCGCGAGGGCGGCCGAACCGTAGGTGCAGGTACGATTACCGAAATCATCGAGTAAGTGAAGCGGCCTTACTGACGGAAATTCGGAAAAAGAAATTCACTTGGGCTAGGAATCAAGATTAATCCAGGAAGCCGAAACATATGTTTCATGAAAAGATAAGAATTCGCTTGAAGGCATACGATCATCGCGTGCTGGACCAGTCCACTTCCGAGATTGTGGATATCGCCAAGCGTACCGGTGCCAGGATTTCCGGACCGATACCCCTGCCGACATCCAAAAACTCGTTTACTGTGCTTCGTTCTCCGCACGTGGACAAAAAGTCTCGCGAGCAGTTCGAGATTCGGACCCATAAGCGGCTCCTGGATATCCTGGAACCGACCCCGCAAACAGTGGATGCATTGATGAAGCTGGATTTGCCGGCGGCAATCGATGTGGAAATCAAGGCTTTTGCCGAAGATCAGAAATAGGGACAATTTGGCCAATATACTTGCCAACGTACAAGGCGTAGATATGGTGGATGGACTCATTGGTATCAAAGTCGGCATGACGCAAGTGCAGGATGCCGAAGGAATAGTTACACCCGTAACCGTAATCAGGACCGGTCCGTGTGTCGTGGTCCAGCGGAAGACGGAACCTCAGGACGGCTATGCGGCCGTGCAGCTCGGTCTGGTCGAGGCGAGAGCCGCCAGGCGGGCCGCCCAGTGCAAGCCTCTGGCCGGCCACTTCAAGAAGGCCGGGGTGCCGCCGACTCGCAAGCTCAGCGAGTTTCAGATGCTGGAGGGAACGGAGGTCAAGGTGGGCGATCACGTTCGCGTGGAGAACGTCTTTCAGATCCAGGACAAAGTGGATGTCACTGGCATTTCGAAGGGCAAGGGCTACGCCGGGGTCGTCAAGCGGCACCACTTTGGCGGTGGCGCGGCAACCCATGGCTCGATGTTCCATCGTGCTCCGGGCAGCATCGGAGGTTCTTCTTATCCTTCCCGGGTTTTTAAGGGAATGAAAGCGGCCGGCCGGATGGGCGGGGAAAAAGTGACGGTGAAAAACCTGCGGGTGATGAGCGTTCACCCGGAAGAAAATCTGCTGCTGATCAGCGGGTGCATTCCCGGCTGCAACGGCAGTTATGTGACCGTCAGAAAAATTATCCGTTGAGGAACTGACATGCCGGAAGTTGAAGTAAAAAATATTAAGAACGAGGTCGTGGGATCGATTCAGCTCTCCGAAGAGGTCTTCGGAGCTGCGGTCAATGAACCCCTGATCTGGGAAGCGGTGCAGCACTACCTGGCCAACCAGCGTAGCGGAACCCACGCGACCAAAACCCGCGCCGAGGTTTCGGGCAGCGGCAAAAAGCTCTGGCGGCAGAAAGGCACCGGGCGGGCCCGGATCGGGAGCGCCCGCAGCCCGCTATGGCGGCACGGCGGAACGATCCACGGGCCCAAGCCGCGGGATTACTCCTATGCCTTCCCGAAGCGCAAGCTGCGGGGAGCCATGAAGTCGGCGCTTTCCTCCAAGCTGGCGGAATCGCAACTGACCGTGCTCGAGGATTTTTCCGTAGCTCAGCCCAAGACCAAAGAGGTCCAGGCGGTGTTAAGCAAATTTGATCTGCCCGGCAAGGTGCTGGTGGTGGATGCCGGAGATCAGAAGAATTTCTATCTTGGCGCCCGTAACCTGCCCGGGGTCCGCTACGTGCGCAGCGGGCAGCTGAACATCTACGAAGTGGTGCGGAGCGATTCGATTTTCATCACCAAAGACGCCTTGCTTCGCCTGCAGGAGGTACTGAGCCGATGAGAAATCTTTACGATATCATTCAGCGCCCGATGATCACCGAAAAGAGCACCCAGCTGAAGAACGATCATCAGACGGTGGCTTTTCGGGTGAACCGCCACGCCAACAAGGTGGAAATCAAGCAGGCGGTGGAAAAACTGTTCAAGGTGAAGGTGGAATCGGTACACACCGCCCAGTTTCACGGCAAGAAAAAGCGCATGGGCCGCTATGCCGGGCACCGGCAGGATTGGAAAAAGGCCTATGTCAAGTTGAAGTCCGGCGAAAAGATGATCGAGCTGTTCGACAACGTGTAGGTCCGGGCGGATCAGATTCAAGGAACCGGTTCGAAAGCAACGAACAAAGCAAGTAAAGCATATGGGGATCAAAACCTTTAAACCAACGACACCTTCCCGGAGGTTTTTCACCGTTCCCACTTTTGAGGAGATTACGGCGGATCAACCCCTGAAGAGCCTTACCACCGGTTTGCGGAAAACGGGCGGTAGGAACAACAAAGGACGCCTGACCATCCGTCATCGGGGCGGCGGCCACAAACAGCTTTATCGGCAAATCGATTTTCGGCGCGACAAGGTGGGGATTCCCGCCAAAGTGGCTACCATCGAATACGACCCGAGCCGTTCGGCGCGCATCGCCCTGCTCTCCTACCGGGACGGGGAAAAGCGCTATATTCTGGCTCCCGACGGGCTGAAGGTGGGCAGCGAGATCGTCTCCGGGCCGGAAGCGGATATCCTCACCGGAAACAGCCTGCCGCTGAAGAATATCCCCCTGGGCTCCCTGATTCATAACCTGGAGCTGAAAAAGGGGAAGGGCGCGCAGATGGTGCGCTCCGCGGGGACCGTGGCCCAGCTGCTGGCCAAGGAAGGCAGTTACGCCCAGGTCAAGCTGCCCTCCGGCGAAGTGCGCAAGGTGCATATCGACTGCTATGCCACCATCGGGCAGGTGGGCAATACCGATCACAACACCGTTTCGGAGGGGAAGGCCGGCCGGACCATCTGGCGCGGGCGCCGTCCTCACGTACGCGGTGTGGCCATGAACCCCATCGACCATCCCCACGGGGGCGGAGAGGGGAAGACCTCGGGCGGCCGGCATCCGGTCACTCCCTGGGGCAAGCCGACCAAGGGGTATAAGACCCGCAACAGCAAACGTACCGATAGCATGATTATCAAGCGCAGAAAGTAAGGCGAGTATGTCGAGATCGTTACGCAAAGGACCATTTGTGGATACCCACCTGATGCAGAAGGTGGAAAAACTGAATGCCGGCAACACCAAAACGGTGGTGAAAACCTGGTCGCGCCGCTCCACCATCGTCCCCGAAATGGTTGGGCACACCATTGCCGTACATAATGGAAAGAAATTCATCCCGGTCTACATTACGGAAAATATGGTCGGCCACCGGTTGGGAGAGTTCGCCCCAACGCGCATTTTCAAGGGACATGCGGCATCGGCCAAGAAGGAAAAAACCGCCTCAGTAAAGTAAGTGGATAGCCATGGAATACAAATCCGTTGGAAAATACATTAAGGGATCCCCGCAGAAGGCCCGGCTGGTAGTGGACCTGATCCGGGGGAAGAAAGTGAATGAGGCCCTGGCCATTCTGCGCTTCACCAGCAAGCGGACGGCCCAGGCCATCGAAAAGGTTCTTCGCTCCGCGGTGGCCAATGCGGAACAGAAGAGCAAAACCGTGGATGTGGACGAACTGTTCGTTTCCCGGGTTTTTGTGGATCAAGGGCCGACCAAGCATCGCCGCCGGGTTCGTCCGGCCCCCATGGGGCGGGCGTTTCGAGAGATCCGGCGTTCGAAACATATTACGGTTTGCCTGCAAGACAAGCAGAGCGAGACAGAGCAGGAGGGTTAATTGGGACAGAAAGTTCATCCATACGGCTTTCGGCTGGGATTCAATCGTACCTGGCGCTCGCGCTGGTTTGCGAAAAACGATTACGGAAAGCTTCTCAATGAAGACCTGGCTATCAAAGCCAGCCTGAAAAAGAAATTCTTTCACGCCGGCGTGTCGCGCATCGAGGTGGAGCGCGCCGCCAACAAGCTGACGATCCTGATTTACACCTTCCGACCGGGGATCATCGTCGGAAAGAAGGGGACGGAAATCGAGAAGCTGAAGAAGGATTTGCAGAGCGTCACCCAGCGCGACGTGCAGATCAAGATCAACGAGGTGCAGAAGCCGGAGCTGGATGCCCAGCTGGTGGCCGAAAACATCGCCTCCCAGCTGGAAAAGCGGATTGCCTTTCGCCGGGCCATGCGCCGGGCGGTGGACGCCACCTTGCGGGTCGGCGCCAAGGGGATCAAGGTGATGTGCGCCGGACGGCTGAACGGGGCGGAGATTGCCCGGACCGAGTGGTACCTGACCGGCCAGCTGCCCCTGCATACCCTGCGGGCGGACATCGATTTCGGGTTTGCCGAGGCCAAGACGACCTACGGGATAATCGGCGTGAAGGCCTGGATCTACAAAGGACAGAGTTTCGGATCGAAGAGCCTGCTGGCCCGGGAAGAAGCCGGGCGGGATAGACGCTAGGCGCCCTTCTCCGGCGGAGCGGGGACGCAGGCAAGTGAGTTCAATGCGGAGCGACAAAAGAAATGCTTTATCCTAAGAAAGTCAAATATCGGAAGCAGCAGCGCGGTCGGATGACCGGAAAAGCCTGGCGCGGCAGCGATGTGAGCTTCGGGGAGTACGGGCTGAAGGTTCTGGAGGCCGGCTGGGTTACCGACCGGCAGATCGAAGCGGCCCGCGTAGCCATGACCCGCTACACCAAGCGCGGCGGAAAAATCTGGATTCGCGTCTTCCCGGACAAGCCGGTGACCAAGAAGCCTGCCGAAACCCGTATGGGCAAGGGCAAGGGCGCACCGGAAGGCTGGGTGGCGGTGGTCCGCCCCGGAAAAATCCTCTACGAGATCGAGGGGATTCCTCTGGACCGGGCCAAGGAAGCCATCCAGCTGGCCGCCAACAAGCTGGCCTTGAAAACAAAGTTCGTTAAACGGTTCGGAGCGGAGTAAGCTATGAAAATCGCGAAGCTCAGGGATATGAGCACCGAGGAATTGGGCCGGCGCAAGGAAGAAATCGAAAAGCAGATTTTTCAGCTGCGGCTGCAGGCCTCCACGGGGCAGATGGAAAGCGCCCCCAAGGTGGCCGGTCTGCGTAAGGACATTGCCCGCATTTTAACACTCCTGCAAGAAAGGAAGAGGTCTGCGGCCTGAACCCATACTGCGGATGGGATTTCTTGCCGACGGTAGGAAGTTAGTTCAGCACCTGACCTGGGGAAAGACGGATATAACAATGGAAGATAAGAAGGGATACAAAACCAGCAAGGTCGGTACGGTGATCAGTACCGGAATGCAAAAGAGCATTGTGGTCGCTGTGGACCGGTTGGTTCATCATCCAAAATACAAGCGGATTGTGCGGCGCACCTCCACCTTCATGGTGCACGACGAAAAGAGCGAGTGCAAGGTGGGCGACAAGGTGCGCATCACGGAATGCCGCCCGCTGAGCAAGAGGAAATGCTGGCGGCTGAGGGAAATTATCAGCCGCGCCGCAGAGGTGTAGCAAAGAGAGATGACCGGGCAGGCGCCTGGTCGGAAAAAAAGCGGGGATGCCCCCCGCCCGGTTCCGGCCCCTGCTTGGATTTCCGTATCGGAGAGCTGTTACCATGATTCAGATGCGAACATTATTGGAGGTAGCCGATAACTCGGGTGCCAAGAAAATATCCTGTATTTTGCCCATCGGCTCCCGTACCGGCGCGATTGCGCACCTGGGGGATATCATCACCGCCAACGTGAAGGAAGCGGTTCCGGAAGGGAACGTCAAAAAGGGCCAGGTGGTCAAAGCCGTGATCGTTCGGACCAAGAAGGAACACCGTCGGAAAGACGGCAGCTACATCCGCTTTGACCAGAACGCCGCGGTATTGATTAATGAAGAACACGAACCGATTGGAACGCGCGTTTTCGGACCGGTGGCCCGGGAGTTGCGCGACAAACAGTTCATGAAGATTGTTTCCCTGGCACCCGAAGTTCTTTAACGGGTCGAGCCGGGCAAGGGATTTTAATTATGCCGAAGCTGAATGTGAAAAAAGAGGATCAGGTTTTTGTGCTGCGGGGACGTGACCGCGGCAAGAAGGGGCGTGTCCTGAAGGTGCTTCCGGACAAGGGCAAGGCCATTGTCGAGAACATCAACGTGATCAAGAGGCACACCCGACCGAATCCGCAGAAGAACATCAAAGGCGGAGTGGTCAGCAAGGAGGCTCCGATCAGCCTATCCGCTATCATGGTGATTTGCCGGGAGTGCGGCGTGCGGACCCGGGTGCGGCATACCCGCTCGCAGGATGGACGCAATCAGCGCCACTGCAAGAAGTGTAACGGCCTTCTCGATAAATCCTAATAAAAGGCAAGAGCTATGGCGCGACTGAAGGAAATATACAAAAAAGAGATAACCAAGGAACTGGTCAAAAAGTTCAAGTACGGCAATCCCATGGCGGTGCCGCGCTTGGTGAAGATCAACGTCAACATGGGCATGGGCGAGGCCATTCAGAATGCCAAGGTCCTGGATGTGGCCAGCGAAGAGCTGATGGCCATCACCGGTCAAAGGCCGGTGATCACCAAAGCGAAAAAGGCCATTTCCAGTTTCAAGCTGCGCAAGGGAATGCCCATCGGCTGCTTCGTCACCCTTCGCGGGGACCGCATGTACCACTTTCTGGATCGCCTGGTCAACATCGCCCTGCCGCGGGTGAGAGACTTCCGGGGCGTTCCCGGCAAGGCCTTTGACGGACGGGGAAATTACACCCTCGGCCTGCGGGATCAGCTGGTGTTTCCGGAAATCGATTTTTCCAAAGCGGATAAAGCCCGAGGCATGAACATTACCATTGTCACCACCGCCCGAAGCGATGAAGAGGCCCGCGAGCTGCTGCGGCTTCTGGGTATGCCTTTCGCCAAGCGAGGGCAGAGTGCGGTCAACATGGAAGAATTCGAGTAGAGGTAACAACGTGGCCAAGAAGTCAATGATTGCGAAAGCCAAGCGGACACTGAAATTCAAGGTTCGGCAATATAACCGCTGCGAGAGATGCGGCCGGCCCCGCGGCTATCTGCGAAAGTTTCACCTGTGCCGGATCTGCTTCCGGCAGCTGTCCCTTGCCGGGGAGATCCCGGGTGTCATCAAGGCCAGCTGGTAGCAGCCAGGAAAGGCAAGCTCGGTGTCCAACCGCACCAGGAATTTTATAATAAGGATGAATCTATGAGTATGACCGATCCCGTCGCGGACCTTTTAACCCGTATACGCAATGCGATTCATGCCCGCCAGGCAACGTTGAATGTCCCTTACTCCAAGATGAAATACGACCTCGTGCGTATTCTGAAGGAAGAGGGCTACATTGAAAGCAGCGTGGTCGAAACGGTCGGAGCGCACCGGGAAATCAAGATCCTGCTTCGCTATCGCAACAAGTATCAGTCGCCGATCAGCGTTTTGAAGCGTATCAGCCGGCCCGGGTGCCGGGTGTATTGCGATAAGGGCAGCATCCCCGAGGTCCTGGGCGGTCTGGGGATCAACATCGTTACCACCTCCCGGGGAATCATGACCGGCCGCAAAGCCCGCGAGATCGGGGTGGGCGGCGAGCTTCTCTGCGAGGTCAGTTAGGCTCTGCAAACAGCACCCGGAGATTACGCCTTCTGGGTCGGATTAATTCATTAGGAAACAAGCAATGTCGAGAGTAGGGAAAAAGCTGATTCCCATTCCTGCGGGAGTCAAGGTCCATGCGCAAGCGGACCAGATTGTCGTTCAGGGTCCCAAGGGGACTCTGACCACCTCCGTCCCGGCCGGTATTCGTGTGGAAATTGCGGACAACAACATCCGGCTGGTACGCGATAATGAAGAACGAAGCCTTCGCTCCAAGCACGGGCTGGTGCGCAGCCTGGTGCAGAATTCGGTCACCGGGGTAACGCAAGGGTACACCCGGGAGCTCGATTTTGTGGGCATCGGCTACCGCGCCGAGCTGCGAAGAGGCCGGCTGGTGTTCAGCATCGGCTATTCTCATCCGATCGAGTTCGAGCTCCCCGAGGGGATTCAGGCCAAGGTGGAGAAGGTAAATAAGCCGCAGATCAACCACTACCAGGGGACGATCACCCTGACGGGGATCGACAAGTATCTTATCGGGCAGACGGCCGCCAACATTCGCGCGCTGCGGTCCCCGGATCCGTACAAGGGGAAGGGTATTCGCTACGCCTCCGAGCGGATCAAGCTGAAGGAAGGAAAGAAGGGGGCATAATGATTACCAATGCATCCAAAAATGAACGACGGGTCCGGATTCACAAGAGAATCCGCACGAAGGTTACCGGAAGCGCGTCCCGGCCGCGGCTGTGCGTGTTCCGCAGCCTCAAGCACTTCAGCGTTCAGCTGATCGACGATACCGTGGGACACGTTCTTCTTTCCGCGTCGACCAATGACAAGGATCTCCGCGAGAAGATCCGACGCGGGGGCAACCTGGACGCCGCGATGCAGATCGGGACAATCGTGGCGGAAAAAGCCCTGCAAAAGGGAATCCGCCAGGTGGTTTTGGACCGCGGGGGATATTTGTACCACGGGCGCGTCAAATCGTTTGCCGAAGCGGCGCGCAAGGCGGGGTTGGAATTCTAGGTCAACAGCTCAATCTTCTGCAGGAAGGGTGCCATCCGTTTTATGGACGAAAGAAATCTAGAGCCTAAAAGAGGGTTTCGAGGAAATATGGAGCAGGAAAATACCGATCTTACTGCGGTCGACCTGAAGGATCAGGTGGTGGCCATCAACCGGGTCACCAAGGTAGTGAAAGGCGGGAAGAACCTGAGTTTCACGGCCCTGGTGGTGGTGGGTAACGAAAAGGGAATGGTGGGCTACGGTCTCGGCAAAGCCAAGGAAGTTCCGCAGGCCATCAAGAAGGGAATCGAGCGGGCCAAGAAGAGCATGATTCAGGTCCCGCTGAAGGGAACCACGATTCCGCACCTGATCGTCGGCAACTACGGAGCCGGGAAGGTTTTGCTGAAGCCGGCTTCGGATGGAACCGGCGTGATCGCCGGCGGCGCGGTGCGCGCCGTCGTTCAGTCGGCCGGCATCCATAATATCCTTACCAAGTCGATCGGCAGCGCCAATCCGCACAATGTGATCAAAGCAACCTTCGACGGTCTGAAGCGCTTGAAAGACCCGCAGGTGGTGTCGCGGGGGCGCGGCCTGCAGGAAGGAGAATTGAGGTAAATCTTCCATGGCTACTCAAAATTCATCGGTGCCGGCCATGCTGACCCTGCAATACGTGGTCAGCTGCATCGGCAGCAATAAAAAGCATAAACTTCTGATCCGGGGATTAGGTTTCCGCAAGCTGAACCAGGTGGTCATCCGGCCCGATACGCCGGAAATCCGCGGCATGGTCGCCAAAATTCCCCATCTTGTCAAAATCATAAGCTCGGGGCAGGATAACGTATGATTCGCTTAAACACCTTGCGTCCCGCGAAGGGCGCCAATCGCAAAACCAAGCGCGTCGGTCGCGGTCCCGGTTCCGGCCACGGCAAGACTTCCTGCCGGGGCTACAACGGGCAGCTGTCCCGCGCCGGCAGCAGCATGCGGCCCGGCTTTGAAGGCGGGCAGATGCCCCTTTACCGCCGCCTCCCGAAGCGCGGATTTACCAACATTTTCCGTAAGAAGTATGCACTGGTCAACCTGAAGCAGCTTTCCGTTTTTTCCGCGGGAGCCGTTGTCGATCTGGATGCGCTGATGGACGTGGGAATTGTCCGGCGCGCTTTCGACGGCGTGAAGATCCTGGGCAACGGAACGCTGTCCTGTGCGTTGACTGTTCGGGCGCAGGGTTTTAGCCGCTCCGCGCAGGAAAAAATTCAAAACGCCGGTGGCTTGGCCGAGGTTGTCGAATAATGCCGGAAGAACGAAATCCCTTTCTCTCCGGGATAAAAAATATTTTCCACATCCCGGAGCTCCGAACCCGCCTGCTGTTCATGCTGGGGCTGCTGGCGGTTTACCGCGTCGGCTCCTTTGTGCCCACGCCGGGGATCGATCCCGCGGCTTTGGGAAGATTTTTCGATGCCCAGGGGGGCACGATCCTGGGATTTCTGGATATCTTCTCCGGAGGGAACCTGAGGCGGCTCAGTATTTTTGCCCTGGGCATCATGCCCTACATTACCGCTTCCATCATCCTCCAGCTTCTGACGGTGGTCTGGCCCTATATGGAAAAGCTCTCCAAGGAAGGGGAGCTCGGCAAAAGAAAAATCAACCAGTACACCCGTTACCTGACGGTCCTGCTCTGCCTGTTCCAGTCCCTGGCCACGGCGCTGGCGCTGGAGCGGTCGGATCCCGGCGGCACGGGGCTGCCGATTGTCCCGCATCCCGGATGGGGCTTCCGCCTTCTGACCATGCTGACCCTGACGACGGGGACGGTCTTCATCATGTGGATCGGGGAGCAGATTACCGAGCGCGGTATCGGCAACGGAATTTCGCTGATCATTTTCGCGGGTATCGCCGTGGGCCTGCCCCATGCCGTACACGAAATCTACCTGAACGTGGCTTCGCGCCAGTGGAGCATCATCACTGTTCTGATCCTGATGGTCATGATGGTTTTCACCGTGGCCTTCATTGTCTTTGTGGAGAGGGGGCAGCGCAAGATTCCCATCCAGTACGCCAAGCGCGTGGTCGGGCGGCGCATGTTCGGCGGACAGTCCACCCACCTGCCGCTGCGGGTCAACTCCGGCGGCGTCATTCCGGTGATCTTTGCCGCCTCGGTGGTTACCATCCCTTCCACGATCGGGCTGATGATCAACAGCGATTTCCTGAGAGCCGTGGCCCAGCAGCTGGGTCAGGGCATGCCGCTCTACAACCTGGTGTATATTCTGGGGATCATCTTTTTCTGCTACTTTTACATTTCCATCATTTTCAACCCGGTGGAGGTGGCGGACAATATCCGCAAGTACGGCGGCTTCATTCCCGGAATCCGCCCCGGGCCGCGAACCGCGCAGTTTATCGACCGCGTGCTCAGCCGCCTGACGCTGGCCGGTGCCTTGTACCTGGTCATTGTATGTCTGATTCCGGAGTTTCTGATCACCGGCTTCAAGGTCCAGCCGATCCCCCTGATCGGGGAGGCCCTGGACAGCTTCTTCACCCGCTACGGAATGGATTTCATCACCACCGGTCTCGGCGTGACCTTCTATTTTGGCGGAACCTCGCTGCTCATCGTAGTCGGCGTGGCCATGGATACGGTTCAGCAGATCGAGTCCCAGCTGATCATGCGGCACTACGACGGCTTCCTGAAAAAGGGACGGATCCGCGGTCGCCGCGGATAGGGGAAGGGAAAACGGAGGTACGGCCCGATGAAAATAGCGGTATTTCTGGGTGGACCGGGTTCCGGCAAGGGAACTCAGGCCAAGCTGCTGGCGGAGCGGTTCGGCTACCTGCATATATCGACGGGAGATATGCTGCGCGCTTCGGTGGCCGCCAAGGACTCTCTGGGTCAGAAGGTACAGCAAATCCTGGAATCCGGAGGGCTGGTTTCCGACGACATTATGAAGGATGTGGTCGCCGCCCGGCTTTCCCGGCCGGATTGCCGGAAGGGCGTACTGCTGGACGGGTTCCCGCGCACCCTGCGGCAGGCGGAGGATCTGACCTCGATTCTGGCCTCCCACCCGCAGAGCCGGCTGGTGGTACTGAATATCGACGTCCCCGCGGAGAACCTGCAGAAGCGGCTTTGCGGCCGGAGATCCTGCGCGGAATGCGGGCGCATTTACAATATTTATTTTCAGCCTCCCCGCCAGGACGGGGCGTGCGATACCTGTGGGGTGCCCCTCGCCCAGCGGCGGGACGACCAGGAAGAAGTGGTCCGACAGCGCCTGGAGGTTTATGCGCGGCTCACGGAGCCGCTGATCGCTTATTATCGCGACAAGGGGATGCTGAACAACGTGGACGGCCAACGGGAGGTTGCGGAGATTTTCGAACAGCTGAGCGGCTTGCTGCAGAGCGAGTAAGCCATGATTGTCTGCCGGTCCGCAGCCGAACTGGAACGAATTCACGCCAGCTGCCGGATCGTAGCCGAACTGCTCCGCGACCTGGAATCCATGATTCGGCCGGGCATCAGCACCCTGGAGCTGGATCGCTACGCGGAAAAGATGATCCTAAGCCGGAAGGCGCGCCCGGCTTTCAAGGGCTACCGCGGATATCCGGCTACTCTGTGCACCTCGTTGAATGAGGGAGTAGTGCACGGGATTCCTTCTTCCCGGGTGGTACTGAAGGAAGGGGATATTCTCAGTATCGATGTGGGCGTGGAAAAGGACGGCTATTACGGCGATGCTGCCACCACGGTGCCCGTGGGATCCGTGGATCCGGATCTGAGCCGCCTGCTGGAGGTTACCCGCAGGGCTTTGGATCTGGGGATCGAAAAGGTGCGCATCGGCAATCGGGTTTCCGATATTTCCGTGGCGGTGCAGCGCACCGCGGAAAGTAGCGGGTTTTCGGTGGTGCGGGATTTCGTCGGACACGGCATCGGTTCCGCCCTGCACGAGGAGCCGCAGGTGCCCAACTACGGAAAGCCGGGCACCGGGGCCCTGCTGCAGGAGGGCATGGTCCTGGCGATCGAGCCGATGGTGAATTTGCGCGGTTCGGCGGTCAAGATACTGAAGGACAAGTGGACGGTGGTGACGGCCGACGGCGGTTGCTCGGCGCACTTCGAGCATACCGTGGCGGTGACCCGGCAGGGTCCCTGGATCCTGAGCCAGTGGGATACGTAGAAGAAGGGGATGGAATCATTCCGGAAATAGTTGAAATTTTGTTGTATAATTAAAAGTTTCCTCTGACTGCTATGAGTAAAGAAGACGCAATTGAAGTAGTTGGGACCGTCAAGGAGACTTTGCCCAATGCCATGTTTCGGGTGGAGCTGGAGAACAAGCATGTGATCCTGGCCCACATTTCCGGAAAGATGAGGAAGAATTTTATTAGGATTCTCCCGGGGGATAAGATTCTGGTGGAGCTTTCTCCCTATGATTTGACACGCGGGCGAATCATCTATCGATATAAATAACCCCAGGCATAGAAAACCATGAAAGTTCGAGCATCGATAAAAAAAATCTGTACGAAATGCAAGGTGGTTCGGCGTCGCAACGTAATTCGAATTATTTGCGAAAATCCAAAGCACAAGCAGCGTCAAGGATAGGAACCCGGCGGCGGGCATTTCCTTGGGTGCGATTGACTAGAATTTTAGGAGACCTCTGTGGCACGTATCGTCGGTATTGACCTTCCCTCAAACAAACGGGTGGAAATCGGATTGACCTATATTTACGGCATCGGCCGCTCCCGGGCGCAGAAAATCTGCCAGGAAGCCAGCGTCGATCTGGGTAAGAAAGTAAAGAGCCTCAGCGAGGAGGAGGTGGTCCGCATTCGGCAGATCATCACCCGCGACGGAGGGGTGGAAGGGGATCTGCGGAAGGAAGTTTCCGTCAATATCAAGCGGCTGATGGATATCGGCTGCTATCGCGGATTGCGGCATCGCCGCGGGTTGCCGGCGCGCGGCCAGCGGACCCATACCAACGCTCGGACCCGCAAGGGGCCCCGCAAGGGTACGATTGCCAAGAAAGTAAAGACCAAGGGCTAAATCGGCGGCTGGCTTTTGGCCCCGGCGAGGCCGGGCGATCATCAGTCCACCGGGTGAAATCAGTTTATATATAACGGAGTCAGGATGGCGGCACAAGCGAAAAAGTCCCCGAAAAAGAAAAAAAGCGGTAAAAAGCGCGAAAAAATACTGGTACCCATCGGTGTGGTGCACATCAATGCCACCTTCAACAACACCATGATTACCATGACCGACCCGACGGGCAACGTCATTGCCACGGCTTCCTCGGGGGCCCAGGGTTTTCGCGGCAGCCGCAAAGGCACGCCCTTTGCCGCGCAGCAGGCCGCCCAGAAGGCCGTGGAGGCCGCTCGGGAAGTGGGTATGAAAACCGTCAACGTTCTGGTGAAAGGCCCCGGATCGGGCCGGGAATCGGCCATTCGCGCCCTGCAGACCGCCGGGCTGGAAGTGAAGTCGATTCGGGACGTCACTCCCATTCCCCATAACGGCTGCCGCCCTCCCAAGCGACGGCGGGTATAGCATAAAGAAATTCGGACAAGGCTTGGCCGGGGATCATTTCTTAAGGAGATTCAAAATTGGCTAGATATCGGGAATCGGTTTGCAGACTCTGTCGTCGGGAAGAGATGAAGTTGTTCCTTAAAGGGGAGCGCTGCTTCAAGGACGGATGCTCCTTCGAGCGCCGGGGATATGCGCCGGGACAGCACGGGCGCGACCGCCGCGCCAAGGTCCAGGGGTACGGGATGCAGCTGCGCGAAAAGCAGAAGGTGAAGCGGCTGTATGGCGTCCTGGAAAAGCAGTTCCGCAACTACTTCGGAAAGGCGGAGCGGCAGAAGGGGATCACCGGGGAAAACCTGCTCATCTTCCTGGAGCGTCGCCTGGACAATGTTGTCTACCGGCTGGGCTTTTCCACCTCCCGATCCCAGGCGCGCCAGCTGGTGCGGCACGGCCACATTCGCGTGAACGGGCGAAAGATCAACATTCCCTCTTATCTCATTTCCGCCGGGGACCAGGTTTCCCTGAAGGATAAGAGCAAGAAGAATCCGCTGATTCAGTACGCCCTGCAGTCGGTGACCGGGCGGGGTACTCTGCCGGCCTGGCTCAGCCTGGACGCGGCCAATGCAGCGGGAACCATCGTGTCCATGCCCACGCGAGAAGATATTCAGTCGCCGATCGAAGAACAACTCATCGTTGAGCTTTATTCCAAGTAACGGGTTTCCGGTTTTAACCCACCAACTCTTTGGAAGGACTGTACAGAATGCCATCTCGAGCATATCAGAAACCGAAAAGGCTGGTCTGCAACCTCGACACCTTGACGGATCATTACGGATGTTTTCATGCTCAGCCATTCGAGCGTGGATTCGGCACCACGATTGGCAACGCCATGCGCCGGACCCTGCTCTCCTCGATCGAGGGTGCGGCTATCACCGCCGTGAAAATCGAAGGCGTGCTGCATGAATTCACTCCGATCCCGGGCGTCCGGGAAGATGCCACCGATATCATCATTAATCTGAAGCAGATTCCGCTGAAAGTACACGTCAGCTATCCCAAGACGGTTTTTCTGGAATCCAGCGGCCCGGGCGTTCTTACTTCCGGAGATATCCGGACCGACCCGGATATCGAAATCCTGGACAAGAAAATCCACATCGCCACGGTCAACGAAAGCGGCAGCCTGAAGATCGAAATGCGGGTCTGCCGCGGGCGCGGATACGTCAGCGCGGACGACAACTTCGACGAGGATTTGTCCCTGGGCTATATTCCCATCGATTCCGTGCACTCCCCGGTGCGCAAGGTGGATTTCACAGTGGAAGCCGCCCGTCTCGGACAGATGACCGATTACGAAAAACTGATCCTGGAAGTCTGGACCAACGGCTGCATCGCTCCGAAAGAAGCGATCCTGCAGGCCGCCAAGACGCTGAAGGATCACATGCTGATCTTCACCAACTTCGAGCCCGAGCCGGAAGTGAAGGAAGAAACGGTCAGCCGGGAAAATGAGCTGCTGAACGAAAACCTGCGCAAGTCGATCGATGACCTGGAACTTTCGGTGCGCGCCTACAACTGCCTGAAGAATGCCGGCATCAAGAATGTGGCCGACCTGGTGCAGAAGACGGAAGCCGAAATGCTCAAGACCAAGAATTTCGGGCGCAAGTCCTTGACGGAAATCAAGGATATCCTTAACCAGATGGGCCTTTCCTTCGGCATGATTCTGTCGGAAGGGAAAATGGTCCCCGGAGAAGCCGAGCCCCAGGAACTTTAAGCGCTCGGGAAATGCGCCATCACTGGCAGTAACCAACGGAGATTTTATCAATCATGAGACATAGGGTGGGTGGAAAGAAACTGGGAAGGACGGCCAGTCACAAACTGGCCATGCTGCGGACCATGGCAACCGATCT
This sequence comes from uncultured Acidobacteriota bacterium, assembly GCA_903847975.1. Taxonomy (GTDB): domain Bacteria; phylum Acidobacteriota; class UBA6911; order CAINFC01; family CAINFC01; genus CAINFC01. The sequence goes on along the minus strand of CAINFC010000042.1, from coordinate 80,062 downwards.
TCTCGATCACGGTTCGCTCAAGACGACTCTTCCCAAGGCCAAGGTACTGCGTCCCTTCGCGGAAAAGCTGATCAGCCTGGGAAAGCATGAGTCCCTGCATGCCCGGCGGCAGGCCCTGGCGGTGGTTCGCCGCAAGGAAGTCGTGCAGAAGCTTTTTTCGGATATCGGGGCGCGCTTTTCCAGCCGGCCCGGGGGCTATACCCGGATCATCAAGCTGGGGCAGCGGCTGAGCGACGGAACGGAGATGGCGCTTATCGAAATGCTGGGCAGCGAGTTGAAGCCCAAGGAAACCCATAAGAAGAAGAAAGAAAAAAAGTAGACGCACACCGCATGGGTTGATCCCTTTGCCAGGGAAGGATTGCCGGAAAAGCGATCCTTCCCCTTTTTTTTGGACGGCCAGGCGCTGCGTGGAAAAAGGCGGATGAAAATAGCGCTTACCGGGCCCCTGCCTCCTTACCGGGGCGGGATTTCCCGCTACATGGAAAATCTGGCCTCCACCCTGCGCGAAGCAGGGCAGGAAGTACTCCTTTTTTCTTTCCGCCGGCAATTTCCGCTGCGATTCTACCCGGGCCGTTCGGACCTCAGCCCGGACCGCCCGCAGCGGGAGAGCGGCTGCCGCTACACTCTGGATTCCCTCCATCCCTGGACCTGGCTGCAAACCGCCGCGGAGATCCGCCGGTGCCGTCCGGACGCTCTGGTGATTCCCTGGTGGCTGACTCTTTTCGCTCCCATGTGGGGGACTCTGGCGCGCCAGGTCCGCAAAGGGGGAGTCCGGGTCGTCTACATCTGCCACAACGTTTTGCCCCACGAGCGGGCGTTCTGGGATCCCTCCGTCACCCGCTGGGCCCTGCGGCCGGGAGACGGCTTCATCGTCCAGGCCGGGGAGGAAGAGCGCCAGCTGCTGGCCCTGCTGCCCGGCCGTCCGGTGCGTATCGTGCATCACCCGGTGTACGACATGTTTTCGCCCGGACTGGTGTCCAAAGCGGACGCAAGGCACAGCCTGGGTTTGAGCCCGGAGGCCCGGGTGCTGCTTTTCTTCGGTTTTGTCCGGCCCTATAAGGACCTTTCCAACCTGCTCCGGGCGCTGGCGCTGCTGGTCCGGGAAAATCCCCGCTTCCACCTGCTGGTCGTCGGCGAGTTTCTGCTGGATAAGCCGGCCTACCTGCGGCAGATCGGAGAGCTGAATCTCTCGGCGCACCTGACCCTGGTGGACCGCTATATAGCCGACCGCGAAGTGCCCCTTTTCTTTTCCGCCGCGGACGTGCTGACCATGCCGTATGCCCACATTTCGCAGAGCGGTGCGGTCCAGATGGCTTTCGGCCTGGGGTTGCCGGTGATCGCCACCCGCGTCGGCGGGCTTCCGGAGGTCATTGAGGAGGGGAAAACCGGGCTGCTGGTTCCCCCGCAAAACCACGAAAAATTTGCGGATGCGATCCGGCACTTTTATGGTGCCGGCCTGGAGCCCGTGATGAGGGAGGAAATCAGCCGGCGTGAAAAGCGCAGCAGCTGGCAGCGGCTGATGGAAGCCCTGCTGGAGCTGATCCGGGAAGGACCCTGATCCCGCGCCCGGCATGCCCTGCGGCCGGCGATCGGAGAAGAGGACTCCTTTGGTTGTTTGATCTTGCCCGCAGGGCGCATCCCTCGTATAATTACCAGGTTGTCCGCACCGGTCCGTTGTTCATGAATCAACCAGGCAAACGCATTTTTGATAGGAGGAAAATATGGCTCAAATTGCATTTCAAGGGAATCCGATTCAAACCGCCGGGACTCTGCCCGCGGTGGGTTCCAAGGCTCCCGATTTCCAGCTGACCCGCTCCGACCTGGCGGATATATCCCTGGCAAATTATCAAGGGAAGGCCCTGGTTCTTAACATCTTCCCCAGCATCGACACCCCGGTCTGCGCCAATTCGGTGCGGCGCTTCAACCAGGAAGCCACCAACCGGAAGGATGTGGTGGTACTGTGCGTTTCCAAAGACCTTCCGTTCGCCCAGAAGCGGTTTTGCGCGGCAGAGGGACTGGACCAGGTGGTGACCGCCTCCGAATACAAGAATACCGGCTTCAGCGATGCCTACGGGGTGCGGATCGCCGACAGCGTTCTGGCCGGATTGTTCTCGCGGGCCATCGTGGTCATCGGCGCCGATGGAACCGTGGTGCACAGCCAGCAGGTTCCGGAAATCACCCAGGAGCCGGACTACGCCGCCGCCCTCGCTGCCCTGTAACCGCGCAGCCGGTCGGTTCCAATGGGCACGGCGGATCGCCGTGCCCATTTTTCAACTCCCTAGCTTCGATAGGGCTCGCGGCCCCGGCCCTGGACGGCCATTCCCTGGGCGGCCATCACTTCGTGCTGCAGCGCGTACATGCTGGCGGCGGCCTCATCGGTTTTGCGGATAAAGGAGATGGAGCCCTGCAGGATCGGGCGCAGCCGGTCCTTGTCCTGAATGCGGGCCGGCGGGAACTCGTGCTCCACGACCAGCGCGGTTTCGGCGATATTCAGGTCCAGCAGCTCGCGGGCCGCCAGCTGGTGGTCGAACCAGTCCACGGTGCGGTTCTGCAGATAGGCCAGGGGATCGTGCCGGGCCGTGCCGGGCAGCTCGTGGGTGCAGAGAATGATCTGCTTCAGCCAGGCATGGAGCTGGTCGGCCGGGTTGGGGCTCGGCTGGCCGTTGATCCAATCTCCGCGCTCCATGGTTTGACCGCCGTACCCCCAGGCGGAAACGCCCTTGGCGTCAATCACCTGCCCCTTGACGTGGAATCCGCCGATCAGGAAGGCGTATCCGCTGTCTTTCAGGTACTGGAATATACTCCGGGTGTCCTGCCCCATGAGAATGGCGTGGGAAGGATCGTAGTGGATGCGGAACTGGTCGCCGACCCCCGCTTTTTCGCAGATGCGGTGCAGCGCAATCCAGGGTCCGGGAGCGTAAGCGATGTTGTTGTGGAAAAGGTCGGTGGTGTTCCAGCCGGGCATGGGGCACTGTTCCACCCGGTAGACCAGCCCGCGGGCCTTGGCTTCCTGGAGCAGGGGCACAAACCATTCGCGGAAGTCCTCCAGGTTCTGGTCCATGCTGTGCATCTGGTTGCGACCCACGAAGCCGCACACCGCCTCCACGCCCAGCAAACTGGCGGCATCGAAAACCCGCATCATGAAATCGTATTTTTTAGTGCGGATCGCCGGGTCATGGTGCAGCATGTTGTCGAAGTAGCCGAGGTCGGTGATGCCGACCTGGTGCTGCTTCATGGCGGCCAGCACGCGGGCGGCGCGCGCGCGGGTGAAGGGCGCGCGCAGGTCCAGGGTATTGGCTACCGGGTCCAGCATGGCCTCCGGCGGGACGTCCGTCTCGGTGGGGTGCAGCGCGGAAGAGAGCTGAATATGATCGGCGCCGATTTCCCGGGCATAGGCAATCCATTCCTCGATGGCCCGATCGGGATCGCTGTCCCGTATTTCCCGCGGCGTCAGTTCCTGGATGGCTGCGGTCAGAATGCTTACCTTCATACACTTCGGTTCGAATGCCTTGATGGTCATAGAAATGATTCCTCCAATCAGCGTTAAAAAAAGTATTTTTGCGTGCCGGCCTGAAACCCTTATAATGTATCACCAAGCGGAAGAGGATGTATGAAAAAGTTGCGGCCGGAAAGAGACCCGGAAACGGCAGAAGAGCCGATGAAAAAAGTGACCATTTACACCGATGGCGGCTGCCGGCCCAACCCGGGTCGGGGCGGCTGGGCGGCGATTCTGCGCTATAAGGATAAAACCCGCGAGCTGGCGGGCGGTGAGCCGTCCACCACCAACAACCGCATGGAGATGCAGGCGGCCCTGCAGGCGCTAAGCGCTCTCAAAGAGCCCTGCCGGGTGGAGCTTTATACCGATTCCCAGTACCTGCGCCAGGGAATCACCTCCTGGATCGTGCGTTGGAAAGCCAACGGCTGGCGCACTGCCAGCCGCCAGCCGGTGCAGAACGCGGACCTCTGGCGCGCCCTGGACGAGGCCATGTCCCGCCACCAGGTAAATTGGCGTTGGGTGAGAGGGCACAGCGGTCATGAGTGGAACGAGCGCTGCGACCAACTGGCCCAGCAGCAGATCGATAAGCCGTGGAAAGCACCCGCCCGTTGAAGGGGCAGGAGCCGGGTCCGACACCGGGATGAGCTACTATTCCTGGAAACGCCTTTCTCTCCTCGGGGCGGCTTTGATTTTTTTTCAGGGCTGCCTGCTGATCGGCCTTTTGCCGCCCCTGGAGGGAGTGGACGAATACCAGCACCTGGCTTACATCGTCTTCCTGCTGGAGGAGGGGCGTTCGCCGGTGCTCGGGGTCGACACCGTCCCCGTCTCGCTGCTGAGGCAGATGCGGGAGTATCCGCTGCCGGAGCATGCCATCCGGCAGACCTCCTCCTGGGGGATGCTCGGCTATGATCGGTTCTGGCGTCAGCAGGGCCGCCCGGTTGACGCGGCCCGAGAGGGCGGTCCCGTAGCGCTGTACCAGGCTCAGCACCCCCCGCTCTATTACCGTGTCATGGCGCCGCTATATCGGTTGCTGTTGCCTCTGGGCCTCCCGGCCACGGTGAGCCTGATGCGGATCTTCAATCTGCTGCTGCTGGCGGCGGCCTCCTTTCTTTTTTTTCTGGGCACGGAGGAGTGGATCCCGTCCCGCGAAAGCCGGCTTTTTGTGCTGCTCCTGGTAGCCTGCCACCCCCTGTATATCGGCAATGCCTGCCGGGTGGCCAACGACATCGGGGCCATCTTTTTCGGTCTGGGGTCTCTCTTTCTGCTGCTGCGCTTCGTTTCCCGGACGTCGTGGTTGCTGCTGCCGGGAGGCGCGGCCGCGCTGGCCCTGGGAACCTGGATAAAAAGTACGGTGCTGGTCTGGGCCCCGGTCTGGGGATTGGCTTTCGTGCTGGTTTTAATTGGGAGGGAACGGAGAGGGCGCGGCTGGCGCGCGCTGCTGGCGGCGGGCACTTTTTTTCTGTGTTACGCCGCGCTCTGTTTCCCCATCTTTTATGAAAACTGGCAACGCTTCGGGACCCTGGGCTCTCTGGTGGAATACACGTTCCCTTCCTTTCAGGCCCGCAAGGCGGCGGGGCTGTGGCCGGTGCTCCTGGAGGTCAACTGGTTTCGGGAGCTCAGCCGCTTTCTGGGCCGCCTGTGGCTGGGAGGCTGGAGCTTCGTCAAGCTGCCGATCGGGCTGGAAAGTTTCTTCGTGCTGACTCTTTATCTGGGGCTCGGAGCGTTCCTGGTCCGCTGGATACGATGGATTCACGCCGAATGGCGCCAGAGCCGCCGGGGCTTGCTGTTCCCCTCCGGCCTGTTTTCCTCCGGTGCGGTCGCCCTGATTCTGGCCGCCGCGGTCGGCTGCATGCTTTTAGGAATGTTCTATCATGCAGTCATATCCCAGGCCACCTATGGAACCCCCTCCACCAACGCCTGGTATTTCCTGCTGGCCCTGCCCCCTTTCTTCGGCCTTATTTATCCGCTGCTGTGTTTTGCCTCCCCCGGGGCGGCTCGCGGATATGCCGCATCCCTGGTGCTGTTCTTTCTGGGGGTGGAAGTGTGGGGCTGGTTTTTCCGGATGATCCCCTTTTATACCGATACAACCTCTCTTTCGCTTATATGGGATCGCCTGGCGGCACTGCATCCCGGTTTTCTGCCACCGGCCCTGCTGCCGGTGTTCCTGGGGGTGGTCCTCCTTCTTCTGATGCGGCTGGCCAGCGTCCTGTGGCAGGAAATGCGCGCCCACCCCCAGGCCGATTTATAACTCAACTATTTTGCACCGCCATCTTTTCGGATCGCTTCACAAAAGAAAACCGTATGGACGTTTACCTTGCGGACGTTCGGGGGGGGACGGGAAGGAGGGAAGGCGAATCGGAGAGGGCGGGCCCGAAGGCCCGCCCGGAAACGGTTTGCGTTAGAAAGCCAGGCGCAGGCCGAACTGAATCCGGCGCGGGCCTGGGGTGTTGGTGGCATCGGTGTTACCCGGTGCAAACTGGAGGAAGAGGGGTGAAGTGAACGTGGTGTTCGGTGCACCCCAGTTGGCGTGATTGAGAAAATTGGCCGCTTCGATACGGAACTCCGGCCGGATGCGCTCGGTTACCTTGAATACTTTGAACAGCGACATATCAAGGTTGTACTGAGGCGGCCGCCGGAAACGGTTCCGTCCGGACGTGCCGAATCCATCCTTCCCGGTGCCGGTCGGCTGGGAGAAGATGGCCTTGTCGTAATAAGTCTGCGTGGTACCCGAGCCCACTTTACCAACCGGTTGCGGGTCGCCGCTGACATTAATATAGACCGATCCGCATCCCTGGCAGTTCATTGTATTGTTGGTACCGGAGATGGAATAAGGCGTGCCGGAGAACTGGCCGTATACGCCATTCACCTGCCAGCCGCCCAGAAACTTGCCCACGGCTGTAGTGTTGGATTTCAGGAAAGGCAGCTCGTAGACAAAACCGATCTGGAAGTTGTGGGTCCGATCGAAGCCGGAGGTGGCAAAGTTCATGTCCCACATCAGCGGGTGATTCCAGACAACCGATGTCCAGCCGTCTTCGTCGGTCATGTTACGGGCGCGGCTGTAGGTGTAGGCTCCCTTGAGCATCAGCCCTTCGGTGAAGCCGCGGTTCATCTCGATCTGCAGCCCCTGGTAGTCTGCCCTGGTTCGTGCCGCCCAGTCGTTGATGTTGGTCGTGCCGGCCACGGAGTAGTACTTGCGGGCCGTATTGCCGCCGCCGGGTTCCCCGTAGTTCAGGTTCAGGTCGGCGTATCCGCCATTGGTCTTGGTACCCACATAGGCGAAGGAGGTGATCAGCTTGAGCGGGAATTCGCGTTGATAGGCAAAGTTCCACTGGTGGATTGTGGCCCGATCCAGCCCTTTCCCGGAGCCGGGATAGTATTCCACGCCGATATTGGGAGAGCGGATGTATACGCCCGGAGGGAGCTTCACCTTGCCGGAGCTTATATCAGGCAATACAACGGTCGGGATGCCCTGCGCCAGCGTTGTATTCCAGAAGTATTGCTCGGCGGTGTTGTTGAAGTTGACATCCTGCGGATAAGATCCGCGCAGAGGCCGCGACCAGGGCAGCGCATTGAACGTCTGGGTGTAGCCGCCGCGGATGACGGACTTTGGATCCAGGCGATAGGCGACGCCGAGGCGAGGCGAAAAATACATCTTCTGCATCGAAAGGCCGACGTCCTTGGGCACTCCGCCCAGGCCGCCGATGAGGACCATGTAGGTGCTGTAGTCCAGCCGCTCAATACCGCGGTTGGCGCGGGACATAAGCGGATAAACCTCCACCCGGGCTCCCATGTTGAGGGTCAACCGGGAGGTGGCCCGCCAGCGGTCGCTGACAAAGAACCCCCACTGCCATTCCCGGCCGGTCATTTCTTCCGTCTGGGTGTCTTTGGCGTAGTAGTTCGGCAGCCCTAGCAGGAAGCCTGCGAAATTGTTCCAGCCCGGCGAAATGTAATTCGGAGCACCGGTGGTGTTGCTGCTGAAGCTCATGCCCCCGCGAAGACCGTAGTCTCCCCACTCAGCCTGCCGGTGATTCAGGTCCAGCTTCACGCCCTGCAGTCCGGCCTTGAGCTCATGCTTTGTAAATACTTTCGTTAAAGCGCTGCTGAAGCTGTAGTTGAGCTCTTTGCGCCACAGGGGCATCCAGCTCGGAGTTCCCCCGATCGTATATCCGTTGGCGATCGTAGGCATGCCGCTCGCGCGGATATCCTTGGGATCGTTGGTGCCGGGGATGCCCAATTCGATTCCGTAGTTTTTCCCGTAGTCCGGCCCGGTCACAACCTGATCCTGGCGGTAGTAGCCGAAGTTGCCGTCCAGCAGCAGCGTCGGGGAGAAAGTCCAGGTGTGTCCTACGCTGACGACGTACTTGTTGGTATCGCCCTGACTGCCGTTTTCCCATCCGAGGTTGTAGTTGTCTACCACGTCGGCTTTTTCCGTGGAAAACTTGCCCCAGATGGAATGATTGGTGGAGCGCTGCCAGGTGATTTTGGTATCGAAACTGTGCCGGTCGTTCTTGACCCCTTCCCGCAGCATGGTGAAGTCGTCGAGAATCAGGTTGGAGTTCAGGTCCCGGTCCGTATTCACCTTGGGGTAAAGCGCCATGATCTTTTTGGAGATGGCATCGATCCGATTGCTGGGAACAACGAAGTTGTTGAACAGGGTCCTCTTCGAAGCGTCCGTTCCGCCAGTGGCGGGATCGAAAATCTTGAAGGCCGAATAGGCCCCGGCAACTTCGGAAAAGTCCCCGTTTTTCATCTTTTCCGTGGGAACCGCGTAGGTGTAGGTTCCCGGGCGCCGGTCGTGAAACAGCTCATACGACTGGAAGAAGAACAGCTTGTTCTTGATGATCGGTCCTCCCAGCGTGCCGCCGGTGACGTCCAGAGTCCGTTTCGGCCGATCAATCTTGAACGCGTTGTTGTAGAACGAATTGGCATTCATTCCGCCCCGGTTGAAAAACCAGAAGGCGGAGCCGCGGAACTCATTGGTCCCGGACTTGGTGATCACGGTCTGGGCCGCTCCAGCAGCAAAGCCGGTGTCGGCGTCGAAGTTGTTGGTGGCCACGTTAACCGTTTCAATGGTCTCCGCCGGCTGGATGTAACCAGTGTGATGCGGGAGCCACACGTTGATCGAAACCGCCCCGTCGACGCGGGTGGTGTTGGTGTTGGGCTGCACGCCGTTGACCCAGGTCCGCAGCGAGCGGCCCGGCGTGTCGATTTCCGCATTCTGGAACTGTACGGGCGTGGCGCCCGGCACCAGGTTAAGCAGCGACTGGTAGTTGCGATACTGATTGAGCGGCAGGGCGATCACCTGCGTCGAATTCAGTTTAGCGGTCAGATCCGATGTTTCCGTCTGGAGCGATACCGCTTCGGCGGAAACGGTGACCGTTTCCGTGGGAGCGCCGACTTCCAGCACGGCATCCTCGCGCCGGGGGCTTCCGGCGGTTATCGTAATCCCCGTCTTGTGCAGCTCTTTGAATCCTTTGACCGATACCTTCATGTCGAAGGTGCCGGGCAGAAGATTTCGGAATACGAAATTTCCGGTCTCATCCGATGTGGTTTCCAGCTGCAGGCCCGTGCCGGTATTGGTGATCGAGACGGTCACGCCGGGCAGCACCGCCCCTTGCGGGTCGGTAACGCTGCCCACCAGGCCGCCGTACAATACCTGCGCGATCGTCCAGCCTGTCGCCAGAAAAATCAGCAGAAGAGACATTGGTAAAAGAAAAGGAGTGATTTTTCTCATAACGTCCCCTGTGTTATAGGATTTTCAATTGGTTTGAATCATTGAAAGGATAGGGCGACCCCATGTTGCCCCAGCCCCGAGGTGTAATTCTATTGATGAGGCTTTTAAAAGTCAAGATGTGGAAGGGAATGCGACCTGGAATAATCTTCATTTTTGTTTTCAACTTATGACGCAGCCATCGGCGCCCTCCACAGCTTGTCGGGTCAGGCGGAAGAAGCCTTACCCAAGCTGTCGCTGGAGGTAGCGGAGGAAGCGGCTTACGCCCTCCCGGAAAATATCCGGCGGGGTCAGCAGGCTGAAAACCAGATAGGCTTCCCGCATAAAATCGAAGAAGTATCCGGGGTGCAGCAGCAGGTTCTCTTCTTCCAGCAGGCCCAGGACCCAGGACTCTTCGCTCTGCACGCAGGGAACCTGCACTGCCGCAAACCAGCCTCCTTCCGCCGGGAGCCGGGTACAGGCGGTGCCCCGCAGGGCTTCCGACAAAAAAGCAAGATTTTGTCGGAGGCGGGAAAGAATCTGGCGGCGCATGCTTTCGCCAGCCTGCAGAAAGCGGGAAGCAGAGTGCTGCACCGGCGTGGAGACGGAAAGAAAGGTGTCGTGGATCATTTCCATGCGGCCCAGCGCCTCGCGACAGACATCCTCCGGCCCCTCCACCACCGTCCATGCCAGCTTCATCTGCGGCAGGGCGGCCGCCTTGGACAGCCCGTTGAGCACGAAGGTGAGAACTCCTCCATGGCCACCGTCCAGGAAATCCGCAGCGTCGGCAGGGCGTTCCAGGCCGTAGTCATAGAAAACTTCATCCACGATCAGCGCCAGGCGGTGCTCGCGGCAGATTTGCTGCAGCCGCTCCCTTTCCGGCTGCTTGACATAAGATCCGGTGGGATTGTTGGGGTGGACCAGCAGGATGGCCCGGACGTCCGGCGCCAGGCACGGCGACAGCCCGGGAAAGTCGATGTGCCACAGGCCGTCGAAAGCCAGCGGGTAGAAAGACAGGCGGACGCACTCCAGTTGCGCCAGGAATTCGAAAAGCGGATAGCTGGGCCGCGGGGTCAGGAAGATGTCCCCCGGATTTCCGAGAAGCCGGAACAGGTGGGTGTAGGATTCGCTGGTGCTCGCTGAAAGGAAGATACGGTTTTCGGGAACGGTCATGCCCCTTGCCCGGTAGTAGTCCCGTACGGTTTCTACGGCGGACGGCAGGCCGCGGGGTAGAGGGCGATAGAATCGGTTTTCCGGGTTTCCCAGATCGTCCAGCAGGTCGGGCGGATAGGAGAGCGAGGCCCTTGTCGGATTGGACTCGGTCAGGTCGAGCACCTGCTGCCCGCATCTCTCTTTTTCTTCGAGACAGTCCGTAAGCCGGTTCGGCTTTAAAACCCAGCCGGTGCGCAAGGAAAATGGCATGGCTCCCGGGATCGGAAGCGTCATGGGGTCCGTGGGGTTCATGCCGGGACCGCCACTGCCCGGAAAGCCGGCAATCCGCCTACCGTGCCGGCTTCAGCGCGGCGGACTGGCTGCCGATTTCCATCTGCTGCTGCAGGCCGTCGCGGACCTGGGAAAAGGCGGCCATCAGGGATGGGGGCAGGGGATCGGCCGGCGCCCCGTGGACCTTGACCGGGTTCACGTACTGTCCGCCCTTCTGGATACGGAAATCCAGGTGGGCGCCGGTGGCCAGGCCGGTAGCCCCCACGTACCCGATCGTCTGTCCCTGACGGACTTTCTGCCCGGGGGCCACTCCGTCGGCAAAGCGCAGCAGATGCATGTAGGTTGTCGCCATGCCCCCCGCGTGGCTGATGCGAACCATGTTTCCGCCGCCGCGCTCATCCCACCCCCGGGCCATCACTGTGCCCTCCGCCATGGAGAGCACCGGAGTACCGGCCGGCGCCCCGTAGTCGATTCCCAGGTGCGGGCGGTAGATTTTCAGGATCGGATGGTAGCGGCTGCGGGAAAAGCGGGAAGTGACCGGCGCCAGGAAAGGCAGCGGCGATTTAAGCATCTGCTTCCGCAGGGGGCGTCCGCTGCCGTCGTAGTACTCCGCGTTGCGGCCGGCGGCTGCGTGGCGGAAAGCCTGAATCTTTTTGCCCTGGTTGGTGATTTCCGCGGACAGGATATCTCCGTAGCGTACCAGCTCCTGGTCCAGGTACATCTTTTCCACCAGCACCCGGAACTGGTCCCCGCGGCGCAGATCGGTATTGAAATCGACGTCCCACTGAAAAACATCGGAGAGCTTCATTGCCAGCAGATCCTTCTCGCCGGCATCCGACAGGGCATTGAAAAGGTTGTCCTCGACCCGAACGGTAATGACTTCGCGCCGGGCCGTCAGCGGATATTTCTGGATGACCGAGGTGTAGCCCTGGGGACTTTTCTCAATCTGCAGATAGCGATCGGTGTCGATCGTGTAGCGGAGTTTTTCCAGAGCTCCGCTCTGGTCGAGAAGCAGGGAGTAGGGATTGCCCGCCTTGATTTTTCGCGGATCGAATACCTTGCGTGCTGCAGTGAGAATCTGCTGCGCCTGGTTCATGGTCAGCCCGGCCTTTTGCAGCAGACCGTCGAAGCTGGCCCCCGACCACAGTTTGCCCTCCAGCTGTTTTCCGGGAGTTTCCGCGGGAGCCGCCGGAGCGGGTTTGGGAATATTTTCCGTAACCGGCGTGGCGGTGGGCAGGAGCATGTCCAGCAGCTGGGGGTTGAGGAAAAATGCCAGGTTGACCAGCAGAAGGGAAAGGTTGATCAGGATCAGCATGGGGCGCGTGCGGCAAAGTAAGGTAAGGCGTTCGCCGGCCCGGCGCTCCCAGGCGGAATTTCGCAGCCCCGTAAGAAAGGATTTTGCTTTGGAGAAAATTCGGAACGTCATAAGCCTTTTGCAGGAGAGGTGGGGGCCGGCCGGCAGCACAGCCGCCTTTCGACATCTTCCGGAACCAGGCCGTGCAGGGAGCCGCCGAGCAGGCAGATCTCTTTGACCAGTCCGGAGCTAAGGTAGGAGTAGGGTTCCGCGGGAATCATGAAAATGGTTTCCAGCTCCGGGTTCAGGCGGCGGTTCATGGAGGCCATCTGCAGTTCGTACTCGTAGTCGGAAACAGCGCGGATGCCGCGGACAATGATCTTGGCGCCCTTGCGGCGGGCGTAGTCCACCAGCAGGCCCTCGAAGGCTTCCACTTCCACGTTGGGCCAGCCGCCGGCCGCGGTGCGGATCATTTCCACCCGCTCGGCAACGGAAAAGAGCGGGGTTTTGTGGGTGTTGCGCAGAACAGCCACGACAACCTGGTGGAAAAGGCCGGCGCTCCGGGCCACGATGTCCAGGTGACCGTTGGTCACCGGGTCGAAGGTCCCGGGATAAACCGCGGTGATCCGCTCCATGTTCCGGTCCGACTACACACCGCTGAAGGCGGAAAAACCGCCGTCGACGGGAATGATGATCCCGGTAACGAAGGAAGCCGCCGGTGTCAGCAGCCACAGGGTGGCGCCCAGGAGATCTTCCGGCTTGCCGAAACGCCCCATGGGGGTATGGTCCATGATCGATTTGCCGCGCGGGGTAAGCTCTCCGTCTTCCTGGCGGGTGAGCAGGAAGCGGTTCTGCTGGGTCAGGAAAAAGCCCGGAGCGATGGCGTTGACCCGAATATGCGGCGAGTACTCCTTGGCCATGTGCACCGCCAGCCACTGGGTAAAATTGCTGATCCCCGCTTTGGCCGCGGAATAGGCGGCGATGCGGGTCAGGGGGCGGTAGGCGTTCATGGAGGAAATATTGATAATCGTGCCTTCTTTCTGCTGCGCCATGTGGCGCCCGAAGACCTGGCTGGGAAGGATGGTTCCGATGATATTCAGGTCGAAAACAAATCGCATGGCCTCTTCCGGAATGTCAAAAAAGGTCATTTCCGGATTGGTGGTGGCCTTGGGATGGTTTCCTCCGGCGGCATTGATCAGTCCGTCAATCCGGCCGAATTTTTCCAGAATCGTTTCCGAAGCCTGTTCGACGATATCGCGCTTTAAAACGTCGCAGAATACGGCAATCGTCCGGGCGGACGCCGGACCCATCCGGCCAATCACCGCTTCCGCCAGAGCCACATCCCGATCCAGGATGGCCACATTGGCTCCGCATCCGGCCAAAGCCATAGCCATCTCTCCTGCCAGCACTCCGCCTCCGCCGGTAATGGCATAGGTTTTACCGGTCAGGTCATAGGTCTTGCGGATCTCTTCCAAATTCATCATACGTACGTTCCTCCTAAGAAACCGATTGAACTATGCGGCTATTATATACCTTGTCTTCAGAAAATTTCCTGGTTTTATTTTGGGACCAGGTAAATCCACTGGCCGCTGATTTCCGGGGTCAGCTGGATACGAATGAGCCCTTTTTCCGACCGGCAGGGAACCACCGGACCGCGGCTCCCGGGGCGGTTCCCTTCCCGAACCAGCTCAAACCGTGCCGGCAACCCGGCGGAGGGTATCCAGGCGGCCCCGCTTCCGGATAGGTAAATCTGCATCAGGGCTCCTCCCGGGATGCGGCGCTCCGGAGCTACAGGGGCCCAGGCAATCTGCTCCAGGGGCCGGTCGGCAAAAACGGTTTTGCGGCCGTCCACCACGATCTGGCTGCATTGCCGGCCGGAAAAAGAAAGCAGTTCCCCCTTGGGTCCTAAACGCAAAGCGACGGCATGGATGCCGTCGTAATGAATGCGGTGTCCGTTTACCCGAAAGTCCTTCAGCCGGATTGCTTCCGTGGGAGGCGGATTTTTTTGCAGGTAAGCCCGGTCCGCTTCCGCATCGCGGGCAAAACCGCCCGGCCAGTCCTCCTCCAGGAATCGCAGGTGGCGGGCGATGGCCAGCGAGCCGTTGGGGAACCGGCAGGCGAGGTAGTCGCCGCTGCGGGAAACCGATTCGGTGTTGTCGCTGCTTCCCCGGAAGCGACCCGAAGGCGGATAGGCTCCCAGGGCGGAGAGAATATCGAACCAGAAGGAGACATCGCTCCCCAGGCTGGCCGACTGGTCGTCGCGGGGCCGGAAGCCGAGGAAAACCGCCTGCCCGCCGCCTGCGAACAGGCGCTGCGTGCCGATTACCGCCCGGTTCCATTGCGCTACCGGCACAGCTTCCGCCCGAGGCGCAACGGAATAGACCCGGTCCACCAGAAAATCGGTCAGGATAACCTGAGGCTTTACCCGGGAAAGGACTCCGGAAAAGGAAACCAGGCTGCCCGGCGCAGCCTCCCCCTCCTCTGCGCCCGGCGGATAGTCCAATCCGAAAAGGGTTTGCCAGCGCTCCGCCGCCGGTTCCCCTTCGCGGGTCAGCACCGGAGGCGGGCCGGACCAGATCAGCCGGCCTCCCTGTTCGACAAACTTACGCATGAAATCGAGAAGCCTCGTGCCGGGGAAAGGCTCGAAAAGGGCCACCAGGGTCGAGTACTTTCGCCCGCGAAGATCGATCCGCTGATGTTCCAGCTTTCCCAGCTCGAGCAGCTTGTCTGCCGTGATGTAATTGGCGTAAGCGTACTGCGTCATCCAGCTTCCGAAGCGCTCATCGACCGCGGTCAGGTCCAGCGGATAAAGCATTAAAACCTCGACCTCGCGGTGCTGCATATCCTGCACCGCGGCGTAGGGCGGCTTGCTGTTGGCGCCGAAGGTATTGACCAGGGCCCACCGCCGGCGGGAAATTTCCTCCGGCATTCCCCAGTGCGCTCCGTAAGCATAGGGGATATCGTTGATCGATCCGGTGGAGGCGGCCATGGCCAAGCCATAATAATTGCGGTCCAGCCAGCCTCCCTCGGCATAGTCGTTGCCGCCCCCGGTCAGGAAATCTCCCCAGCGGAAATAGTCGAAGCAGGCCGAAGCCGCCTGCTGCACGGTGTTGGACCACAGGAAGGTGGAAGTGTACTCGTATTTGGTCCGGTTCGGGTTGCGGCGGCCGGGAGTCCAGGCATCGATGGTCGGGCTCTGCGCCCAGGTGGCATGGTAGCGGGCCAGCAGCTTTTTCCCCATGCCCGCTTCCGCATGGCGCTTGGCCTCGGCGAAAAGGCGCACCACGCCGTCCTGGAGAAACCGGTAGTAGCGCGAGCGGAACAGGGCTGTGCGCCGGACGCCCTCGGGGCTGGCGTCGAAAACGTGCATGGTTCCCTGCTTGGCGGAAAGATCCGGGGCGAAGTCCTCCTGCCCGCGGGCAAAGTAGATCAGGTACCGGGCGAAGTCGCGGTAATCGCTTCCGTAGCGGGCGGCGAACTCTTCGGCCAGGCCCGGGCTGACGTAGCGCAGGGCAAATTCACCGTGGTCATGCTGGCGGTGATAGACCCAGTTCTGCTGGATATGCATTTCGTCGGAGTACAGCCCGTTCAGCCGGATTCCCGCGGCAACGTACCGGTCAATCAATTCCTTGAGAAAGGGCAGGGTGTCGGGGCTGAAATAGTCCAGCTCCGGAGTTCGGTACTGCTGGACGGCCAGAACCCGGTTCAGCCCTTCGGTCCGGGCGACGGATCGGCCGTGGATACGGATCCGGACCGCCCGGTAATCAGGCGACTCCACGGCAAGCCCATCCAGCGGCTCCACCTCGATGCCTTCCTTCAGTTCCTCGATTTCCGCGGGATCCACCACCCGGTAAAAGGTTCCGGGAACCGCCTTTTCGCGGAAGGCAAAAACCCGTATGCCGGCGTCCTGGATGTCAATGGCTCCCTTGTTGTTGGCCCAGCGCCGCTGCTGCCACAGCTGGACCTCGAACCGGCCCGACCGGGGATCCCGTATCCCTTCGCGGTAATGCATCCAGACTCCGGACTGGCCGGTGCGTTTCCGGAAGGCGGGGCCGAGCTCCAGCGGGCTGAGCAGGCTCAGTTCCAGCCCCAGCCCGTACGATTCCGCAAACCGGGCGATGCGGGCGATGTGCCCGATGTACTCGTCCATGTCCGGCATCAGCCGCCGGGGGGTGTGCTGCCCGGGACGGTATTGCTGGAAGAAGTGGTCGAACGCCAGGGCCAGGGTGGAATGTCCTTTTTCCTGCGCCGCCCGGCAGACCTGGCGGAGGCTTTCTTTCCGCGGCCGCGTTCCAAGACTGAGGTCGATGATCCGGTCGGGGTCGGAGGAAAGAATTTCCAGCTCCTCATCTGTTACCAGGATCATGGCGCTGTGCGGGATCTGAAACGCCCAGGGGCCGGGAAAGGAAACCAGCGGGTCTCCGGATACCTCTCCAGCGAGGCATGCGGCCGAAAAGCAAAAAGACAGAATGGCCAGCGGAATCCATGTTTTCATAAGCGGTCGGCGGGCCCGCCTGCCGGGCGGGGCGGAAAGCTGCGTTTCAGTCAAGGCGCCAGACGTGCACCACCGGCGCCGCTCCATCCGCGAAAAGTTCCAGAAGGTAGAGCAGCCGGCTGTTCCGGTCGTAGGTCATGTCGCCGATCCGGTATCGGCGCTGCAGGCCGGTGCCGAGCATCTCGGTTTCCACCTGGCCGGGATTGAGGTAGAGCGCCTGGTCCAGGTCCAGGGCGGCGTACGGCTGCGGCAGCCAGGAGGATTTCTCCGCCCGGGCGACCTGGGCCAGATCCGCGGGATTGTAGAAAATGATCCGGGCCGCAAAACGCGAGCTCCACCATCCCCGGTACAGATTGTGCCCGGAGCAGCCACTGAGATCCTCGGTTCCGCAGGGAGTCCCGTCCGCATGCCGGCAAAGGGGAAACTGCCCGAGCAGGTCCACGTCCACGCAAGGGATGTCGGGCCCTGCCGGATTTATGTAACCGTACCAGTACCTGGCCCCGATTCCCTTGGTGCCGGCGAACAGGACGGCGGTTTTCCCGCCGGGCGTTGTGATCCATGCGGCTCCCTGCCACTCGTCCGGGTGCTGGTAGCCGCTCAGGCATTTTTCTATGGACTCGGTGGTGGCGGAATCCTGATACAAAAGAAGCGTCGTTTCCATCAGGTGCGTGCCGTCCGCCGGAGCGGCACCGGCATCCGTCCACGGCCGGTAGGCAAACAGGGCGGGCCCCATTCCCGACCAGCCGCCGTCCCGGAATCGCCCGGTTCCAAGCGGCCGGCCCTGGGAGAAGCGCTCGGCCCAAGCGGCCGGTATCTCCAGCATGTAATCGTTGACGCTGTAAAGGGACTGGCTTCCGATGAACCAGGTGCCCCGGGTGTTCGGCGCCGACAGGTTGGGATCGAACCAGGCATGGGAAGCGCCGGCCGTCTCCTGAAAGTGCTGGCCCCAGGCCAGGTGAATCTTCGCTCCGGTGGCCGCGGATCGAAGAAACTGCATTCCCATGCGAGGGATTTCATCCAGGCCCGGAAAAAAACCGGCGGCCACATTGTGGAAATCCTGCAGCAGGGCGGCACGGGGCAGCAAAGCGACATCCCTGGCTTTCGACGGCGCAGGAATGCGGATCTCCGCGATCTGGCCGCCGTTGGGCAGCTCGCTGTAAGGCAGCCGGTCATGGCCGCTGAGGAAGAGCGAGCCGGGGAAGCCGTCTGCCGGACCGGAGGGATCCCCCTCCGGGCAGAAAGTCATCGCGTTTCCCCCGTATTCGAAGGTGTAGGGCCGCTCGCGCCCTTCCGGCAGCCGGAACGCCCCCAGGTAGGTGAAGTCGGAGGGCTGCAGCGGCGACTCCGCCGTTTCCCGGGCGATCAGCGGCAGGTAGAGCGTGGGGGGGAGGGACGCTACCGTTTCCCCGTGACCCGCCATGCCTCCGAGCACGAGAAACACAAGTCCTGCGAGACAGGTTCTCATAATAGAAAGCTTAGGAAGAAAAATAGAAGTTTGTCAAACTGTCCCCGATGTAAAGGGCGGAGCTGCCTGGGATTCGGACCAGGAGCGCCTCTCGAACCGGAAGGATATCTGCCTTATGATTACGGTTGTACCTACGGTTCTTTCACCCTTGACTCCTTCCCCCTTCTGAACTAAATTCACATTGCTCGGAGTTACGTAATATCTCCAGGTTCTATTCATCCGGTGCTGGGGTAACACTTCTTTATTTCAAAGGGCGAAATGTGATCCCCGGCCCACATGCGGTAACGATATAGTTCACTCGTTTCAAACATGAGAAAAGGAGACAGATGAAGGCCAGATGTTTTACTTTTATTCTCCTGATCCTGCTGATGGCCCCCGTTGCCATGGCGCAGTACACTTCCCAGCAGATTTCAGGATTTGTTCATGACCCCAGCGGTGCGGCAGTCCCGGGAGCCACGGTAACCGCAATCCACACGGAGACCCGGATGCCCCGTACGGCGGCGACCGCCGATAACGGCTACTACGTTATCAATAATATCCCTATCGGTTCCTACGAAATCACCTGCGAAGTGCAGGGCTTCAAAAAATTTCAGCAGACCGGCGTTAATGTAACCGTCGGATCCAAGCTGAATATCGACGTTCGCATGGAAATCGGAACGCTGACCGAGTCGATCAGCGTCACCGCCGACAGCGCCATGGTGGAAACCACCACCGGCGAAGTCGGCCGCCTGGTGACCGGCGATCAGGCGACGCTGCTGCAGCTCAACGGCCGCAATTACATCCAGCTTCTGGCTCTGCTGCCGGGCGTTTCCTCCAGCACCCGCAGCGGTTTCGATCTGCTCGGCGGATACGGATCCAATGCCAGCGGCCAGAACATCAACGGCGGGCGCGACTACACCCAGTCCTGGAATGTCGACGGTGCCGACAACAAGGACAACGGCGGAGGGGGCAACAACTTCGTCAACGTCAGTCCCGATGCCATCGCCGAGTTCAAGGTGTTGACTACCAATTACAACGCCGAATACGGGCAGAACTCCGGGGCGATCATCAATCTGGCCCTGAAGAGCGGCACCCAAAGCTTTCACGGGGGCGTTTACGAATATGTGCGCAACGACGCCTTCGATGCCCGAACCTTCAACCTGCCCAAAGCCAATAAGAAACAGACGCTGCGCTGGAACGATTTCGGCGGCAGCCTGGGAGGGCCGATCTTTATTCCCGGCAGGTTCAACACCGAAAAGAACAAGCTGTTCTTTTTCACGGCCATGGAATTCAAGCGTCTGCGCAAGGGCGCTCCCACCTTCTGGACGGTTCCCACGGCGGCGCAGCGCAACGGGGATTTTTCCGCGCTGGCTTCTTCGGCCTGGCCCAAGGATCCTCTGACCGGGCAGCCTTTCCCGGGAGGAATCATTCCGGCCACCCGTTTCAGCAAGAACAGCAAGCGCCTGGTGGATAACTATCCGATGCCGAATTACACCGGTTCGGGGGGCAACTATGTGTTCGAGGCGCCCAATCCGCTGAACGTAAATCAGTACATCTATAAGGTGGATTACAACCTCAGCACCGCTCACCAGTTTGCGGTGCATTACATGCGCGATGCCTTCTTCCAGCTGCAAAACACGGCTACGCCGGTTACCTACGACCGTCAGATCCCCGGCTCCAATGCCAGCACCAAATGGACCTGGGTGGCCAGCCCGACCACAGTGAACACTTTTCAGGTAACGGCCACCGGAAATGTGATCGCTCAAATCAATTTCAAGCCGAATCCGGTGTTTATCAAGGACTTCAGCCGCTCGGGGCAGGGCGTCAACTACCCGATGATTTACGGCGTTAACAACGCCATTCCCACGCTGAATATCGCCGGATTCAACGGCTTGAGCGTAACGGCAGCTATCTGGCAGAACTTCAACCGGGTTTTCCAGTTCAAGGATGATTTCTCCAAGGTCATCGGCAGTCACACCTTTAAAACCGGCATCCTGATCATGCGCAGCCGTAAAAACCAGGATAATCAGCCGGCGGTAAACGGTACGGTCAGCTATGCCAGCGGACATGCCCTGTATTCCGGAAACGCTCTGGCCGATGCCCTGCTGGGTAATTTCGCCACGTACAACGAGGCCAGTTCCGGCCGGGAAGGCTGGTTCCGCTTTACACAGATCGAAATGTATGCTTCCGACAACTGGAAGGCCTCCAAGCGGTTGTCCTTCGATTTCGGTGCGCGGTACGCCCTGATGCAGCCGCAGTACGCTCAGCTGCAGAACGCGGTGGTTTTCGCACCCCGGTTCTTCGACAGCGCCAAGGCCATGAAGGTCAATAACGACGGCACCCTGGTGGCCAACAGCGGAGATCCGATCAACGGACTGGTGGTCGGAGGGAGCTCTTTCCCGGCTGCGGCACTGTCCCGCATACCCAATGCCAGCGATCCCCTTTACAAGGGCCTGTTCCGCGGGCTTCCCAAGGAGATTTCCCCTTATGACCTGGGTACTTTCGGGCCGCGGCTCGGGTTTGCCTACGACCTGACCGGTCAGCAGAAAACCGTGCTGCGCGGCGGCTACGGGATGTTCTTTGAGCGGGTGCAGGGGAACTTTGTCTTCGGACGGATCAACAATCCTCCCTTCGTAAAAGATACCACTATCTACAGCGCCAATCTGGAAAATCCACAGGGGGGCGGAACGAAACTGCTGCCGATGAATATCAGTTCGTACGATGTCAACGTAAAGGTACCCACGGTCCAGAACTGGAGCATGGGTGTTCAGCATAAGCTGACGGCGGACACGATGCTGGATGTCGCCTACGTGGGCAGCATGGGGTACAACCAGTACATGGGCCTGGATATCAACCAGCTTCCGGAAGGAACCCGCCAGAAGAATCCCGGTATTGATCCTGCCGCTCTGCGTCCTTACAAGGGCTACGGAACGATCAACCAGCTGGTCACCCAGGGAACGTTCAACTACCACTCCCTGCAAACCCAGTTCCGCAAGAACTTCAAGACCGGCGGCCTGGTCAATATCGCTTACACCTGGTCCAAGAACATTGCCGACGCCACCGGTTACAGCGAAACACCCATGTACAGCTACGACTGGCGCCGGGACCGTTCCCTTTCCAGCTTCGACCGTCGCCAGGTCTTCGTGTTCAGCTATATCTACCCTCTGCCTTTCTGGCTGGAGGCAAATACCTGGTATAAAAAAGCGTTTGGCGGCTGGCAGCTGTCCGGGGTAACCACCCTGCAGTCCGGACGGCCCATGACCATTACCATCAGCGGCGATGTGGCCGGCACCTCCCAGGGCACGCAAAGACCCAACCAGGTGGCCGACTGGCAGGTTGACGAGAAGACCGCCGACCGTTTTTTCAATACCGCTGCTTTTGCGGTTCCTGCTGCGGGAACACACGGAAACGTGGGGCGCTTTTCCGTTGTCGGACCGGGTATGAACAACTGGGATATGTCGGCCCAGAAATACTTCCCGATCCGGGAGGGGATGAAGCTGGAATTCCGGGCGGAAATGTACAACATGCCCAATCACCGTTCTTTCTGGGGTGTGTCCACGACCGTCGGAAGTTCCAACTTTGGCCAGGTGACCAGTACCACCGACCCTCGTATTCTACAGCTGGGACTGCGCCTGATCTTCTAGGCGCCTCCCGACTGGAACCTGCATCCGCCAAAGGCCTCCTGCCGCAAGGCAGGAGGCCTTTTCTTTGTGCCGGGCCATCTTTTCTGATGAAGCGGTAAAAAGTCCCACATCATCGAATTTCCGTTGGGGATAGCCCTGAAAGGGCTTCGTAACACAGCCTGGGGTTGGTGCCCGTCGCGCCTGCGCCGGGCAGGGACACCCTTTGGCGTCAACCCTGAAAGGGTTGCGCAAAATTCAGCCATGGCAGGTGTTTGCGCAGCCCTTTCAGGGCTGGGTTTTAAACAAATCCGCCTACCCGGGGTAGCGCCTGTGAGGCGCAACCCCGGGCTGTGATCCGGAGCCCCTTTCGGGGTTCTGAGACTTTTTGCCGGGCCCTCTTTTCTGATAGAGGTGCAAGAAGTCCGTATTGTTGTGTTCTGCCGTCCCTGACGGGGCTTGCGGGTGCGTCCCAAGTGGCAAAATAGCGGATATCGCACCGTTGTGCTCCGCCATGGACTCGGAAGGCCCTTCGTTTACCGGCACACGACTGTTATTCCGGGGTGCAAGCCCCGTAA
Organism: uncultured Acidobacteriota bacterium; assembly: GCA_903847975.1. Classification (GTDB taxonomy): domain Bacteria; phylum Acidobacteriota; class UBA6911; order CAINFC01; family CAINFC01; genus CAINFC01. The sequence goes on along the minus strand of CAINFC010000042.1, from coordinate 57,982 downwards.
GGGATGACAGGATTGTGGCCCGGCAATTCATTGACGGGTTGGCTCCCGCACGGGGCAGGTCCCATCGGGACGGCAGAACATCATGAGGCAGACTTTTTTCCGCTCCGGCTTTTCGGTAGGCAAGGCCGGAAGCCCCGCTCCAGGTCAGGAGCGCCCGGACACCTTCCTTTCTTGCGGCGATTCTTATATTCTTTGGGTGAAAATTGAAATTGCCAATCGAGAACAGGAGGCTGATATGGAAAGAGTCGTTGCGGTGATCACCGATCCGGAAACCGGCCTGGCCCGCTTCGGGACGCTGGACCTGACGGCGGAGTACTGCCGGGAGGCGGAGGCGCCGATCCACGTCGAGAAGAAGCCGGGGGAGGCAGCCGACCCGCATCATCCCGCGGTTCCCACGCTGCTGACCATCGGGGAAGGTTCGCACTCCATCTTCGTGCCTGCCGAAGACGGCCGGTCGGAGGTCGAGTGCCGCCTGCAGAAGGGGGACCGGATCCTTTTTCTGGATTTTCCCCCCGAACGGGCCCCGCTTGCCAACCGCCGCTTCTGCTATGCGGGGCACTGGTCTCAGGCCGGACCCGAGGGGGCGCTCCTCGTCCGGAGAAGCGTGCCGGGCCTCGATCCGCACCGCAGCGGGTGGATGGGCGGATTGCCCGGGAAGTAGGCGATCTGCGGCGCGCGCGCCGCTTACCTTTCCGCAATCAGGTTGCGGAGGACAAAAAGAATGTTGGCCGGCCGCTCCGCCAGGCGGCGCATGAAATAAGGAAGCCACTGCTTGCCGAAGGGGACGTACACCCGGACCCCGTAGCCTTCTTTTTTCAGCGATTCCTGCAGGTCGCGCCGCACTCCCAGAATCATCTGGAACTCATAGCTTTCTTTCGGGATCCGGTTTCGGTCCGCAAAGCGGACCGCATGGTCGATCATCGCCGGGTCCTGTGTGGCCAGGGCCGGGAAGACCCCATCCCGGAGCAGCATTTCGCTCAGGCGCTGAAACCACTCGTCCACCTCCGATTTCTTCTGGAAGGCGACGGCAGGGGGTTCCTTGTAAGCTCCCTTGACCAGGCGGACCCGGGATTTCATGGCATTCAGGTCACGGATATCCCCTGCGCTTCGGCGGAGCATGGATTGAATGACAGTTCCCACAAGGGGAAACCGTTCGCGGATTTTCCGGTGCAGTTCGAGGGTCCGCTCGGTGTACTCCGATCCTTCCATGTCAATCCGGACAAACAGGCCGTACCGGGCGGCCCGCTCCATGACCGTCTGCAGGTTGGCGAGACAGAAGTCGAAGTCGATGTCCAGGCCGAGCTGGGAAGGCTTGACTGAGAGGTTGCTGTCCAGCTTTTGCTCCTGAATCCCGTCGAGCGCCGCCAGGTAACTGTCCACTACAGCGGCCGCCATGCGGCGGTCCTTGACATGCTCGCCGAGGAAGTTCAGGCTGCATGGTATACCCTTGCCGTTGAGCTCCCGGACGCAGCGGACGGCATCCTCCAGGGTTTCGCCGGCCACGAAACGCCGGGCAAAGCCGCTGCTCATTCCGCGGCGGGAGAGAAATCCGGTGATGGTCCGATTATCCGAGAGCGCATAGACCAGGCTTTTAAGCATGAGATTTTTGATATAATAAAAAGTTTATAAAGTTTGGGATCCGATACAACATGCCATTCATGATTTCATGATGGCAATCATGAGTTTCCCGGAACGGCCATTTTCCCATGATCAACAAAATTATAACCAAAATCTTCGGAAGTGAAACAGAACGGCTGATCAAAAAGCTTCGGCCGGTGGTGGATAAGATCAATTCGCTGGAACCCGGCGTTTCCCGGCTTACCGAAGAGCAGATGCGCGCCCGAACCTCCGAATTCCGCAGCCGCTTCGAAAAAGGGGAAACCCTCGACGATCTCATTCCGGAAGTCTTTGCCGTGGTCCGGGAAGCCGGCAAACGGACCCTGCGCATGCGCCATTTCGACGTCCAGCTGATCGGCGGCATGATCCTTCACCAGGGGAAAATCGCGGAAATGAGAACCGGCGAAGGGAAAACCCTGGTGGCCACCCTGGCGGCCTACCTGAACAGCCTGGAAGGCAAAGGCGTTCATGTGGTTACGGTAAACGACTATCTGGCCCGCCGCGATACGGAATGGATGGGAAACATCTACCGCTACCTGGGCCTGACGGTGGGCTGCATCCAGCACGACATGAACGACGCCGAGCGGCAGATTGCCTACGGTTGCGATATCACCTACGGCACCAACAACGAATTCGGGTTCGACTACCTGCGCGACAACATGAAATTCGAGCTGCCGCAGTGCGTCCAGCAGCGCGGTCACCATTTTGCCATCGTGGACGAAGTCGACTCCATCCTGATCGACGAGGCCCGGACGCCCCTGATCATCTCCGGGCCGGCCGAGGAGTCGACCGACAAATACTACCGGATCGACAAGATTATCCCGCGGCTCATGAAGGAGGTCGACTACCAGGTCGATGAAAAGCACCGCACGGTGAGCCTGACCGAGGAAGGAATCGAGAAGTCGGAAAAGCTGCTGGGCATGGGCAATCTCTACGACCCGGGAAACATGGAATACCTGCATCACATCCACCAGGCCCTGAAAGCCCACACGCTTTTCAAGCGCGATGTCGACTATATGGTCAAGGAGAGCCAGGTGGTGATCGTCGATGAGTTTACCGGGCGGCTGATGCCCGGACGGCGCTACAGCGAGGGGCTGCACCAGGCCCTGGAAGCCAAGGAGAACGTGCGCATCGAGCGCGAAAACCAGACCCTGGCCACCATTACCTTCCAGAACTACTTCCGCATGTACAAAAAGCTCTCGGGGATGACCGGCACGGCGGAAACCGAAGCGGAGGAATTCTATAAGATTTACAAGCTGGATGTCACCGCCATTCCCACCAACCGGCCCGTGCTGCGCATCGAAAATCCCGACATTATCTATCGCACCGAGGAAGAGAAGTACCGCGCCGTCTGCCGCGAAATCAAGGATCTGAACGAGCGGGGGCAGCCGGTGCTGGTCGGCACGGTTTCGATCGAAAAATCGGAGCGGCTGAGCAAGATGCTCAAGCGGGAAGGAGTTCCGCACGTAGTCCTCAATGCCAAATACCACGAAATGGAAGCGGAGATCGTGGCCCAGGCCGGGCGGAAAAAGGCGGTCACCATCGCCACGAATATGGCCGGGCGCGGAACCGACATCCTTCTGGGCGGAAATCCGGACTTTCTGACCCGGGAGCATTTCAAGGCCAAAGGGCTGAAGCCGGAACAGGTCACCCCGGAGCAGTTCGAGGATGTCCGCCGTCTGGTTGCGGAAAAGGTCGACCGGGAGCACGCCGAGGTGGTCGGACTGGGAGGACTGCACATCCTGGGCACCGAGCGCCACGAGGCGCGCCGCATCGACAACCAGCTGCGCGGGCGGTCCGGGCGCCAGGGCGATCCGGGCTCCTCCCGGTTTTACCTCTCGCTGGAGGACGATCTCATGCGGATTTTCGCCAGCGACCGCATTTCCGGCCTGATGCAGACCCTGGGGATGGAAGAGGACGTTCCCATCGAAAGCAAGCTGATCACCCGGCAGATCGAGCGGGCCCAGAAGCAGGTGGAAGCGCGCAATTTCGACACCCGCAAACACCTGCTGGAATACGACGATGTGATGAACAAGCAGCGGGAGGCGGTCTACGCCATGCGCCGCCAGCTCCTGGAGGGCGACGACATGTTCCAGCGCATCCGGGAGCTGACCGAAGACCTGCTCTTCAACCTCATGGACAAGCATACGCCCAAGGACTCCCACCCCGACAAATGGGACCTGGAGAGCCTGCGCATCGGCGTGCAGGAGCTGTTCGCCCTGGATATCAAGGTCGAAGCCATCGACACCCGGACGCTGAACTACACGGAGCTGGCGGATGCCATCCTGGGCCGGGTCCAGCAGCGCTACGCGGAAAAGGAGGCCAAGATCGGATCCGATATCATGCGCTTCCACGAGAGGATGATCATGCTGCAGATTGTGGATGCCCAGTGGAAGGATCACCTTCTGGGCATGGACCATCTCAAGGAGGGGATCGGGCTGCGCGGCTACGCCCAGAAAGAGCCGCTCATGGAGTACAAGCGGGAAAGCTACAACATGTTCGAGGACATGATGGACCGCATCGAATCGGAAACCGTCCGCTTCCTGCACTGGCTGCAGCCGATTACCGATGAAGAGCGCATTCAGCGGCTGGAGCGGGAAAGGCGCCGGGAGCAGCAGATGGTTTTTCAGGGTTCGCAGGCCGCAGAAGCCAGCACCCAGCGTCGCGAGGCTTCCAAGGTGGGGCGCAATGATCCCTGTCCGTGCGGAAGCGGAAAGAAATTCAAGAAGTGCCACGGGACCATGGCCTGACAGGAAAAGGATGAAAGCTATGCATATACCGGAAGCGTTGACCTATGACGATGTGATGCTGCTGCCGGCGCGCTCCGAGGTTCTACCCGGGGAAGCCGATGTGGCCACGCAGCTGACCCGGCAGATCTCCCTGAACATCCCTCTGGTGAGCGCCGCCATGGACACCGTCACCGAGCACCGCCTGGCGATTGCCATGGCCCAGCACGGCGGGATGGGCGTGATTCACAAAAACATGACCATCTCCGAGCAGGCCGAGGAGGTGGCGCGGGTCAAGAGATCGGAAAGCGGCATGATCGTCGATCCGGTGACCATTTCTCCGGAAGCGCTGATTTCCGAAGCGCTGGCCATTATGGCCAAGTATCACATCTCCGGGCTGCCGGTCACGGTGGACGGGTGCCTGGTAGGTATTCTGAGCCATCGGGACCTGCGCTTCGAGAGCCGCCAGAACATCCCGGTATCCGAACTGATGACCAAGGATCACCTGATCACCGCCCCGGTTGGAACCACGCTGGAGGAGGCCAAAATCATCCTGCACCGCCACCGCATCGAAAAACTTCCGGTGGTGGATGAAAACTACCGGCTGAAAGGGCTGATCACGGTAAAGGATATCCAGAAAACCTCGACCTTTCCCCATGCCTGCAAGGACGGTCTGGGAAGGCTGCGGGTCGGAGCCGCGGTGGGGGCCTCCGGAGATTTCATGGAAAGGGCGGATGCCCTGGTCCACGCCGGCGTGGATGTCCTGGTCATCGATACGGCGCACGGTCATGCCACCCGCGTCCTGGAGGCCACCCGCCGCGTCAAGAGCCGCTACCCCCAAATCAGCCTGATCTCCGGAAACATCGCCACGGCGGAGGCCGCCCGGGACCTGATCGAGGCCGGCGCCGACGCCGTGAAGGTCGGAATCGGGCCGGGATCCATCTGTACCACCCGCGTGGTGACCGGCGTGGGCGTGCCCCAGATTTCCGCCATTCTGGAATGCTCCTCGGTCACCCGGCCGGCCGGTATTCCCCTGATTGCCGACGGGGGCGTCAAATTCTCCGGAGATCTGACCAAGGCGCTGGCCGCCGGGGCCGACTCGGTCATGCTGGGCAACCTGCTGGCGGGAACGGAGGAGAGCCCCGGGGAAATGATTCTTTACCAGAACCGCAACTACAAATCCTACCGCGGGATGGGGTCTATCGAGGCCATGAAAAAGGGCAGCCGCGACCGCTACGGCCAGGATGCGCCGGCTTTTGAAGGGAAGATGGTTCCGGAGGGGATCGAAGGCCGGGTGCCTTACAAGGGACCCCTTTCGGGCATGATTCCGCAGATGGTCGGCGGGCTGCAGTCCGGAATGGGCTACTGCGGTGCCCGGAATCTTGCCGAACTGCGCCGCAACGCTCGATTCATCCGCATTTCCTCGGCCGGGCTGCACGAAAGCCATGTCCACGACGTGATCATTACCAAGGAGGCCCCCAATTACCGGGTGGAATAGCGGCCCCCTCCGTCGGAAGTCCTGTTTTTGTGATTTTTCTGCGGGCCCGTCCGACTTTTTTCTTTTCTGCCGCATCATGCCTGGATGTGAAGCGCGGTACCAACGAAAATGAACGAGCTGACCGACGGCCAGCTGGTCTCCCGGTATCTGTCCGGCGACCAGGAGGGCTTCAATATCCTGGTGCGCAGGTGGGAAAAAAGAATTTACAATTTTGTCCTGCGCTACCGCGGAAACCGGGAGGAAGCGCAGGATCTCTGCCAGGACGTATTCACCAGCGCCTTCCAGCGCCTTTCCTCCCTTCGGGAGCCGGAGAGGTTCTCCTCCTGGCTGTACTCCATTGCTTTGAACGCCTGCCGCATGCGGGTCCGGTCCACCGGCGGCCGGCGCATGGTGCCTATCGACGAGCCCGAAAACCTGGAGACGGCCGATCTGCAGATGCAGAAGCGCTCCGGCGAAGCATCCTTGAATCCCGAGCAGATTCTGGCCCGGCGGGAGGGCGAGCTCTGGGTGCGCCAGGCGATGGCCCAGCTGTCCGAAGAGCAGCGGGTGGTGCTGATCCTCAAGGAGTACGAAGGGCTGAAGTTTCACGAAATCGCCGAGGTGCTCGGCAGTCCGGTCAGTACGGTCAAATCGCGGCTTTATCTGGGGCTGGAGGCCATGCGGCGGCAGTGGGAACAGCGTCGGGCCCCGGCGGAAACGGTTTCGAAATAGATCCTGCGGAACGGATCAGGAAAGAGGGAGACTTCATATGGAATGCCAGGAAGCGCGGCCGGTTCTGATCGATCTGCTCTACGGGGAGGAGGCGGGCTCTCTGCCACCCGGTTTCCGGGAGCACTTCTCCCGGTGTCCGCAGTGTGCGGCGGAGTACCTGGACCTGCGGGAAACACGCCATACCTTTTCTCTTTGGAAGGATGAGGAGCCGCCGGAACGGCTGGTTTTCCTGAAGCCGCAGGCCCGGAAGTCGCCCTGGCTTTCGCTCTCCCTGCCCCCCTGGTTCCGGCCGTCGATGGCTTATGCCGCCGCCCTGCTGCTGCTGGCTTTGGGGGTCGTCCTGGGTAGAGTGCAGCTGGCCTGGGGGGAGGGAACGGTTGCCCTGCAATCGGCGTGGCTCACCCCCGCCGCGGCGGAGCCCGTCCGGAATCCGCTGCCCTCTCCGACCCTCGGGCCGGAGGTCCTGGTTTCCCTGGAAAAAATCCTCTCGCAGCAGGAAGCCCGGCAGAACCAGCAGACACTTTCCCTTCTGCAGAAAACCATGGACGCGCTGGAGTATCAACGGCAGGCCGATCTGACCCGGCTGCGCGAGGAGCTGGGGTCCCTGCAGCAGACCTACTACCAGACCATTGAGCGGAACAGCCTTCTCCTGGAGCAGAACGCCAGGTTCATGCGTCAATCCAAGTATTAACAACTTTCGGTTACAATCGACGGTTATGGTTCATTATTCGGAAGCACATTCACACCCTGTTACCGCGGGGCTCGGCCGGCGGCGCCGGAACCCGGACCGCTTTCTTCTGCTGCCTCTTCTTTTCTGGCTGGGGGTCGGGATCCTGCTGGCCCCCGCAACGGGGCGGGCGCAGGGGCGCGTCGAGGTCAACTACCAGCAGATGCGCAACGACATCGAAATTTTCGAAGCCATCGTCAACCAGGCCCTGGGGCAGCTTTTCCCGAACCCCTTTGCCCTGGTCGACCGCTGCAAGGGGGTTTTTCTGAACGACTATGGGGTGACGGTTTCCTTTCTGGTCAACATCAAAGCGGCCACCACGGAAACCCCGTTCGGCACCATGCGCCGGCCGGAGACGGCCGATCCCAGGGAGCGGGAGCAGAAGATCGTGGATCTCCGCGAGCGGCTGGTCGGGGTGATCGCCGATTACGGGAATGCCATCAACCAGCTGAAGGAGACGGATTCCATCGCCATTGTCGCCTATATTGTAGATCAGAACATCACCCAGGCCAGCCGCAACCGCACCGTGGTGCTGCGGGCCTTCAAACGAGATATTGCCGCTCGGGCCGCCCGGCAGATGGACCCGTCCGAGTTTAAGAAAAGGATTCGCATCATTGAGTATTAATCTTGCCACGCTGAAAAAGCGCAAACTGCTCGGTCAGATGCTGATCGAGAAAGACCTCCTGGAAGAGGAGGAGCTGCGGACGGCGGTCACCGCGCAAAAAAGCTCCCGGGAAAAAATCGGCCGGATCCTGGTGGACCTGGGCTACATTTCCGAGAGGGACCTGCTTTACACCCTGAGCGAGCAGCTCCGGATTCCGGTAATGACCACCGAGGAATTTCCCGCCGTTCCGGCGATGGAGAACACCTTTTCTCTGCGCTTCCTCAAGCAGTGCAAGTTTGTGCCGATCGCCGTCGACGAACAAACCATTACCATCGTTATGGCGGATCCCCTGGATGTCGGAACGCTGGAAGCCGTCCGCCAGCACTCCGGGCTGGAGGTGCGCATTTACATGGCCACCGAAAACGAGGTTCTGGACCTGGTGGAGAAATTCTATGGTTCCGCCAGCTCGACGTTCGGGCGGATCATTGAAGGAATCGGGGAAGGGGAAATCGACTCCCTTTCCGAAGATATCGAAGATGTGGAGCACCTGAAGGACCTGGCTTCGGAAGCCCCGGTGATCCGCCTGGTCAACATGATCATCTCCCGGGCCATCGAAAGCCGCTCCAGCGACGTGCATATCGAGCCGTTCGAAAAAGACCTGAAGGTCCGCTACCGCATCGACGGCATTCTTCATGACGTGGAAAGCCCGCCGAAAAAGCTCAAGGCGGCGGTGATCTCCCGCATCAAGATCATGGCCAAGCTGAACATCGCCGAGCGGAGAATTCCGCAGGACGGGAGGATCAAGCTCAAGGTACTCGGCAAGGAAGTGGATCTGCGCGTCAGCACCCTGCCCACCATGTACGGGGAAAGCGTGGTCATGCGCATCCTGGACAAGAGCAACAACACGCTCTACGATATCACCCGGCTGGGCTTTCCCAAGGACTCCCTGGACTCCATGGAATACCTGATCACCCGGCCCCACGGCATCTTCCTGGTGACCGGCCCGACCGGGAGCGGCAAAACCACCACACTCTACAGCGCCCTGCAGAAGATCAACCAGCCGGACAAGAAGATCATTACCGTGGAAGATCCGGTGGAGTATCAGATGGACGGCATCAACCAGCTGCAGGTCAATACTCAGATCGGCCTGACCTTCGCCACCGGGCTGCGCCACATCGTCCGCCAGGACCCGGACGTGATCATGATCGGGGAAATCCGCGACCTGGAAACCGCGGAAATCGCCATCCGATCGGCTTTGACCGGCCACCTGGTTTTCAGCACCCTGCACACCAACGACGCCCCCGGGGCGATCGCCCGGCTGATCGATATGGGGGCGGAGGACTACCTGATCGCCTCCTCGGTCATCGGGGTGCTCGCCCAGCGCCTGGTGCGGGTCATCTGCCCGGACTGCAAGCGTCCCGCGCCGCCGGATGCCACCATGCTCGACGAGCTGGGCCTTACCGGGACCCGCTCCGCGCGGGAGATGAAAGTATTTGAAGGCACCGGCTGCCCCAAGTGCGGCGAGACCGGCTACATCGGCCGAATCGGAATCTACGAGCTGATGCTGATGAATGACGAACTGCGCGAGCTGACTACGCGCAAAGCCGATTCCAATACCATCAAGCAGGCGGCCATCCGCCACGGGATGCGAACGCTGCGGCAGGACGGGTGGCTGAAGGTTATGTCCGGAATCACCAGCATTTCGGAGGTTCTGCGGGTGAGTCAGGAGGCCTGATGGGTTCCTATTATTACAAGGCGACCTCCCTGGACGGCAAGGTGGCGGAAGGCTTCATGGATGCCGCCGACCAGGCCGGCGTTCTGGCCAAGCTGCGCGACACCGGCTTCCTGCCCATCAAGGTCAGCTCCGCGGAGGAAAAGAAGTCCCTGATGGCCATGAATTTCCAGATGCCCTGGAAAGTGGAGCGGGTGGCCACCAAGGACCTGCTGCTCTTCAGCCAGGAGCTCACCACCCTGCTCAAGTCCGGGTTGCCCCTGGATCGCAGCCTGGCGATTCTTTCCGAGCTTTCCGAGAAAAAGGTCTTTCGGGAGGTGGTCCAGAAAGTGCTGCGCGACATCAAGGGAGGAAAGTCCCTGGCGGAAGCGATGGCCGAGCACCCCCGCGTCTTCCCCAAGCTGTACACCAACATGGTCAAAGCGGGAGAAGCCAGCGGGGCCCTGACCCAGGTGATCGAGCGGGTGATGGAGTTCCTGCAGGCCTCCGAGGCGCTGCGCAATTATTTCACTTCCGCCCTGATCTACCCGGCCCTGCTGGCCATGGTCGGAGTGGCTTCGGTGTGCATCCTGGTGGTATTCGTCATCCCGGAGTTCGCCAAGGTTTTTTCGGATGTGGGTGTGGCCATTCCGCTGCCCATGCGGATCATGATGGGAATCAGCGACTTCTTCAGCACCTTCTGGTGGCTGATCCTGGCGGGAGGAGCCATGGGCTACCTCTCCTTCCGGCGCTGGGTGCAGACGGACAAAGGCCGTCTGAGCTGGGATACGCGCCTGCTGCGCGTTCCCCTGCTGGGCAAGGTGCTGCAGAAGATGGAAGTGGCCCGCTTTGCGCGGACCCTGGGCACGCTGCTGCACAGCGCCGTTCCGCTGCTGCAGGCCCTGGCCATCGTCAAGGAAACCATCAACAACAAGTCGATCGCCAATGCCATGGATCCCATACGCATGGGGGTGAAAAAAGGAGAAGGCCTGACCAATCCGATTCAGGCTACGGGAGTTTTCCCCGCCCTGGCGATTCACCTGCTGCGTGTCGGCGAGGAGTCCGGGAAGCTGGACGTCATGCTTTTGCAGATCGCCGACACCTACGACGGGGATGTGCGGCAGTCGGTGCAGCGCCTGATTGCCCTGTTCGAGCCGCTGATGATCCTGTTTATGGGAATCGTGATCGGGACCATGGTGGTCTCGATGCTCTGGTCCATTTTCAGCATCAACGATGTTCCTTTCTAGCTGATCGTAAAGGAGGAGAAATTCATGGAGTGGAAAAGGGAGGAGCGCAAACGCCGCCGCGGCCAGGCCGGCTTTTCGCTGATTGAGTTGATCGTGGTTCTGGTGATCCTCGGGCTGCTGGCCACGGTGGTGGGTCCCAAGGTCATGGAGCGCCTCAAGGGGGCCAAGCGCGAGCTGGCCAAGGTGCAGATCGCCGAGCTGGAGCAGGCTCTGGACCTGTACAGCTTCGATATGGGCCACTACCCGCAGGGCAACGAGGGCCTGCAGGCCCTGCTGAACAATCCCGGCGGCGACCAGTGGAAGGGCCCCTACCTGAAGAAAAACTCGGTTCCCAAGGATCCCTGGGGAAGGGAATACGTGTATCGCAGCCCCGGGCAGCACGGCGAATATGACCTTCTGGCCCTCGGAGCCGACGGGCAGGAGGGCGGCGAGGGGGAAAACGCCGACGTAACCAGCTGGAGCCTGGGGAAATAGCCGCTCGTCCGGCAGGAGCCCTATGAAACCCGGAAACATAGCACTCCGGAGCCGCTCCGGTTTCGCCCTGCTGGAAGTCCTGGTGGTGGTTCTGATCATCGGGATTCTGACCTCGCTGATTCTGCCCAACATGGGGCGCGGCTCGCGGGGGGTGCGCATTCGGACCACGGCACGGGATATCGTGAACATCATGCGCATCGCCCGGGAAAGCGCCATCCGGGAGCAGGCGATTTTTCTGGTGCGCGTCGATTTTGTGGAACAGAACATCCAGCTGACCGATGCCTTCGGGGAGGCGATCAAAAAGTACCCGCTGGACAAGGAGTTCCTGAAGGTGGAGGCGGTGCGCATTGAAGGTGCCGAGGCGCGCCGGGCGGACCAGGTGGATATTCTTTTTTACCCGGAAGGGAATGCAACCGCTGCCGAAATGGTGCTGCAGGTGACCGGCAGCCCGGAAAAGGTTACGCTGCGCACCGATCCGGTGACCGGCATCGCCCGGGTCGTCAAGGACAAGGAAAATGGGCGCTCCTGAAGCATCCGCCACCCGTCGGGCTCCGCTCGCGCTGCGGGCCGGGGTCGCTCCCTGCCCGGGTCCGGAGGAGGGGTTTACCCTTCTGGAAGTGATCGTGGCCCTTTCCATCCTGGCCGTCAGCCTGACGGTTACCATGCAGCTGATCTCCGGCGGCTTCACCAACATTTCGCGGGTCAGCCAGTACTTCATGGCCGGCAGCTATGCGCAGAACATTATGAACGAGCTGCTGGTCAACCCGGAGGTTCTGGACGGCTACTCCATGAACGGCTCCTTCGAGGAAGGCTACCGATGGCAAGCTGCGGCGGTGGAGCGGGTGATGCCACCCGATCCTCAGGCTCTCAGCCAGATGGCTCTGGGCCAGGACCAGGCGCAGCTTTTTCCCTTGCGGCTTCTGGATCTCGAGGTGGTCATTCAATGGAAATACCGGCAGCAGGAGCACCAGTATGTGCTGCATTGCGCCAAGGTGATCAACGTCCTGCAAAAGACCGGGCCCCTGGGAGTTGGATCCGGGCTGGTGCCGGGGCAGCTGCCTTCCGCCAATCCGTCCGGCGGGCTTTTCGGCCCGCGGGGGGGCAGCGGCCGGGGAAGCGGATTGCGCGGCGGAGGATATCGCCGGGGATATGAGGAGCCCTGAGGACCATGCGCCCGGCCCATTTTCGCCGCAAGTCCCGGTTGGCCTTCCGCCGCGGAGGCGCCGGGGGGTTCACGCTCCTCGAGCTTCTGGTAACCATGACCATCCTGAGCGGCATGGCGGCCATGATTTTCGGCGCCTTCCGGATGAGCAGCCGCTTCTGGACGCGCGGCGACCAGGTAATCGAAAGCTCCCAGCGGTTCCGGATCATGGCGCAGCTCCTCCGGAAGCAGATCAGCTGCGCATTTGCGCTGGACGTCCGCAACCAGGCTTTTCCTCCGGGGACCGTCCTGCCCACCGACCCCACCATGATGCCGGGGATGCAGCCCGGCATGGCGGCGATGAACACCCCGGTGTTCCTCGGCGGCCCCACGGAATTAAGGTTCCTTTCCGTCTACCCGATGCGACCTATGGAGAGCGCCGGGTTGAATCTGGTTTCCTACCGTACCCGCGGCATGGCCGAAGGGGACGGCTACGAGCTGGTGGAAAGCGAAACGCTGTACCTGGACCGGTCGATGCTTCTGCGCAACCAGTACCTCTCCATGGACCAGAAGGGACTGGTGGTCTTTGACAAAATCCGGGAAATGAAATGGGAATACCTGGATGTGGATCCCCTGACCAGGAAAACCGTTTGGCAGTCGGAATGGGACAGCGATCAAATGATCGGTCTTCCCAAAGCGGTGGCCCTGGAGCTGATTCTCAACGAGGATGTGGGACGCATGGGAAACCGGCACCGGATCATTATCCCGGTGATTGCCGAACCGTTTAAGGGAAAAGCGGGAATGGGCTCCCGCAGCCTTTTTCAGCAGCTGACTCCCCAGTCTCAACCGCAGCCCCAGCCGTAGCCCTGGAAAGCGATGCCGGACAGATTCGTAAAGATATACTTTCCTGGTCCGCGGGTCGGTCCGCAGACGGCCCGGAATGCCGGTTCCGGCTCCCGGGGTGTGGTCCTGGTGGTGCTCCTCTGGGTTCTGGCAATCGTTTCCCTGATGACTCTTTCGTTTACCAAGTCGATTCGCATCGAGTTCAATGCCGCCCGCAATAACAAGGACAAAGTGACCGCCCACTACCTGGCCCGCACCGGTATGGCGGAAAGCCTGTACCGCCTGCTGCGCCGGACGGCGCTTCCGGCTCCGGTGGCCCCGACCGCGGATACGGCGCTCCTTCCGCCCGATGATCTGGATCTGGGCTTTGTCACCAGCGATTTCCCGCAGGGAAGGGTGACCACCCGTATCATGGACGAGAACGGCAAAATCAACCTGAACTTCACCACGGAGGAAGTCTACCATCGCCTGTTCGCGGCCATCGGCGTGGAAAAAGAGCGGGCGGATATGATTATCGACTCGATTCTCGACTGGGTGGATGCCGACAAAAATCACCGCCTGAACGGCGCGGAGGACGAGTATTACATGAGCCTCGATCCGCCCTACCGCGCCAAGAACGGGCCGTTCGATACCGTGGAGGAGCTGCTTCTGGTTCAGGGGATGACGCCGGAGCTGTTCTACGGGATCAAGGTGAAGGATGAACAGGGCCGCATCCTGGAACGGTATGGCCTGGTGAATTACCTTACGGTATACACCTTTTCCATCCAGATCAACCTGAATTCCGCTCCCCTGCCGGTGCTGATGGCGATCCCCGACATGGAACCGCAATTTGCGCAGATGCTGTACGAGCGCCGGCTGGTCAAGCCGTTCCTGAACATGGCGGAAGTCAGCCAGACCAGCGCGGCGGCCCTGGGCCGCGCCGCGGAATGGCTGAGCGTCGGTCGGAAATCCAACTGCTTCAGCCTGGAATCCACGGCGGAGATTCCCGGGAGCCGCATTAAAAACACTTTGCGGTCCATTATTGTCATTGATCCGCAGGAGTCGGTGGGGTACCGGACCATATACTGGAACGAAATGGTACGGTAGTTTAGGAGAATTTGACCATCTTGCGGTATTCTTGACGTCTTTTTCGTTTGCATTCGCATCTTCAGAGACAGACAAAGAACGGAATTTAATTAGGCTTTTTTATGATTACCACTTGGACATCCGCAGCAGGAATAGAGATCCGCGGGGATCACCTGCTCCTGGCCTGCTTGCGCAAAGGCGTACAGAGCATTTCAGTAACCGGCATCAAGCGGATCGCCGACTTCCGCCACCTGCCCATCCTGGAACTCAAGCGCCAGGTGAGCGCTTTTTTCAAGGAAAAAAAGGTTCATCGGGAGCATGTCATTCTGGGTCTTCCGCGGGAACAGGTTCTGGTTCGGCTGCTCACCTTTCCGATGGAAGTCAAATCCAATCTCGGGCAGGTCATGAAATTCCAGGTGGAAAACTACGAGCCCTCCGAGGAAAACGGATTCTATTATGATTTCAGCATCGTGGGGGAGAGCGTAGAGGCCGGCAACGCCAAGATATCCGTGATGCTGGCCCTGGTCCGCAAGTCGGTGCTCGATGATTACCTGCTTTGTTTCAAGGAGCTGCAGATCCCTTTCCGCAGCGTCCAGGTCTCCACGTTTGCTCTCTGGAAGCTGTGGTCCCAGGGACGCGACCGGCTGAAGGATACCCCTTATTTCCTTTATGACTTTGGGGAAAAGACGGTGGAGGTGATCGGCCTGCACAAGAAACAGCCGGTATATTCCGGGGTGGTTCCTCTGCCGGAAAACCGCGTTTTTCCAGCCAGCGATGTCCTGGACACCATGGAGCACGGGCTCTCCGCAGCGCGGCAGATGGCCGAATCCGTGGAAGGGGTGCTTTTTTCCGGGTCTGCCGCCGAAGAGTTCCGACGGGGTCTGGCCGCCGATCTTCCGGATGTCGGACTTCTGACCACCCAGATCCGCTATCGCACCCCGATCTCCATGGCCGCGGAGCTTCCGGAAATGGCGGTTCCGCTGGGTCTGGCTCTGGATGCCTTCCAGGGGAAATCGATGCCTTCCCTGAACCTTCTGCCGGAAGAACTGCGGCCCCGGAAGAATCCGTATGCCATGGTGCCGACCTATGTTCTTCTGGCCGCCCTTCTGGTGCTCGGAATTGGTTACTTTGGACGCCAGTGGGTGCAGGAATACATTTACGTCCAGGAACTGGACCGGGAAATTGCCGCTCTGCGGCCTCAGGTGGATGAGGTCGAAGCCCTCCGGAAGCAGAACCAGCAGCTGGAGGAAAAAATCAAGGATCTGGAAACGATGTTCTGTGCCAAGGACCATCTCCTGGAGGCGATGCTGGAAATGACCAACATGTTTCCGGACGATATCTATCTAAACTTCCTGAACACCCGGGAAGGGGAAGTGCTGATCCAGGGATTCACCCAGTCTGCTTCCCAGTTGATGCCGCTGCTCTCCAAGTCCAATTACCTGAAGTCTCCGGAGCACCAGGCACCGATTACCCGGGATCCGATCAGCAATAAGGAGCGCTTTTTTATCAAGGCGCGGCTGGAGGGCAAAGGATGCAACTGACGCAACGGGACCGCAATGTAGTGATTTTCGGCGGAGTGATTTGCGCTCTGGTACTCCTGATCATGTATGGAGTGCTGCCGCTGATGGAAGGCTTCAAGAAAATCTCCACGGAGATGGAGACCAAGAGCCAGCTTCTGGCGCGCTATCGGGCCAGGGTGGCTTCCAAGGAGAAATATCTGGCCCGGCTGGATGAGAACAAGAAGCGGATTGCCTCCTTCGATCCGCTGTTTCTGGATGTGGCCGAAAATACCATGGTGTCTTCCAGCCTGCAGGATATCATCAATAAAATAGCCACCGATGCCGGCTTTGCCGTCCAGAGAAAGGAATTCAACCAGCCGAAACGCTACAAGGAGGAATACCAGCGTATTTCGGCCAAGATCGATTCGCAGTGCGCTCCGGACCAGCTGGTCAACTTCCTGGTGGCCATCCGGAACTACCCCAAATACCTGTTTATTTCCGAGCTGAACCTGCGCAGCACCAACATCAAGAACAACTTCCTGCTTTACCCTTCGGTGCTGGTCTCCTCGTATATTAAAAGCCCGGAAGTGAAAGAAAAAGATAAAGCGGCCTCCCGGCCGGCTGTTTCTTCCTATCCGTGAGGACGGGAAGGCGGCGGGCGGCAGGGCGGATTCCATGATTGATCGACGGAAAGAACAGACATGAACCGAAGAGTACTGGTGCTGGATGCTTTGCTGCTGGTCCTCTGCATCAGCCTGGGGCGGCAGGTCAGGAGGGATTTCCAGAAATTCCGTATGGAGCATTCTTCCGCTTCCATCCCGGTCGTGGCGGAGCGAGAAGACAAGCGGCCGGTTTCTATGGGAGGATATGCTCCGGTGACCCTTTCGGCAGCCGCCTACGAGCCGGTCTCCTCCAAGAACCTTTTCCTGGAAAGCCGCAACCTGAAAAGCCAGGAGGACAATCAGGCTGTTGAGGCCGTACCCCCGATGAATCCCAAGCCGATTCTGGTCGGGGTTGCCAAAGTGGGCGACCAGATGAGGGCCCTGGTCCGGCGCCAGCAGGTTCAGCCGGGGAAAAGGGCCGTTGACACTTTGCGCATCGGGGACCTTTATGAGGGCTACAAAGTGAACCAGATTACCGCCGACCGGGTTGAGTTCGCCTACACCTCTTCGGCCGGTCAGGTGACCAGCCAGGTGATCAGCCTCTTTGATCCTGCCAACCGGCAGGGGCGCCAGGTACCGGACAGGGCTACGCCGGTCAGCGCCAGCCAGATCATTCAAGTGGGTGCGGGAGCCGGTGCCCCGTCCGGAGCGCCCGCGCTGGTTGCGCCGTCCACGCCTGCCGCCGCTCCCGGTGCCGCCAACGCTCCGGCCGCGGCGCGATCCATCCCGGTGCCGGGCCAAACCGCCGGCGGGGAAGGCCGGGCCGGCTCCCAGGCCGGAGGTGCGAGGACCAGCCGGCCTATGCAGCGCAACGAATTTATCGACGACCAGGGGCGGAGGGTGATCCGTACCCCCTTTGGCGACGTGGTTCGCCCCCCGGATCCGCAATAGGGAAGGATTTGCGGTTTCCGCCCGGAGTTTAGGAAAGCCAGTGAAGACATTATTTATGAATCGGTCCTGTAAGATAGGGGAAATGATGCTTAGGAAAATGAGTCTTTTTATGAAAATCCGTGGGTCCCGGTGCCGGCGAGGCGCTCTGGTTTTCGGCCTGGCCTTCTTTCTGCTGGCCTCGGGGAGCCGGATTTCATGGCTGGAAGCGCAGTCGGACGGGGAAACTCCGGTCACCCTGAACTTTGAGAATGCGGATCTTACCGAAATCATCACCTTTGTCGGGAACACTTTGGGCATCAATTTCATGGTGGATCCCCAGGTGGCCGGCAAGGTGAACATGCGTACCGAAAAGCCGATTCTGAAACGGGATCTTTTTGCCGTATTCGAAACCATCCTGAAAATGAACAACGCGGCCATCGTCAAACAGGGGTCGATTTACCAGATCCTGCCGATCAGCAGCGGGATAAAAATCCCCCTGGGGGTTTTCGATTACAGCGAATACGTCAAGCCGGTGCCGGTCAAGGAGAGCAAGCCGTCCGTCCCGACACCGGGCAAGAGCGAAAGCGCGCCGGCTCCGGGCACGTCCGCCCCTCCGGTTCCTTCCCAGCCGCCGGTCCCGGCCAATGTGCCGATCCCGCCCCTGGTCAGCCCCCGGGATGCCGAGCTGTTTTCCGACCGCGAACTTTCCACGCATATCATCCCAGTGGAGTTCGTTCCCATCGGCGAGATGCAGCAGGTGATCGCTCCGTTCATTTCCAACGGCGGCACCATGGTGACCTACGTCAAGGCCAATTTGCTGATCATCACCGATTTCAAGGATAACGTCCGTCGGATCCGCCAGATCGTCAGCGCCATCGACGGACGGGTGTTCGACCGCACTTTTGTCGACCTGATCAAGATCAAGTATTACGGAGTGAAGGAGGTGGCCGAGGACCTGGCGAAGGTGGTCGCCAGCGGCGCCAAGGATCTGAATACCGGCGTCAATATCATCCCGGTGGAGCGGCTCAACAGCATTTTCGTGGTGGCCAATTCCTCGCGGGTTCTGGAAAAGGTGCAGAGCTGGATAGACCGGCTGGACAGCCCGCAGGGCCGGAGCCAGCAGATTTTCGTATACCCGGTGCAGAACTCCACCGCCGGCAACATCGCCGGCATCCTCTCGCAGCTCTATTCCGAAGGGGGCAGCGGGGGGACCAGCAGCCAATCCCGCCAGGGCAGCGGGCGGCAATCCACGCTGAGCAACTCCATGCAGCAGCGCAGCTCGATGAGCGGTAGCATGGGCATGGGCGGCATGAGCGGCAGCATGGGCATGGGCGGCATGGGTGGCATGGGTGGCGGATTGGGTTCCAACATCCAGCTGCAGTCCCAGCAGCTGGGCCCGCAGCTTTCCGGCTCCCTGAACATCGATTCGGGGATGATCAGCGGAGGGAGCGGCAGCATGCGCATCGTGGTCGACGATCTGAACAACTCGCTGGTGATTTCCGCCACCCAGCCCGATTACGAGTATCTCCTGAAAACCATCAAGATCCTGGATGTTCTGCCGCGCCAGGTTCTGATCGAAGCCAAGGTTTTCATGGTCGGGCTGAACAACGATCTTTCCATGGGCGTGCAGTGGTATTTCGAAAATCTGGGCGGGGTTACCGCCAGCAGCGGCACAGGGGAGAATACCACCACCCAGAACCTGCGCACCCGGCGGACGACGGATTTCTCCATTGGCGCGGCCACGGCCGGCCAGCTGGCCGGCACCACGGTATTTCAGGTGATGAATGCCAAGCAGCTGGCGGCCAGCCTGGTGGCCCTGCAGACCAAAACCACCCTCAAAGTGCTGGAAGCCCCTTCCGTCCTGGCCCTGGACGGGCAGCAGGCCAAGATCGAGGTCGGCGACGAAGTGCCCATTTCGACCTCGACCTACAGCAACGCCCTGAACATCGTCAATACCAATTCCTATTTCAACCAGATCCAGTACCGGCCGACCGGCGTTATTCTGGCCGTCAGCCCGCGGATTACGGCCTCCGGGATGGTGACCATGGAAATCGCCCAGGAGGTCAGCCAGGTTTCCGGCGGGCAGGCCCTGACCCCCAAGATCACCAAAAGTTCGGTGCAGACTACGCTGATCGTGAAGGACGGCCAGGGGGTAGTCATTGCCGGCGTAATGCGCGACAGCCTGTCCACCTCGCGGTCCGCCATTCCTTTTCTGGGGAATATTCCGATTCTCGGTTTTCTTTTCGGCACGTCGACCCGCAGCAACGTGCGCACCGAGATTGTGGTGCTGATTGAGGCCAAGGTGATCAAGGATCCGGTGGCCCACCAGGATGCCACTCTGGAATTTGAAGGGCGCTACGAGGATTTGCGCAAGATGGTCCGCAAGATGCAGCGCACCTTTGCGGAAAGCAGCCAGGAGGCGGAAGAGCAGCGCCTGAAAGACCAGGAAAAGAAGGAAAAGGAAGAGGCCGAGCAGGAAAAGAAAGCGCAGGAAAAGGCCGAGAAGCAGAAGGCGGAGGAAGCCCGAAAGGCAAATGCCGCGGAGCAGAAGGAGGCGGCCCAAGCGGTGCCCGGCCCCACGCAGCCTGCGGCTCCGGCGACCACCCTTACGACGCTGCCCGCCGCCCCGCCGCCGACCACCACCACCACCACCACGCTGCCTCCGGCCCCAAAAACCGGTCCCTGATAGCCGCCCGGAGCGATCTCCCGTCTGCGAAAAAGGGCCGAAGCCGGACGTTTCGACGGCCGGCGCCGGCCCTTCGGCCTTTCTTCCCGTCCTTCCTTTTACACCGAAATTTGTGGAATAATCCCTTACTCGAAAAGGGAAGGAAAAGGAAGGCAAGTATGCGATATCGTTTAACCATCAAGGCACTGATCCTGGTGCTGGCCGCCTGGTCCGGATTCTCTCCCTGCTGGGCTTCCGGAAAGCGTCTGCATCGGATTTCGCAAGAGGAGCTGGAAGACAAAATTGCCGGTGGCTGGGCGGGCAAGATGATCGGTGTCAGCTTTGCCGCACCGACCGAGTTCCGCGCCCAGGGGCGGATCATGGAAGAAGATCTGCCGCCCTGGAAGCCGGAACGGGTTTCGAATTCACTCAATCAGGACGACCTCTATGTCAATATGACCTTGGCGGAGGTGCTGGATACCAACGGGCTGAATGCCACCACCGCCGACTTCGGACGGCTTTTCCGGAATGCGGAATACGGGCTGTGGCACGCCAATCTGGCTGCCCGGCGGGCCCTGCGCCGCGGAGTTCCCGCGGGCCTTTCCGGGATGCCCCTTTACAACGCCCATGCCAACGACATCGATTTTCAGATTGAAGCCGATTTTATCGGCCTGATGGCCCCCGGCCTCTATCGCGGGTCGAACCGCATTGCCTCGCGGGCCGGCCGGGTCATGAATTACGGGGACGGGCTCTACGGGGGCATGTTTGTCGCCGGAATGTACAGCGCCGCCTTTGTGGAAACCGACCGGCTTCGGGTGGTGCAAAACGGGCTGGCCTGCATTCCCGGCGGGAGTCCTTACGCGCAGCTCATCCTGGACGTCCTGGTTTGGTCCAAGCAATATCCCGACGACTGGAAAAAAGTCTGGGACCTGATCGGCAAGAAGTGGGACCAGAGAGAACCCTGCCCGGCGGGGGCCCTGGATTCCTTCAATATCGACGCCAAGCTGAACGGGGCCTATATCGTGCTGGGCCTGCTCTACGGACAGGGCGATTTCGCGCGCACGCTGGAAATCGCCACACGGGCCGGCCAGGATTCGGATTGCAATGCCTCCACCGCCGCCGGAATTCTGGGAGTGATGATCGGATATCATGCCATTCCGGAAGAGTGGAAAAGCGGCATAGCGGATATTGCCGACCGGGTCTTTAATTACACTCGTTTCAGCTTCCGCACCATTGTCTCCTACAATCTCGAGCGGGCGGTGGACATGGTCCGGAAGTACGGAGGCCGGATCGACGGATCCGATTTGCTGATCCCGGTGCAAAAACCGAAAGCCCCGGCCCTGGAAGTGTGGGACGACTACGGTTCGCCGGCGGAATCGGTTCCCTTCTCGGATTCCCGGTGGAAATGGGTCGGCAACTGGGGCCCCCTGGATCCTTCGCGGAAAGAATCTTCCCGGATGGCTTCCGACAAAAATGCGGCGGCTCTGATCGGATTCGAAGGAACCGGAGCGATCGTAGTAGGTCCCTTTCTGCCGGAAGGGGGCCAGGCAGACATATTCCTGGACGGGAAGCTGCACAGGACGGTGGATGTCTGCTCCGATGAGGGGCGCTCCAAAGGGGAAGAAGCCATCTGGCATGTGTTCGGTCTTAAAAATCAATCTCATCAACTGAAAATACTCGTCCGGGGAGAATCCTATGGCTCAGGCCGGAAGACCGACGTTGCCATTGATCGCCTGGTGGTATTTCGCTAAAAAATCATGAAGGAGGTCTTTCCGATGTTTTCTAAAAACAGGTTCTGGATCGTCGGCTTTTTCCTTTTGCTGCCATGGATGCACGGAATGGCCCAGAAGGTGGAGCTGAAACAGGGCAGAAATGCGATCGACGTGCTGGTGGACGGAAAAGCCTGGACCACCTACCGGCATACGCCGGATCCGGCCAAGCCACTGGCGGCGCCGGGCATCCTGCAGACCAAACCGGTCCTCTGGCCGATCCTCAGCCCGTCCGGAGTGCCCATGACGCGTTCCTACCCCTTCGAAAAAGTAGCTGGAGAAGATACCGATCATCCGCACCACCAGGGACTCTTTTTTACCGTCGACGAGGTGGGGGCAAAAAACAACCTGTTTTGGGGGAACAGCAAGGCGGAGCTTCCCGCCATTCAGCACCAGAAGGTTCTGGCAATGAAGAGCGGAAAGAAAAAGGCAACTCTCAAAACCCTTTCCAAATGGGTTGGCCCCGACAAGGCAGCCCTCCTCGATGAAGAGCGCCAGATGGATTTTCTGGTCCTGAGCCCCGGACAGTATGCCATCGATTTTGATATTTCCCTGAAAGCGCTGGATAAAGAAGTGGCTTTCGGCGACACCAAAGAAGGAATGTTTGCCGTGCGCATTGCCCAGTTCCTGACGGAAAAGGCCACCGGCCGCTATCTGAATTCCAATGGCCAGGAGCTGGAGAAGGGTGTCTGGGGAAAGCGGGCCAACTGGGTGCGGCTGCAGGGCGAAAAGGATGGCAGGAAACTGGGAATCGTCATTTTCAGTCATCCCTCCGGCGTCAACAGCCCTACGTACTGGCACGCCCGGGGCTACGGTTGTTTCAGCGTGAATCCTCTCGGGCAGCTCGATTTCCAGAAAGCGCACAAGGAGGCGGATCCCAAGCCATTCGGGCTGGTTCTCAAGCCCGGCGCCAAGGCCGTCTTCCGCTACCGCGTGCTGTTTTTTGAAGGGGAGCTGGACGGGAAAACGGTGGAAGCCGCCTACCAGAAGTACATCAAACCTTAGGCCGTGCATGGATCAATGAATCCGGCATCTTTGATGAAAGTGCAAAAAGTCTCCTTCGTGTAGAGTACAAGCTTTAGCTTGCCTGGTACAAGCTGAAACCTGCTTGCAGCGCGCAGTCTGAAGACTGTACTCAAAACGGCTTTCGTTTGTTCGTCGGTTTTGGGGTGTTTCTGTGAAATGGAAGACTTTTTGCACCTTCATCATCTTTTTTGTGAAAAGTCCCTCTTCCCATCCGAAATACACGGATAGCTTCTTTCTTCCTTCCTGATCTTCCCGTCTTCCTGTGAAAAGATAGGACTCACAGGAAGAAAGGAAGAACGGGAAGAAATGCGAAAGGGTCGGTCGCCAGGAGCGGTGATTTTTAACGAATTTGTCGTCTTAGCGAAGCGGCCTGCCGGAGGGGGATCGACCCCCGGTTGCCCCGTCCGATAAACCTAATTAGAATCGTATTGTACATTCGCCTGCCTTACGATATTATTTAGGGGCTTCACAATTACCATTAATCTGAATTATTTTTTACAGGGAAAAGGGTGATCGCATGGCCGCATCACTTATAAAACAAATTGCTTTACCGTCCTATCGTTCCCGCATCCCGGATTGCTGCCTTCGTGCCGGAAACTTGTTCCTGGCGCTCTTGCTTCTGTCTGCCGGAAGCGTTTATTCTCAGGCTCTTCAGCCTCCCAACATCGTCAAGAGTTTCACGCACAAAAGCATTCCCTTCGGCAGCACCACACTTCTGACATTCGTGGTTACGAACCCCAACCAGGCGGCTTTAAGCGGGGTGAAGTTTACCGACTATCTGCCCGACGGGCTGGAGCTGCCGAACCCCCCCACGGTAGGTCATGACTGCCTCAATGGAACGGTGACCGCTCCTCCGGCCGGGTGGCAGATCAGCCTTAGCGGGGCGACCCTGCCGGGACTCGGAAGCTGCACGGTGCATGTCAATGTGACCGGCATCGGCGTCGGTCATTTTACGAATACTGTCTACGCCTCCGCTACCGGAACAGCAAACGGACCCACAGCGTCGGACGTGATCAATATTGTGGCGGCTCCGACTTTTTCCAAATCTTTCCTGCCTTCGATCATCGCCCTGAACAAAACCTCCGTTCTGACATTTACCGTCGGCAATCCCGTGGGGAATCCCGTGGCCATTACCGGCCTGACTTTTGATGATCCCCTGGTGAACGGGCTGCTGGTGGCTTCCGTGCCGAACATCCAGAACACCTGCAACGGGACGGTGAATGCCTTGCCCGGATCCACGATCATTCGGTTTACCGGTGGATCGGTCAATCCGGGAGCCAGCTGTACGATCAAGGTCAATGTGACCAGCAATTCCGCCGGGATAAAAACAAACAAAACCAGTGAAATCACAGCCAATGAAACCCTGCCGTGCAACGCCGCCCAGGCGACCCTGACAGTGGTGAGCCCGCCGACGATTGCCAAGTCCTTTTTCCCCTCGGTGATCTCGGTGCGAGGGAATTCCAAGCTGACCTTCACCGTGACCAATTCGAACGACATTACCACCCTGAGCGGAATCAGCCTTACGGACAACCTCCCCGGCGGACTGATCCTGTCGAACCCGGTGAATGTATCCAATACCTGCGGAGGATCCGTCACCGCCTTGCCGGGAGGCACGAGCGTTACCCTCAGCAACGGGGTCCTGCAGGCTAAAAAATCCTGCACCATCGAGGTGAACGTGACCGACAATACGATCGGTCCGGCTCCCTGCCGGATTATCCGCAATAATGTGACCGACAACGTCAACTGCAGCGAAGGGGGCCAGGGGAACCAGGCCCAGGCGGATTTGACGGTCGTCCTGCACGCGCCCCCGGTGATGACCAAGTCGTTCACCCCCAGCCGCGTTTTGTTGAACGGCTTGTCCACGATGACTTTTACGCTGACCAACCCTTCCGCCAATGATGCCGCCCTGACGGATATCCAGTTTACCGATACTCTGCCAGCCGGGGTGATCATTGCCACGCCCAACAATCTGACCAGCAGCTGCGGCGGTTCTGTGACTGCCACGGCCGGATCCCAGTCCTTCCAGCTGACCGGAGGGACCATACCGGCCAAGGGCTCCTGTGCCATTTCCCTTACGGTCAAGGGAACCACTCTCGGCGCGAAGCTCAATAGCACCAGTATTGTCAACTCCAGCGCCTGCGAAGCGGGTTCCAGCGCACAGGCAACCCTTTATGTGGAGGATCAGCCCGTCGCAGCTCCCCTGTTGGACGGTTCCGGTTTTATCACCCTGCTTCTGCTGCTGGCCGCTTCCGGAAGCTTTTTCCTGTTCCGCATGGGGCGGTTGTAGAAATCCGGAGGACCCAGGAAGTTATGCAACTGGCAAAATACAGCATGGGAGTGGGGGACCGCTTCGCCCACCAGGGGAAAGCCCAGCTGGCTGCGATGATGCAGGCCCTTTCCCTGGGAGTGGAAGTGGTTCCGGTATGGAATAAATCCAACCGGGAGCACCAGATTATCGGAACCCGCCCGGAAAGCGTGCGCCGTGAGGCGGACCGGGCGGTGCAGTCCCTTGGATGGGATCGGCCCTATCATGTGGATGCGGACCATATCGGATTGAAAACGGTGGATGCCTTTCTGGCCGCCAGCGACTTTTTTACCATCGATGTGGCGGACTTTACCGGCAAGCCGGTCGGGGAAGAGGAAATACGGGCCTTTACCGCCGGCCGAAGCCGCTATGCCGGTTTGCTCGACATCCCGGGCCTGGATTCTCCATTGGAAATCTCCATGGCTGCCATTGAAAACACGGCCCGGAAGTATCTTCTGGCCGTGCGTCAGGCGGGAGAAATCTACCGGTATATCTGCCGTGCCAAAGGGACGGAAGATTTCATCGCCGAGGTTTCCATGGATGAGACCGATCTCGCCCAGACCCCGGTGGAGCTGCTGTTCATTCTCTCCGCCATCGCGGAAGAAGGCATTCCGGCGCAAACCATTGCCCCGAAATTCAGCGGCCGGTTTAATAAGGGGGTCGACTATGTGGGCGACCTCAGCCGGTTTGAGAAGGAATTCTGCGAAGACCTGGCGGTCATCGCTTTTGCCGTCCGGGAATTCGGCCTGCCTGCCAATCTCAAGCTGAGCGTTCATTCCGGCAGCGACAAGTTCTCGATCTACGGTCCGATGCAGAAGGCCCTGCGACGCTTCGATGCCGGGGTGCACCTGAAAACGGCAGGCACCACCTGGCTGGAGGAGCTGATCGGGTTGGCCATGGCGGGAGGAGAGGGGCTGGCGATGGCCCGCGAAGTGTATGCCGGCGCTTACCAGCGCTACGAGGAAATGGCCGGGCCTTATGCTACGGTGATTGACATCCACCGGGAAAAGCTGCCCCGGCCGGAGGCGGTGAACGGCTGGTCACCGGAACAGTATGCCGGTGCCTTGCGCCATGATCCTGCCTGTCCGGAGTTTAACCTCCACTTCCGCCAGCTGCTCCATGTCGGCTATAAGGTGGCAGCGGAAATGGGGGAACGGTTCCTGCACGCCCTGGACCGGTACGAAGAGACCATTGCCCGGCAGGTGACGGAAAACATCCTGGAGCGCCACCTGAAGCGTCTTTTTCTGTAGAAAAAAGAGCTCACCGGAAGGATGGGTCCGCTTCTGCCGTCCCCGGCGGGACTCACATATGCTATGACCACCGTTTTGTGAGACCTCGCGTAAACCGGCACAGGACGGTTATTCCGCAGCAAAGTCCCGCAAGGAACGGCAAGATTGTGGCCCGGCAATTTATTGCCGGGTTGGCTCCAGGCACAGATCAAGTCCCATCGGGACGGCAGAACATATCAATACCTGCTGTTTGCAATTTCATTCGGTTGTAGTGGCAAACAGCAAGGAGGTTCCGGAACCCCACCCGGTCCCCTGATCCCCGGGCTTCTTTACGAAGCCGCCAGGTACTCCCTAATGGTTTTGGCAAAGTGCGGGAAGGCGACTTCCGGCTCGGCGATTTCCGGCTGCCAGGCTTTTTCCCACTCCAGGTTGTAATACCCCTGGTAGCCGCTCCGAACCAGGGTGCGCACGGTCTCTCTTATCGGAACGTCCCCCTCTCCGGTCAGCACATAGGCATGCTTCTCCCCCTGCGTTTTGGAATCTTTCAGGTGGACGTGGCGCACATAGGGCTTGAGCTCCCGATAGGTGTCCTCGGGTTTTTCCTTTCCGGAAACACAGGTATGGTGCGCATCCCAAAGGATGGCTACCGTCTTCATCCCCACCTTTTCCATCAGCTGCCGAAGAGTGGCCGATTGATAGAAGTCCCCGTGCGACTCGAGCAGTACGGTGACCCCCGTGCCGGCGGCATGGTTTCCCAGGGTGCGCAGGCTTTCGGCAATGCGGTCCAGCGTCACTTCCCTGGCTTCTCCCTGGATGTATTTGTCCCCGAAAACCCGCACGAACGGCGCTTTCAGCTGCCGGGCCAGGTCGAGGAAGCGCTTCCCCTCATCCAGCTGTTTGGCGCGCGTAGCCGCATCCGCCTCATGCATGCGGGCCGAGGATCCCAGCCCGACTACGCGGAGCTTCTTGTCCTGCAGCTGGGACATGGTTTCCGCCAGCCGCTCCTTCTGGAATTCCGGCCGCTTGGTGAGATCCATTTCGCCCAGAAGGCCGCGGAGTTCAATTCCGTTGTAACCCCACTGGGCGGCGTTGGTCAAAATGGTTTTCCATTCCCACTTGGGACAGCCCAGAGTGGAAAAGGAGATCCGTGCCTTGCTTTGAGCGGCGGCGAGCAGGCCGGCCGGGGCCACTCCTCCGGCGACTGCACCCGCCAGAAAAGTTCTGCGGTTCCATTGGTGTTTCATTGTCGTTCCTCCTGCAATCGGTGAATTAAATGGCCATGCGCTTTCCAACCGGCAATATCGTAATCTGAAGCGATGGAAAAATCCAGTTGCCCCCGCGGACGCTCCATACGCGGATCGGTGAAGATTGCGTTATAATAACGTGTTTTCGATACCGATTATCCAAGGAGACAGCAATGCGATATCAGGTCACGGAAGGGAAAATACCGCGCAGGGATCTCCTGGGATGGGGGCTGGCCGGCGGCGGTGCCTGGCTGAGTGCCCCTGTCCTGGGCTTTGCGCCGGCTGCCGTGCCGGGAAAAACTGCGGAAGGAAGGCCTTCCCTGGATCCGGCCCTTCTCCAAAAAGCCATTCGGCGTGCTTTGCAAAAAGGGGGAGATTTCGCGGAAGTCTATGTGGAACACCGGATTTCCCGCAGCATTCTCCTGGAGGAGGACAAGTTCAAGAGCGCAGTGTTCAATGTCAGCCGGGGAGCCGGCGTGCGGGTGCTCTCCGGCGACAAGACCGGCTACGCCTACACCGACGAGCTTGCGGATGAAAAAATAATGCGCGCTGCGGACGTCGCCGCCGCCATCGCCAGGGAATCCAAGCCGGTTACGCCGGTCGATATCAGGGAAGGGAAGCGTAAAAGCTTCATTACCGTCCGGGTTCCTTTGCAGGAAGTGGCCGACGAGAAGCGGCTGGATGTCATGCGGCGCGCCCATCAGGCGGCTCTGGACTACGACCAGCGGATCGCCATGGCCTCCGTCAGTTATTACGATGAGATCCGGGGCCGGCAGATCGCCAACAGCGAAGGGCTGCTGGTTTCCGACGAGCTACCTCTGCTCTTTTTCATCCTGCAGGCCCTGGGCAAAGGGAACGGCACCTCGCATATGGGGCGCGAGCGGCTCAGCGCCCACTCCGGCTTCGAGCTCTTCGATGCCGGCAGCGCGGAAAGCGCGGCCCGGGCCTGCGCCCGAGAGGCGATCGTCATGCTGGAGGCCCGGGATGCCCCCGCGGGCCGCATGGATGTCGTCATGCAGAACGGCTGGGGGGGCGTGCTGGTGCATGAGGCCGTCGGGCATCCCCTGGAGGCGGACAACATCGCCCGGAAAATCGGGGCCTTTACCGGCAAGCTGGGCCAGAAGGTGGCGGCGCCGGTCTTCAACATGGTGGATGACGGCACATTGCCCAACTTCCGGGGAACCACCGATTTCGACGACGAGGGTACCCCGATGCAGAGGAACGTGCTGATCAGGGATGGCGTTCTGCTCAAGTATATGAGCGACATTCTCTCGGCGCGGCAGCTGAAGGCGGAGCGCACCGGCAACGGGCGGCGGGAGAGCTTCCGCTACCTGCCCATTCCTCGCATGACCAACACTTTCATCGAAAACGGCAAGGACAAGCCGGCGGATATCCTCTCTTCCACCACCAGCGGCCTGTACGTGCAGAGCCTCAGCGGTGGCAGCGTGAATCCGATTACCGGGGAATTCAATTTTACCTGCCGGGAGGCTTACCGGATCGAAGGGGGTCGGAAAACGGCGCCGGTGAAGGGGGCCACCCTGATCGGCGGCTGTCTGGACATCATTCAGAAAATAGATGCGGTCGGGGACGACCTGGATTTCGGCCCGGGCATTTGCGGAAAAGGACAGTCGGCGGAGGTTACGGCCGGGCAGCCGACGGTGCGCATCCGGGGTATCAATGTCGGCGGTACCAAAGCGGCCAGGGGATAGGCGGAGAAATCATGGACAACAAAACACGTGCCAATCAGTGGCTGGAAACCTGCCTGAAAAAAGGGGCGGATGCGGCGGAAGTTTACCTGGAAAGCGGACGCAGCCTGAGCGTGGAAGTGCGCAACGGGGCGGTTGAAACCGTGGAGGAGTCCTCGACGCAGGGGGTGGGCTTCCGGATTTTTGTCAAAGGGCGGATGGCCATGGCCGGCTCCAACGATCTGCGGGAAGAGGCGCTGGACGGGGCGATTGCCCGTGCGGTGGAATTCGCCCGGGTCATGTCGGCCGACGAAAACAATCTCCTGCCCGGACCGGAGGCTTCGGGCGAAGTGGCCGGATTGTACGACCCGCAGATCGCGCGCCTTTCCCTGGAAGAAAAGATCCGGCTGGCAGTGCAGACCGAAAAGCTGGCGATGACCGATAAGCGCATCACCAAAAGCGCCGGTGCCAGCTACGGAGAGAGCGAAGAGGAGTTGGTCATCGCCAACTCCCTGGGGGTGAGGAAAAGCTACCGGAGCACCGGATGCTATTTCGGCGTCGGGGTGGTTGCCGAAAAGGGGGACCAGAAGTCCTCCGGCTTCCAGTCCTGCCGTCGGCGTTTTTTTACGGATCTGAAAAAGCCGGAGGAAGTCGCCGCCCGGGCGGCCCGCGATGCCTATGAAATGCTGGACCCCCGGATGGTGAAAACCCAGAGGGCGGCGGTGATTTTCGATCCCGAAGTGGCCCGCGTTCTGCTGGGCGGAATTCTGGGCGCCATCCACGGCGAGCGGGTTCTGCAGGGTGCCAGCTTCCTGGCCAAAAAGCTGGGGCAGAAAATCGGCTCCGAGCTGCTCACCGTCTATGACGACGGCCTGCTGCCGAAGGGCATTTCCAGCCGGCCGTTCGACGGCGAGGGGGTGCCCACCCAAAAGCGGCTGGTCGTAGATCGCGGCACGCTGCAGGGATTCCTGTATAACGCCGCGGTGGCCCGGCGCGCCGGAGTGAAGAGCACCGGGAACGCATCGCGCAGCGGCTTCGACAGCCTGCCGGGTATCGGATCCCACAACTTTTACCTGGCGGCCGGTACGGCCGAGCCGGGGCAGATTCTGGCGGACACCCGGAAGGGCCTCTGGCTGAAGGAGGTCACCGGCTACGGGATCAACCCGGTGAACGGGCAATTCAGCGGCGGAGCCTCCGGGTTCTGGCTGGAGAACGGGAAAGTGGCCTTTCCGGTGAAGGGCCTGACTGTTGCGGGAACTGCCGAAGAGATATTTTTCGGCATCGATGCCCTGGGGTCGGATCTGGACCTCAGCCGCGGCACCACGACCCCGACGTTTCGCGTCCGGGAGCTCCAGATCGGGGGCGAATAGTCAACGGCCGGAAGCTGGTCCGGCAAGTCAGGTTGGTGAACTATGGATCGGAACGAGCGCTTCGGACAGGCGGACCGCGTAATTGCCGTAGGGTTTTATGTCAATGCCCTGCTGATGGTCTTCAAGTTGCTGGCCGGCTATTTCGGAAAATCGGAAGCGGTTTTTGCCGACGGAGTAGAAAGCGCCTGCGATTTCATCGCCATTCTTTCCACCATGATCGCCCTGCGGATCGGGCGGCGGCCGTTCGATACCGATCACCGCTACGGGCACGGGAAAGCGGAAAGCATCGCGGCCATTGTCGTGTCCCTGGTGATTCTGGCCACCGGAGCCGGCATCCTCTGGAATGCGGCTCGAACCATCTATCACCGCACCTTCGCCGAGCCCCAGCTGATCGCGGTGCTGGCGGCGGTGTCGACCATCGTGATCAAGGAAAGCCTCTTTCGCTACTCGCGGCGGATTTCCCGGCGTCTGGGAAGCCCGGCGGTAGAAGCCATCGCCCGGGACCACCGCAAGGATGCGCTCACTTCGGTGGCCACGGTGATCGGGGTGAGCAGTGCCTACGGGGGATGGGTGCTGATGGATCCGCTGGCGGCCGGCCTGACCGCCTTTTTCATTTTTCACATCGCCTTCGAAACCTTCCGGAATGCGGCTCACGATCTGATGGACGGCCAGCCGTCCGGCGAGCTGATCAGCGAAATCACCGTCCTGGCGGAGGGGGTGACCGGCGTGGAGCATGTCCATGAAATCCGCGGTCGCCGCTCCGGGCAGTTCCTGATCGTGGATCTCAAGCTGGACATGGATCCGATGATGACCGTCAAGCAGTCTCACGATATCGCCGTGACCGTGAAGCAGCTGATCTTTGAGAAGTACCCGACCATCGGCGACGTCATGATTCATATCAACCCGCACGACGAGAGCCATACCGACATGATTCGCCTTTGAGCCGCGGGCCTCTCTCGCTTCCTGGGAAGTTGGAAAGCACACCGCAAGGTCCGCAAGGCGGCCAAGAAAAGCGAAAGGGCTTCCCCCCAAGTTCCCGTCTCCCGGCAAAAGACCCTTCCGCATTTCTTCCCGCTCTTCCTTTCTTCCTGTGAGCCCAGGCATTTCACGGGAAGACGGGAAGGTCAGGAAGGAAGAAAAAAACGTCCACCCCTTTTCGGCCGGGGAGAGGAACTCAGGGCCGGACCGTAGTTGAAGAGGGCCTGGCGGAAGGCCTGTTACCCGCGGTAAAGGGCGGCGGCGTCTTCCAGCAGCTCCTTGATCCGCTTCAGGAATCCGACTGACTGCTTTCCGTCCAGCAGCCGGTGGTCGTAGGAGAGCGCCACGTACATCATCGGCCGGATGACCACCTGCCCCTCGCGGGCCACCGGACGATCCTGTATGGAGTGCATCCCCAGGATAGCCGACTGGGGCGGATTGAGGATCGGCGTGGACAGCAGCGAGCCGAACACCCCGCCGTTGGTGATGGTGAAGGTGCCGCCTTCCAACTCCTCGAGGGTAATGGCTTTTTTCCGGGCCTTTTCCGCCAGGGCGGCGATCTGCTTTTCCAGGTCGGCAAAGCTCATCCCGTCGGCGCGGCGCAGGATCGGGACCATCAGGCCGCGGTCGGTGCTGACCGCAAACCCGATATCCGCGTAATCGTGGTAAATCACGTCGTACCCGTCGATATAGGCGTTGGCCTCCGGGTATTCCCGCAAGGCGACGGCCGCCGCCCGGATGAAAAAGGACATCAGCCCCAGCTTGACCCCGTTCTCCTTCAGGAACTCTTCTCCGTATTGCCGGCGGGTATCCTGGATGGAGCTCATGTCCACTTCGTTGAAAGTGGTCAGCATCGCCGTTTCGTTCTTCACGGCCACCAGCCGGCGGGAAAGACTCTGGCGCAGCAGCGACATGCGTACTTTCCTCTGGCCCGTCTTCAGCGGAACGGCCGCTGTTTCCCTGCCCTGGGTCCGGGGAGCCTCGGGCTCCCGGGCCGGGGCCCGTAGAGCTTCGGGGCGGGACACCGCCTGGCTTGCGGCCGGCTCCGGGCGGTCTTCGGCCGGTGGAAAGGGCAGCACCGGCAGCGCCGCTCTCGAAGGCTCCCGCTCCTCGGCAGGCTTTTCGGCCGATGCCGCTGCCGGGGCGGGAGAAGGGCCGCTGCCGGCCTCAGCTGCCGCCTCTTGTGCCGCGGGAGGCGGCACCTGCTGCTCCTCCGCCTTTTCTGTCGGAGCCGAAGCTTCGGCGGCTGCCTGACCCTCCGCCTCGATGGTGGCCACCACCGTGCCGATGGCCACTTCCCGGTCTTCCGGCACCAGGATCCGGATTTTCCCGGTCGCTTCCGAGGTCACCGAGATGGTGACCTTCTCGGTTTCCAGCTCCAGCAGTTCGTCCTCCGCCTTGACCTGATCCCCGTCGCTCACGCGCCAGGAAAGGATCCGGGCGGTTACGATCGATTCCCCGACATTCGGAATTTTGACCTCTACAAGCATATGTCTCCTCTTTTAAATCTCCAGCGCTTTGGAAATAATTTGGTTCTGCTCCTGGACATGCCGCTCGAAGTACCCGGTGGCCGGCGTGTCGGCCTCATGGCGGCTGATGACCTGGAAGGGGATTCCGGACAGATGTCCTTTTAAATAGTAATACGCTCCCATGTTCCGGGGCTCCTCCTGCACCCAGACCCAGTTGCCGCAGGCCCGGTAGTATTTTCCGGCCAGGCGGTGGATCTGGTGCTCCGGAAGCGGATACAGCTGCTCCAGCCGAAGAAGGGCAATCTCCTCTTTTCCCTGCTTGTCCCGGGCCGCTTTCAGCTCGTAATAAATCTTTCCGGAGCAGAAGAGCACCTTGCGGATTTTCCTTTCCTCGGCGGCGCCGTCATCCAGAATTTCCTGAAAACAGCCGCGGTGGAACAGCGAGACGTCGCTGACGCACTGGGGGTGGCGCAGCAGGCTCTTGGGGGTCATGACCACCAGCGGCAGCCGGAAGGGCCGGTGAATCTGGCGGCGCAGGGCATGAAAATAGTTGGCCGGGGTGGTGGGCTGCACCACCTGCATGTTGAGGCAGGCGCAGAGCTGCAGGAACCGCTCCAGCCGCGCCGAAGAATGTTCGGCTCCCTGCCCTTCGTAGCCATGGGGCAGGAGCAGGATGATGCCGCTCATCTTGGCCCACTTGGTCCGGGAGCTGACCAGGAAATTGTCGATGATCACCTGGGCGCTGTTGGCAAAATCGCCGAACTGCGCCTCCCAGATGGTGATTCCCTTGGGCTGGGCCATGGAATAGCCCAGCTCGAATCCCAGCACCCCGAACTCGGAGAGCAGCGAGTTGTGGATGTCGAACCGTGCGGTGTCCGAGCGCAGGGCGTTGAGCGGCACGTAGCGCTCCTCGGAGTCTTCGCGCAGAACCACCGCATGGCGCTGGGAAAAGGTTCCGCGCTCGGCATCCTGGCCGGTGAAGCGCACCCCCACGCCTTCTTTCAGAAAGCTGCCGAAGGCCAGCAGCTCCGACAGCGCCCAGTCGACGGAGGCCCGCTGGAAGAAGCTTTCCCGGCGGGTTTCCAGCACCTTGCGGGTTTTGTCGAACACCGGAAAGCCGTCCGGCAGGGTGCTGAGGGCGCGGGCCACCTCTTCGAGCGTCGCGGGGTCCACGCCGGTTTCGGGGGAGGACAGGAAGTCCTCCAGCTCCGGCTCGCGCAGCCCTTTCCACTCCTCGGGAACCGGGGCCAGGGCCGGGGAGGGATTTTTATCCTTGGCCTGGGCCAGCGCCGCTTTCATGTGCTCCTGGATGCCCCGGGTAATCCCGTCGAGTTCCTCGGCGGTGGCCGCCTTTTCGGCGATGAGCTGTTCCCGGTAGATGGCCAGCAGGTTGGGGTGGTTCTCGATGGCTTTGTAGAGCAGGGGCTGGGTGTACTTGGGCTCGTCGGTTTCGTTGTGGCCGCGGCGGCGGTATCCCAGCAGGTCGATGAAGACGTCCCGGTGGAACTTCTGCCGGTATTCCACCGCCAGGCGGATCACGTGAATAACCGCTTCCAGGTCGTCGGCGTTGACATGAAACACGGGCGAGGTGGTCACCTTGGCGACATCCGTGCAGTAGACGCTGGTACGCCCTTCCAGGTAGTTGGTGGTGAAGCCGATCTGGTTGTTGATCACCAGGTGGATGGTGCCCCCGGTCTCGTAGGCCGGCAGCCCGGCCATCTGGACCACTTCGTAGACGATCCCCTGGGCGGAGGCCGCGGCGTCGCCGTGGATGACGATCGGAATGATTTTGTCCCGGTTTTCCCGATGGCGGTGGACCAGCCGGGCCTTGGACATGCCTTCCACCACGGAGGCAACCGCCTCCAGGTGGGAGGGGTTGGGGGCCAGGTTCACGTAGACGTAGACGCCTTTGTCCACCTGAAAGCCGTGCGAGTACCCCTTGTGGTATTTCACGTCGCCGAAATGGTCGTGGGAGGTGGCATATTTGCCGATGAATTCCGAAAAAATATCGGTGATCGATTTGCGCAGCACGTGGGCCAGCACGTTCAGCCGCCCGCGGTGCGCCATGCCGATCTGAAAGTCTTCGGCCCCCAGGCCCGCTCCGTAATGAAAGAGGAGGTGCAGGGCCGGAATGAGCGCTTCCCCCCCTTCCAGGGAAAAGCTTTTCTGGCCGATGAAGTGGCGGAGGATGAACTCTTCGAACAGCACCGCCTGGGCCAGCTCGGAAAAAAGATGCAGCTTTTCCTCGCGGCGGAAAAGGGTGCGGTTGCGGCCGGGCTCGATCCTTTCCTTCAGCCAGTCGACTTCTTCGGTGAAGCGGATGTTGGTGAACTCGCAGCCGATGGAGGCGCAATAGGTCTGCTGCAGGTGCTCCAGGATGGCGCTGAGCCTGGCCCGGCCGATGCCGATAAGCGCCCCGGCCCGGAATTCCTGCTCCAGGTGGGAATCGTTCAGTCCGAAATGCTCGATGTCCAGCGTAGGGCTGTATTTCCGGCGGGTGCGCACCGGGTTGGTGCGGGTGAAAAAGTGTCCCCTCTGCCGATAGGCCTCGATCAGGTGCATGACCCGGAATTCCGTTTCCAGGCAGTGGGTGCAGAAATGCTGCGCCTTGGATTCCATGGTCGCCTGGGCGAACTGAAATCCCTCGAAAAACCGGCGCCAGTCGGAGGGAAGGGTCTCATCCCCTTCCAGGAATTTCCGGTAGAGATCGTCGATGGCCAACAGGCTGGTGCTGCTTAAATAGGTGTGTCCGTTCATATGTTTTCTGTCAGGATCCGGAGGGCCGGACCAGGCCAGGACCTCCGTCCCGGATTTCTTTTCTTTTTTGCCCCGCAACTCGGCTTGTGCCGCTTGCTGGGATAGTAAAGAACATTCTCCCGCTTGTCAAGAAAGCGGTTCAGGGCGCCTTCTTCTGCAGGGCATACAGGTGCGTGGCGGTAGCGACATACAGCACTCCGTTGGCCGCCACCGGCGTGCTGTTGACGGGGCCGCCCAGATCCGTCTGGCCGATCAGCCGCTTCTCCCTGGAGGCCGCAAAGACCAGGAATTCCCCCTGGCGGGTAGCGAAATAGACTTTCTCATCCGCACCCAGCGGGGAAGCCCAGATTTCGCCGCGCACATCGTGGGTCCAGTAAGGCTTGCCGGTCGCGGCATCCAGGCAGTGGATCCTTCGGCCGGAATCCCCGACGAAAACCAGGTCGTTGTAGATCGCCGGCGTGCACATCGAGTGCCGCTCCAGCGGATAGGAGAAGACCTCTTTCGCGGTGCCGCCGCTTCCGCCCGACGGCGGCTCGATGCATTGCAGCCAGGCCTGGTTTTTGCCCCACCACTGGTCCCCGCCCAGGGTCACATACAGCCTTCCCTTGTGGAAAACCGGCATGCTCTTGATGTTGCTGGGGCTCTCCTTGCGGTTGCCGATGAAGCGGTGGACCTCCGTTTTCGGCGAGGCGGGGTCCCCGTCGAACTGCCATACTTTTGTCAAAGAGGACGGCGTCCCGCCCGGCGGCTTTCCGGGCGCGGCCGGCTGGAAGGCATACACGATCCCGTCCCCTCCGGCAAAAAAGACCAGCGGGTTCCCCTGCACCATCGCCAGTCCCGGGGAGGACCAGGTCGAGTGGAAGATCCGCGGGCCGATGCGCTCCGCGTCCCGCGCCACCAGGCGGCCCGTCTCCCGGTCCAGTACCGCCAGGCTCGGGGCCTCCGGGGAAGCGATCCGGCGGTGCGAATCGTCCACGCCGTTGGAGGTGTTGACGTACAGGCGGGAGCCGTAGGCCAGGATGGATCCGTGGGCGCTGTCGTGCTGCCGTACGCCCAGCTCCTTGACCATGTCGAAAAGCCAGAGGATGTCGGCATCCCGCTCCGAAGGCTCGACGGGAGGAGCCCCTTCGGGTGCCGCGTGGCGCCCTTCCTCACGGAAAGGCCCGCCGTTGCCGTCGGCCATGCCCGGGGGATCCAGGCAGAGCACCTCGCCGCGATTGCTCACCAGGTAAACCCGGTTGCCCTCGACGGTCGCCGGAGAGCAGATGCCGGCGTTCGGCCAGTCCCAGTAGATGCTGGTGGTGAGCTTGGGCACCGCCAGCTGCCAGAGAAGCTGCCCGTTCTTTTCGCCGAGGCAGAGCAGAATGCCCCGGTCGCCCTGCCGGCGCGGATCGCGCGGGGCGCCGTTGTTGGTTCCCAGGTAAACCCGGCCGCCGGCCACCACCGGCGTGGCGTAGGTTTCCGTTCCCAGCCGCGCCACCCATTTGACATTTTTCCCGGTGGCCGGATCGAAAGACTCCACCAGCCCTTTTTCCTGGCTGGTCATGTTGTGTGTGCCATATTCCCCCCACTGCGGCCGGTCGGCGCCGGCGGCGTTCGGGAGAATGGCGCCCAGAGCACAGAGAAAAAGCCGAACCCAAAGCGACCGACGGGGAGAAAGTCCTGTTTTGTACCGCATGAAGGAATGATAGGGGACGGGACCGGTGCTGTCAAGAACCGGCCGGACCCGCCGCCGCGGCTCGCCGGAAGGTGCCCAGGGAAACGTAAATGCGGGGCAGGGCTTCCTGGTCGTTGACCTCCAGGAAGGAGCGCAGCTCGCGGGTGGAGGCGGTAACCAGGAAATCGGGTTCCAGCGAATGGGCCAGGGTGGCCTCGCCGGATTCCAGGATTTCCTGCAGCGCTTTGGAGTCCAGGTACCAGATGGCCAGGCGGTCTCCCTCCATCTGGAGCTTGAGGATCATGCGGGTCGTAAGAACCCGGAACTCCAGCTCCTCCGTGGCGGGCAGGCCCGCGGGAATCCTGGTGAAAACCAGGCAGAGCCCGTCGGCAATCGCTACGGGTGAGGCCGGGCCATCCGCTCCGGCCGTCCGGGCGGGAACCTTGAACCGCCCGCCGCCCCGGATGTGGATTTCGGGATGAATTTCCAGAAACCGGTCCGAAGCGATCTGCCCGGCGTATCCCATGTAGCTTTCCTCGTCTCCACCGATCCGGAAGAGGTAAGCCCGGTTTTCCTTTTCGGCAAACGAAAGCGTTTCCTCTTCGGGATGTTTGGAGTCGACGGCAATCCAGGTTCCCGCCAGCCCGGGAATGCGGATCCGTTCCGGCTCTTCAAAAAGCGGGTGTAAAAACTCGGCCGGACCGCACCCGGTCATCAACCAGAGGCTGATTGCCGTAATTCCCAGACAGCCGATTTCTTTTTTGCGGCGCATGGCTTCCTCCTCCATTCCATCGACCCGAACCCTGTGAAAGAAAATCTCTGTGGTCTCTGTGTCCTCTGTGGCTAAATAACAAACCGTTAAACGCCATCCACCAACCGGGACAACCCGAAATTGATCGGCAACCCCCTCTTCAAACCCGCGGCGTGATGGATCAGGCGTGTCGGGTTGACGAAGCAGCAGTAACCCCTTGGGGATCCCGGGCGCAGTGGAAGAGACCCAATATGAGGATTGTCCCGTCGGTTACGGTGAAGTAGATTGCGTAGGGAAACCTGCGGAGGAGACAACGCCGGAACTCTTTATGAACTCTCGTAAAGAGCAGAGGATTACGTGAAATTTCGCCGGCTTTGGCATAAAACATTCTCAACAAATCCTCGCCAAGTCCCGTTGATTTTGCTTCGTACCATACATAGGCGGCAAAGGCATCGTCTTCCACTTCCGGGAGAAAATGTAAGCGATGCATCATTTTCTCGAATCGATTCTCGATCGAAGCTCTTCCAGCGACAGGAGCCCCTGCGGTGCGGCGGTATGTTTTTCAAGCCTTCGGTCCAATTCCACCAAATGCTTTTGGGGAATCGGCACAGCGGTCTCCTCCCTGGCAATGCTATCCCAGAGATCTTCGAGCAGGAGAATCTTTTCTGAAATGCTTAAGTCAATGAGTTCGGGGATGTCATTTGCGCGCATACATGTCTCCGTCTTTTTTCAAGTCATTACCACTCAATCCAGAATATAGCAAAGACCAGGCCGGTAATACAGACAAACGCCTATAATCTTTTCCGTCGACTCATCGCGCATGGCAATCCCTTTCAGCCACAGAGACCACAGAGACCACAGAGGTTCAACTTCCGGAAGCCGTACGTGGGCCGGCCCGGCGTGAAGTCCGGCGGGAAACGTGTCATAATACTGCCGGGCGGAACAGCCATGGATTACACTGCAATGATCAGCCGGCTGGGCGAGGAAGCGCTCAGCCAACGACTGCGCCGGCAGGTGGAGCACGCCGCGGAACTGGTGCACCAGGGAGAGGGCATCCTGCGGCTGGAAGAGTATGTGGACATCGATGCCCTGGCGGCCTGGGTGGTCAAGGCTTCCGGCTTGTACCGCATCGGCTACCGGAATTTCATGGACCTGCGCCTGGAGCGCAACGAGATCCGGCTGAAGGGGCTGCCCGGCGGGCTCGACGGCTTCCGGATCCTGCAGCTGAGCGACCTGCACCTGGACCTGGAGCCGGCCCTGACGCCCGTGGTGCTGGAGCGGATTGCCTCGGTGGAATACGACCTAGCGGTGATGACCGGGGATTACCGCAACTCCACCCGGCAGGACTACCGGCCCTCCATGGAGGAGACCACCCGCGTCATCGCCGCCCTGCGGCAGCCGGTGTACGGCATTCTCGGCAATCACGATTTTCTGGAAAAAGCCCCGCTGCTCGAAGCTGCCGGGATGCGCCTGCTGCTGAACGAATCGGCGCTGCTGCCCGCCGGCGGTGCCGGGCTGTTTCTGGCCGGGATTGACGATCCGCATTTCTACCGCACCCACGATATCGCCCGGGCCACGCGGGGCCGCCCGGCGGGGGCCGTTTCCCTGCTGCTCTCCCACTCCCCGGAAACCTATCGCCAGGTGGAGGAAGCCGGCTATGACCTAATGTTTGCCGGGCACACCCACGGCGGCCAGATCTGCCTCCCCGGGGGCATCCCCATCATTCGCAACGGAAAATGCCCGGCCCGGCTGCGCTCGGGCCCATGGAAATACGGCAGGCTGCAGGGGTACACTTCCCGGGGAACGGGATCCACCGGCGTTCCGATCCGCTTATTCTGTCCGCCGGAAATCACCCTGCACACCCTTCGCCCGGCGGGCTGAGCGCTCCGGGAAGGCAGGCCCAGTTGATCGACGTCTTCTTTCCCGGTACAATGGATCGGCCGTTATGAAATACCGATATCGCGTTCTCGGCTTCCTCTGGTTCCTTTCGATTATTACCTTCGTCGACCGGGTTTGCATTTCCGTGGCCGGAAAAACCATGCAGGAGGACCTGGGGCTCAGCCTGGAGCAATGGGGCTGGGTGCTGGGCGCCTTCGTGCTGTCCTACGGGGCCTTTGAGATTCCCTCCGGAGCTCTGGGCGATCGCTTCGGTCCACGGATCACCCTGGCGCGGATCGTGACCTGGTGGTCGATCTTTACCAGCATGACCGGCTGGGTCCGATCCTTCCACCAGCTCCTGGCGGTGCGCTTCCTTTTCGGCGCGGGTGAAGCCGGCGCTTTCCCCAACAGCTCCGTGGCCATTGCCCGCTGGTTCCCGGTGGCGGAGCGGGCCCGGGCCCAGGGAATCGTCTGGATGGGCAGCCGGCTGGGCGGTGCGCTCTCCCCGCTTCTGGTCATCCCGATCCAACAAGCTTACGGCTGGCGGATGAGCTTTTATATCTTCGGCCTGGCGGGCATCGTCTGGGCCGGTCTGTGGTACCTGTGGTTCCGGGATCGCCCGACCGAAAAAGCGGGGGTGCCCGCAGAAGAGCTCCGCGAGATGCCCTGCGGCGCGGCGGGCGGCGGGCATGCCCGGATTTCCTGGCGCCGGGTCCTGCGCCAGCCGAATCTATGGTGGATCATGCTGATGTACCACTCCAACGCCTGGTGCGGCTTCTTCTTTCTCACCTGGCTGCACACCTTTCTGCAGAACGGCCGCGGCTACACCAGCCGTGACCTGGTGGCCCTCTCCTGGCTGCCCTTCGTGCTGGGGGCCGCAGCCAACGCCATCGGGGGCCTGGCCAGCGACGCGCTGGTCCGCCGGATCGGGCTGCGCTGGGGCCGCCGGTGGATCGGGGCCGGCGCTTATGTGCTGACCGCCCTGATGATCCTGGCAACCATCTATACGCAGGACAAGCTGTGGACCATTCTTTTCCTGGCGCTCGGCTATAGCATTTCGGATTTCGCCCTGCCGGTGGCCTGGGCCGTCTGCCTGGATGTCGGGCAGGAGCACGCCGGGGCGGTCACCGGGGCTATGAACATGGCCGGCCAGATCGGCTCCTTCCTGACCACCGTGCTGTTCGGCTACCTGGTAAAGGCTTTCGGCACCTACAATGCGCCCCTGGTGCCGATTGCCGTCATGTCGATCGTCGCCGCGCTGGCCTGGCTCCGCATCGATGCCACCCGGCCGCTTTTCGCCGAGCCCGCGCTTCCCGCCAAGGGCGCCGCCGGTCCGGATGCCTTTCCTTCCTGACCTGTCGAGGAAAAATCCGATGAGCTGGGAACGAAGAGATTTTCTGAAAACCGCCGCGGCCGGCATGTCCTGGCGAGGCATGGCGCAGCCGCCGTCGACAGCTGATATGCCGCCTCCTTCCGGATCGCCTTCCTCCGCTTCCTTTCTGGCCGCACGCCCGGTCTGGCCGGCGGGCCGGTCCAGGGAGATGAACCTG
The DNA here is from genome assembly GCA_903847975.1 of uncultured Acidobacteriota bacterium. GTDB lineage: Bacteria > Acidobacteriota > UBA6911 > CAINFC01 > CAINFC01 > CAINFC01. The sequence continues at coordinate 16,254 of CAINFC010000042.1, read as the reverse complement.
TCGGTCGGGTTCCGCTGCCGCATCCCCTCGGCGGGAGGCGACCGGGTGCGGCTGCGCATCGCGGCCTCCTCCCTGTACCGCGCCTTTCTTAACGGATCCTTCGTTGCGCACGGGCCGGCACGGGGGCCGCACGGCTGGTATCGCCTCGACGAGTGGGACCTCGACGGTCTTTTGCCGCCGGAAGGCGGTATGCTGGCCATCGAAGTGGCCGGCTACAATGTCAACAGCTACTACCTCCTGGACCAGCCGGCCTTTCTGCAGGCGGAAGCGGTCACCGGGGCCGGCAAAGTTCTGGCCGCCACCGGAGGCCCGGATTCCACGTTCCGGGCCCGTCTACTGCGGCAGCGCCTGCAGAAAGTGCAGCGCTACAGTTTTCAGCGGACCTTCAGCGAGGTTTACCGGTACGAGAGCCATTCGGACCGCTGGCGCACCGATCCCGTGGCGGGCCAGGAGGGGCTGGAGTGCGAGGAGCTTCCCGCCCGCCGGCTGCTGCCGCGCCGGGTGGCTCTGCCGCAGTTTGCGCGGAGGCAGCCGCTGAGGATCGTTTCCCGGGGTTCGGTCCGCGAGGGTCGGAAGGCGGACAAGCCGTGGCGTGACCGTTCGCTCACCGGGGTGGGTCCGGCTTTCAAGGGGTATCCGGAGTCGGAGCTGGCCGTCATCCCATCCCTCGAACTGCAGTCGGTGGAAACGGTTCCCGAGGAGAAGCCGCCGGAAACCTGCCGGGCGGACACCCGATTGCCGATGGGCGCCGACCGCTTTTATATCCTGGACCTGGGAACCAATCTGACGGGGTTTCCGGGGGCCCGCGTGACGGTCCGCAAGCCGGTCCGGCTTTTCTTTCTTTTTGACGAAATCCTGTCCGGCGGGGATGTCGATTTCCGCCGCCTCAGCTGCGTCAACATCGTGGCCTGGGAGCTGCCCGCCGGCAGCTATGATCTCGAGTCGTTCGAGCCCTATACCCTTCGCTATCTTAAGCTGATGACCCGGGAGGGGGAGTGCGAGATTTCCGGGGTTTATCTGCGCGAGCTGACCAACCCGGAAGTCTGGGAGGCCGGCTTTTGCTGCGCCGATGTGCGGCTGCTGCGGCTTTTCGAGGCCGGACGGGAGACCTTCCGGCAGAATGCCACCGACCTCTTCATGGACTGCGCCTCGCGGGAGAGAGCCGGCTGGCTGTGCGACAGCTACTTCACCGCGCGCACCGCGGCGGATCTTTGCGGAAACACCTCCCTGGAAAAGAATTTCCTGGAAAACTTCCTGCTCCCGGAACGGTTTCCCTTTCTGCCCGACGGCATGCTGCCGATGTGCTACCCCGCGGATCACAATGACGGCATTTTCATTCCCAACTGGGCTCTCTGGTTCGTTCTGCAGCTGGAAGAGTACCTGGGGCGCAGCGGTGACCGGCTCATGGCCGCCCGGCTGAAGCCCCGGGTGATGAACCTTTTCCGCTACTTCGAAAAATTCCGCAACGCCGACGGGCTCCTCGAAAAGCTGGAGAAATGGGTCTTTGTGGAGTGGTCCAAGGCCAACAGCTTTGTCCAGGACGTCAACTATCCGAGCAACATGCTTTACGCCGCGGCGCTTGCCGCGGCCTCCCGGCTTTACGGGGATCCGTCCCTGGCCCGCCAGGCGGAGAGCGTCCGCCGGACCGTTCTGCAGCAATCCTTCGACGGCGAATTCTTCGTCGATAACGCCGTCCGCGAAAACGGCGCGCTCCGTGCCACCCGCAACCGCACCGAGGTCTGCCAGTACTTCGCTTTTTACTTCGGACTGGCTTCGCCGGAATCGCACCCCGCGCTGTGGCAGCGCCTGCTTGAGAAGTTCGGCCCACGGAGATCGAAAACCGGGGACTTCCCCGAAATTTTCCCGGCCAACGCCTTTGTCGGCAACATCCTCCGGCTGGAAATCCTGTCGCGCTACGGCCGGACGCAGGCCATCCTGGACGAATCGATCGACTACCTGCTGTATATGGAAGAGCGCACCGGCACGCTTTGGGAAAACGTCGACACCCGGGCCAGCTGCAATCACGGATTTGCTTCGCACATCGTCCGCACCCTGGTCCGGGACGTGCTGGGCCTCTACTCGGTGGACCATTCGAATCAGACCGTGAGGCTGCGCTTCCCCGACCTGGACCTGCCCTGGTGCGCCGGAACGTTGCCGGTGCCCTCCGGGAAGATCCAGCTCCGCTGGCAGCGGGAAGGGGACCGGATCGTCTGCCGGATCTCCATGCCGGCCGGCTATCGCCTGGACGTGGAAAACCTCAGCGGCAAAGAGCTCGTATTCCTTTAGCCTGGGATAAGGGATGCAGAGGAAGGCGGAATCCCAGAGACGGCAACGGAGGGGGAAATTATGGAAAGCTGCATTGGGAAGCCATCCCGGACCGCCGGGGATAAGCGTGCGGTACCGGCATCGGGCTGCACGGCGCGTCGCCGGTTCCTGCAAGGCCTGGTTTCGGGAATCGCCGCACCCTGCATTGTTCCGGCATCGGCCCTGGGTCGCGCCGGAAGGCCGGCTCCCAGCGACCGCATCGTCATGGGGTGCATCGGCGTCGGCGGGCAGGGCACCCGGCAGATGGCCGGGGGAATCTGGTCACCGGAAGGGGGCTTCGTCGCCCAGCCGGCGGTACAGATCGTGGCGGTGTGCGACGTGAATGCCCGCCGCAGGCAGCAGGCCCAGGAAATCATTTTCAGCCGGTACGGCAACCGGGATTGCGCCGCCTATCGGGATTTTCGCGAGCTGCTGGCCCGTCCGGATATCGATGCCGTCCTGAGCGCCACCGGCGAAAGGTGGCACGCCCGCATCGGTATCGCCGCGGTCCGGGCCGGCAAGGACGTCTACAGCGAGAAGCCGGTTTCGGTGACCGTCGAGGAGGCCCGGATTCTGGCCGACACCGTGCGCCGCTACGGGGCCATCTTTCAGATCGGCACCCAGCAGCGCTCCATGTTCTATTTCCGGCATGCCTGCGAGCTGGTGCGCAACGGCTATATCGGCCAGGTGAAGCACATTACCTTCGATCTCGACGGCGGCCCGGGGCCCTGCGATCTTCCTGCCGGCGGCCCGGTGCCCGACTGGCTGGACTACGACCTCTGGCTGGGGCCGGCCCCCTGGCGGCCCTATCACCCCAGGGTGGTCGGCGGCTGGATGGCCTATTACGACTACTCCGGCGGAGACATGACCAACTGGGGCGCCCATGTCCTGGACGTGGTCCAGTGGGGCCTGGGGATGGATGAAAGCGGACCGCTGGAGATCCTTCCGCCCGACGGGAAAAATGCCAGGCGTCTGACCTATCGCTATGCCGGCGGCGTGGTCTGCGAGCGCGGCCCGATTCCGGGGGTGACCAAGGGCATCCTTTTCCGGGGAACGGAAGGGTATGTCAAGGTGAGCCGCGAGGTCCTGGAAACGGAGCCCGCCTCCCTGCGGTTCCGGAATATCCGTCCCGGCGAAATCGAGCTGCACCGCAGCCCGGAGGAAAATCATCACACCGATTTCCTCTGGAGCGTGCGCACCCGCGCGCGCAACGCCAGCGATGCGGACGTGGCCTGCCGCTCGATCACGGTCTGCCACCTGGGGAATATCGCCGTGGAGCTGGGGCGCCCGCTGCGCTGGGATCCGGCGCGGGAGCGCTTCCCGGACGATCCGCAGGCCAACCGCCTGCTCCGCCGGCCCTCGCGGAGCCCCTACTTCCTTTCTGCTTGATGAAGGAGAAGGAATCGCAATCTGCGTCAGCCCAATCGATTCGCAGGAAGACGGGGAGCCGGGGAGCCGGACCTAGCCCTCTTTCCAGCGCAGGGAAATCTGGCGGTCCAGCCGAAGATCCTCCGAAGTAAGCTTGAGGGAGCTCAGGGTGGGGCGCAGCAGGCCCAGGCTGCTCTGCAGAATGGCGATGATGTCGTCCTGCTTGAGCTGCAGGCTGTTTCCATAGCAGCTTTGCAGGAACGACAGGCCGTTCTGGACTTTTCTCTTGGGCTGCCGGTAAACGATCTGGGTCAGCTGGTGCCCGAAGTTGACCAGATGCGAAAGGAGGCGCAGGCTGGTTTCGCCTTTTTCCTTGCGGCTCAGCAGCGGATTGGAGAAGCAGGCTTTCATTTCCGCGGGAAAATTCCATCCTTCGATTAGCTTTTGCGCCAGCTGCTCGAAAGTGAAGCCCAGAACGGCCAGGGCCGCCTCCTGCTCCGTGGAAAAATTCTGGTGCAGATGCCAGAGAAAGCGGGTGTAGTCGCCCGGAAAATAGGCATTGACGGCCAGCTCCCCAATATTGCGGACCATGCCGAAAAGGAACATCTCCTCCGGATCGAGGCCGGGAAGGCGCGAAGCCGTTTCCCGGCAGTGAAAAGCGGTCAGCAGCGAGAGCAGCATGACCTCCCGCAGGTCGATAAGGTCCGGATGACTTTCCAGCGTGTCCATGCCGGCGGCCGCCTCCTGGACCGCTCCGGACCCCAGGAGGGTGATCGCCTGCGAAATGGCAATGCTCTGGTTGCGGAAGCGGCTCCGGGGCAGGGAGCAGATTTTTTTCAATAATTTCAAGGTTAGCCCGAAATCCTTCTGCACCTCCAGGCTGAGCTGGGCCACGGGCCGGTCCTCCGCCGCCAGCTTCAGAATCCGGTCCCGCAGCGGAGCGGCAATAAAAGGGAAGTCGAAGCGGTCGGAAATGATCTTCACCCGCTCTGCGATTTCCTGGCGCGCCGAATCGCCCGGGCCTCCCGCAACCGGCTCGACCGGCTTTTCCTCCGCTTTCGCCGCGGGCCTGGAAGCTTCCGGGGGGGCGGGAGGCGCTTCCCTCTGCGCCGGGTCTCCGGGCGGGGCATGGCTGGAGGCCAGGCAGCCTCGAATGGTTTCCAGCAGCTTGAGAATGGATTCGTCCTGGGGATGCTCCTGGCTGAGGCGCAAAGCCTGGATCAGGGCGATGGCATATTCGCCCTGCTGCAGGGAATTCTGGATCTCGGCCATCAGGCGCTGCTTTTTATGCCGCCAGGCGGTATCGCGCAGCAGATCCTGGTGGGCCGACTGCAGCTGCTCCTCCATGGCGGAGATGACCGGATGGGCGGGAAACAGGGGCTGCAGAAGCAACAGCAGCTGGCGCAGGTAGGCGCTTTTCCGCTGCTCGCCCCACCGCCGGGTGACGGACTGCAGCATGGCCAGCCAGCTGTTTTTTTCCGCGGTGTTCCCCGCTCCGCAGAGAAAGGCGATGACCGGCTTCTGCGCCAGCTGGTGTTCGAGCCACTGCAGCGATTCGCGGATTTCCGACCGCTGATCGGTTTTCTCCAGCCGGCCGGCCACTTCCCGGTGAAAGGCGCTCCATATCTCCCGGCGCAGGACGGGCAGCTGATTCGTGCCCGGAAACAGGCGGACCATCTCCGAGTAGTTCTCAAAGGCCTCGGCGAATTTACCCTGGTGAGCCGCTTCCAGGGCCCGGCTGAGGAGCCAGGAGGCTTTTTCCGAATCGGTGAAGTTCCGGTGGTTCTTTTCCATGGCCGCCAGGACTTCGTCGTATTCCGGATCCAGCTCCAGAACTTTCTGGTACAGTCGGTTGGATTCCAGGTATTCCTTTTTTTCCGCCCTGGATTCCGCTTCCTCCAGCAGGGGGCGGATCGTCTCCCGATACAGCTTTTCTTTCTTCCAGCGGGCGATTTTCTGACGCCACTGGATGGCTTCCAGCCGGGCCGGGTCCCTTTCCAGGACTCGGGCGAAATACTCGGAGGCTTCCTCGTAGCGGCCTTCGCCAGCCAGCCGGACCCCCTCCTGCTGCCAGCGGGAAAGCTCTTCCGCTCCGCCATCCTGCCCTGTCTCCCTGGCGACGGCCGGCAGGGTTGCGGTCATCAGGCAGGTGTCCAGCTGCTCGAGGGAATCGGTGTCTTCCAGCACCCGGCGGCAGCCCTGGGCAATATCCGTCATCCGGGGGAAGCGCTTTTCCCGATCCTTTTCGATTGACTGGAAAATCATGTTGCAGATCGCCTTGGGACAACCGGTGTCCAGCAGCACCTTGCGATCCGGAATGTGCTGGAGGATCTTCAGCAGGACCGCGGTGAGCGTCTCGGCGCGAAAAGGGTTGCTTCCGGTAAACAGCTCGTAAGCGATCACTCCCAGGGAGTACTGGTCGGTGCGCGCGTCCACCTTGTCGCCGCTGGCCTGCTCCGGGCTCATGTAGGCCGGGGTCCCGACGATGATCCCGGTGCGGGTCACCAGTTCGCTTTCCAGCATCTGGGCGATGCCGAAGTCGACGATTTTTACCACCCCGGCCTGGCTGAGGATCAGGTTGGAAGGCTTGATGTCCCGGTGGATGACCCCCTGCTCGTGAGCGTGGTGCAGCCCCTCGGCCGCCTGGGCCAGCAGCAGGACCACCTGGGGAATGGGAAAGGAAACCCGGCTCTCGATCAGATTCTGCAGGTTAAGCCCGTCCACAAATTCCATGACGATGTATGGCACGCCGTCTATTTCGTCCAGGTCGAAAATGGAAACGATATTGGGGTGGGTCAGCCGGGCGGTGGCCGTGGCTTCGTGATAAAACCGGGCGCGCTGCTTGTCGTTGCCAACCAGCTCGGCCGACAGAGTCTTGATGGCCACCGGCCTCTGCAGGCGCGGATCCATCCCTTTGTAGACCACGCCCATGGCGCCGGAACCCAGATGTTCCAGAATCTCGTATTTACCGATTTTTTTGGGTAAGGAGTCGACCATGTTCTTCGCGCGCCCGGAAGGAGCGCATTGTGGATTATAGCAGGAATTGCGCGGAGATCGGCGCACGGCTTGATTTTTCCATGCGCAGGGCCTAAAGTTGCAGGGCGGAAGGAAACAATGAATCCTAACCTTACCATGAGCGGGGTGCGCTGGCAGATCGTGGCCATGCTGTTTTTCGCCACGGTGCTCAATTACGTGGACCGGGCGGTGCTCGGTATCCTGAAGCCCGCGCTGGAAAGAGAACTGGGCTGGTCGCAGGTCGATTACAGCTGGATGGTGACCGCCTTTCAGCTGACCTATGCCTTCGGATATTCCCTGGCGGGCTGGTCGATAGACCGCATCGGCGTCCGGTTCGGGCTCTTTTTTTCAGTGGCCTTGTGGAGCCTGGCGGCCATGGCCCACGCCATGGCCCGCACCGTGGCCGGGTTCAGCCTGGCCCGTGCCGTGCTGGGCCTGGCCGAGGGGGGGATGTTCCCCGCGGCCATCAAAACCGTGGCCGAGTGGCATCCCAAAGAGGAGCGCGCCCTGGCCACCGGCCTGTTTAACGCCGGAAGCAACATCGGCGCGGTGGTCTGCCCGCTGGTGGTCCCCTGGCTGGCCCTGCACTGGGGCTGGCAGGCGGCTTTCGTGGCCACCGGTGCCGCCGGGTTTCTGTGGGTGGCCGCCTGGCTCCGGCTCTACGGCCCTCCGGACCGGCATCCGCGCGTGTCCGCGGCGGAGCTGGCCCATATCCGCAAGGACCCCCCGGATCCGCCGGTCCGGATTCCCTGGAGAATCCTGTTGCGGCACAAACAGACCTGGGCTTTTGTAACCGGCATGGCGGCCTCCGCGCCCATCTGGTGGTTTTATATTTACTGGGCGCCGGACTTCCTGGACAAGCGCTTCCACCTAGGTTTGTCCCAGAGCAGCCTGCCCCTGATGGTCCTGTTTTTTGCCGCCAGCGGCGGCGGGATCGGCGGAGGCTGGCTTTCTTCGTGGCTCATTCGGCGCGGCTGGAGCGTGAACGCCGCCCGCAAGGCGGCGCTGTTTCTCTGCGCGCTGTGCGTCGTGCCGGTCGCGGCAACGCCGCAGGTGGCCGATCCCTGGGTGGCCGTGGGCCTGCTGGGCCTGGCGGCCGCCGCCCACTGCGGGTTTGCCGCCAACCTGTTCACCCTGGTCAGCGATACCGTGCCCCGGCAGGCGGTCAGCTCGGTGGTGGGCATCGGCGGGATGGCCGGATCGCTGAGCGGCATGGCGTTTTCCCAGCTGGTGGGCCGCGTGCTGGAATACACCGGCAACAATTACCTGGTGCCCTTCGCCATCGCTTCCCTGGTCTACCTGCTTGCCGCCGCGGTGATGCATGCCTTGCTTCCCCGGCTGGAAGCCATGCGCCTGGATGCCGCGGTTCCCCAACCCACTCAACCTCTCTGAACAAGGAGCAAGCGCATGAGCCTGGAAATGTCCGCCCCGTGCCTCCGCGGGCGCGAAGCCGTCACCGCGGTCCTGGAGCGCCGCCCGCCGCCGCGCTTTGCCTACGGGCCGAACTACTGGCAATGGTTCCAGCACCAGATGGACCTGGGGACCCTGCCCCCCGAGATCGCCCACTGCCGCAGCCAGCTGGAGGTGATCCGCTGGCTCGGGCTCGATGTGTTCAGCCGGAACGTCTACTGCGATCCGAAGAGCTACTGGTTCGGCGGGCTGTGCGACGTCGTCTGGGATGGCGTCGGGTTCGAGGAGGAGGTGCGGCGGGAAGGGCAGGACCAGGTGATCGAGCGGCGGTATCGCACGGCCCGGGGGACGCTCCGGGAGCGCCTGCGGTTTATTCACACGGAGACCACCCTGGTCCAGGAAAAATTCCTGGTGGACGATCCGGAAGCGCAGCGGGATTGCTTTTTCGAAGTGCTGCGGGCCCGGCGCTGGAAATTCGTGCCGGAGCGCTATGAGAAAATCCGCCGGGAGACGGGAGACCTGGGCCTGGTGATGGCGGGCGAACTGTTCAGCCCGCTGAAAATGCTGCACCTGGCGTTCAGCGCTCCGGCGACCACTTTCCTGCTCATGGACCATCCCGTCGAAGCCGGGGAGATGGTCACGCTGCACGAGGCGGCGCAGCTCGACCTGGTGCGCCAGATTGCGCAAGCCGGTGTCCCGGCGCTGATTTCCATGGACAACCTGGACACTGCCTTTCACACCCCGAAGTATGTGGAGCGCTGCTCGGCCTCCTTTTATGAGCAGGCCAGCCGCATCTGCCACGAGCACGGCAGCACTTTTTTCATTCATGCCTGCGGACGCCAGAAGGCCAACCTGGCATTGATTTCCTCTTTGGGCGTGGACGGCCTGGAGGGCGTGGCTTTCCCGACCCTGGGAGACGTGGAGCTCGACGAGGCCATGGAAATTTCCGGCGACCGCATGATCGTTACCGGCGGGATCAGCGCCCAGCAGTTCGAGGCGCTGCGTTCGCGGAGCGAAATATTCGCCTATACGCGGAGCCTGCTGGCCCGGATGCGCCCCCATGCGCACCGCTTTGTGCTGGGCGCCAGCTGCACCACGCCGTACAACGCGCCCTGGGAATCGATCCTGCACTTTCGCGACGCCTGGCGGGAGTACGGCGGCCTGGATGGCATATAGCGTCATGGCCGACGAACCGGCAAAAAGTGGTTGACGGGTCCAATTCTGCCGTCCCGATGGGACTTGCCCCGTGCAGGAGCCGACCCGGCAATGAATTGCCGGGCTATAATCTTGTCGTCCCTTACGGGACTTATGCCCCGGAATAACAGTCGTTTTCCGGTTTACGCGGGGCCTTGCAAGGCCGTGACGGAGTACAACGGTACGATCTCCGCTATATCGCCCCGTGTGGCACACACGCAAGTCCCGCAGGGGACGGCAGAACATAACCGTAAAAAAGGCTCGCGGAGGCCAGTCCGCCCCGCTAGCCCGGGGCGATTTCGAGCAGCTCCTGGCCGTAGGCGACCAGCTCCACCGGAAGGCCCTTTTCCTGGAGCTGTCGTCCGGTCCGGATCCCATAGTCCTTTCCGGAAAAGAGCCCTTTCAGGCGATACCGGCTGCCGCTGCGGACCCAGGGAATGTTGACCTGGCGGCCCGGAGGGCCCCCGGAGCCGCGAACGATCACCACCGCCCCGCACCCCTTTTCGTCCAGCTTTCCCCACCAGTGCCAGTCCGCATCGGTCGGCTCGGGAACTCCGCTGAACTGAAAGTGCCGGAAAATATCGTAGGTTTCCTGCAATCGCCGCACCTCTTCGAATCGGCGGCGGTAGTGGGCGATATGTTCCTCGGAAAGGGTGCGCGAGTCGCCCGAGAAGCACGCCGGCGAGCCCATCAGCCAGCTGGCCACCTGCCGGTCCTGTATGGCGGCGGTCAGGCTTCCCTGGTGGCTGCAGGTGGCCGCGGCGTAAAACTCGAGCGGGTAGAGCGGCAGGCCGCGGTGGGAGTAAAAGCGCTGCCGGGCCAGCCAGCATCCACGGCGCAGCGCTTCGGCATGCTCTTCCGGACCGATGGCCCGGCCCCGGAACTCCCGGGCCAGGTCGGAGCCGATGCACTCGTTGGGGGGAATGTGAAAGCGGGCGGTGCTTTTCAGGACGGCAAGATCTGCGGGCACTCCCGGAGTGCCCCAATAGATCTCGTGGGTCAGTTCGTTGACGATCTCCGGAGCCGTCTGGCGCAGCCGGGCCTGGGCGGCCAGCAGGCCGCGGAGCCCGCGCAGCAGCGATTCCTTCCGGGTGCGGCTTTCGTGACCCGCGGCCAGGTCGCCGTACATGATGTTGGTGAAATCCTGCTTGAAATAGCGCACTCCGAACCGGCCGGCTACGGAGAGCAGGTCCCGGGTGTAGTAGTCCCGCCAGGGGGAGGCAAAGCTCATGGCCAGTCCGGGCAGCTTGGGGCTGCGGATCAGTTCGGGAAGGATGCGTCCTTCGGGCATATCGCGCATATCCGGGGAATCGCGGTCGCGGAAACAGGAGACCCACAGGCCGAGCGCCAGCCCCTGCGAACGAATCCAGGCGGCGGTAGCGGAAAAGTCGGGAAATTTGTCCGTGTCCACTTCGGTTCCCAGCCGGTCCTTCTGCCAGCCGTCATCCAGGAGCATTTCCGTGAATCCGGCGCGTGCCGCAATGCCGGCCAGCTGCCTCACCAGCCGGTCGTCGATCCGGTCGTAAAAGTAGGCCCAGGTCATCCACTGCGGCCCGTGCATCGGCGCCCGGGCAGCGGCGATGCCGATATGCCGGTGCAGAAATTCCATGTAAGGCCCTTCGACGGCGCGGTCCAGGGGAGTAGAGACCGAGGAGACCGTGGTTTGAACCGGCCCGTGGAAGCCGAAATAAAATACCGGCTCGCTCAGGAATTCCTCCCCCGGTCCCAGAACCCATTCGAAGAGGGCCGGGGTGTACCCCATGGCACCCTGGTCGGAAATGGAGCGCAGGGCGGAAGGAATTTCGCTGGCGGCGATCAGCCCGGTCGTCGAGCCGGGCTTTTCAAAGGCCGCCACGCTGGGCTGCGCTCCAAAGAGGGCGGCGGCAAGCGGCTTGCGGGTCAGGGCGGAGAGCTGCAGGTCCTCGATCACCAGCCGGTCCAGCCGCAGCCAGAGCGGACCGCGGTTGCGGAAGCGCACCGACTTGCGGATCACCGGGTAATCCTCGAAAACCTCATACGCCAGTTCCACGGAAAGGCCGTGGAAAAGCGATTCCTTGCGGAAAGCAGCGGTTAAGGTCAGGCCGGCCGGGCCGGCCGCCGGACGGGTGATTGCGGCCGAGGGCGGCTCGACCAGGGTGGCCCAGGCTCTGGTTTCCAGCGGTTCGGCGTCCGCCCAGCGGGGGGCCTGGGGCCGGGGATCGTCATAGCGCGAGGGGTCGAACCCTTCGCTGCGCCAGCGGCTGCGGTTGGCGGAGGAAAAATCGTTTTTTTCCGCCGTTTCTCCGGGAAGCAGCGGGCGTGGCGCCTGGTTGGATTCCTCGCGGGCCACGGTCACCGAAAGCTCCCGCGCCGGGGAGGCCAGCATTTCTTCTCCTGCCACGGAAAAGCTTAGCGTGGAGATGTTGCCGCCCCGCAGGGAAAGGACTCTTTCCATGGATCCGGCTTTAAGAAGAATCCGGTCACCCGACGGTGTGATCTGGGCCCGGGCGACGGCGGGCAGGACCAGCAGCAGAAGCAATACTCGTGTTGGGATTCCTGGTACTCGCATTCGATCCTCCTTTTCCTTTCCGCTCCCCGGGGCATCCTGCGAAAGGAAAGAAAGATTCACAGCAAGACCGGAGGAGCGGGAACCAGATCAGAGTATATAATTTTGCCTGGATCGACACAAACGCGCTGCACAGAAAACGGGACCGCATCCCGGGAAGGGAAAAAACCAGAATGAACGATTCCATCGCTCCTTCCAGGAGCCAGCCGGAGCAAGGCCGCGTCCTGCCCGGGGCCGCCTTTGCCGTGGGGCTTCTGACGGCCATGAACATGTTGAACTACCTGGACCGCTATGTTCCCAGCGCGGTCAAAGACCTGTTCAAGGCGGACCTGGAGCTTACGGATGCCCAAACCAGTCTGCCGCTTTCGGCTTTTGTGATCGTCTACATGCTGGCCAGCCCGGTGTTCGGCGCGCTGGCGGACCGCTATTCACGCAAATGGCTCATCGGCGCCGGGGTATTTCTCTGGTCCCTGGCAACTGCAGCCGCAGCGCTGGCGACCGGGTTCTGGCACTTCCTGATCGCCCGGGCCGCGGTGGGGATCGGCGAGGCAGCCTATGCCACGCTAGCCCCGGCGCTGATGAGCGATTTCTACCCGGCCGGACGGCGCAACCGGATCATGACCATTTTTTATACCGCCATCCCGGTGGGAGCCGCCCTGGGGTTTATCCTGGGAGGCATCCTGGGAGAAGACTTTGGCTGGCGGGCCGCTTTTCTGATCGTGGGTCTGCCGGGTGTCCTGGTGGCGTTCCTGGCGCTGCTGATCCGCGATCCCGGGCTTGGGGCCCAGGACCGGCGGCCACCCGAATCCGCGCCCGGCTGGTCCCGGGCCCTTGCGGCGCTGGCCGGCAACCGCACCTATCTCACCACCGTAGCCGGGTACACGGCTGTCACCTTCGCCTCCGGGGCTATGGCCGACTGGTTTCCTACCTTCCTCTACCGCTACCGGGGCATGGGGTTGGAAGCGGCGGGAAGCATGGTGGGTTTCGTCACGGTAGTTGGCGGACTGGGGGGGACCATGGCCGGCGGGCTTCTGGCCGACCGGCTGCGCGGGCGAACCCGCCAGCCCTACCTGGCCCTTTCTGCCGTGTCCATGGCGGCAGCCACACTGTTTGCCTGGTGGGCGCTGCACCTGGAAAATCCCCTGGCGATTATGCTCTGCGTGCTCGTGGCCCAGTTTTTTATGTGGTTTTATAATGGTCCCGTCAACACGGTGATTCTCAATTGCGTCGACCCGGCCCTCCGGGCCCGCGCCTTCTCCCTTTCCATCCTGTCGATCCATATTCTGGGGGACGCCATCAGCCCGCCCATCGTCGGGGCTATCTCGGACTTCACCGGCTCGTTGCCCGGAGCTCTGATCCTGGTTCCCCTTACGCTGCTCCTGGGAACGCTGGTCTGGGGCGTCGGCTGGCGTCGGCTCCCGGAGTAATGGCCTTTGGATTGCGATCCCCGGGAGTGCGTCGGGCGATAACCGGGTTTTCTGCTCATTTTAATAAAACACTACTTGACAGTGTTGTTTTAATCTGATAAGCTGGAGGCATGATGCCGGAAAATAAGCAATCCTGGACTCTGCTGGAACTTGCCGAGGAAGCCGGGATCAGCGCCCGCACCATACGTTTTTACATCAGCCGGGGCCTGGTGGATGGCCCGGAGGTGGCCGGTCGGGGCGCTACCTATGGCCGAGGCCATCTGGAGCAGATCCGGACCGTTCTGGCTCGCCAGTCCCAGGGATTGACTCTGGCGGAGATGGCCCGCTTGCCGGACCACCCTCCCCGGCACAGTGCCCTGCCGCAGCCGGAAGCCTGGGTGTGCTATACGCTCGAGGGGGATGTGGCCGTCTGGGTCAGGCAGGATATTGCTCCGTGGCGGAACAGGGAAGTGCTTCGGGCACTCGATGAGTTCGCTCTCAAAATCAAACGGAAGAAACAAGAGGACGAGGACCATGAGAAATGAAGAACCCGGGATTTTTATGCCCCGGTGCGCAAGGAGTGGGGACGAGCTGCCGCTGGCCATGCAGCAGCTCTTTTTGACAGGTCGTATTCTGCCTGCCGGTGCCCGGCTGGTGGTGCAGCACCGGTTTCAGTCGGCAGCCCGGAAACCGCTGGAGGTGGTGTATACCTTCCTGCTGCCCCGCGATGCGGCGCTGCGCCGCTTCGAAGTGCAAGGACCGGGATTCAAAGCCCACTCGGAGCTGCAGCCGCCGCGCCAGGCCCAGGAGAATTACGAGCGGGGCGTGGCGGCCGGTCACCTCTCCGTGCTCGCCCGGGGGTATCGGGACGGGATGGTCAACCTCAGCCTGGGCAACCTGAATCCGCAGGAAGAGGTTCTGGTCGCCCTGGAAATCCTGGCTGGTGTGGATCTGCGTGACGACGGCTTCCGGTTCCGCTTTCCCTTTACCCTGGCTCCTTCCTACCATCCGGATGCCAGGGCCATCCTCCTCGAGGACCAGGAACTGCAGATGGAGCTGCCCGCGGACCGCTTCGACGATCTGCTGCTGCCTGCCTTCCGCAAGTCGGCCCGGGGGCTCCACCAGATCGGATTCGAAGTGGACCTGGACGTGCCTTGGGGAATCGAAGAGATCGGCTCCCCCTCGCATTCCATCCGCGTCTGCGGGAGCCGCCGCGTAATCCTGGCCCCGGCTGCCGACCTTCCCGACCGGGACCTGGTTCTGGACGTCCGGTCCGAAATGGGTGAAACGCGGCTGCTCTCCGGCCAAACCGGGGATGGCCGCAGGCATTTCGCGGCCCTGATTCCCTCGACCCATTTCGGCGTTCGGAAGGAAGCGGCAAGAAATGTGGTATTTCTGATGGATCGGTCCGGATCGATGTCCGGAGAGCCCATCGCCCAGGCGCGCAAAGCGCTGGCCGCCTGCCTGGCGGTGCTGGGGGCGGAGGACCGGTTCGGCCTGGTGGCCTTCGACGATCGTTGCGAGACTTTCTCCGCGGAGCTGAAAGAAGCGGATCCGCGCAACCGGCGCGCGGCCCGCGATTTCCTGACGAAAATCGATGCCCGCGGCGGCACCGAGCTGGCCGCCGGAATCCGCGAGGCTGCCGCCATGATCTCCGGCCGGGGCGGGGACATTTTTATTCTTACCGACGGCCAGGTCTTCGAGACGGAAGGCATCCTGCAGACAGCGCGCCGGGCCGGCTGCCGCCTGCACAGCCTGGGTATCGGCAGCGCCAGCCAGGACCGCTTTCTGGCCCTGCTGGCCCGGGAAACAGACGGCATCAGCCGCTTCGTGACGCCCCGCGAGCGCGTGGACCAGGCGGCGCTCGACCTCTTCGCCTCGGTGGCCTGTCCCGTGGCCGTCGGTTTCCGGGTGGAAGGGCTGGAGCCCTCCGGCGGCCGTTGGTCCCCGGAGCCGTCGCCTTCGGTCTTTCCGGGCTGCCCGGTCCTGCTCTACGGAGATTGCGTCGCCGGCACAGACGACGGAATAACGATTCGCTACAGTACGGCGGCGCAGGAGGCGCCCGGCAGGATCGTTCTGAGCGGTGCAGATTCCTGCTGCGGGGAGACACTGCGACTGCTGCGGGGCGCACGGCGGATCACCGATGCGGAAGCCCGGCTGGAGTCGGACGATTCGGCGATCGGCCGGAGGACGGCGGCGAGGCAGGAAGAATACCTGGCCGCGCTCAGCCGCGAGTACTCCCTGGCGAGCCGTAGCATGTCTCTGGTTGCGGTCGTGGAACGGGCCGGAGACAGGCCCGGCGAGCCGCCGGTGACCCAGGTGGTTCCTCTCGGGCTGTCCCAGGATATGGTGCTGGAGGAGACGCAGCAAATCATGTATTGCCTTTCCGCTCCGGAGGCCGCGGCGCCGCCCTCTCCCGTTGCTTTCAGCTGCGCCTTACCGATGATGGAGGAGTCGGCCGCCTGTATGAACGAATTGCCGGCGTGGCCGACGGATTTTGACCGCCTGATGGACCTCAGCATACGGATCGAGCCGGACGGCGGGATGCCCGGAGAAAAAGAGGAGGAGCGGATTCTGGTCAGCCTTCTTCTTCTGCTGGCTTTTCTGGCCAACGGGGATGATCTGCGCAGCGGTGCCTTCCGAAGCCACGTGGCCCGACTGGTCGATTTTCTGGAGAGGGAGCTTCCCGCTGGACTTCCGGAGGAGAAGCTACGGGTGGCGAAGGAGACTCTGCGCCGGGTCCGGGAAAGGAAGCCGGCCGCCGGACCGTGGATGGACCTGGCGGAGGGAATGCTTCCCGAAAAGGCCCACAGGCCGGTGGAAGAGGCCTGGGCGGCGCTGAGCGAAAAAGATCATCCGCCCGACAGCGGGACTCTTTTGCGATAGCAATCTTTTTTGATGGCCCGGCAAAAAGTCGAAATATCATTTTGTTCTGCCGTCCCGATGGGACTTGGGTTGCTCCTGCCCCAACCCGGCACTCACGTGCCGGGCCACAATCTGCCGTCCCTTACG
>CAINFC010000041.1 GCA_903847975.1 uncultured Acidobacteriota bacterium | reverse complement strand
GGGGTAGCGCCTATACGGCGCAACCCCGGGCTGTGATCCGGAACCCCTTTCGGGGTTCCAGCCTTTTTTCGGTTCCACCAGGAAAAACAACCCGGTAAAAAATACTTGCGGCTACGGGGCGCCTTAGCGCCGCATAGCCGCAATCCGATACGAGTTTTCACCTTTCTCACCGCAGGAGCAGCGGCAGATTAATGCGGAAGCCGAAGGGCACGTAGTACGGAATCTGTACTTTGAATTCCACACCACCGATCCGCACCGAGTCGATAAAGGCTTCGACCGCCGCTTTCCCGGTAAAGCCCTGGGGCACGGGGCCCGATGGAGAGATGATTACCGTAACCGGTACGGCATTGGCGTTGTCCGATCCGGAGGGGGCCAGGCTGGTCAGCGTTCTCGGATTGACGGTGACCGACCAGTCCTCCGGCAGGCTGATTTTTCTGGGCAGAAGTGTCACCGTGGCGGCAGCTCCGGTTGGGTTCCCGATCAGAATGGTCTCCTCAATGGGATTCCCGGAAGCCAGGTTGTCGGTAACCGCCGCCTGGCCTCGTGCCCGGGTGCCGGAGATCTGCTGGGAAAAGGAGGCATCCGGATAGGCCATCAGGTTCCCCAGCGCCAGGTAGTCGGCCGCCTCTCCGGCCCATTCCTCGCGGAGGGTGAACAGCTTTTCGGCCGGATCGGCCTCGGTCATTGCCAGCCGAATGGCCTCGATATCGTCGTCGGAATTACCCAGTTCCAGGTAAGCGTTTCGCTCTTCCGTCGTAAAGCCCGGGCTGGTGAGGCGCGCCTGCAGAAGAACGACATCGTTCAGGGTGGGAACGATATCCCCGGGGTAGGCGCTCAGCCAGCCCGAAAAAGCGGCGGACATCCGCAGAAATATACCACCCAGCTGCTTCTTGTAATGAAGATAGGCGGCCGTCTGCTGCGCCATCCAGGTGCTGCTGCCCGCTTCCGCCGCGCCGGCGTAACGCTGATTGGAAAGAATCACCGCCCGGCCCACGGCGATCCCGTCGGTCAGCGCATCCAGCAATGTATTGAGGGCAGCGACCTGGCTGGTATCCAGATTGTCGGCGCCAGCCTGGTAAACCGTGAGCGGCGGTCGTACCGGAACGGCAAGAGTCGTGTAATCCTGCCGCGGGGTCACGGTCCGGGCGCTGTACGCCTCCCCCGGCAGCCGGGCAAGCTGCCGGCGCTTCCGGTTCAGACCGTCGGTGCGCATATTGTCGTCGATCTGGCGCATGGTATCGCTTCGGCGAAGGATATCCCGCATGGTGTTCTTGTTCTGCTCCTCCTTATTGGTATTCGAAGTCTGTTCGCCGTACTTGCGCACGTTCATCTGCTTCTTGGTCCTCTCGAGCCCTTCATCCTCCTGTTTTTGCCTGGCAAGAGGAGTCATGGGAGAGGGGTTGGCGTTGGTGTTTTTCCCGGCGGTGGAACTACCGAGAGGGGCAGAAACGCTGTGCCCCGCGCCGCTGCCCAGTGCAGAGCTCCAGGAGTAATCGAATTTGAAGCAGAAGTGACCCTCCACCGTCGGGGTATAGGGCGCCTGCAGGGTCAGGCTTCCGTTGGCCGGGAGCGTCTCCCCCGACCATACCTTGATGTAAGGGCCGCTGGCCAGCCCGATTCCGGACTGCAGGATGTAGAGCGTTCCGCCGATCAGCTGCGCGCTGCCGGAGGTGTTGCGCAGGGTGATCGATACGGTCAGCGGGACCCCGTACATGGCCGGCTTGGGATTGAAATCGATATTGGCGGTGGCGTAGGTGGATTCCGTATCCAGCGTGGGGGTCCCTGCCGCAGGGCTCGGTGTGAAGGTAATGGAGGTGTAGGCCTTGCGGATCAGCTCGCAGGTCTTGGATGTCTGCACGGAACCGGTAATAGTAGCCTCTCCCTCCGAACCGGATTTCATGGTGATATAGGTTTTGCCGGTCACATCCGTGATTCCGCCGGGATAAACGACGGTTCCGCGGCTGGTTGTACCGGTGACCTTGTAGCCGGACACCGGCTTCCCCGCCCCGTCGCGCAGCGTGGCGGCGATGGCCGCCTGCTGGGCGTTGTCGGCCGGGACAAAGTAGCGGTCGGGCTCCAGGGTCAGGGTCAGCATTTTCCCCGGCTCCAGGAGGCCGGGCGCCGTCCCGTTCGGATCGCCCCAGACCGGCGCAAAATCGACCCCCTCGGAGACGCGGACGCCGGTACCCGCCGCGTTGCAGGACAGAGTCGGCCCGGAAGCCGCGCCCCACCAGTTGTTGGGGGCGGAAACAATCGTGAAATTCGGATGATCCCAATGGAGGTTGTTCAGACCGAAATAGGTATTGGAAACGCCGGTGATCTGGCTGGAGCGGATGGTGAACATCTCTCCGCCCAGGCCGACGTAGATCCCGTGCCGGGCGCTGTTGCGGATCTTGCTGTTGGTGACCGCCACCCCGCCCCAGGAGGTGGTGAGATTGGCGTATTGAGCTCCGCCATATTCGACGGTGACGTAGTCCAGGACGGAACCGAGGCTCGGTGCGTTTTCAAACCCTTCAAAATGGATGCCGTCCCACCATCCGGCCGTCTTGGTAATCTGGGAGCTGGTAAACAGAATCGGCCTGGCAGCGGTGCCGAGCGCCAGAAGCCGCCCGCGGATCGTCAGGATGCGGGGAGTGCCGAACTGCAGCTCCACTCCCGGCTCTACGGTCAGGGTCACGCCGGCGTTGACGATGATGCCGCCCACGTGAATGTAGGGGAGGCCGCAGAACTTCCAGGTGGCATCGGCGGTGAGGATTCCGCTGTCCGAGCTGACCGCATTGTAGTTGTAGGCCGGGGAGGAGATGGCGGTGCCGTTTCCGGAAGCGGTAAGGCCTGCCAGCGTGGGGTTGCCGCTGAAATCGTGAAAATTGAAGGCCCACTCGCCATTGTTGAGCGATGCGCTGTCGTAAATGCCGGCCCCCGACTTATGCGGCGAATGGAATCCGTGGCGCCCGCAGTTGGAAAGGGTGATATGGCTGAGGAAGGGGCTGGCGTTGTCCGCCTGAATGCCATGATACCCGTAGAGAATATCCGCATACTGAACGCTGGAATCGGTGGGCATGGCGCTGGCGTCTCCGTCAAACTGCAGGGCCACGGAGGCGGTGACCGCCGGAGGATTGGCCGCCACGGTAAAGGTGATCCGTTTGTCGCTGGTCCCGATGGCCAGAAGTTTTCCGCCGTTCTTGACGATCAGGGCGTAGAGAGTGCGCTTGACGGTTACCCCCGGGTCGATCACCAGGGTGCCTCCCGCCTCGACGGTGATCTGCGAAACCAGCTGGTAGGGAATCCCCGCCCCGGGAATGCTCCACTGCACGCTGGTCCGGATCTGATCGTACATCCCCTGCTGGATGCCGACGGCGTTGGTGTCGATCCCTCCGCCGATGAAGTTGCCGCTCATGGAGAGGCCGCTGAGCGTCGAGTGGGCCGTGTAGTTCTCGAGAAGAACGGGATAATCGCCGCTGCTGCTGCCGTTATCGTTGAATGCGGTGGAGGAGATTTGTACATAGCCTCCGTTCACGGCATTCACCCCGCTGCGGGAGCTGCTGCGGACAGTGGAGTTACTGATGGTCACGGTCGCCTTGTCGACCAGCACGGCGGCGCCGCCGTTTCCGGCATATTCGATTACCACGTAATTCAGAACGGAGCCGCTGTTGAGGGCGCTTCCGTCCGGGCTCTGGATCACCAGGCCGCCGTAGGACCCTTTGGTTTTGGGAGACCCGGAGCTGGTGAAGGTGATCGGGCTTCCGGAGGTACCGCTGGCCGAAATGGTTCCCTTCACCACGAGCTGGGCGCCGGTACCGAACTGGACCACCACTCCGGACTGGATCGTCAGGATGTTCGATACCGGAAGGGTCACGGTCCCCGTAAGTACGTAGGGGTTGCCTGACGAGCTCCAGGTCTGGCTGGATATGGTTCCGCTGATCGAGGTGCCGAAGCCCTGAGGAAAGTGCCACAGGGCCAGCACCAGCAGGGTGGCCTGGCTAAGGTTCCGGAAATGAAAAACGCAACAAGGGCGGGCTGGGTATGGGAGATGATTTTTCATAGGACTCGTGAGCCTCCGGTAAGTCGATTCTCTTTAAACAACAGGAAATCCGGGGCAGTCTGTTACGGATTTTTTCTCCGGCCCGGTAAATCGCCTTCTCTTTCAGGGCGACTGCCGGATTCCCTCCCAAACAGAATATCGTATCGCCTTCATTCTATAACGAAAGGCGGAATGGGGAAAGTCCAGGCACGGCAGTGGAATGCCGCCAGGAGACGTCTGCTGCCGGCCAGGAAATAAAACTTGTTCCCGGCCCGATCCCTGCCGGTGCGGGTGGGATGGGCCCGATTAAAACCGGATGGCGATTCGAAGACCCCTGGCGGCACCTTCACACGTGGGCAACGCTTTGCCAAGGGGAGAATTCTCCCGGTATGTCTTTTCGGAAAAAATGGGCTGGAGGCTCCAGGACACCCTTTTTTTAGATCCCTCAAAGACCACTTTTTCCTTCTGGATGGCGGCATCCACCAGGGCACCGATTCCTCCGCCCATCAGACCCCACAAAAGGGCCCCCACGACAGCCAGGCCCCTCTCATCCTCATCCAGAAGAGCCATGTATGCCGGCAGCATGGGCGCGAAGCCTGCGGCAAAGCCGATCAGGTAGCCGTTGAGAGGAGAATCCGGCTTCTTCCAGGTGATTCGGGATACACGGTCGGCAGAGTAGGTTTCGGTTTTTCCATTCGCCCTCAGCTCGATGGAACCGGAACTCATCCGATTTATCTTGCCCGAGACCTGGTTGCCCTGGAAGTCTTCCAGTATGATCTTATCCCCCTTGTCCAGCACCAGTTTCAGCTGTTCGAAGGGTTCGGCTGCCGTCTGGGCCGGCAGCAGGGGTGAGTGCAGAAGCAAAATAGGAAGCACTCCCAGAAAACCGAGGCCTGCCAGAAAAGAACTTTTCTTCATATCGTCCTCCTTCTCCGTGCGGCGCACGGAGTCTGCTGTATGCCCCGTTCCAAACCACCGGGATTGCGGTAATGGAATTGCGTGGTTGTATCCAATATTATACTTCGAAATCCGGATGCAGAGGATGAAAAAAGAAAGAGCAGGTGCCGGCAGATTTACCGGTTTTTCCGGAGAGTCACAGCGATTGCGGCACCTGGGATAAAATGAAGCATTCCGCCCCGGCTGTCGATAGCCGGGGGAAAGCGGATGCGGGATGCACAGGTTTTCCGCCCGTTCCGGGGCACCATGCCGGATGGAAAGGAAGAGATTATGCTACGAATCGGAATCGTCGGCTTTGGCTTTATGGGGCGCATGCACTACGGGTACTGGAAGAAGGTGAAGCGGGCCCGGGTGGTGGCCCTGTGCGATACCAACCCGAACCTGGTCGAGGACACCCGCAAGGCGGTCGGCAACATCGCCGGGGCCGCGCAGGATGTCGATTTCCGGGGCCTGGCGGTCTACACCGATTTTTCGCAGATGCTGGACGAGGCCCGGCTGGACGCCATCTCCATCACCCTGCCGACGCACCTGCACGCCGGCTTCAGCATACGGGCCCTGCGGAAGGGAGTACACGTCCTTTGCGAAAAGCCGATGGCGCTCGATCTGGCCTCCTGCCAGCGGATGGCGGAAGCGGCGGTGGACAGCGGCAAGGTCCTGCAGATCGGCCACTGCGTCCGCTTCTGGCCGGAATACGCCCGAGCCAGGCAGATCGTGGCCTCCGGCAAATACGGAGGGGTGCGGGCCCTCTCGCTGCGGCGCTTCGGGTCGAGGCCCGACTGGGGCCGGGACGGATGGATAACCCAGCCACGGCTCAGCGGGGGCATGATTCTGGATCTTCACATTCACGACACCGATTTCGTGCAGTACCTTCTGGGAACGCCGCGCGCGGTGCAGAGCCGCCCGGCGCCGGATGCCTCCGGTGCAGAGGCGCTGATCGTGACTCATTATCTCTACGACCACACGCTGGCGGTGGCCGAAGGCGGGTGGTCGATGATGCCTTCCTTCGGCTTCGAGATGAGCTTTCACCTGATAATGGAAAGGGCCACCCTGATTTATGATTGCACCCGAACGCCGGCTTTGCGGCTCTGCCCGGCCCAGGGTCAGTCGTTTACCCCCCGGGTCGAGCCCGGAGACGGATACAGCCGCCAGATCGACTACTTCGTGCAGTCCATCTCCGGGCGCCCGCACCGCGAAACCGTTCTGACGCTCGCCGACTCCATGGAGTCGGTACGCATCGTGGCCGCGGAAAAGCAATCGGCCCGAAGCGGAAAGACGGTGCGGCTATCGTAGGGCGCAGATACCCGCTCGGCTGCCCCGGGGGAGCGGTCGGGCGCTGTCGTCAACTCCAATTACAATTGCAAAAGAAAGCAGGAGGCAGATATGGCTCAATGCGGCAGCTGGCCCATAGGGGTTTGCAGCTGGTCTCTGCAGACCGGTATGGAAGGCGTAGCGCGGGCGATGGAAGAGCTGGGACTCGACCATGTTCACCTGGGAATCCGCCCCGCTCTCGGGCCGGAGGGGAAGGAGGTGCGCGCGGCCATCCAAAAACAGAAATGGACTATCAGCAGCACCATGATGGACTTTCCGCAGGAGGATTATTCCTCGCTGGAACGGATCCGGATCACCGGGGCATTGTCCCGGACGAAGCCTGGGAGCGCAATCGAGACCTGTTTTTCGGGGCGGTGGAGGTCACCTCGGACCTGGGGGTCCGCTACATGTCCATGCATCTCGGCTTCCTGGACCACGCCGATCCCGTCTATACCCGCAAGATCGCAGATCGCACCCGGATCCTGGCCGATAGCGCCGCCCGCCGGAATGTGACCGTTCTTCTGGAGACCGGACAGGAAACGGCTGCCGAGCTGCAGCGGTTTCTCCGGGAGCTGGATCATCCTGCGGTGGCGGTGAACTTCGATCCGGCCAACATGATTCTCTACGGCAAAGGCAATCCGGCGGAGGCCCTGCATATCCTGTCGCCCTGGATTCGGCACCTGCATGTGAAAGACGCCCTGAAAACCGAAACGCCGGGAACCTGGGGAAGCGAGGTCCCCTGGGGATCCGGGCAGGTCGGGGAAAAGGAGTTCCTGCAGGCTTTACTGAAAATCGGGTTTGAGGGTACCCTGGCCGTAGAGAGGGAGGCGGGCAACAGCCGATGGGAGGATATCCGCCAGGCCGTGCGGCGACTGACCGGCTTCAAGCCGTGAACCCAGGGTCCGCCATCGGTTTTGATGGCTTCGCAAATTGTCGAGGGTTCTGTCGGAAGCCCTGCAGGGGCTTCGGATCGCAGCCCGGGGTTGGCGCGCTTAGCGCCTACCCCGGGTCGGGATGTTCGGATGGGACAACCCTGTAAGGGTTACGCAAAATCCAGCAATACCAGGTGTTTGCGCAGCCCATACAGGGCTGCCAGTTATAAATCCGCCTACCCGGGGTAGCGCCAAGGCGGCGCAACCCCGGGCTGTGATCCGGAACCCCTTTCGGGGTTCCAGACTTTGTCACAGAAAATGGTCCCGCAAAAAGCAGTGGATTGGTCCGGCTCTGCCGTCCCGTTGGGGACTTGCCCCGTGCTGGAACCAAGCCGGCAATTCAATTCAGACTTTCTGCCGGATTACTCAGAAAGTATCGGGCACCGCCAGGCACGCCTCAGCATCGCAGAACGAACGGCAGCACGATTCCGCCTGTTATTCGCCTTCGGCTACCTGGGAGCAGGCGATCCCTTCCGGTACAGGACCTTGTGGCGCGGTATAAAACCGAGGCCCGCGCCTACTCCGGCTCCGATGGCCGCTCCCGTACCGGCCCCGATCCCCGTGTAGTAGACCGCAAAGCCACCCTCGTTACCGCCGATGCCGGCATCCGCGCAAATTCCAACGACCAGCCCGGCAAGCAGGCCGAGCGCGAGACCATAGGTGATCCGGCGCCCCATTCTCGAATCCACCCGGCTGACCTGCTCGATTTCGCTGCGCTTGAATTCCAGCTCCCGGTCGCGATACTTTACGCGCAGGGCGTCGCCGGTAACGGAAATAAAGGAGACGGTCCGCTGTTGCGACGCCGTATCCACAACCTGCAGTTTCTGACCGGCTCGAAGACCCGACAGGCTTTCCCACGAACCGACCGATTGGGCTCGGGACAGCATGGTCCACCCCCCGGCGGACCAGAGCAGAAACAGCACCCACACGAGCGGCCCGACAATTTTTTGCTTGGCCATCGCCCCTCCTCCCCTCCCGATAAAGGATTGAAATGCTATTTCCCTTATTTTACCGCCCTTGAGGAAGGGCTACCAGCGAACCTTCCGCTTTTCCGGGTCGGGATTCTGCCGGTAGAAAATGGCGGTGTGCCCGGTCATGCCCACCGCGCAGCACTCGCACTGCCGGCCGATTTCGGCCACCAGGTCTTCCTTCCGGTCCTTGAACTCCAGGAACCGGACCTTGATCAGCTCATGAAATTCCAGCGCCTGGCCGATCTCCTGGATGACCGTCCCGGTCAGTCCCTGTTTTCCGATCCGAATCAGCGGGTCCAGGCCGTGCGCCAGGCCCCGTAGCTTTTTGCGGTCCGATCCTTTCAGCTCCATCATGGTCATAATCCTTTGCTGGCGGGCGATTTCTCCCGGCCCGGCTCCTGCAGGGGAGAACGCCGCATATAAACGGCAAACAGGCCCCAGGCCGCCACGGCGGTGAGCGCCGAGGCCAGGAACACCGCGCGAACCTCAAACAGCCGGGCCATCCAGGACCCGAACAGGGGCCCCACAATAAAAGCAAAATTCATGGGAAGATAAACCAGGCTCAGAATCGAGCCTCTTTTTTCCTGCGGAACATTCAAACTGATGATGGTGAAGATCATGCTGGCTATCGAAGGATTTACCAGGCTCAGCAGCACCCAGCCTGCCGTGATGCGCAGAAGGCTGTCCGCGGCGTAAAGGGGCAGATACAGAAGGGCGGTGGCCAGCAGCAGCCAGGAGAGAAGGCGCCGGTGCCCGATCCGGTCTGCCAAGCCCCCCCAAAGGAAGGAGCCGACCAGAGTGGCCACGCCGGCATATCCCTGGGTGAGCCCGATGGCAACGGCGGCCGAGGAGGCGCCCACCAGCTCTTCAATACGCACCGGCAGGTACGGGTAGCACAGGAAAAAGGCTACAAAGGAAACCAGGCTGACCAGAAAACCCATGGCGGCCACCGGCGTGTGCGCCACGGCCCGAATGGCTTCCCGCATCATGGCACCCACCGGAGGCGTGGCCTTGCGCGGAACGAAGGAATCCCGATAGGAAAACGCCAGGATCAGAGCAATGGCGGCAGCCACCAGGGCGTCGATCCCGAAAACGAAATGAACCCCGTAGCGGGCCACCAGGAAACCGCCGGTCAAACCTCCGGTCAAGGCGCCCAGCGGTGCCGAGCCGTTGACGATTCCCAGGGCCAGGGCCACCCGGTTTTTCGGAGTGGCTTCGGTCAGGGCGGCATACATCAGGCCGGTATTGCCCAGGGCCAGTCCGCTCAGGGCCCGGGCCAGCACGAAAAGCCACAGGTTGTGGCCGGCGGCGGCCAGCACCATGGCGACCACCTCCACATAGTAGCTGCGCAGGATCAGCGGCTTTCGGCCGTAGCGGTCGGCCAGCACGCCCCAGAACGGAACGAACCAGATTCCGAAAATGAATGCCGAAGCCGCGAGCGGTCCGGTCCAGGCGTCGATTTCCGGCTTGGTAAAACCGATGGTGCCGAGAAAGATCGGGGTAAAAAGGACAAAATGGGCCACCACGGCCACTTCCAGGAAATTGGCCGCCGCAAAAAGAAAGGTGAGCCACCGCCAGGATCCGGTCCGCAAGACCGCGTCGGGCGGGGCAAATTTCGAGCTGCCCGCCGGGCGGTGATCCTCGATCGCAGCATCCGATCCCCTTTTCATGGTTTCCTGCATCATGGCATCCATCGCCGTCAAGTTTGACGTAAATTACTGCAGTTTGTCATTGTTTTTCTTGACAGCCCGTTGATTTGCCTTCTAGAATTTCCAGGAACGGATGGGCACCGGAAGAAAAGATACCATGCCGGCCCGGGAAGGTCACCTTCCCGCCCAGACGGTTCCCCAATATGAACCATTTGATTTCCCCCAGGGAGGTATGTTCGATGAAGAGAATAGGGCTGTTTCTGCTGATGGCGCTGGTTTTCCTCTTTCCGCTGGTCCAGCCGGGATACGGGCAGGAGCCGGTCAACAAGGAGCTGATCAAACTGGGACAGGGTGCCCGCACCAAGATGATTATCGGTACGGTCTACCTGGCCTCCCTTTATGTGCCGGCGGAATTGAAAGACAAGCCGGCCGCGGATCTGGTTAACGCCGAAAAGCCGACCGCGGTCATCCTGCAGATCGAAACGGGAATGCTGACCCGGGACCGCTTCGTATCCGCCATTCGGGAAGGATTCGAAAAGGCGGCTGGCTCCGGCTTCAAGACCGATCAGGGGGAGGCCTTTGTGAAGCTGTTCAACGCCGTGGAATTCAAGAAGGGCGATTTCGTAGGGCTGAACTACGATCCCGCTTCCGGAGTAACCGCCAGCCTCACTTCCCCGGGCGGCGCGCCCAAAGTGCTGGGAAGCGTTGCCGGCCTGGCCTTCAAGAAAGCGCTGTGGGCCATCTGGCTGGGCCCCGACCCTGTTCAGGATTCGACGAAAAAAGGAATGCTGGGCCAGAAAAAATAGCACACCCGGCCGGCGGGCCCCTTTTTGATTTGGAGGAACCGAAATGTCACGACCCCGGATTTTTGTCACCCGGATCCTGCCGGAAAAAGGGATGCAGCGGCTGCAGCCGCTCTCAGAGGAGTACGAGCTGGAAATCTGGCCCGATCCGCTGCCCCCGCCGCCGGAGGCCCTTCAGACCAGGGCGGCCGGCGCGCAGGGCCTGCTCTGCATGCTCACCGACCGCATCGACGCCGCGCTGATGGATGGCATGGGCCCGTCATGCAAAGTCATCAGCCAGATGGCCGTGGGGTTTGACAACATCGACATCGCCGCCGCCAGCCGGCGCCGCATCCCCGTGGGCAACACCCCGGGGGTCCTCACGGATACCACCGCGGATTTCGCCTGGGCGCTGCTCATGGCGGCCGCCCGTCGCGTGGTGGAAAGCGATAAGTTCACCAGGGCCGGCCTCTGGAAGTCCTGGGGGCCGGTCGATTTCCTGGGCCCCGACATCACCGGCGCCACCCTGGGCATTGTCGGCTTCGGTCGGATCGGGCAGGGTGTGGCCAGGCGGGCCAGGGGATTCGACATGCGCCTCCTCTACCACGATGTGCAGCGCCAGGAAGAGGCGGAGCGGAACTGTCCGGCCGAATATGTGGATTTACCCACCCTGCTGCGGGAATCGGACTTCGTCAGCCTGCACACCGCCCTGACGCCGGAAACCTATCACCTGATGAACAGAGAGCGCCTGGGACAGATGAAGCCCGGAGCCATTCTGATCAATACCGCCCGCGGTCCGGTGGTGGATCCGGCCGCCCTGTACCAGGCGCTGAAAGAGGGCCCGCTGGCCTATGCCGCACTGGATGTGACCGAGCCGGAGCCGATTCCTCCGGGCGATCCGCTGCTCACCCTCGACAACATCATCGTGGCTCCGCACATCGCCAGCGCCAGCATTCAGACCCGAAATAAAATGGCTGCCATGGCCGTGGCCAACCTGGAGGCCGGGCTCCGCGGCCGGCGCCTGCCCAATTGCGTGAATCCGCACGTCTACCCTTGAGATATGCCTGCCACCCTTTTCGCCGCTTTTGTTCTGCTCCCCATTCGGATTCGCTCGCCATTCAGGATGGACAGAAGGGGCTTTCTACCGGCCGTCCGAGAAGATGAAGCGGTAAAAAGTCTGGAACCCCGAAAGGGGTTCCGGATCACAGCCCGGGGTTGCGCTGCATAGGCGCTACCCCGGGTAGACGGATTTGTTTAAAACCCAGACCGGAAAGGGCTGCGCAACCACCTGATGCGGCTGGATTTTGCGCAACCCTGGCCGGGTTGTCGCCTACGGGTGTCCCTACCCGGGGTAGGCGCGAAGCGTGCCAACCCCGGGCTGTGTTACGAAGCCCTTTCAGGGCTATCCCCAACGGGAAGCTCCAGATATGGGGCTTTTTGCCGGGCCATCAGAGAATTCAAACCGGTAAAAAAGCACCCTCTTCATTCGACAAGCCCTTCCGCTCTTCTTCCCGCTCTTCCTCGTCTTCCTGTAAGCCCTCACTTTTCACAGGAAGACGGGAAGATCAGGAAGGAAGAAAGAAGCCGTCCATATACTTCGGAAGGGGAGAGTAACTTTTTGCGAAGCCATCGGAGAAGATGAAGCTGCAACGTGAGAGCTTTTGCGGCTCCAACAAATTTCCCGGAGCGCGATCACCCAATTCCAGCCGGCTTGTGGTAAGCTAATTCAGGTAACGAATCCTCAACCATTGGGTGATTGGATTTATGAAAAACACATTGACCCCTCATATATTGAAATCGCTGGCGGGAGAGATCCTGTTCAGCCGCGGAGAGGACTACTTCACCGGCGGCTGTGTTACGGCCATTACCGAAGAGGAGGAGACCATCTGCGCCAAGGTGCAGGGTTCTCAGCTCTACCGTACCAAGCTCCACCTGGGCAATGAAGAGCTGGATTTCGAATGCAACTGCCTCCTCGGAAAAGACGGAACTTTCTGCAAGCACCTGGTGGCCACCGGTCTGGCCTGGATTCAACAGAGGAAGGAGTCGCGGGACCGGCGTTCGCCAGCTCCGGCCAAAATCACGCCGGAAGAGCTCAAAGCCTATCTCCTCAAAAAGGAAAGGGAGGAGCTGGTCAATTTGCTGGTCGAGCAGGCGGCGCACAGCAGCACGCTGTGGATTCGCTTAGCCGCCCGTGCGGCGCAAAGCAGGAACGACGAGCCCTGAGCGCGGCAGGCGTTCAGACTCCCGCATAAAGGTCGGCGGGATCCTCCGGGGGACGGGTCCGCCACCGCATATGCCCCCACAGCCAGGCTGCCGGATCCTCACGAATCCAATCTTCAATGACCCGGTTGAAGCGCAGCGTGTTGGCGTACAGCTGCTCTTCCTTACTCCCTTCCCGGACCAGGGGAACGGCGGGGTGAAATTTCATCCGGTATCTTTTCTCGCCCGGCATCCACTGGATCCTTCCCGGCACGATCGGGGCGCCGGTTTTCAAGGCGATGGAAGCCAGGCCGTGCGTGGTGCAGGCCGGCTTGCCGAAGAAGGGGACAAAGATTCCGTCCGCCGGCATGACGTTCTGATCGATGAGCATGCCCACATCTTTTTTCCGGTGAATCAGCGAAAGAATGGCGCGCAGCGCGCCCCGCTTGGGAATGGTGCGGTTTCCGGAGAGGCACCGATATTTGTCCAGCATGGCTTCCAGCCCGGCGTGGTCCAGAGGGCGCACCACAAAACTCAAGGGGTACCCGTAGAGGGCGTGCGCATGCGGCAGAAGCTCAAAACTGCTGAAGTGTCCGGTGAGAAAAAGCACTCCCTTCCCCTCCGCGGCGGCTTCCAGGTAGTGGGAGAGCCCCAGCCGTTCATCGTAGACCACCAGGCGGCTGATGTTGCCGGAATGCAGACGGGGAAGCCGGGCCACTTCGACCACCAGCCGGGCCAGACTGCGATAGCTGGCATGGGCTACGGCTTTCCGGCGCGCCTCGCCCCATTCCGGAAAGGCGATCCTCAGGTTGATGTCGGCGATGCGCAGGTGCCGGCGGTCAAAGAGCCGGTAAGCGTCGGCCAGCCGCATGGCGGCAGCCATGGACCAGGGCTTGGGTCCGATCGACAGGGATTTTAGAAACCATTGGGCCCCAAGGGAAACGATCGAGCTGCCCATCTCTCCTTCTTGCGGCCAGGGTCCTCTCAGCGCCCCAGAGCCAGGCGGTCGGCCAGATAGTCCGGAAGCCCTGCGGAACGGATCCGCTCCTGGGCCGCAGACACGTCATAGGCAGCGCGGACATAGCGGATTTCCTCGGCATCGGTATCCAGGATCGCGGCGCAGGCCCGCGGATCGTTGTCCCGGGGCTGTCCTACGGAGCCGGGATTGATCAGGTACCGCAGATTATTCTCCTGCGGCAGCCGGCAAATTTCCGATTCCTTGGGCAGATGAACCTGCAGGTCGCTCCCTCCGCAGGAACCGATGACCATGGGCACGTGGCTGTGCCCGTAGAAGCAGATCGGCGTCTGGAAGTACTGGAAGCTGCGCAGGGCAATCCACTCCTGGAAAATGTACTCTTCCTCATCCATCGGCGATCCATGGGCGATGGTGATGGAATCGTTGAACACCATGGGCCCGACGGGCAGATCGTGCAGGTAATCCCGGTTCGATTCGGTGAGCCGGTTCTGCGTCCAGCGTATCGCCTCCAGGGCCGTGGCGTTGAAATCCAGGCCCTCGCTGATCCCGGCCGCTACCTTGTCATGATTCCCCCTTACAATGGCGATTGGATTCAATTGGCGAACCAGGTCGATCACCTCGTTGGGATTGGCCCCGTACCCAACCAGGTCGCCCAACACGGCGACCTGCTGATACTCCAGGCCAAGCAGGATGGCCTGCAGCGCCTCGAGGTTCCCGTGAATGTCCGAAAGAATTAGTATTCGCACAAATGCTTTTCCTTTGTTTCTGCCAACTTTTGCCCCCTCAATCCTTATCACTTCAGACGCAGACAAGTCAAGGGCCGCCCGGCGGATGGGGCGGGCGCCCTTTCTCCCGCAGCCCGCGTCTCCATCAAGCCCTGTCCTGTCAGGCCCTCCAGCGGACGAGGCGCAGGATCCCCCCACGGGCTCCCGCGTATTCCCGGACGCGCTACTTCACGCGAAAATAGGGGCGCAGGGCCTCAAAGATGGCGTCCAGCTCGCGCAGGTCCCATTCATCCATGGACATATTGCGCGTTTCCCGCATCACCGTGGTCTTAAAGATGCCGCGGCGCTTCAGAATTTCCTTCTGGAGAACATACCCGGTCTGCTGTTCGAGGACCGCCATCATCAGCATTTTGCCGAACAGGTCCCGGGCCTCTTTTTTCTTTCCGGCCTGGAACCAGTCCCAGATCTGGGCCTGAATGTCCGCAAATCCGGCTCCCGGCATGGTTCCTGCCGATCCCCGGGTCATTTCGTTCATCAGGTTGCGGGCTCCCCCCCCGGTCATCGGGGTCAGCACGTCCCGGGCCTCGTTGAGATAGCGCGTGACCCGCTTGGGCACCGGGGCGATTTCCTCTTTCACGTAGCGGAAGGTCGGCAGCTTCCGGGCCAGGCCGATCAGATAGTCCACGGTCATGGCGTCGGTGGAGACCTGCACAAAAAAAGGAAGCTTCGAGGCCGAAGTGATCGCCTGAAAATAACCGGTCAATTCGTCCAGGTTGCGGGTTTCATCGGTCCGGCCCAGGGCCAGGATGGCGTCCGCGCCGGCTTTTTCCGCCTGCCGGGTGAAGCGCACCGCTTCTTCGTTGGTTTTGCCGTGAACTCCGATCACCACCGGAACTCTTTTGCGCGCTGCCTTGACGATAGCTTCGGGACAGCGCAAACGCTCCTCCACGGACAGGTGGGAAGTTTCCCCGGCCCCGGCCGGCCAGACCATGCCGTGCACCCCGCAGCGGCAGAGAAAATCCGTTTCCCTGACCAGGGACTCCTCGTCGATCTCCTTGGCGGGATTATCGAGAAAAGGGGTCTGCATGATGATAAAAATCCCACGGTAGGCATCTTGGGTCTGAGCCAGAGCGGTTCCCAGCGGAGCGAGAGCGCCGGCTGCCAGAAAATCGCGGCGGGTCCAGGAAGAGATCATGATTTCCATCCTTTCTTTAGGAGGTTGAAGAAAATTTGGCCGCGGGCCACAGCTTGCTGCCCGGGGGCAGGGTATCGGCAAAATCGGGCGGCGGAAGCAGTTCCGGATAGCGGGACTCCAGATAGCCGCGCACCCGCTTCTGCATTTCCGCGGGAACAGGTATACCGGGGGGCCGTGGCGGTCCGGCTTTCAGAAATCCGAAGGCATCCACCAGGGCCTTGCTCCGGGCCGTGCCGCCGTACTCGCTCCACCCCTTCAATTCGGAAGGGTAGAGGAAGGGGCGGCCGGAGCCGGACTTCAGGTGGCCGGACAGCTCGGTGAACAGCACCAGGTTCTTTTCCGCTTCGGTAAAGTTCCCCTCCCCGCAGAGCTTCAGAATCCGGTGTACGATGTGGGGCATCAGGCTCAGGTTCACACTGCCCACTCCCGGAGCCCCCATGCGGTACATTTCCACCAGCCAGCCGCCGTCAGTGGCGCTCATGTGCACCATGGGGCTTTCCTTCTGGAGCCTGGCCCAGGCGGTAAAATCGTAGTGCCCCTCCTTGCTGCCGACCAGGTTGGGAAGGACCGACAGCTCGCGGAAAATTTCGGGAGGGTATTCCTGGCGGACCCAGTCGTAGTGATAAATAATGATGCCGATATCCGGGCAGGCGGCCGACAGCTGCTTCCAGAAGGCCACCAGCTCCTTGCGGGTAAGGGTAAGGTAAAACGGCTGCATGGCCAGAACCGCGTCCAGACCGATTTCCATGGCTGCACGGGCACGCCCGATCACTTCGCCGGGAGTCAGCCCCTGGGCCCCGACGACGCTGACCACATCCCGGGAGCGGGTCTCTTCATGCAGGATCTGGGCGATGCGGCGGTGGTCGGCATCGGACAGGGTGTAGAACTCTCCGGTGGAGCCGGCCAGCACAATTCCATCCACGCCGATTCGTACTAGCTTGCGCAGGTTGGAGCGCAACGCCTCTTCATCCAGGGACAGGTCGGCGGCAAAAGGAGTCGGCGGGTAGGCAAAAACGCCCCGGTAGCGCTCCCGGCGAAGGCCTTTCCGCGGCCCTTCGGCGGCGGCACCGGCCGACCGGAGGTCCAGGGCACCCGATGCACCCGATGCGCCCACGGCAGCCACGAAGTCACGTCGATTCATTCATCTCCTTATTCGTAGGATGGAAGGTGAAGGGGAGGGTTCCATGTGTTGCTGGGAAGCAGTGCCTGTCAGGAACCCGCTAATGAACGGCACTTTGCAAAGTCAGGTGGTTTTTTATGAAGGAAATGGAGAATTGGTTGAAAAGGTCCGGTCGATCCACATTGCAGGCATGCCCGGAATTTTCGATCACCTGCAAAGTGGAAAACCGGTGCTGCTGGATCAGTTTTTCCACCGGAGCCAGGAACATGTGATCCTCTTCGCCCATCAGGTAGAGGGTGGGAACCGGAATCTCTTTCTCCTCGAAATAATTCAGAAGAGGAATGACGTCCTTGGTCAGCTTGAACCAGCGCATGAATTCCTTCTGGCAGAGCTTGGCAGCCTCATTGATAAACATCAGCCGGGAGGCCTGGTGCCTTTTCCTGGGCATGATAACCCAGGCCAGCAGCTTGTACAGCCACAAGTAAGGCAGAATCCACTTGAAGCAGTTTCCAAAAACCATGAGGATTTTGGACCGGAAGCTCAAGCGGGTGATGGCCCCTCCCAGAATCATGGATTGGATCCGGTCCGGGGCGATCTCCCCGATGGTTCGTATGACGATGGTACCCAGGGAAATACCGACAAAATGGGCCTTGGCGATGTGCAGGTGATCGAGCACTTCGATGACGTCCTGGCTGATCTGCCGGAAGGTATAGCGCTTGAAATGAGCCGCCGGGCTCTGGGATCTGCCATGACCCCGCAGATCGACCAGCAGAACGTTGAAGGACCGGCGAAAAGTCCGGATCTGGTTAAACCAGATGGAGGAACTGCCACCCGCTCCATGGACGAAGACCACCCAGTCTTTGTCATGTCCCAGCTCGTATGTTTTAAAATGCAGCATGGGCGAACCGAATCCCGGGAGCCTGGGCGGCTTTCCCGATTTTTTTTGGGTGTCGAACCTCAGCGCGCTTCATAAATGTTCCTTTAGTAAATCAAAAACCACCTGAAAATTCCAGCAAAATTTTACTTTTTGTTTGCTTCACCGGGGCTCCCGGGCAGGAGGATGCGAATGGGATTGGAGTAGATCCAGGGGGTCCACTCGCCAAGGATCTCCAGCTCGCATTCCACCCGGTAGTTGCCGGGCCGGTCGGGCTCATACTCGAAAGATCTTCCGGCCTGCTGCCGCACCTCTTCCCCGTCCCGCCGCAGAGTAAATCGGCAGGGGAGCGGGGATTCCGCCCGCAGCGTGATGCCGCCGGCAAAGGGCAGATCCTCCCCCATGACGGCAGTCTGCTGCCCGGACTGAGCCATAAAAACGAATCCCCTGGCATCGGCGAGCATATCGAAGGCCACAAAAGCGCGGGCCGCTCGAAGAGCATCCAGGATGGAGGCGCCGGACTTTTCCTTCGCCAGGATGTGGGTGTTGATGAAGCGGAACGTCCGCTCATAAGGGTCCGCCGTGAAGGAGAAAAGCAGTTTCCCCTGCTCCAGCGGCCCGAAAGCCAGGCGCAGCAGGAAGCGCGTCAGCAGGTTCAGCTTCCATTCTCCGAAGATGCCTTTGGGATCCCGCCGGCGGAGCTGGAAGGTGTCCTTCTCGGTGTAATAGCCGCGAAATCCGGTGTTCTGGTGGGCGTCATTGCCCCCGATCCCGGCGATGCGCCGGGTACGGTTCAGCTCGTCCCAGCGTGCGATAACTCCGGCCGGCCGGTCGTAGATGCGCCGGAATACCTGGTCGGGGTAGCTTCGGATGGAAAAAAGCATATCCCGGAGAAACTCGCTGACGCTTTCATCTTTCAGAGCGTCGGCGTGAAAATTGTAGATTTCCATCCCTTTCAGCTGCGGCAGGTCCCAGCGCCGGGATTCCTCCGGGTGGGCATAAAAGAGCAGCCCGCCGGCATCCTCGATCTGCTGCGCCAGCCGGGCCGGCTCGGCTTTGCAGTCGATATCGGCATTTTCCGGCAGCCCCCAGGGCATGAACCCGTTTTCCATCTCGTAGCCGTGGACGAACGTGACTCCTTCGTGGTCCCCTTCCCATCCCCGGCTGTATCGGCCGATTCCCTGGTCGCAGTGGTTGGCCATCAGCACGAAATCCACCTGCGCCTGCCTGGCGGCGGCCAGGATCTGCTCGTAGGTTCCGTCGCTGTCGTGAGACTGATTGGTATGGTTGTGGCAGACTCCGCGGTATTCCTGCCAGCCGTCCTCGAGCGTCACCGGCTGGGCCTGGCGGCGGAGCGCCTCCCAGGCAGCCGCCTGGCGAGGGTAAAGGACAAAGCGGTTAAAGAGGGCGGACCGGAAAAAAAGGACGGCGCCCAGAAGGAGCAGGCCTGCGCCCATGAGGAATACCCATCCCGTAATGCGGATAACCTTGCCTGCGCGCCGATTCATAGCTCGTTTCATCGGTTTCCTGCCCCAGTTCCTTCGACCATCTCCCGCTCTTCTCCGGAAAAAATCAGAGTCGGATTTCGGCGCGCAGGCGGCTGCCCAACCGCGCGATCTCCTCCACCACAAGGTGCAGATCGGACCTGCCGGTGAGCGGATTCATCAGCACCGTCCTCAGGGTAAAGCGCCCTCCGAGCCGCGTTATGGTGATCCACCCGGTGCCTTCTTCATTGAAGCGGGCCCGCAGCCGCTGGTTCAGGATATCCCGGAAGTCCTCCGAGTCGTCCTCCCGCCCCAGGTACCGAAAGCAGAGAATGTTGGATTCCGGGGCGTGAAAAGTCTGAAAATCCGGGCGGTCGGCCACCAGCCCGTACAGGTATTCGGTGTGGTCGCAGAGCCGGTCGAAGATCCGCCCCATCCCCTCCGATCCGTAGCGGTTCAGAGCCACCCAGACCTTGAGGGCGTCATTGCGCCGCGAGCACTGAAAGCTGCGCAGTCCCTGATCCCAGGCGCGGGCCTCCCCCTGCCGGTGAAACAGGTAGGGAGCGGACTGCGAGAAGGCGTCCTGCAAAGCCTTTTCCTCCCGGACCAGCAGCGTGCCCGCAGCCAGCGGCATAAGCATCATTTTATGCGGATCCCAGCTCAGGGAATCGGACTCCCGGACGCCCTTCATCCGCGACTTGCGGCTTTCCGAAAAAAGGGCGCTGGCACCGTGGGCCCCATCTATGTGCAACCAGACTCCTTTCTGCCGGCAAACAGCTCCGACGGCTTCCAGGTCGTCGAAGGAGCCGGTCGCCGTGGTCCCGGCGGTGGCCACCACGGCGACCACCGTTTTCCCCTCGCGCTCCAGCCGGTCCAGGACTGCCGCCAGGAGGCCGGGATCCATCTTGAATTCGCGGGAAGGCACCGGCACGCAGTTCCTGGTTCCCAGGCCCAGCTGCCCCACCGCCCGCTCGACCGAATAGTGAGCATGCTCGCCGCAGACCACCGCCAGCGACCGGGCGCCCACGCCATGATGCCACACTTCCGGACAAGCCCGGGTGCGCGCAGCCAGCAGGGCGGTGTAGGTCGCCTCCACCCCCCCGGAGGTCATCACCCCCCCGAACTCCGCGCCATATCCGGCCATGGCGGCCAGCCAGCCGAGCACCAGCATCTCGATCACCGTGCCCGCCGGAGACATTTCCCGCACGGCAGCCGACTGGTTCATCGCCGCGGTCACGGATTCCATCCAGATGGCCGCCGGGAGCGGTACCGCGACCTGGTGCCCCATGTATCGCGGGTGGTGCAGCCGTATCGAATGAGCCAGTACTTTTTCCTTGAGCTCCCGGAGAACTTCCGGCAGGGGCCGGCCCTGGGCGGGCAGCGGGCCCGCCCACTCCGCCCATAGCTCCTCGGCGCTGCGTGCCGGCGAGACCGGAAGCTTGCCTTGCCGGCTCTCTTCCAGGAATTCCACCGCCAGGCGGTAAAACTGTTCCGCAGAGGTCAGCGAGAGGTCCTCTTCCAGTAGTTTTTCCCAGGCGCTCCCATCCCCTCCCATACTATTCTCCTTTATTGCTATGACTTGGCGACCCTATTATACTGCAAGGCAGCGCGGAGTGATGGTATACTATCCTCTTTTCAAAAGGAGAACCGATATGGCCATGGATCCAGAATGCCCGGAGTGTGCCGCTGCCGTGCCCTTGAGTCCGGAGACGCTGGTGGGTGAGATTGTCACCTGCCCCGATTGCGGCATGGAGCTGGAAGTTACCCAAGTCAATCCTGCCGTTCTGCAGGCCGCCCCGGAAGAAGAAGAGGACTGGGGAGAATAAGCGACGGCATGATGTCAGAATTTCGAATCGGAATGCTCCACTCGCGCATCCGGGTGGAGGAAAAGCTTCTGGTGGAAGCCTTCGAAAAGCGCGGCGTGGCGTTGGACCTGATCGACGACCGCGAGATCGTTTTCGACCTACACCAGCCCCAATGGAAGCAGTACCACGTAATCCTGGAGCGCTGCATCAACCACAGCCGGGCCCTGTACGCCCTGCGCATCCTCAATGACTGGGGAATTCCCACGGTGAACAGCTACGGCGTGGCCATGATCTGCGGCAACAAGCTGGAAACCTCTTCCGCCCTGGTCCGGGACGGCGTGGCGTCGCCCAGGGTCCTGGTGGCCTTTACCCCGGAGTCCGCCCTGCAGGCCATCGAATCCCTGGGCTACCCGGTGGTGCTCAAACCGGCCGTGGGGTCCTGGGGTCGGCTCCTGGCCAAAGTCAACGACCGCGAGGCGGCCGAAGCCCTGCTGGAGCACAAGGAAACCCTGGGCAGCTACCATCACTCCATTTTTTATATCCAGGAATTTATCGATAAGGAGGGCGGACGGGACATACGCTCCTTCGTGGTCGGAGATGAAACCATCGGCGCCATTTACCGGCGCTCGAGCCACTGGATCACCAACACGGCCCGCGGCGGAGAGGCCACCGGCTGCCCGGTAACGCCGGAAATCGACCGGTTGTCGCTGG
The DNA here is from genome assembly GCA_903847975.1 of uncultured Acidobacteriota bacterium. GTDB lineage: Bacteria > Acidobacteriota > UBA6911 > CAINFC01 > CAINFC01 > CAINFC01. The sequence continues at coordinate 5,020 of CAINFC010000041.1, read as the reverse complement.
CCGCCGCCAAATCGGTCGGTGGCGGAGTGGTGGCCATCGACCTCCTGGAAACCCGCGACGGACGGCTGCTGGTCAACGAGGTCAACTACACCATGGAGTTTCGCAACAGCATTCAGACCACGGGAGTCGACATCCCCGGAAAGGTCGCCGATTACGTGCTCCAGGTCGCCCGGCAATCGGGCGGCCATGCAGCGGGCGGTCCGCAATGAGCCCGGGGGAACAGAATCCGGCCGTGGAAAGGAAAAAAGTATCGATCCTGGGCGGCAGCGGCTACGTGGGCGGGGAGGTTCTCCGGCTGCTGCTTTTCCATCCCCGGGTGGAGGTCGCCCAGGTCACCTCTGCCAGCCAGGTCGGCCACTACGTCCATGCCAGCCATCCGAACCTGAGGTCCATCACCTCCCTGCAATATTGCCATCCCGCGGAGCTGAACCCCTGCGACATCCTGTTCCTCTGCCAGTCGCACGGGGAGGCCGCCAAAAAGATCGGGGAATATGCCGACAAGGCCGGCTCGATCATCGACTGCTCCGCCGACTTCCGCCTCCGGCGCCCGGAAGAATACCGCACCTGGTACGAATGGGACCACCCCAGTCCCTCCTGGCTGGACCGCTTTGTCTATGGCCTGCCGGAGCGCCACCGGGCGGAGCTCCGGCAGAGCCGCTACGCTTCCGGAGTCGGCTGCAACGCCACGGCCACATTGCTGGCCATCGCCCCGCTGGCTGACGCCGGCCTCCTGGAGCGGGTGGTGGCCGACGTCAAAGCCGGATCCTCGGAGGCCGGGGCCCGGCCGACGGAGGGATCGCACCACCCGGAGCGCAGCCATTGCGTCCGGTCCTTCATGCCGACCGGACACCGCCACCAGGCCGAAGTGATCCAGGAACTGGGCGGCGGATTCGATCTGTCCTTTTCGGTCACCAGCGTGGAGCTGGTTCGCGGCGTGCTGGCCACGGCCCACTGCTTTCTGAAAGAGCCGATCGCCGAGCGCGATCTGTGGAAGCTTTACCGCCAGGCTTATGGGCAGGAGCCGTTCGTCCGCCTGGTCAAGCAGAAGACCGGCATTTTCCGCTATCCGGAGCCGAAGCTTCTGGCCGGCAGCAATTTCTGCGATATCGGTTTCGAGGTTGACCCACAGTCGAAACGGGTGGTGGCCCTGGCGGCCATCGACAACCTGATGAAGGGGGCCGCGGGAAGCGCCGTGCAGTGCATGAACGTGATGAACGGCTGGGACGAGAAAGACGGTCTGACTTTCCCCGGCCTGCACCCCATCTGAGGAGCCGAAATGTTCGTAATCAAAATTGGCGGAAGCCAGGGAGTCTGTTTCGAAAGCATTGCCGAGGATGCCGCCCGGCTTTTCCGGGAGGGGCAGCGCCTGGTCCTGGTGCACGGCGGCTCGGCGCAGACCAACCAGGTGGCCACCCAGCTCGGCCATCCCCCGGAGTTCGTCACCTCCGTCAGCGGCTTCTCTTCGAGGCGCACCGACCGGAAAACGCTGGAAATCTTCACCATGGTCTGCGCCGGCCATATCAACAAGCGCCTGGTGGAACTGCTGCAGAAGCAGAAAGCAAACGCCGTAGGCCTTTCCGGCCTGGACGGACGGATCTGGGAAGGAGCCCGAAAGGATGCCATCAAGGTGATTCACCAGGGCCGGCGGATGATCCTGCGCGACGACTTCACCGGAAAAGTGGAGAAGGTGAACGCCGCTCTGATCCGCTCCCTGCTCGATGCCGGGTATCTCCCGGTGCTCAGCCCGCCGGCCGTCAGCTACGAAGGCGACCCGATCAATATCGACGGCGACCGGGCCGCGGCCGCGACAGCGGTGGCCCTGCAGGCTGAAGCGCTGATCATACTGTCCAATGTCCCCGGATTGATGGAAAAATTCCCGGATGAGTCCACCCTAATCACCCGGATACCCGCCAAGGATGTGGAAAAATTCATGGCCTTTGCCGAGGACCGCATGAAGAAAAAAGTGATGGGGGCCGCAGAGGCGGTCGCCGGCGGCGTCCGGCAGGTGGTTTTTGCCGACGGGCGCATCCCGGCGCCGATTGCGGCCGCCATCGGGGGAAAGGGCACCGTCATTTCCTGATGAGCGACCGGACCGTTTATCCCGCCGAGACCCTATCGGCCACCTCTCTGATGGAGATGGAGGACCGGCACAGCTCCGGAGGCACCACCCGCCGGCCGGTGATCATGGCCCAGGGGTCAGGATGCACCGTCCGGGACCTGGAAGGGCGGGAGTACCTGGATCTCTCCTCCGCCCAGGGGTGGGCCAACATCGGGCACTGCCACCCCACTGTGACCCGGGCCATCGAGGAGCAGGCCCGCTGCCTGGTAGCCCAGACCGAAAGCAGCTACAATCCCCAGCGCGCCCGGTGGTACGCCGAACTGGCGGCCATTCTCCAGGAGGGCTTCGGAGAGTCGGACCGGGGGGCGTTGTCGAAAATCCACGTCTGCAGCTCCGGGACTGAAGCCATTGAGGCGGCCATCAAAGCGGCCCGTTTTTTCACCCGGCGTCCGGAAATCGTCGCCTGCAAAAGAGCCTTCCACGGCCGAACGATGGGAGCGCTCAGCGCCACCTGGAATCCTCAATACCGGCAGCCCTTCGAACCGCTGGTGCCGGGTTTCCGCCATATCCCCTACAACGAACCGGCCGCTGTTTCCGAAGCGGTAAACGAGAATACCGCCGCGGTTCTGGTGGAACCGGTGCAGGGAGAAGGCGGCGTCCACCCCGCTTCGGAGGAGTTCCTGCTCGCCCTGCAGAAGGCCTGCCGGGACAAAGGGGCCCTGCTGGTGGTTGACGAAATCCAGACCGGCTTCGGCCGCACCGCCCGCTGGTTCGGCGGATCTCACTTTATCGAAGCGGGCTTTGCGCCGGACATGGTGGCCATGGGCAAAAGCATCGGCGGCGGTTTACCCATGGGCGCCCTGGCATGGCGCGGCGGACTGGGCTCGCTGGACGCAGGCACGCACGGCAGCACATTCGGAGGCAACCCCCTGGCCTGCGCTGCCAGTCGGGCCACCTTTCGCGTTTTCCGCGAGGAAAAGCTCGTCGAAAGGGCCGAGGGTCTGGGCCGGTTTCTGCTGGAGAGGCTGCGGTCCTTCCGGGCTCCGCTCCTTCGGGAAGTCCGCGGCATCGGGCTGATCGCCGGGATCGAGCTGCGCCAGAAGGTAACTCCGGTGCTCAAGGAACTGATGCAGCGCGGCATCTGGGCTCTGCCGGCCGGCCCCACCGTGCTTCGATTGCTGCCCCCGCTGGTTATTTCCGAAGAAGAGCTGGACCGCGGACTCCGGATCGTCGAAGAGGTTCTGGGTGGAAACCCGGGCCGTTGAGCTCCTGCGGCGGCTGGTCTCCATCCCCAGCCTTTCCGGCCGGGAACAGGAAGCGAGCCGATTCCTGGCGGAATGGCTCGAACGCCAAGGCGCCCGGGCGTTCGTCGACGAAGCGGGGAGCGCCGTGGGACAGTTCGGAAGCGGACCGCGCGAAATCCTCCTGCTCGGGCACATCGACACCTTTCCCGGCCACATCCCGGTGCGGATCGAAGGAAATATTCTGCACGGTCGCGGCAGTGTCGACGCCAAGGGCCCGCTTTGCGCTTTTGCCGCAGCAGCGGGCGAAGTGGAAATCCCCGACCGCTGGAAAATCACCGTCGTCGGAGCCGTGGAGGAAGAGTGCGCCACCAGCAAGGGAGCCCGGCATATCGTGGCCCAGCGGAAAAAGGCCGGTGCCACTCCTTTTTGCTGCCTGATCGGAGAGCCGAGCCACTGGGATCGATTGACTCTGGGCTACAAGGGACGGCTTTTGGCGGAAATAAATCTGTGCGCTCCGCTGGCCCATTCCGGCGGCCCGGAAATGCTTCCCGCGGAAAAAGGCGTGGAGCTCTGGCGTCTGATTTCCGACGGCTGTCGGGCGCGCAACGAGCAGAACGGCGCCTCCTCCCCTTTTGAATGCCTGAGCCCAAGCCTGCGCTCCATTCGCAGCCGGGACGACGACTGCTACGGGCATGTGACTCTTTCCCTGGGCTTTCGCCTCCCGGCATGGGAAAGCCCGGAGGAACTGCGAAGCGATCTGGCAGACTGGCTGAGGGACTGGAAGCCGGTTTTCCCGGCAGACCGCATGGAAGCGGAGAGCCGGACCGAAGGTTCCCCGGAGCCGAAGCTGGAAATCTTCCTGTCGGGCGACGAGGTGTGCTGGAAAGGAAACAAATCGAATCCGCTGGTGCAGTCCTTCCTGGCTGCGATACGGCAGTCGGGCGGTCAGCCGAGGTTTGTTCTGAAGACCGGGACCTCCGACCTGAACGTCCTGGGTCCCGCTTTTCCGCAGATGCCGATCGCCGCATACGGCCCCGGTGATTCCTCCCTGGACCACACCCCCGACGAGTGCCTGGATCTATCGGAATATCAGCGTTCTATAGAAATCCTTAAAGAAGTTTTGAAGAAATTGATGTTATCCTCTGCTGTATAAAGAATCTACAAAAAGAACATCCCTACCAATTCCATATCTTACTGATTATAAATAAGATATACTGTTTAACACCGCACCCGAAAAATCCACAAAAACTGTGGAAATCCCTGTGAAAAACCTCGTTTTTCACAGTCTAACTTATGTAAAAATTACCGTTTGCAACTCTTTGCACCGGGATTGTGCAAAGCGGAAAGAAGTCCGGGAGTCCTTCCGGGTTCCCGGCTTTTTTGGTGATCGAAAACCGAGAACCAGAAAGGATCTCCAAGCTTGCCGATATTGCAAAATGTTCTCGTGTCGGCTCATTTTTCTTGTTACAAAAGGATCATTTCCATTGCGATAGCAATAGCGATTTCGATCGGGAACCCCAAAGGGGTTCCGAAACACAGCCCGGGGTTGCGCCGCAGGCGCTACCCCCGGTAGGCGGATTTGTTTAAAATCCAGCCCTGAAAGGGCTGCGCAAACACCTCGTTTTGCTGGATTTTGCGCAACCCTTTCAGGGTTGTTGCCTTCGGGTGTCCCTACCCGGGGTAGGCGCGAAGCGCGCCAACCCCGGGCTGTGTTACG
>CAINFC010000040.1 GCA_903847975.1 uncultured Acidobacteriota bacterium | reverse complement strand
TTTCATAACTCCTTGAAGTTGCTTGGAATTTATGAAAAAAATTCTCACTACCGATTTTCATTGTCGTGTCAAGAGGGAAAAGCTCCTTTTTTAATATTTTCTTACAGTTACGTACGCAACTTTCTAACCGGACAACAATGAGCAGAATTGGTCTCTTTTTGATAAGCGCCGAGGCCTAAAGTTGTTTCACAAAGGAAACTCCAATTCCCGCATAACATCCCATCGTTTGCGAGGCCCCTTACCACCGGTGCATGGGAATATTAATGTAGGGATTCCAAATAAAACAACCAATCCTAGAGAAAAAGTTCAAGGCGGCACCGAAACTATTTTGTTAGTTTTTTAATCCTTTCGAATCCCCATTATGCTGATATCCGAGCCCACCCCTGTGCGGTACGACCTCTATTTGTCGTTATCGTTATCCTTTCGGGTTATTTGCATGGGCAACCGCATTCATCGCCCGAATCATCAACAAAAAGGCTGTTTTATCATCATTGGCCTGATTGATGGTTCCGGCGATATACAGATCATTTTCTGGGGAATAATAGAGAAATGATCCTAATGATCCTGAGTGACCCCAGACATTGGGAGGAATGTCCAAAGCCCATTCGATAAAGGAAGGGAATTTTATCCTCATTATGCCAAAGCCATACTGAAACGGCCCCGTGTTTTCTATTGGATTCCAATGATGCATCAGCTCTAATGTGGCAGGTTTGATAATGAGACCTTCTTTGAGGGCTTTCAAGAACATTACTTCATCATCGGTTGTGGAGACAATGCCCCCATCTGCCCAGTAGAAGGTGTTCGCTCGCATCTTGGTAATGTTTTCGTCCCCTGAGAACACATCGGCAACATGAACAGAAGGTCTATTTTGGGGACTTGTGTGGCCGACCAGCCAGGTATGCCTGAGATTTAGTGGTAGGAACAGAAGCTCACTTAACACCTTTTGAAGTGGTTTACCAGTCCTGGATTCGATAATCTTTCCTAATAACTGGTAATTCGTATCACTATAGAAGGCTTTTTCTCCCGGTATGGACCTCGATTGCAGGTCATCCCTCACTCGGGCAATTTGATCTTCCACGCTCCATAGACGTTGCGGGTCCGATTTTAAGATTTCGAAAAGGGTCTTCCCATCTTTACCTTTTTCATCATAATAGTCGGGTATACCGGATGTATGGGCCAATAATTGCTCGATCGTGATCTGATGGGAGTAATCACGGCCTTGATAGACATTCAAACGTTGGATCAAATTCTGAGGAAGACATTTCGATATGGGGTCATCCAGCCGAAGTGAACTCTGTTCGTACAACTTCATTATTGCAGTTGCCACATACAATTTTGTAATACTGGCAAGGTAGATGGGCGTTTCTTTTGTCATTGGTATCTGACCCGCTTGATAGGCGAAGCCGGCTGCTCCAGACCAGGCAATCGTCCCATCCCCTTTAGCTACCTGCAAAACACAACTTTTGATCCGTTTATTGTTTTTTACTGCATTTGTGACAATGTATTCCAACTCCTGGTTGACATTGCTGAATTTAGGCCTGGTTATCCGCCACAAAATGAAAACTACCGCAAGGATAACAATGGAGACCAATAACGCTAAAAAAAAGGCGTTCGATTTTCTTAATGACACAATTAAATTGCTATTTTTCGGAAAGGTAGAATCGGCTCATACCGTTTCCGACCGGATTCCACGAGAGCAGACCCGGCAGGGGTTTCTGCGGCGGTAGTAATAGCAAAGGGTGGCCACGGTTAACGCTGCTCCCCATAGAGGGAAGAGCAGGGTAGGACCAATCACGATGAAGATTTCCCACACGATTGCCAGGCCTTCGATCCCTGTGGCCGCCAGGTTCAGGGCCATCTTGGGCAAGCGAAGCCAGATGGCTAGGCCACCTACCATCAATAATACTGAAACTAGGGAGGCCGGAATAATAGCTAGGGAGAGGGGGACTCGGCGTCCAGTCAGACCGATCATCCAACTCGGAAATACCTCCCCCCAGCGCTGCACCAATCCGAACATCAGGAATGCACCGCACAGGCCAAAGGAGGCCAGAAATAGCCCAGATATCCAGGTCCCGCTCGCCTGTCCGCGGCGCAGGTGCTCGCTGCTCATCCCCAGAGCGATTCCCAGTGCCCAGGCCAAACGAGTGAAAGCGTAGGCGGTGGGTGCGAGCATGGCCACATAGACTGCCACTCGGCCCCACCGCGCGGCGTTGGCCGGACCCCGCCATCCCTCCAGTCCGTCCCGGCGGCCGCAGTAGAGGCAGGCATCCCCGCTCCGGCGGAAATAACAGACGGTAGCTGCCAGCCAGAGGAAGCCGCCCATCATGCAAAGCCATTGGTGGATGATTGCCCACTGGGTCAAGGAGAGCAGAAAGTCCCGGCCGAACTTTGCGCCCGTCAACAGGCTGTAGACACCGAAAGGGATATACCCGAACCGGATGAGCAGGTTGAGGCCGGTCATGAGAAACAGGAAGACCCCAGCGAGCAGCAGGCCGGACACCAGCAGGAGAGGCCGGAGCAGCCGGCCCCGTGCCCCGAGTAGCATCACACCACCCACCGCAGCCCCCGGAATCCCAGCCAGCAGCAGGATCATCCAGGCTATCCGGGGTTCGAATTGACTGATGGTTGGCCCCATTTCGCCGGTCACGATCTCAGGCAAGGTGTCGAAACCGCCTGCGCTGATCGCCAAGTAAGTCCCGAACGCAGCATAGAGAAGAGACCAGATCACCGCGGCAGCAGGCACCCAACCCTGCCAGGTGCGAACCCCTTGCACACCGAAGGACAAAACACCAGCCGTTCCCGCCGTCTGATTTTCGCTCATCTTCCACCTCCTCCATCACTTGATCAACGATGGACATACTCTTTTTTTTGGGGTTGCTCCTTGTGCTCTACGAGACGATGAGCCGCAAAGTTTCAGATCCCAAGGATTACTCAAGTTGGAAGGGTCGAAGATGTTGTATGGGACTTGCGTTTCCGATATGCCTCTGACTGGCCCATGACCGACCTGGTCGTGCCGGAGATGAGCGGAGGGGACTTGGCCCAGTACTATCTATCCATCTGTCCTTGAATCCGGCAGCTGTTCATGTTGGGCTACACGGCAAACGTCATCGCACACCATGGCGAACTGGACGAAAGCGTGCATTTCAATCAGAAGCCGTTTACCGTGAAAGACTTGGCGGCCAAGATTCGGGAGGCGCTGGAAGACGGATAGGGTATTTCCGTGTTGGCGCCGCATCCGATCCGCCGGTCCAACCTGTTCTATTTTTTCGGCAAGCAGGGTTGTACCTGGTCCTGTACGTGCAATCCGAACCAGGCGGACGCCGATCCGCTAACGCCCATCGACCTGAACGAATATTCCATCCACGGCTCGCTTCGTACGTCCGGTGGAGGTGCATTGTCGATCGGCGAATTCTTCCGTGCCAAAATCAAGGAATTCGCCGGAAAGCTGATTACCCTCGAGGAAGTGGTTGCCTCTCCCGGCCCCCTTTTTCATTCTCTTATTTTGGGTGTGCATTCGCGTTATTTCGCGGTTAAAATTTAACGATTTGTGGAGATTTGCGATGACCAACAGAATTTCGAATTGCGGCGGCGGGGCTGAGCCGGAAGAATCTCTGTCGCCGGAACAAATGCGAAAAACGATTCGCACGCTTCAAGCGAACCAACTTCAGTTGGAGAGGCAAAACGAAGAGTTGCGTCATGCTTTGAGGGTGCAAACGGAGAATCCCCACCTCTATCGCTTGTTGTTCGACAACATGCGGAACGGTTTGGCTTATTGCCGAATGGTGTTCGAGAATGGGAAACCTCAGGATTTCATTTTCCTCGCTGTAAATCATGCTTTTAAGATGCAAAGCGGGCTTCAGGATATCATAGGCAAGAGGGTCAGCGAGGTAATCTCCGGCGTCCGAGATGCTGACCCGCGGCTCTTTGATATCTGCGGTCGGGTAACCGCGACCGGCTTGCCTGAACAGTGCGAAATATTTCTCAAATCCTTGCAGGTGTGGTTTTCCATTTCGGTGTATTGTCCGGAGCCGGAGCATTTCGTAGCGGTAGTCGACGATGTTACCGATCGCAAAAAGGCCGAGGAGGCGCTGCGTGCCAGCGAGAAGGACCTGAGGGAATCACAACGAATTGCCCATATCGGCAGTTGGCGTCTGAACGTGGCAACCAATCAGGTCGTTTGGTCGGAAGAACTCTATAAAATGTATGGATTTGACCCGGCGCTACCTCCCCCTCCCTATACAGAGCATAGGAAGCTCTTTACCCCTGAAAGTTGGGAGAGGCTATCTACAGCTCTTGCCAATACACGAGAGACAGGAATTCCTTACACCCTCGAGCTGGAAACCATAAAGAGAGATGGAAGCCATGGATTTATGTGGGTGCATGGCGAGACCGAAGCGGATGCAGCAGGAAAAACCATCGGACTTTGGGGTGCTGCTCAGGATATCACCGAGCGCAAGCAGATCCAAGAGGCCCTGCATAGGGCCGAGATACGATTTCAGAAGGCGTTTTACAGCAGTCCCGACGCGATCTGCATTAACCGTCTGCGGGACGGGCTTTACGTTGAGTTCAACGCAGGAGCTCTTGCCTTTCTCGGGTATACCAAAGAGGAGCTCGCCGGCCGGACATCGGCCGACCTGCGCGTTTGGGCAGATCCAACAGAACGGGAACGATGGATCGGGGCACTGTTCGCCAAGGGTGAGGTGGCCAACTTCGAAGCCCGCTTTAAGAGAAAAGACAGGTCGGAACGTGTAGCCCAGGTTTCGGCCAACCTCATTTTCCTGGACGGAGAGGCCCATATTCTTTCGACGACCCGCGACATAACCGAGCGCAAAAGATTGGAAGCCGAGAAGTTTGAAAGCGAACAGCGACTCACAGACATCCTTTCAAGTATGGCGGATTGGGTGTGGGAAGTAGACGAGCATGGATTTTATACCTACAGCTCGGAGAAAAGCCGCAACCTTTTCGGCCCTTTGAGGGGGGATGTCATCGGGAAGAAACCCTTCGACTTCATGCCGCCGGAAGAAGTTGCGCGCATTTTGCCGATATTGAATGACCGCGCGGCACGCAAAGCACCTATCAAAGATCTGGAGAATTGGAAGATTAATGGAAATGGTGAGCGGATATGTCTCTTGACCAATGGCGTACCTATTGTCGACAAGGAAGGACATTTTAAAGGGTATCGCGGTGTGGACAAGGACATCACCGAGCGTAAGCAGGCCGAGGAAAACTTAGCCCGAAGTCACGAGTTGCTGGTTAACCTTGCCCGGCTGGTGCCCGGGGTAATTTATCAATATCGGCTTTATCCCGATGGACGGTCGGCGTTTCCGTACTCCAGCCCCGGAATGGAGCTTGTCTACGAGGTGACGCCGGACGAAGTACGGGAGGACGCGACACCGGTCTTTGGGCGGCTGCATCCCGAGGACTACACAATGGTGGCCAATGCCATCGAAGCCTCCGCACGGACGCTCGAAACGTTCTACTGCGAGTTCCGTGTCGTTCTGCCTAGGCAGGGACTGCGATGGCGGTGGTCGCAGGCACAGCCGCAGAGAATGACCGACGGCAGCACTCTTTGGCACGGGATCATCCTGGATATTCACGAGCGCAAGACCACGCAACTGGAAAAGGCCGCTCTCGAATTCCAGCTGCAACAGGCGCAAAAGATGGAGTCGGTGGGACGCCTGGCGGGAGGTGTGGCCCACGACTTCAACAACATGCTCGGCGTCATCCTCGGGAACGCGGAAATCGCGCTGGACCGGGTGCCGGCCGAAGACCCACTGCGCCGGGACCTAGAGGAGATTAGCAAGGCGGCGATGCGGTCGGCGGACCTGACGCGGCAGCTCCTGGCCTTCGCCCGCCGCCAGACGATTACCCCGAAGGTGCTGAATCTGGGCGAGACAGTCTCCGGCCTGGTAACCATGCTGCAGCGGTTGATCGGCGAAGCCGTCCACCTGGAGTGGAGGCCCGAGCCGGATCTTTGGCTCGTCCGGATGGACCCGTCGCAGGTCGATCAGGTGCTCGCCAACCTTTGCATCAATGCCCGCGATGCCATGAGCGGGAGCGGACGCCTGACGATCCGTGTAGGCAACGCGACGCTCGACGCCGAATTCTGCGAGTCCTTCGGCGCGGTTGAGCCCGGCGACTACCTAAGGCTATCGGTGACTGACACCGGGTGCGGCATGGACCCGGAAACGCAGGCCCACCTCTTCGAGCCTTTCTTCACTACCAAGGCGCTTGGCAAGGGCACAGGCCTCGGCCTGGCCACCGTCTACGGTATCGTAAAGCAGAACGGAGGATTTGTGCGCGTGGAAAGCGCCGTGGGACACGGTACGACAATGACGGTCTATCTCCCACGTCATCGAGGGTCAGAGGGAGCGGCAGCGTCCGCCCCAACAAGCTTCCTGCCACAAGGTCGCGGAATGGTTCTGCTCGTGGAGGACGAGCCTGCCATGCTCAGCATGACCTGCACCCTGCTGGAAAGCATGGGCTATACCATAATCGCGGCCGGCTCCGCCGAGGACGCTTTGCGGGTGGCGGCGTCACGGGCATCCGAAATCCGCATCCTCCTGACCGACGTGGTCATGCCGGACATGAACGGCAAGGATCTGGCCACCATTGTGGCCGCGCGCTATCCGCACGTCAGAGTGGTCTTCATGTCCGGCTATACCGCGGACATCATCGCCCTGCATGGCCTGATCGACGACCATGTGCTCTTCCTACAGAAACCCTTTACCAGGGAAGCACTGGCGTTCAAGATGAGCGAAGCTTTGGAAACTGCCCCCACGCCGCCTATCCCCTGAGGCAAGAAACGACAGCTGCGTTTCCTCGGAAAAGCAACGCCGGATTACACCATCTTCGGATGAACTACACGACCGCTGATCCGGCAGGGCCCTCTCCGCTGGTAGGAGTAGCATAGGGCGGCTCCGGCTAATGGCCAGGCCATCAACAATCAGCAACACCTATACCAGAGAGTCGAGGATCATAGCCAGGGACAATGGGACGCATAGTTCCGGCCAAGCCGATCATTCAACTTGGGAACACCTTCCAACCAGCGCTTCACCAGTCCGAATATCAGCAAGGTGCCACCCAGACCAAAGACCGAATCCCGACCACTTTTGTTCGGACTTTTTTCCCGATCTCCCTCCTTGATAAAATGATTTTGGGCCTGTATACTCCCGCAATGCATCGAGAGTACGCACCTATTATCTTCCCGTCTTGCGATGACACCGTCGAGACACATTAAAAGGCAGATCCAGACCTCACAGAAATACCTGGCTGGCTCAAAGACTTTTATGGCCGTCCGGGGCGCTCGGTCCATCTCATTTCGCCAGGAAGAAAGTTACCCAAAGAGCCGCCTGTCGCCCCAACGCCATGATACCTACTCCAACATCGACTCCTATCCTGAATCGTTACCGCCCCTTCGCTAGGCGCGACTTATTTACGCTGGCTGCATTTGCACTGGCCTATTTCGCCGCGCACCAGATTGCCTTCTTTTTTCCGGATTCCGAGAAAGTCATCATGCTCATTTGGCCGGCCGGTGGCGTCGGCCTGACCGCATTTCTCCTGAGCCCGCAACGATTATGGCCGGCGTTAACCGTGGTTTTCTATGCCGCCGGAATCTCGGCAGACGTCCTGGTGGCAAAGCGTTCCCTGCTAACCGGGGTGGGCTATATGACCGGAAACATGATCGAATCCATCGGCTGCACCTGGCTCATTCTGCGCGCGGGAAAAAGTTTTCAAAATTTCAACCGGGTCAGGGAGATACTGGCTTTGATTATGGGCGCGCTGACCATCAATGCGCTCAGTTCCTGTATCGGTGCCGGAACCTCGGTGATGACCCGCGGCGCTTCATTCCTGGAATCGTGGAAATCCTGGTACATTTCGGATGGACTGGGAGTTCTCGTGGTGGGACCTTTCCTGGTGTCCTGGCTGCAAGCCAAAGAGCTATGGAAGAGCTTAAGTTGGCGGAAAGTGGCAGAGGGTGTCGGATTTATTTTACTTTGGTCGTTGGTTTGTCTCATCAGTTTCAAGGTCATCGATCTTAATCCGGTTCTGGACTTTCACCCCTATCTCCTGGTGGGTTTGATCGTGTGGCCGGCATTGCGGTCCGGGCAGCGGGGAGTCACCCTGTCCATCCTGTTGCTGTTTGTCATTGCGGCGGTCAGCCCAAGCATCACCAACGGTCCTTCCCCATGGGAACCGGGAGAATCTACTTTTACCCATCGGTTGCTGGAGTTGCAGCTGTTCCTGGGATTCCTGGCGGTGGTGGGCTACTTTTTGGCAGCCGGTTTTGCCGAACGGTTGCAGGCGGAGAAGGAATTGCGGGAGAAGGAGAGGTTGCTTTCCATGAGCCAGCAGATTGCTCATTTGGGAAGCTGGTCGGTTCCTCTCGACGAAATGACCGGGCAATTCAGCGAAGAGGCCTGTTCCATTTTAGGCTTGCCGCCCGAAAATCATCCTTTGTCGCGGGATAAGTTTCTGAATTTGATCCACGTCGACGACCGACCGATCATGGAAAAATGGATCCAGGATTGTATGCGTGGCCGGCATCCTTCAGAGCTGGAATTCCGTGTGGTGCGGCCGGATGGCACGATCCGTATTCTTTGCGGTCGCGGTGACCTGCAACCAGACGAAGCGGGTGGGCCTCCGGTCCTCGTCGGTTCGGTCCAGGACGTAACCGAACGTAAGCTGGCCGAGGAGAGGTTGCGCGCCAGCGAGGAGAAGTACAGGGCCATCTTCGAGCAGGCAGGAGATTATGTGCTGGTGCTGAACCTTGTCGGGGAGGAAGATCTGGTCATAGCGGATGCGAATGAATCTGCCTGCCGGTTTCACGGTTATTTGCGAGAAGAACTGATTGGTCATTCCATCCGGCAACTCGACCCCGAAGTGGGCCTGCAAGGCATCCGCAAGCTGCTCCCTCGTTTGATGGCCGGCGAAATTTTGCGCTTTGAGACGAACCACTGCAAGAAGGATGGTACCACTTTTCCGGTGGATGTTTGCGCCAAATTGGTTCAGATCGCGCCCGAGCCGCCGTTTGTTCTTTCAACCGAACGGGACATCACCGAGCGCCGCCGGGCTGAAGAAGTCCGCCTGCAGCTGGAGGCCCAGCTACGGCATGCGCAGAGGTTGGAAGCCGTGGGCCAGTTAGCGGGTGGTGTGGCTCACGATCTGAACAATCTGCTGACGCCGATTCTTGGCTATGGCGAAATGCTTCTGGGAGGGATCGCAGAAGAGGATCCGGCTCGTAAACCCTTGCAGGAAATCGTTGGTGCGGGAGTACGCGCCCGGGACCTGGTGCACAAGCTTCTGGCATTCAGCCGCAAGCAGATCCTGCAGTACAAGCAGACGGACTTGAACGGGATTATAGCTGGTCTGGATAGTCTGCTCCGGAGAATAATTCCGGAGGACATTCACATGACGGTAATCCCATCTCCCGCAAGTCTGCCGGTCACAGTGGACATCGGCCAGATCGAGCAGGTGATCATGAACCTGGCCGTCAACGCTTCGGACGCCATGCCCAACGGGGGAACCATGATCATCGAGACATTCGCTATCCACCTGGATGAAACCTATGCGGGAGAACGCAATGGGGTTAAGCCTGGAATGTATGGTTTACTGGCCGTCAGCGATACGGGCCACGGAATGGATCAGGAAACCCGTATGCGGGTTTTCGAGCCGTTTTTTTCAACGAAGGGCGAGCAGGGTACCGGCTTGGGGATGGCAACCGCTTACGGCATAGTCAAACAGCACGGAGGAAATATCTGGGCATACAGTGAGCCGGGCCATGGGGCTACGTTCAAGGTTTACCTGCCCCTAACTGAGGTTACGATGATCCATCCCGAAGATTCCACCGCTCGGGTTTCTGCTACAGGGCAAATGGGAACTGAGACCATTTTGTTGGTGGAAGACAATCGACAGGTCCTGGAATTGTCGTTGGCCATTCTGAGCCAAAAGGGCTACCGTGTCAAAACAGCGGCGAATGGCCAGGAAGCTTTGGAGGTTCTGGAACGGCTGGAAGGGACAGTGGATTTGCTTTTGACCGACGTTATCATGCCCGAAATGAACGGAAAGGAGTTGTATGCCCGTGCCGCTGAAAAACACCCTGGCCTGAAGGTGCTTTTCATGTCCGGTTACACGGACAACGTGATCGCCCAACGGGGAGTATTGGACCAAAGGGTCGCTTTCATTCAAAAACCGTTTAGCGTCAAAACCCTGGCCGCCAAGGTCAGGGAGGTGCTGGATAACGGATAGGAGTCTGCGTGTCGGCATCGCATCTTGTCCTCCGCACCGGCCTGGTCTATTTTTTAGGCAAACGGGGCTGCGCCTAGTCTTGCACGGTTACCCTGAGTCGGCCGGGCGCCGATTACTCAACGCTCATCGACCTACTGAATATTCCGCCCGAGGTGAAATCCGCAACACCTTTTCCGATGCCTCGCCGATCGCTGAATTTATCTGCTCCAAAGTCGACGACCTGGCTGGTAAATTGAGTATTCTCTTCGAAGCCGAGACTACCGCCGCTCTGACCGCCTGCGCTTCCGTATCGAGGGAACCAGCATCGGCACTTGTCTCTGATATCGGATATACGCCTCGCCGAATTCCAAGACAAGTTTCCGTTCCTCCAGCCACGTGCCGATGAGTACGTACAGAGTCAAGAGGGTGTTGATCACGAGGTCAACCATTCTAAAAGTCTGGCACCAGAGATAAACCAGGAGGGCTGAATACATCGGATGTCGCACTATTCCCAGTAATCCATTCTGTTTCAGAACCGCCGGTTTTGAGGCGGTGATTGGCTTTGCGTAATTCATCGCCTGACGAATTCCAAAAAAGGAAAGGAAGTCGTAGTTGAAGAAAAACGCCCAGAAAAACAGCAGCAATGACACCGACATGAGCCCATACCGGATAAACGATAGGGGTGCTTCATGGGACAGGATCATGGGAGATTCCAATTCGCTCGAGTACCGGATGAGTGGAACGAGCAGTACGAATGAAATGACCACGTAAAAAAGCCGGTAGAAGGCAAAGTAGTTTTTAAGCCGGCGCATCAGCAGAGTTGTGAAACGGATGCTGATCAAGATGCTATGGAGCGTACAGTAGGCTGTCCATAGAAAGATAACCGCCAAGTAGTCCAATTTGGGCCTCCAGCATAGTCGTTTGACCGTCGCTGAATGGTTTCGGGCACCGATCCTGCTCGGGTAAAAGCGGCGAAAGCGTTCTTATCGTCTACTCCATACTTTCGATTATATATCACTCTTGGTGGATTCCTTCATTAATTAATCCTTTTCTCCGGATGGCCACCCGAAATTCCCCAACCCGTGACCAGGTCAAAATCCCCCACCCAAAACAACGAAGCCATTTTGTAAGGGCAGTACTTAAATAGAATGAGCTATGTTGCCTTTATCACCCTCCTGTAACTCTTTTGGGGGGTAGGGGAATTCTAGGTGGCCACAAGTGAAGGAATCGAGGGGGCCATCCTGGTAGCAAGCCTTCTGCTGTTCGTTTTCCTCACTCAACCCGAAAAGATTGCGAATTCATTCCTGATGTCCCTGCCGCTTGTTTTCGCTTTTGTTGGACTATATAATTGGCTCATGGTGACAAGAGGGGGATAGCGAATACTCATCCCTTTTTTATGATGAAAACAGTCATTTTGCTCACCTTGCTCCTCATCGCGCAAACCGCTTCGGCTAACATCGCTGGGACCGGCAAAATATATCTACCACTCATTGCCAACAACACCACAGCATCTGCCAGTTATGTCTTGCTTGGATGGAACGACCTGGGGATGCACTGCTACAACCGCGATTTCAAAGACTTGGCCGTGTTGCCTCCTTACAACACGCTGTGGGTACAGGTGGTCCGACGCGGCGACCCGCCCCAAATCGTGACACAGGGCATCAACGTCAGCTACAGTTTTCCAGCCAACACCTTTTCGGTCGGAAAATCCAACTTCTGGGATTACGACCAGCTGCTTTTTGGCGTTGACCTGGCCCCCAACGTTGGCCTGACCGGCAAAGGATTGGCTGGCGATATGGATCGCAAGAGCGATCACTTTCTGGCCGAAGGCATCCCATTGACCGAATATGACGACAGCGATTGGAACAACCGCCAGCCCTTCCAACTGGCCGAGATCGTTGCGCGCGATAGCAATGGCGTGGAACTGGCCCGAAACACGGTGGTCGCACCCGTTTCGACCGAAATGCGCTGCGATAAATGCCATGCTGATGGTATGCGCGATGGTATCGCCACCGGGCGCGTGGAAACAAACATCCTGACCTTGCACGACCGGGAAGAGAGCGGGGATTATCCTGCCGGTCACACGACGCCGCTCATGCAGCGCCGTCCGGTGTTGTGCGCCGAATGCCATTCCTCCAACGCTCTGGGAAAACCAGGCGTAACCGGGCTGCCCAGCCTTTCAAACGCCATGCACACGCGGCACGCCGAAGTCATCCCCAATACCACCGATGGCTGTTACAGCTGCCACCCCGGTCCTTCCACCCAGTGCCTGCGTGACGTAATGTCGCAACAACATGGGATGCAGTGCGTGGATTGTCATGGATCGATGCAACAGGTGGCTCAAAGCACAAATCCCTGGCTAAAAGAACCTCGCTGCGACAACTGTCACAAAGATGCAAAGTACGCCCAAAATAATGCGCTCTACCGCTTCTCGACCGGTCACGGCGGGTTATATTGCGAATCATGCCACGACAGCACGCACGCCATTGCCCCTAGCAGCCAGCCGCGCGATGCGGTCAAATTCATTAACCTGCAAGGACACAGCGGCACGCTGGATACCTGCACCGTCTGCCATTTGACTCACCCCACCAGCGGTGGTCCACACCAGTAGCTATGCCGGAAATTACCGTCTTCGATTGATCGGGAATATCCACATATTTTCTTTTTTGCCCAGCGGTCTTTTTCCTAGGCTGAAAAGATTCCAATGCCTTTCGATGTCCGGCATGAGTACTTCTTAACTTCCAATCGAGATTGCACCTACACGCTCGTAATTCACGGCAATGATGCCATTCGGGGTGACTTCGCTTTCCGTTACCTTGAACGCCGCCGGGATCGTTCCATCGACAAACAACCGCTTTCCACTACCCAGCGTGAGCGGAAATATCTTCAGCCAGAACGCATCGACCAAGTCATGCTTGATGAGCGTCTGAATCAGGTTTGCGCTTCCATAAACGTGTAGATCCGGCCCTAACTGTTGTTTGATATTGGCGATTTTTTCGGCAATATCCCCGTTTAAAAATATGGATGGCTGCCAAGGGTGAAAAGTCACGGTATTCGAGGCGACGTACTTGATTGCCTTCTGAACGCCTGGCCAGACGTCAGCTCTTCGCGGCCAGTACGGTGCCCAAATGTCAAAGGTTTTGCGTCCCAGCAGCAAATCAAACGGCATATTCATCTGCTTGCTAAGGATCGTTTGAAGCAGAGGGTCGGAATATCGGAATATCCACCCTCCATACGCGAAGCCACCACTGGTATCTTCTTCTGCTCCACCTGGGGATTGAATGATGCCGTCAAGCGAGATAAATTCAAGTGCAATTACTTTTCTCATAACCGGGTTCCTACAAAGCCTGGATACCAATCTGGTTTCATTGCTCCAAGTAGCCAAACAACGGTGTCGATATTATGTTACGCCATCCGAAACGCCAATTCGAACTCGCCACCGCCGACAAATCTGGTCCATACGTTTGTGACATAGAAAGAGGGGTTTCCCGCGCTCTCTTTTGGCGTCAGTTTCTTGGAGGTCCGGGTCAGAAGTTGAAGCGCAGGGCAAACTGGACCTGTCGATTGGTGCCCAGGCCGATTCCCCGACCGACCGTCGAGGTAACCGCACCGAAGCTGTCGGCAGCGGAAGTAGTTGCGGCAAATGCCTGACCGGGTTGCTCCTGATTGGAAGAGGCCCCCAGAGCATTGGGTAGAATGAGTCGCCTGGGTTTAAGCCCAGTTACCTTGCCCTGGATTTATACTTAATCCGACGAACCTGCAGGGATTTTAGGGCGAATCGGCACTTCACTCGCTGAGGGCTTTGAGGAGGGCGTCTTTGGCGTCGGCGTAGAAGACGATGGCTATTTTGGTGGCCAGCTCGTCGGGGATTTCGAAGAGCTGTTTGCGGGCGGTGACCGGCATCAGGATTTTCTGAGCCCCTTTGTCGGCGGCCAGCTCGATAACGCTTACGGCGTTGTACAGAGGTTCGATCGATCCGCCCAGGTTGAGTCCGCCGACCAGGACCAGCCCGCCTTCCAGGCAGCGCTCCACCAGCGCGGAACACAGGGCCAGCAGGATGGGAACTCCCGTGGCTGCTGCGCTTTTGCTGGCATCGAAGGCGCGGAACTGGATGGTGAACTCGTGGGAGCGCGGATCGCGATCCCCGACCAGTTCCTTGGCACGGGTGTAAAGGTTCTGCTCGGCACAGCGGACGCTCTCCTTCAGCGGGCCTGGCGGACTCTGGTTCAGGATCTTCAGGCCGCTCCCCGGCCCTTCGGTCACTTCGATGCGGAATAGTCCGGGATTTTCATCCATACCCCCTGGAGATATCGCCCACACCTGGCCGGCCGGCAGCGGATCCCCACCGATGCTGTTCTCGCTGTGCAGTTCCGGGGTGGAGACGAATTGCTCCATCCCGTCGGGGATCATCGTGTAGCTGAAATGGGTGTTTCGGAACTCGGCGGCCCCGATGCGCTTTTGCTGCTCCTTCACGCGGCGGCGACATTCCAGGGCCAGCCGGGCCGCCCACTCGATGGCCTCATCCGGGATTTCCGCCTCAGGGTCGGGGAACATCAGCTTGAGCAGGCCGCTCATGGTTTTATGGGTAGCGGTGGTATCGCGTCCGCTCAAGGCGCCGCCGAAATGGATTCGTCCCTGGAGCTTGTTCACCCGGCTTTGGGAGCGCAGGTGGTTCCAGCAGGAGGACAGGAAATCGCTGACCAGGCCGAAATGATCGGTCAACTGATCGCGGTGGACCTTCGGGACCGCCCAGCCGGGTATGTAAGCGTGGATGCGGTCCATAAAGGCCGTATCGTCGCGCATCTCCGGCGGAAGCGGGCCAAACAGGTGCCCCATGCGCTGCTGGTGCTCGACGTCCACCTCAAAGTTGCCTACCATGACCATGCCGCCGAAACCGCGGATACTTTCCTTGCCGCGGCTGAATTCGCCCGACTCCATGTAGCCCTTCATGATGTTGACCCCGTCCCGCTGATCGAAGGAGATTCCGGAGATTTCATCGAAGCAGACCACATCGTACTGGCACACCAGTCCCCGTTGACCATTGGCGTTGTTGACGAACATCTTGGCTACCGTGGCCTTTCCGCCGGAGACCAGGTGGGCGTAAGGCGACACCTGCTGGTAGAGATGGCTCTTGCCGGTGCCGCGCGGGCCCAGTTCCACGGCGTTATAGTTGTTCTCGACAAACGGCACCATTCGCAGCAGCATGATGTCGGCGGCGCGTTCTCCAAGAACGGCCGGCTCGAGCCCGATGCTGCGCAGCAGCAATTCCTTCCACTGCGAAAAAGTAAAGGACGATCTCCCTTTACATAAGGTTTCCAGCACATCCCGCTTGGAGAGCTGGATTTCGCGCAGCGAATCGATGCCAAAAGGACGTCCGTTTTTCTCTTCGGCAATGGTGGGATCGTAGCAGAGATCCACTTCGGCGTAAAACCCTCCGGTGAGCATGCGGTCATGGGTATGCACCAGTTCGTCGGCGATGCGCACATCCGAGAGCCTCAGGCTGGGAAGTTCCGCCATAAAACAGTCGTTTTTGGCATCCAGCCGGGCCTTAACCAGGTCGATGAGCTTGACCCAGCCCTGCTCCTTGGCCCGCGCTTTAAAGAGTTCCTCTTCGCCGGCCCGGACCGTCCGGCTGGCCAGTTGCCGCTGCACGATCGCCGAACCTTCCAGGATCTCCGCTTCCTCCACGCCGGCGCAATATCTTCCCAGCAGAAATTCGGCTACGTAGGTGGGCACCGGATACTGCCCCTTGAATTTACGCACCAGGTCTTTGCGGACCAGGTAACCTTCAAAGGCTTTTACCGCAATCGTGTCGATCGCATCCAGCGGTTGGCTCATCGGCTCATTCTCCAATTTTTACGGGAAGGGAATCGATCGCCTGCCCGGAAGCATCCAGTAAAACGACTTCGGCTGTTTTGCCGATGTCGGCATCGCTTTCCAGGAAAAGGGTAACCTGGCCGTCGGGCTTGGTTTCGCGCGCTTGCCGGTCGATCAGCAGCGAGGAATTCGGGTCGGACGGAATGGTGCGGACATCCACATGTACTCCGGCGCAAGGCCCGCCGACCGATACCCGGCATTTCGCCCCGGACCACGTGGCCTCCAGCAATCGGGCCGAACCCTCCGTCGACTGCACAGCCGTGAGTCGCAGCACGGGAATTACCATTTCCTGCAGCGACACGCCGCCGTGGGCATACTCCATGGAGGCAAAAAAGCAGCCGGCGCCCGGGGGACTGGTTATGGCGATTTCCGGATTCCAATGCCAGCGGAATGTCGTGGTGTCGGTTTGAACATGGTTCTTTAATGCCGCACATCGACCCCAGCGCTGTTCCGCCAGAAAGGACTTCAGTTCGATCTTCGGCAACCCGCCCGGGAGCAGCAGCCAGCCGTGGTCGGTCACCACCGTTACCTCGGTCCAGCCGGCTTTGAAAAGCGCGCGGATGCGGCTGACCAGGTCGCGCACTTCCGTTTCCATGCTGCGGGCCATTTTCCAGCCCTCGGCGTGTCCTCGTTTATCCAGCCCGCCGGCTTCCGTCCAGGCCGAGCCGGACGGGTCTCCGGTCTCGTTGGCTCCGAGGAACTGCCACCCGTGTTCTTTCAACGCGTTCACAAAGCGGTCCTGGGTCAACGCCTGCCCCGTGGAAGCCAGTCGGGTGGTAAAGGGATCTCCCGCCTCGCCGCCTTTCACCATACCGGCAATGGGAGAAGCGGCGGGCTTGGCGGTGGCGGTGACCGTCGGAATGGCGGACCACTCCCAGTCCTGGGTGGAGGAAATGGCGACTGACTTAAGCTTCTCCGCCAACTGTCGGGCAACGTCCATTCGCAGACCGTCGGCAAACAACACCAACCTTCCCGCGGCCGCTTTGATCGGTTTAGCCCGCTTGGAGACCGATTGGCCTTGATCCTGAATGAGCTGCTGCAGATGGCGGGAAGTGCCGTCCAGCCACGGCAGATAGAGGGCGCGCACGGTTCCCAGCAAGGCGTCATACTGCTCCGGAGATCCGCATGCCGCCATGGCGGCCAGGGCGGCGGCATCCACACGCCAGCCGGTTCCGGCGTAATAATCGGCATAGGCCTCCACGGTCGGGGCGCCGGGAACCGTCTGGCAAAATTGAGCCAGTTGGGCCAGCGGAGCAAGAGCCGTGGCCAGCGGGCTGAACCCCAGCTTTTGCCACGGGAAAGATCGCCTTGCGGCGTGCTGGGCTTCCAGCTCGGCTACCCGGGAAATCGCTTTGTCCTGGGGCTGGTCCGCCAGCGCCGCCAGCGCTTTCTGCAGCTTTCGCTCCTCGCGCTCATTGATATCCGGCCAGACCTCTGCGGTATCGAACAGGGTCGTATGTTTCGGTGAAGCTTTTCTCAGCCATGCCACGACACCGGAAAAATGGGCCGGTGCCTCGGCGAAACGCTGCCAGGCCTTGTTCCAGGAGTGGCTGCGGCTGGCCAGGAGCTGTGCCGCCTTGAGCGGACCGTCTTTGCCCGGGTCGAAGCAAAAATCCGCCTGGCACTGCCCGCAAAAGGCATTCCATTCCGCATCCGGGCGGCTCTGCCGGAATCCTTCCGGATCGCCCAGCCAGTGCAGCAGCAAACCGGTCGCATCCGGCGCTACCAGGGCGTTGAAAAACTTAGCATCCAAACGCTTGTCCAGGTATTGCGAAAGAGGCTCGCCCACGAACATCGGCAAGGCTCCGGCCAGCGCATACTGGGTGGCCTTGTCCTTGGCCACATCCAGTCCGAGGCCGCCTTGCTTGGAACCCAGGAAGGCGTGGGGCGTCCACTCCTTGCCGTTCCCTTGCAGCCACATCACCCCTCGATACGGAAGCTCTACCAGCGCGGCCAGTTCCTGCGGACAATCCTCCACGGCATGCAGCTGATCCCGGCTGATGCCGGGCAGGTAAAATATGGGCGTCACGGATACCGGCGGTGCCCCTTCGACAACGCGCGCCTCGATGCAGCGCAGCCATAGCGAAGGTCCGCTGCGTTTTTGGGGCGCGTAATCACCCAGGATAAAAAGCTCCGGCAGCATGGTCTGCAGCACCGGGATCACGCATTCCCACAGGCGACCGGGGTCCGGCCAGAGGACCGCGCAGGGAGCGACCTGGTCGCCGGCGGCGTATGCCTTGGCACTCTTCCGCAGAGCGGCCAGCAGACGTTGGGCGGGAGTTTCACTCATTTTCGTGTTGCCTGCGCCGCTTTTTTCAAGGCGATGCTGTAATGGCAGTCATTCCAGCGATTGCCGTCCGGCTCGCTGCCGATTCCGGCAAAGTCCGGGCTTTTCCCGTCCCAACCCCAGAACCAGGGAAAGTCCTGCTTATCCCGCGGCGGTTCTTTGCCGCGGTCCTTCTCCCACTTGATGTTCGGTTTGGTTCGCAGGATGCCGGCGCCTTTCTTGCCGCCGGGAATATCCTGGGCCAGGAAGGGGCGGATGTTCAGGCGCACGCCGTCGTTCAGGTCGGGATGCCAGCCGATGGCCTGCCGCGAAAGCGGCTTCCAGCGGACGAAGAGGTCGAAGGGCGGCTCGCCTTCGAGGATCTGTCTGAGGCGGGATTGCAGCAGCCTGGCGGCCTGCAGCCGGGCGTCGCTGCCGGATTCGCCGGCCTCCACGGCGGCCTGGCGCCGTCGGATCCAGTCGCCGAGATAGGCATAGGTGAGCTTTTCGAGGTTGCCGTGATCGAGCTGGTGATAGTTTACCAGCGCGCTGAATCCGTTCGGGTGGCCGTCCCACAGATGCCAGATAAACGGGCGGTGATGGAAAAGACCGCAATGCTGCTCGAAAAACTCGTCCTGCAGCCATTCTTCCAGGGTCTCGGATTTGCTGCCCTTGGGACCGGCGCCGGCCAGCAGAGCGCGAAGATCGAATTTACCCAGGGCCTGCACCAGGAGGGCGCGCAGCCGCTCGGCGGCGTTGGCCTCGCCCTTGGTGGCCGAAAGGCAAACGATGCTGTCCGCATCCGCCAGATTTTCCAGCCCGTCCGGGCCGAGCGCCGGGCAATCGGGAAAGCTGGAACCGGTCTGACGCGGCCACCGGTACCCCAGCAGCCGTGCCACGGCCACATGCAAAGGCTGATCGGATCCCTTTGGGTGTCCATCGAAAAGCCATTGCGTCGGGTCGCTGGAAAACGGCTTTGGTAATCCCTCGGGATATTTCTCCGCCGCGACTTTCTGCCAGTGGGCGAGGTCGAACGGGACTTTAATAAGGGTTCTGTTTGTGACCTTGAGTGTTTGGTCCAAGCAACGAACCGAATCGGAAAAGTCATTCGATGTGCAAAAAGCCAACAATACTGGTAAGCTAAGGCTTTTCTTGGGTATTACGACTGCAACGTTGTTGTCGAATATTTCCCCAAGGTATGAAGTCGCGAATAGATCTCCCATCCGGTTTATTGCTACGCCTAGCCTTTGCCAAGCCCTGTTACCACTTTCATGCATGTCGTGTAGCTGCTCGCGGGTGGCAATCGCATATTCATGGAGATCTCCTTTCCCTTCCTGCCACTTTATAGCAGCGTTCAATCCTTCGAAATGATTGGGTTTGCAAATTGTCGTACGAAATGGTTGCCATATCTTTTTTGTATCGAGCACTTCCCAGAATTGACAACGAAATCGTTCAAGGTCACCTGTAACTACACCCTGGTATATGACCGCGCATATATAAGGCGACTATAAAGGCT
The DNA here is from genome assembly GCA_903847975.1 of uncultured Acidobacteriota bacterium. Lineage (GTDB taxonomy): Bacteria > Acidobacteriota > UBA6911 > CAINFC01 > CAINFC01 > CAINFC01. The sequence continues at coordinate 1,243 of CAINFC010000040.1, read as the reverse complement.
AAAAAAAAGGCCTCATATAGCCTGCAATGGAATCAGGTTTTCTCTGAATCTCCGCAAAGGTATGAAAGAGGCTGTGGCACAAGTCTTCCGGCGTATCAAAGTATCGGTTGTGGGTGGCATTCCGCCGAGTATGATACCAGATTCGTTCGACCGCATTAAATTCCGGAGAATAGGCGGGCAATAAGAATACCTCGATTTTACTCCGATGTTTTGTCAACCAATCATATACTTCCGGTTTCTTATGGTACGAAGCGTTGTCTTGGATCAGGTAGATTCTCCGACCGCGCTTGTAAAAACCGGGAAGTACTTGCTGTTCCAAAAAACTCAAATAGGTATCGGCATTAAAATAGTCGGTTTGATGATGGTACACAAACTGGTTGGTATACAGCGATACAGCGCCAAGTACTTTTTGGGAATTCCTTTGGCCACGGGTTGGGATTTGCGGTTGACAACCCCGTAGAGCCCAAGTCCGGTGAAGGGTTGGGGTCTGTCGAAAGGTCGCTTCATCCTCGTAGACAATCAACGCTTTTTCCTCATGGGCTTTTTTTTTAAATTAGGATACCGATAGCGAACCCAGTGCCGTTGTTCTTGCGGGTCGGCTTGTACCAACTTGGTGGTGGGCCGCTGGACCGAGAAGCCTATTTGCTGGAGAATCTTGCGTACATGTCCCGGATGGTATTCCACGTCGAATTCATCCTTAATGATCTGGGATACCAATGGGGAGGTCCAAATTCCACATTCCAACCCATAGGCCACCGGTCCACTTTCCACAATGTCGTGTAGCTTTTGGACCTCCGCAGAACTGAGCCGACATTGCCGGCCACTGCGATGTCCTTCGAGTAGTCCCTCCAACTTATATTGGTTCCAGGACACTATCCATGAATGAACCGTACTGCGGTGAACTTGCAGCAGCTCGGCAATCTCCGGAACACTTCGTTGTTGTAGGCTCAACAAGACCGCTTGAATCCGCATGGCGACCCGCGGGGCTTTGTCTGTCTGTGCTTGTTGGCGTGCCTGTAACAGATTTTCTATAGTCTTGCGGTTTCCTTTGGCATAAGTATTGGGCAGCATATTCCCTTTCCTTGTTGTATTACTTATGCGCGTATTATAACCTGGGGGAATTCATTGAAACAAGTAGTAAAATCAACCTTTTGAGAATAAATAGTAGTTTTATCTGGCGAGAGCCAGTTATGGCACAAGGGTTATAAGCGTTATTGTCCTCTTATATATGCGCGGTCATATA
>CAINFC010000039.1 GCA_903847975.1 uncultured Acidobacteriota bacterium | reverse complement strand
GAATCGCAGGAAGTCCCGGCCGTCGATCGACTGCACGGAAGTGACCTCCCGGCTGCCCTTTTCCTGGAAGTCCTTTAGGGCGCCGGTCTCCCAGTCATCCGGAGCATTTTCCGGCCGGATCGGCCGGAGGCTGGTGATATGTCCGCGCAGCCCGTACTGGACCCGGTCCAGCTCGTGAACCTGCCGGGTCATGTAAGCCGGATTGACCAGGGTGAGGTTCCGGCCGGAAGAGGTAACCAGGTCCCGGTCCGGGATCATGGCCAGGTAGGGATTGGGGGGAGTCGCCGGCGTAGGCGGCACGTACACGCCTCCCTGCAGGGAGGCCCACCGGCGGTAGACCAGGTCCTTCTGAAAGGAGCTTCGCGCTTCCGACTGCGCAAAAGCGACGACCGTATTCCGAAGCTGGAGCCAGTTGCGGACGAAAGAGGAGGCGATCAGTAAAATCCATAGCAGTCCCGCGGTGGCGATCAGACGCCGGCGGGACCAGAATATTTTCAGAGGAGGCTCAGGCATCGGACCATCCTTGTTACTCCCGCTGCTCCAGGACGGCCCGGACCTTGCAGGCCAGATCGCCCCTGGAAAACGGTTTCTGGATAAAATGCACTCCTTCGTCCAGTACACCCTGGTGGGCAATGATGTCAGCCGTGTACCCGGACATGAACAGGTGCTTCAGATTGGGGTAGAAGTAGGTGAGGCTCCGGGACAGCTCGAGTCCGGTCATCTCCGGCATGATGACGTCGCTGATCAGCAGATGGATTTCGCCGGCCCGTTCCTCGGCCAGCCGGATGGCCTCGCCGGGCGAGGTGGCGGCCAGCACCTCGTAGCCCATGGCCTCCAGCATTTTCGCGGTCATTTGCAGAATGGCCGGCTCGTCCTCCACCAGGAGAACGGTTTCAAAAACGTTCCCGGATGATTCCGGGGATTTTTCCGCGGGCCCCGCACCGACCGTTCCCGCAAAGCGCGGCAGATAGATCCGGAACGTCGAGCCGCGGCCCGGCTCGCTGCAGACATGAATAAAGCCCCGGTTCTGGCGCACAATGCCGTACACTGTAGCCAATCCCAGGCCGGTTCCCTTGCCTTTCTCCTTGGTGGTGAAAAACGGCTCAAAAAGCCGGTCCAGCGTTTCCCGGTCCATGCCGCGGCCGTTATCGCTGACCCCAAGCATGACGTAATCTCCCGGGATATAGCCCTCACGGCTCGCGCAGAAAGCATCGTCGAAGCAGGCCGTCTGCGTTTCGATCAGAATCCGGCCTTGGCCCCCGATCGCATCCCGGGCATTCACACAAAGGTTGGCAAGGATCTGGTCGACCTGAGAAGGATCCACCTTCACCGCCCATAGATGGGCGCCCGGCCTCCATTCCAGCTGGATGTCTTCTCCGATCAGCCGGCGCAGCATCTGCAGCATGCCTTCCATCGTTTCGTTCAGGTCGAGCACCCGGGGATCGACGGTCTGCTTGCGGGCAAACGCCAGCAGCTGCCGGGTGAGGTTGGCCGAACGCTCTCCGGCTTTCCGGATTTCCTGCAAATCGCCGAACAGCGGATGTTCCGGATGCAGGCTCTCCAGAGCCAGCTCCGCATGTCCCAGAATGACCGCCAGCATGTTGTTGAAGTCGTGGGCCACTCCGCCGGCCAGGCGTCCGATGGACTCCATTTTCTGGGCCTGGGTGAGCTGCGCCTGAAGCCTGTCTTTCTGTTCATCCGACCTCTTCCGCTCGGTGATGTCGCTGGAAACCACCTGTACCCCCAGAACATTGCCCTGCGCATCCAGAATCCGGGTAAAGGTGCTCAGGAACCACTTCTGGCCCAAGGGCAGATCCACCCGATCCTCGTACTGCTGGGGGAGATCGGAAACGCAGGCCCGGTGGATCCTCTGCAGGTATTCCCGGGCTGCTTCTCCGGGGAAAAGCTCAAAAATCGACCGGCCGGTGAAGTCCTCCGGCCTGCCGTTCATATACGCGGAGGCTACCTGGTTGTAGGAAATCACCACCCCTTCCGGCGTGTAATAGCCTATGCCTATCCCGGCGCACTCATGAAGCCGCTTGTACTTCTGCTCGCTTTCCTGCAGGGCTTCCCTCGACCGCTTTTCGTCCTGCAGGATGCTCAGCAGCATCCGGCGCGATTTTTCCGACTGCGCCAGGAGCCTCTTGACTTCCCTCTCGCTTTCCAGGAGCACGATTTCCGACTGCTTCTGCCGGGAAATATCGCGGAATTCCCAGAGTATGAACCGGCGGCCGGAAATATCCAGCATCTTGGCGGAGATCAGGAAAGGCGTTCTCCCCGACCGGGATAGAAGAACCGCTTCCAGGTCGTCAATCCTTCCGCACCGCTCCAGCTCAGCCAGGCACCGCTCGCGGTCGGCCGGCTGATCCCATAGGCCCAGGTCCAGGCCGGTCCGGCCGATGGCCTGCTCCCGATCGAATCCCATCGAACGGATCCAGGCATCGTTGACATCCACGATGAGCCCGCTGGCGTAGTCGGTGAAAGCCATGCCGTTGCCGGCGGCGTTGAAAATGATGTGGTAGTCCAGGTGGTTATCCAAGGAAACTCCCGCGCGGGCCGTCGCCTAATAGCGGGGCGGCTGCCCCGCTTTTTCCAGCAGCTCGTTGACTTCCTCTTTCAGCTCCAGCACACGCCCCTCACGCCCCAGGGTTATTTGGTGCCAGGCGGCCAGTTCCTCCATCCGGCGCGTGGCTTCCTCTTCTGCCCGTTTCCTCTCGGTCACGTCAATAACGAAATTCAGGCTGCATGGTGTTCCGGTAAGCACTATTTTTTCCGCAGAGACCAGAAAGGAGCGTACCTCCCCGCTTTTCATGCGGTAGTCCACCGCGAAATCCTTCAGGGATCCCTCACGGGCAAGAGTTTCGATATACCTGCTGCGGTCCGCCGGGTCTACCCACACGCCCAGTTCCATGGAGGTGCGGCCAATGACCTCCTCCCGGAGGAAACCGCTCTTTTTCAGGAACGCCTCGTTGACGTCGATATATTTGCCTTCGGCCAGGACCTCAATGGTGATGGCCTCCGGACAGGCGGCAAATGCCTTGGAGAATTTTTCTTCGCTCCGCTGCAGCGCTTCCTCCACCCGCCTTCGCTCCGTCACATCAATGGTGTAGCCGGCCAGCAGAGTTTTCCCT
>CAINFC010000038.1 GCA_903847975.1 uncultured Acidobacteriota bacterium | reverse complement strand
AGAGATCCAGAACAAGCTGCAGATCAAGGCCATCGACATCTACGGCCTGAGCGAGGTGATCGGCCCCGGCGTTTCCAGCGAGTGCGAATATCAGAACGGACTGCATATTTTCGAAGACCACTTCCTGCCGGAGGTCATTTCGCCCGACACCCTGGAACCGCTTGCGGACGGAGCGGAAGGAGAACTGGTCTTCACCACCATCTCCAAGGAGGGGATGCCTCTGCTGCGCTACCGGACGCGCGACCTGACCACCCTGAACCGGGAGCGCTGCCGCTGCGGGCGCACCATGGTGCGGATGCGCAAGTGCCTGGGCCGCTCCGACGACATGCTGATCATTCGCGGAGTGAACGTCTTCCCCTCGCAGATCGAGAGCGTGCTGCTGGAAATCCGCGACACCCGCCCGCACTACCTGCTGATTGTGGACCGGATCAACAACCTGGATGTCCTCGAGGTCTGGGTGGAAGTCGATGCCCAGTTCTTCTCGGACGAAATCCGCAAGCTGGAGTCGCTGAGCGAAGTCATCCGCACCCGCATTGAAAGCACCCTCGGGGTCGGCGTCAAGGTCAAGCTGGTGGAACCCAAAACCATCGAGCGCAGCGAAGGCAAAGCCCGCCGCGTCATCGACAAGAGAAAAATCTAAGGAAAGGAGACGTGCCATGATCATCCGACAGCTATCTGTTTTTCTGGAAAACACCTCCGGTCGTCTCACCGAAGTCACCGACACCCTCGGGGAAATGGGAATCAACATCTCCGCGCTGAGCATCGCCGACACGGCCGATTTCGGCATCCTGCGCATGATCGTAGCCCAGCCGGAAAAGGCGGTGGAAGCGCTGCGCGGCCGGGGGTTCTCGGTCAGCCTGACCGACGTGATCTGCGTGGTCATCGACGATGTCCCCGGCTCCCTTTCCCGCGTCCTGCGGGTTTTATCCGACCATGGGGTCAGCATCGAATATATGTATGCCTTCGCCTTCGGAGACAAGGCCTCCGCGGTGATCCGCACCGAAGCCGTCGAGGAGGCCATCCGCGTGCTGCAGGAAAACCAGATGGAGCTGCGCACTTCCGAGGAAATTCACAGCTGACGGAAGGACCGCAGAGGAAAGCAGGAGCTACAACCCATGGTGGAATTTTCAAGCAACTTCCGAAACATGCGCTCCTCGGCCATCCGCGAGCTGATGGGGGTCGCCTCACGCCCGGAAACCATCTCCTTTGCCGGCGGAATGCCCAACAACGGATTGTTCCCGGTGGAGGAGATCGACCGGATCATCGCCCGGCTGCCCCGGGAGGTGAAGCAGGTCGGCTTTCAATACGGGCCGACCCACGGCTACCCCCCGCTGTGCAGCGCGCTCAAGGACTTCCTGGCCCGCAAGGGCCTGCCCATCGAAAACCACGAGCTGATGATGACCACCGGATCGCTGCAGGCCCTGCACCTGATCGACCGGGTTTACCTGGACCCGGGAGACGTGGTGGTCACCGAAAATCCCTGCTTTATCGGCGGGATTGCGGCCATTCGCGCCCACCAGGGGATTCTGCGCAGCGTTCCCCTGGATGAGGAGGGGATCGACATCGCCGGGCTGCAGGAAGCGCTGGACCAGGGGCCGCCCCGGCCCAAGCTCCTTTACCTCACTCCCAATTTCCACAACCCGGCGGGCATCGTCTACAGCCGGGAGCGCCGCCAGGCGGTGCTTTCGCTGCTGCCGGGCCGGGACATCGTCATGGTCGAGGACGATGCCTACTCCGAGCTCTACTTCGAGGAGCAGGACCGCGAGCTGGTCACCCCGATCAAAGCCCTGGGCCCCAACCCGGTCCCCATCTGCTATACCGGTTCGTTTTCCAAAATTCTGGGGCCCGGATTCCGCCTGGGGTGGCTGCTGGCTCCGACGGACATCATGAAAGCCTGCGAGCTGGCCAAGCAGTCCATCGACGCCTGCACGCCGACCTTCTCCCAGGTTATCGCCCACGAATTCCTGGTCAGCGGCCAGCTGGATCGATATGTCGCTTTCGTCCGCGGCGAGTACGCCCGGCGCTCCCGGATCATGCGGGAAGCCCTCCGGGAATATATGCCGGAAGGAGTCCGCTGGAACCGGCCGCGCGGCGGCTTCTACATCTGGGTCCAGCTCCCCCGCGGACTGGATTCCGCGGAAGTCCTGCAGAAGACCATCGCCGCGGGGGTGATCTTCGTTGTCGGGAAGACCTTCGACCCGGAAGCCCGGCTCAACGACCGCTTCCGACTGGCATTCAGCCATACGCCGGAAGAAAAAATCGCAGACGGCATCCGGGTGATCGCCGGCGCCATCCGGGACTGTCTATCCTGACGAACACAGCGGCCCGCCCGGGCCTTTGATTGGGTATATCCGATGAAAACCGACCGACTCCTCGTTCTGGGATTCGTTTTCTTTTTCCTGCTCCTTTCCTGCCGCGCGGAAAGCGGCCCCGGGGGGCGGAGCGCCGAGCGACCCTTATTTGAGGCCGAGCTGCTTTTCCCTCCGGAGCCGGTTCACAACCACAGCTCTTCGATCGTGGAGTGTTCGAACGGCAGCCTGCTGGTATGCTGGTACCGCGGATCGGGGGAAAGGACCGCCGACGACGTCGCCGTCCTGGGATCCCGAAAGGAGAAGAATCAGAAGAACTGGAGCCGGCCTTTCCGCATGGCCGACACCCCCCGATACCCGGACACCAATCCCATTCTTTTTATCGATCCGCAGAAAAAACTCTGGCTGATCTACTCGACGGTACTCGACAACCAGTGGCAGAGCGCGCTTCTGAAGTACAAGACTTCCACGAATTACCTCCGGCCGGGCCCTCCCCTGTGGTCCGACGGCGATCTCATCCATGTCACGCCGGATGCCGCCTTCGCCCCGCAGGTGGAGCGGGCGGCGGCCGCCATGGCCGATTCCCTGCCCTCCCCAAAGTTGAAGGCGGAACTGGAGGGCATAAGGAAGCGCGCCTCAAACAAGCTCTACCAACGCATCGGCTGGATGCCCCGGGTCCATATGCTGGCGCTCGGCCCGCGGCACTGGATCCTGCCGCTCTATTCGGACGGGTTCGATTTCTCGATCATGGCCATCACCACGGACGGAGGCTCGACGTGGGAAGCGGGCGGGCCGATGATCGGCATGGGAAATGTCCAGCCGTCCCTGGTCCGAAAGAAGGACGGCACACTGGCCGCTTATATGCGCGACAACGGCCCCCCTCCGAACCGGATTCCCTGCAGCGAGTCGAAAGATGAAGGCCGCACCTGGTCGGAGGTCCGGGACCTGCCGATTCCCAATTCCGGAGCGAGCATCGAAATCGTTTCCCTGCGGAGCGGTGCCTGGGCCCTGGCCTACAACGACCTGGAGGAGGGCCGCTACCGCCTGGCGGTGGCCCTTTCGGAGGACGAGGGGCGCACCTGGCCCTGGAAGCGTTATGTGGAGCGGGATCCGACGCCGGCGGAAGATCCCAAAGCCTTCCGGGGCAGCTACCATTATCCGTCGCTGCTCGAGGCCTCGGACGGCTCGATCCATCTGACCTATAGCTATTATCCCAAGGAAGGCCAAACCATCAAGCACGCGCGGTTCAACGAAGCCTGGATCCGGCAGGCCGGCAGGCCGGATCCTTCCCCAAAATAAGAAAAGGAATTTAAAATGCGGCTCCCCTCCAAACGCACCGGTTTTTCCCTGTCCTGTTTTCTGGTGTGGGTCGCTTCCTGCCGGCCCTTCGGGCAACCACCGCCCGCCGCGCAGGAGTGGCCGGCAGGAATCCGCCAGGTCCTGGAGAACACCCGGCCGCTGACCTGGCCGCGCGGAAAGCGCCTGCCGCTCTACCTCTGGCCAGCCATGTCCCCCGGAGTGCTGACGGCGGAAAGGGCCGAAGCGCTGGTCGGCGAACTGGACCGGCGCGGCGTGGCCCTGATTTCCTCCTGGGAGCCCGGCCGGCGAAAAGAATCCCTGGAGGAAGCGCTGCCCGTCGCCCGGGCGCAGAAAAAGCGGGGGCTCCCGGTTTCGATCAACGCCAACGCCTGCCTGTACTCCCTTTTTAACGGCGACCCGGCAACCGCCCACATCGATGCAGCAGGGAAGCCTTTCTGGGATACGAGCTTCGAAGGTAAAAAGGATATGGGCTGTCCTTTTACCCTGGAAGAGCGCCGGAAGGAAATCCGCGAACGAATTTCTTTCTTCATCGAAGCCTACCACCGGCAGGGCCTGCCGGTCGATTTCCTGTTTGCCGACTGGGAAATCGACGGGCCGCTGGAGTGGAACGGCGCCTGGGAATCCTCCCGGAAATGCCGCCGCTGCCGGGAGCAGCTGCCCGGCCTGGACGACTTTGCCGTTTTCCAGAAGGCCATGCGGGAGATGCGCGGCCGGCTGCAGAAAGAAATTTTTTCCGACCCGGTCCGGGCCCGATACCCCGGAGCGCTGGTCGGGAATTATGCCGTTTACCCTCATGACGGCACCCGATACTGGTTCGATTACTTCGAAAACCGCGGAGAGAGCCCGGCCACCGTGAAAGACCGCAAAGCGCCGTATCGCCGCTGGGCCCGGGAATTCGAGTTCACGGGGTACACCATGGCCATGCCGGTCCTTTACCCCTGGTCCTGGACCTGGGACTGGTACGACTTCCCGGTTCCCGATTACCGCTGGTTTTACAACCTGCTTCTGGAGGCCAGCAGTGCGGGGAAAAGCACGCCGCCCGGAATGCCGCTCATCCCCTTTGTCCACTGGCACCTGACGGTCCCCCCCACTCCGCCGGACCCCAGGATCGTCTCCATCCGCTCCGAGGCCTACCAGGAGCTTCTCTGGCATGCTCTTCTGCGCGGAGCGGACAGCTTCTTTCTCTGGTGTCTCCCGGAAGAAAATGAGGAAGAGATCCGGCTGGTCCACACGGTCTGGGCCGAGGCCCAGCAGTACGGAGAGTTCCTGGACAAAGGAATTCCTGTCGTTTTTGACGTGCCCGGCCAGCCGGGCACCGTTCTGTCCGCTCTTCAGCTCGACCGGCGGGTTCTGGTGCGCCGGACCGATTTCCTTTCCTCGCGGGCCCCCGCCGAGCTGAATCTGGGGGGAAAGAAAATTTCCATTGCCTCGGACCCCGGACGCTGCCGGATTTATTCTCTGGATTCCGCCGGGGATCGAACAAGATAGCTTTTCGTCATGGAACAGGAGATTCATCCGGCATCCTGGAAGGCAGGAAGCCGTCGTGCGCTGATCGTGTTTCCGGAATCGCCGGAGCGGGAAGCGATGCGGGCCTTCCTGTCGCCGTTCGGCCGGTGCGACGTCGCCGAGGGCGGGGAGCAGGCTCTGCATCTTCACATTGCGGCCATGCAGTCCGGCCAGGCGTACCGGCTGATCGTCCTGAGCCAGGAACTTCCCGACCAGCCGGGCATGGAAACCTTATCCCGCATGAGGGAAGCCGAAAGCCTGCCGGTCTACTCCCATCGTTTTCTTCCCGCCAGGGTCGTTCTGTTCGCCGGGCCGGCGGAAAAACAGCGGCTGCTATCGGCCGGGGCTGCCGGCTGCGCGTGCCTGCCCCGGCCTTTCGACCCGAGCCGGATGGAGCCCGTCCTGGAGGGCTTTTTTCCGATCCTCAACAGCCTGATCGTGGACGCGGACCGGGAATCCACGGAGTTTTTACGCCGGCACCTCTCCTCGCTCGGGCAGGTTGAGGTGGCCCGCGACGGACGGTTGGCCGTTCAAAAGCTAAAAGCCTCCGGAGAGGATTCCATCCGCTTTCACCTGGTGCTTCTGGAGCTGGATCTGGGAGACATGGACGGTTTCTCCCTCCTCGCCAGGCTGCGGATCCTGCAGCAGCAGCAGATCCTGAAAGCCGGGGCACCCCGCGCTGTCCTGACCACCTCCCGAAGCGAAAGGGATATCATTCTCCGTGCGCTGCAGGCGGGATGCTCCGGATTCCTGCTCAAGCCCTACGAGGAACGGAAGCTGGATTCGACCCTGTCCACCCTGGGAATCGAGCGGGAAGCGCCGCCCCCATCCGGTCCCTCTGCCTGGGGCGCGGACGCCCGGGTCCGCGACGAGATCCGCCGGGCGGCCTTCGGACTGGTCCGCGAATTTTCCTCCCTGGGCGATCGGGAATTCCGGAACCGGCTGGAACAGCTGTTCCGCTCGGGATCCCCCACCTTCCGGGAGACGGCGGAAGTCTTTTCCGAGCTGATCGGATCGCCGGAGGTCGCAGCCGAGATCCGCCTCCAGGTTATTCGGACAGCTGGATATGTTCATGCTCCCTCTTTTCTGGAAGTGCTCCGCAGGACGATCGAACAGAGCCCGGACTTTCATACCGCCAAGGAAGCCCTGGTCGCCGTTTCGAAATACAGTGACCGGACCGCCTTCCAGATTCTCGACCGTCACCTGCGGAAAATATCCGACCCCCGGCTGATCGAAGAAATCGGGCAGGCCATTTCCCGGATCCGCCAGGATGATCCGATCCTTTCCCTGCTGCCGCGATTTCTCAACGACCGGGAAGAGGCGTCTTTCCCGGCGGCCGTGGAGACGTTGCAGAAGATTCTCAAACCGGCGGATGCCCCGATTTTTTATGAATTTCTGATGCACCCGTCGGAAAAGATACGACAGGGTGCCTTGCGAATTCTCACTTCTTCCGCCGGCCGCGATGCCCTGCCGATGATCTGGCACCACTGCCGGAAATCGCTGGACTCCCTTGCCGCCTCCCCGGAGGCCTCCGACGCCGCGGAGGCGGAATCGGCTCTCGTCTGCCTGCGGGACTATTTCCGGAGATTTCCGGACCTGGCTTCCATCGGCCGGGCCGACCTGGAAAGAATCCGGCCGGGTGTGCAGGATCCCCGCCGGGAAAGCATGCTGGCCGAAATCCTGGCGATTCCGGAGCGGGCCCATACGCCCCCCGCTCTCCGTGTCGCGGAGCTGCTGGAAGCCGGTGTCGACTGGTCCGAAGAGGTTTTTTCCCGCCGGTTTCTGGAAGCCCTCGAAGCGCAGGGGGAGCCGGGGGCAAAAGACATCTGCCGGTTTCTGGAAACGGCTCCTGCCGGGCACCGCCTCGTCGCCCTGGCGGTCGATGCCTTGAGCCGCGGGCCGAAAGGCTGCCATCTGCCCCCGCTGCAGGCGGCCGCGGAGCGCCTCGCTTTTCCGATTCAGGTCCGCAAGCAGGCCATCCAGGCCATCGCCGCCATGGACGACGACCGGGCGCTGCAATCGCTGACCGTCCTGCTTGAGAGGGTACGCAATTCCTTCCTGACCCGGTTCGTGCAAGGGGAAATCCTGCGTCTGAAGGAGAGGCTTCCCTTCCTCGGCCTGATCCCGCAGTTTCTGCTGGGGCAAAAGGATCCCCGGGCCTTCCAGGCCGCCATGCGTTTGCTCCGGAAGGCAGTCCAGGCGCCGAACCTGGCAGTGTTTGCCGCCTATCTCGACGAGGCGGAGGATCCCATGGTCCGGATGGGGGCCTTCGAACTGCTGTGCGAAAAAGGCGGACCCGCCGAAGAGGAGGCCATCGTCCGCTTCGCCCGCAGGGAGCTGGCCCTCTGGCAGGGCGCTGCAGAGGGCCCGGCACCTCCTCCCAAGCCACTGCTGGCCCACCTTTACCGGTACATTTCCCGGCATCCGGCCGCAGCGTCGGCAATGGATGGAGATATCCGGCCGGTTTATGAAAAAAATCCCGACCTTTCCACCCGGACGTTGCTGCTGCCGATCCTGATGAAAAATCCTCAGGGGAATTTTGTCCAGGAGGCCATCCGGATTTCCCAGGATCGCCCCGATTTGCGGGAATCCCTGCTGGAGCCGCTGGCCTCCCATGCGCAGGGCCGCCTTTTTTTGCTTGAGGAATGGGAAAAGAGAAGCCCTGTCCGGGATAAAATCCTGGCCGCCCTGCTCCGTCAGCCTGAAGCCACTGCCCGGCTGGTCGAAAAAATGCCCCGGCTGGACCGCATTTCCCTTCTCCACCTGCTCTCCCACATTCCCGCCGAGAATTACGCCGGCTTCCGGGAGCGCATCGGGGAGCTGCTCTCTTCGCCGGATGAAGAAATATGCCAGGCCGCCATGGATCAGATGCGCGCCAATTTCGATTTCGAAAATGGCCGGGCCCTGTTCCAGCCGGAATTCGAAAACCGGTTTCAGGACGTCTCCCCCGGATATTTTTCCGCCGTTGCCCGGCTGTTTCCGCTGGAGGCGCTGCACCGCTTTTTCGCCCGGCCGCTGCCGGCCAGCTGGAGCCCCGGCCAGCTGCGCGCCCGGGCGGACCTCCTTTTCCGGCTGCTGGAATTCGAACCGGTTCTGCAGCTCGGGGATCCGTCCCGTCCGAATTTCATGGCCTTCTACCGGGAACTGGCCAGCGGCCCCTTCCGCGAAGACTTCAGCGCACTTTTTCGCAGCGCCCAGCGCTGGCGGTGCCAGGACATGGTTACCTTCTCCGTGTTTCAGGAAACCCTGAACCTTCTGCAAAAGCAGCGGTCCGAAGGGCTCGGCGCGGAGGAATCCGCGGAGTTGAAAAAATGCCGGGACTACCTTCCCGTCCAGCTGGAAGAAGTGAAAAGCCTGGAATCGGCCCTTAAAGGCCTGGAACTGATCCTCAGCCCGGCCTCGATTCCGTGGGAAGCCCTGGAGCGTTTCCTGGTCTCCCAGCCTCATGCCGCCTGTCTGGCGCAGCAAAAAATCGCGGCACGGCTCAAGGAGGGCCTCGGGGAAGAGCCGGAATCGGAAGGAAGCCGCCGCCGCGATTTCCGCTTTCCGCTGCTGGAAGCCATGGCGCGCGGCCGAACCGCGGAATACCGGGCTTTCTGCGTCTGGCTGGAAAACAAAGGAGTATTGGCCCTTCTCCGCGATCAGATCCGCAGGATTTTCCCCTGGTTCGAGGTCCGCGAAAAGCAGCCGCCGCGCGAGGCCGATTTTCTGATTGCCGATTTCCGGAGCTTCGAGCGGCTGGCGGCACAGGAAAAGCCCCAGGCCCACCGCGTGCTGATCCTGCTGAACCATCCTTCGGAATTTGCCGGGGTGAGAAGCTACAACCCGGCCACGTTTCCCATGCCGGTCAGCCTGTACCGCGTGATCCGCTACCTGATGCAGGAGTGGCTCGGCTGACCCCCCCCTGCGCTGCGCTCCGGGTTCGGTAAATGGCTGCGCGTTGCGAGCCGGATTCCGCTTGTGCCTCGCAAGCGAAATGCACGGATGGCTTCATTCTTCCTTCCCGATCTTCCCGTCTTCCTGTGAAAAGAGCGGGATCGCAGGAAGACAAGGAAGAGCGGGAAGAAATGCGGATGGGCCTGTCGCCCGCAGACTTTTTACCGGTTCGGTCCGGAATCGCCGCAGTCCTGCCCTAAGCCGGGATGGCTGCGGGTATCGATTCCACTCTTGTCAGGCCGTTTCTTTTGACTTTGACTCCGCAATAATCTAATATTTGCCACCGGGATTGAGCGCAAAAATATATTGCCTGTCAATCGTCTGAGGAGGAAGATGAATATGGTTACGGAAGCCGGTGCGGCGCAAAATCCGTGTTCGCTGCCCGAACAGGTCGCTCGACTTGAAGAAGAGAACGAGCGCCTGCGAAACGAGCTGGCAGACATGAACCTCATGTACGAAAACATGATGGAACACGGTGTTGCCATTGAAGACCAGCTGGCCGATCGAAACGCCGAGCTGGAACGCATGCAGAAACGGCTGGCCCACGAGCTGCGTGACGCCGCCAATTACGTTCAGTCGATCATTCCGGCACCCTCGTCGGATTATCCCGTGACCCAGTGGAAATATATCCCCTCCTCGGAATTGGGGGGCGACTCGTTCGGATACCACTGGATCGATCCGGACCACTTTGCCATGTACCTGCTGGACGTCTGCGGCCACGGTGTCGGGGCCGCCCTCCTTTCCGTCACCGCCATCAACGTCCTGCGCACGGGCGGCTTGCCCAACGTCGACATGCGGGATCCGGGGCAGGCCCTGACCGGAATGAACAACGCCTTCGACATGTCCAAGCAGAACAACATGTATTTCACCCTGTGGTACGGGGTTTTCCAGCCTTCCACCCGCGTGTTGAAATTCGCCAGCGGCGGACACCCTCCGGCCCTGCTGGTCGCCGGCAGCGAGGGAAACGTCACCGTAAAAGAACTCGTAACCCGGCAGCTTATCGTCGGCGGAATGCCCGATATCACCTATGAAATGCAATCCTGCATTGTTCCGCCGGACGGACGGCTTTTCGTCTTCAGCGACGGCACCTACGAAATCCAGAAGCACAATCAATCCGACATGCTGGATCTGGAGGATCTGGCCCGGTACCTTGCCCAAATGCCCCGCGGAAGTTCCTATCAGCTGGATGACCTGATTGCCGACCTGCGCAAGGTCCAGGGATGTGACGCTTTTGAAGATGATTTCTCCATTTTCCTGGTTGATCTTTGATCGACTGAGCTTTAATCGAATGTAAGGACGAATGAAATGGAATTCACGACTGATAATGCCAAGATCTGGTTGGACACTTATAAAAAGACCGTCTTCCTGACCGGAACCTTTCGCCTTTCCAATGATCAGTATGATAATATGACCCTTATTCTGAACGATTCTCTGGCAGCCATTCCGGCGGGGCTTACGATCGACCTCACCGGCCTGGAGTTGCTGAACAGTTCCGGTATCAATGTCATTGCCAAGTTCGTTATCGGGGTGCGAAATGGGAAAGGGACCGACTTGACTATCCATGGGAGTAAGGAAATCCCCTGGCAGGGGAAGTCGCTCCCGAACTTGAAGAAGCTATTTCCAGCGCTGAACCTGGTCATTGATTGATCGGGCGCATACCTTTGCCTGGCTGAACCGGACCGCACTTTTTCTTTCCGTCAGCCGGGAACCATACAAGCCAATCAATGCCATCGAAGGAGACGGTACGGATATGACAGAAACAATAGCAACAACTCCAATGGAAAAATCGTGGTTTGAAATCGAGATGGTGGGGAGCGCATTCCAGTCCCGATGGAGCACCTGTTCCGACACGGCCAACCTGGTGGCGCAGGTCCTTTCCCTCGACAGCCCCGACTCTCAGCGCTTCGCCTCGCAGGTTTCTTCGATCACCAATGAGCTTTTCGAACTGGCCTTTCGGACCGGAAGATGCGCCGGGACGTTGAAGGTAAATGCCGGCGCTCCAGAGGGCGGAATCTTTTTTCAATTGGAATTCGACGCCGGAGATAATGTCCGGCGAATTGTTTCGGAAGTGGAGCAGGCCCGCCTCGCCGGAATGAACCAGTACCTGGAACTGCTGGGGCGGGAAGAAGCGGCTCCCACGCTTTTGTCGCTCATCGAGCTTACGGTGGTCCACAAAGTCAGCCTTGCCGTCCGCGATCTGGGCCAGATGCGGGTCGGCCTGGACGCTTCGCTCCACCGGGTGATGGAGGAATAGCCATGAGCACAACCGCATTTTCCGTATGGTACGACGAACACGACCAACAGGTTCATCTGAAGGGCGCGCTGCAGCCGGTCGGGCCGGGGCCCGAGACACGCGCGGTCGAGGAGGCCATTTCCCGAGGCGCGGCATCGCCCGGAAAGGTTCTCTATATCGCCGCCAAAAGACTTACGGCGCTCAACACCATGGGCTTGCAGATGCTGGCCTGCACCCTGCAGAAAGTTGCCAGAGAGAACCCCGGGAAGAAATTTCGCGTGGTGACCACCAGCGTGATTCCGTGGTCCTACCCCCGGCTGGCGCCTCTGCAGCAGTTGCACGAGAACATATTGGTGGAGACCTACGACCAGGATTTTTATCCCGGCCAGAGTCTTTTTGAGGATGGGGCCTTCGTGTCGGCCCTTCGGGCGCAGACCAAGATGACCTGGCGCCATGAAAAGAGCCTCGTGGAAGGTATTCTCAAGCCCGGTGCCGCGGTTGCCGATATCTGCTGCGGCATCGGGGATTTCGCCATGCACCTCAAAAAAACATTTTCACCCGGACGGCTGGTTGCCGTAGACCATGCCAAACGATCCCTGGATTACGCCCGGGCGATGGCCGAGGAGTTCGGGGTGGACGGCATTGAGTTCCAGGTGGGGGATGCCGCTTCGCTGCTCCTTCCGGACGACACTTTTGATGTGGTTTTCTGCCGGCATTCCCTGCAGGTCTTCGATCGCCCCATGGAGATTCTCAGTGAGATCGTACGCATTTGCAAGCCTGGCGGTACGGTATATGTGACCAACGAGAAGAATTCTCACTGCCTTGGGGAGCCCTTTGGAGAATCGATCCAATGGACTTATAACCAGGTGGCCCTGATATGGGCGCATTTCAAGATGGACATCGAACTGGGGCCGAAGCAAAAAGCGATGATGATGGCCTCCGGACTCCAGGATGTGCGCAATGTCCAGTTTGTGGTATCTACCGAGGATGACGGCGGCCACCCCCGCGTGCGGGAAGAGTTTGCCGAGGTCATCCGGAGCTGGGAGGAGAGCTACTGCCGCTGGGCCAGCAAAAAAGGCAGCGACGGGAACTACCTGGATCGGTTGCGCCAGGGATTTCGTGACCACCAGCAGGCGATTCTGCGGCCCAACGGCTATGCAACCTGGCCGGTATGGGCCGGAATAGGGAAGAAACCTCAGCGCGGAACCTAGCGCCAGACAACAAGGAAACGCCCTTCTTTCAATGAATAAAATGCAGCACCAAAACGAGACCATCCGCTGGTCCTTTCGCAAAAAACTGCTGGCCTCCATGTTGGGGGTGCTGGTGGTAGCCATGGCATCCTCGGCTGCGCTGTCGATCTGGGCGGGCAGGGCGGCCGTGGCCAACGTTCGCAACCTTGGCCGGAAAGCCACAGAAACCATTGCGGACGGGTTGACCAAAGAAACCACCCAGGCGATGAACAACTATTCGGCCTCGGTGGCATCACGGGTCGACGTTCTATTTCAGACCACCTTCCGGGAGGCGACCATTACGGCCAATCTTTCCCAGTGGCTCATCGACCATGATCAGGCGCGGGAGCAGCTGGGCCGTATAGCCGAAAAACTGCCGGAGTGGAACGACAAGCTGATCTACCAGCCTCCTGCGGAAATCACCACCGATAAATCGATCATGGGCCAGCCCCTGGCCACCAAGGAAACCTACAAGATCGGAGGCTGGCGGCAGACACCGCCTGATGACGCCTCGGTTCTGTCGGTATGGGGGTATCTGCTGGAGCCCGGCCCGGACAAACCGGTTCGCCCGGACGTCATGAAAGACGTGCGGGAGACGGCGGTTTTTGATTTTTATGGTCCGGCCATTCTCAAGTCCGGCAATCCCAAGCTTCAGGTTTATCAGATCGGCGCTCCGCGCGCCCCGATTATGCGGCTCACGCCGTGGCTGCCGCAGGCTCAGAATTTCGATCGCCTCTATCCGGGACACAACACGCACGCTTTCTGGCCGTTTTATTTCGACGGCTGCCTGCAGTCGTGGGATGAATGGGCCCGAGATCCGGAATCCGTTCCGGTGCGCGGGGAGTACACCACGGTGAGTTATCCGTACCAGGATGCCTGCACGGGAAACGAGATTGTCACCTATTTCTACCCGCTGTGGAGCAAGGACCGCAAGGGAAGCCAGGGGGCCGTGGCCATCGACGTGACCCTCGAGCAGACCCGGCGGCTGATCAGCGATGTGAAGCTGGCCGACACCGGCTTTGCCTTTCTGGCGGCCCCGGACGGGAATGTGGTGGCGGCGCCCCCCATCGCCGAGGAAATTTTAGGATTGACGATGCAAAAAGGGTCCGGCAGCGGAGTAAGCGTACTCAATCGTTACCTGACCCAAAGCACGCAGCCGACCATTCGGGCGCTCAAATTCCCCGGGCCGACCGACTACACCCTGGAAACCTGCACCGTGCAGCGCGCCGCCGGACCGAAGGAGGATTACATTATTCTGATGCGGCGTCTGGCGCCGATGAATTATTGGGCGGAAGCGGGAAAGAAAGTGGCCCGCGCGCAGTGGCTGCTGGGCCTGGCCGTTCCGAAAGCCGAACTGTTCCGGATCCTGACCGACACCCAAAAGCAGATCGAAGAGGCCACCGCCCAGATCGAAAATGCAACCTATGCGTCGGTGCAGATGTCTTTGATCCTCCTTCTTGTTTTTTCCAGCCTGGGAGTTCTGGTAGTGCGGACCATGGCCAATTCGCTGGGGCAGGGTCTCAAGCAGGTTCATGAAGCAGTAAAGCTCATTACGCTGAAGGACTATGCGGTACGCTGCCAGATCAAGACCAAGGATGAGATCGGGCAGCTCGGTCAGGCTTTCAACGAAATGGCGGCCAACCTGGCGGAGGCCGAGCGCCTTCGAGAGGAAAACTCGCGCATGGCCGCCGAGCTGAACATATCGCGGCGGCTGCAGCAAATGATCCTGCCGCAAGCCTCGGATTTGGAACAACATCCGGTTCTCGACATTGCCGCTTTTATGGAGCCGGCCGATGAAGTCGGCGGAGATTATTACGATGTGATGTTCCTGCCGGACGAACACGTGAAAATCGGCATCGGAGATGTGACCGGACACGGATTGGAGTCCGGAGCTTTGATGCTCCAGGTTCAGGCGGCGGTCAACGCCGTGCTGAACGCCCAGGCCGTCGAGAGTCGGGATACGGTCCGCTCCGCCTATTCGCCCCACCCGCTCTGTGAGGTGCTCCAGGCGACCAACCGCATGGTTTGCAACAACACCAGGCGGATGGGTACCGACAAGAATCTGACCATGTGCTATCTCGACTACCATATGGGGAAATGGTCGATCACCGGACAGCATGAGGAAGTGCTGGTCATCCGCGGCGACGGACAGGTGGAGCGGATCGACACGCAGGATCTGGGGATATCCATCGGGCTGGTTCCGGATGCCGGAGAATTTTTCAACCTGCAGGAGATTCCTTTCGACCCCGGGGATGTACTCATCGTTTATACCGACGGGATCACCGAGGCCGACGACGGGGCCGGCCATCTTTTCGGGATAGAGCGAATGATGGAAATAGCCCGCAACACGCGGGGAGCGGGGGCTATGGAGATCCGCGATGCCATCATTGCGGCTGTACGTCAACACATCGGTTCCGCCAAGGTGTGGGATGACATCACCCTGGTGGTCTGCAAGCGCCGGGTCACCTAATTCCGACAGTGGGCGGCACGGCGGAAAACAACAGCTCAAAGGGAGGCAGGGTTATGGCAATACAGGATATCCGGAACTACACCGGCCAAATAACGCAGGAAAATCCGCAGATCCGCATACGGCTCAACGAAGAGCTTCACCCGCGGTGGGCGCACTGCGACATGATATCGCGCTATCTGGGACATCTCACCGGGACCCTGGATCTGGAGAAGCTGGAAAAAAGCGAAGTGGCGGAATTGGGCGACTCGGTCAACTACGTGGCCAACGAACTCCTGGAGAACGCCATCAAGGAGCGCAGCGGCGGCAGCATTGAAATCTGTTCCGGCGCCAAGGGCCACACCGTGACCCTGGTGGTCAGCAACCGCATCGAGGCCGCCAAGTCGGAAAAATTCAAGGCCAGCCTCCAGAAGCTGTTCGACGGTGAGAGCTCTTTGGAGGAGAAGTTTTTTGCGACCATGGAACACAACGAAGCTCATCCCGAGGCCAAGGTTTCGGGATTGGGGTTTTTGACGATGATGATCCACCACGGAGCGGATTTATCCTGGCGGTTTGAGTCCGGCGAGCCTGCCCATCCGGGCCGCGTGTCGGTAAGCGCCAGGCTCACGGCTTCGGTTTTTTAGGGAGATATACCGGGCGGAGAGCTGCAGGCCGATGCCGGGTTGGGCACGACTTTTCCAAGGAAGAAAAAGAAGGGTTAATATCATGAATGAGGGAAATCACTCCACCGCGGGTCCGGAAACAGACCCGGTTGTTTCGGGGCCGGAATACCTGGTGCGATTCAGCCGTGCAACCGGGACGGTGACGTTTGGGGGAACGCTGCGCCTGAACTCCTACGACGAAATTAAGTCCATGGTGCGCGCTGCCGTGGAGGCCATCGGGCCGACCGGAGTTCTGACTTTGGACGTGCGCCAGCTCAAGCTGCTCAACTCTTCGGGCATCAATCTTTTCGCCGGGGTTGCCTTGTCCGCGCGCAGCAGCGGCACCAAGCTGCGCCTGATGACCAGTTCCGAATACAGCTGGCAGTCTAAAATGCTGGGAACCTTGCGCAAGCTGATGCCCACGATCGAGGGAGCCTAGGAATCAGGGACCGCACCGCCGGACGATAAAAAGGTCCGCGCCGGAATCGGAAACGGCGAACGGCATCCTCATTCCTTTTCGCGGCCTGCCCCCCCGTCAAACACCTTTCCCGCCGGATTTCCGGTCTTCTTCGGTCGTTTCCGGGCCCGGCGGCTTGCCGAGTTTTTTCACCATGCGCAGCTCGTTCCGCCCTCCCGGCACGGACCGGTATTGAACCTCATCCATTGCCCGCTTCATCAAGCGCATCCCCAGCCCTCCGCGGGCCCCTTCGGCGACCAGTTTCTGCAAATCCTTTTGCTCGACGGCGGCCGGATCGAACCCCCGGCCGGTGTCGAGCATCTCGATGGTAATGGCGTCGGCATCAAGCCGGACACGAACCACGACTTCCCTGGTCGGGTCCCCGCCATAGGCGTGTTCCATCACGTTGGCCCCGGCTTCGTCCACGGCCAGCTCGACCAGGGAAAGATCGCTCTCGCTCAGGCCGCCCTGCCGGGCCACATTTCCGACGAAGTCCCGGATCAGGGCCAGGTTTTCCGTCGATGACCGAACGCGCAGCTCGAAGCAACGCCCGAAATCATTCATCTCCGCCTCACTTATCTTTTTCCCGGAACAGGGCCACGGCGGCGGGCAGATCCGCGGCCAGGCCGAACAGGTCCTTGAATCCGCTGACTTCGAAGAGCTGCAGGACCCGCGGGGCAGCAACGCCGCATATTTTAATATCTCCGCCCGTCTCGCGAAGCTCTCCGATAAAACCCATAAACACGCCTAACCCCGCCGAGGAAATATACAGCAGACGGGCGCAATCCACGACAATATTGCGGCGCCCGGCGTCGATCTCGCTTTGAATCGCTTCCTCGAACTGCGGGGCGGTATGGGCATCGAGGAATCCTTCGAGAGCGATCACCGCGATCCCGTCGATCTGGCTGATGTGCAGTACTAAATTTCTTACCAAAGTGTCCTCCCGGCGGAAAAAGCAGACAACCCGGAGCTGCCTGCGGTATGAATAAGGTTGGCCGATCGCCCGGTTTTATTAATAAGATTCCATGGAACGCACCGGCCGAATTGTGTCCGTCAGTCATTTCTCTTTACGATCATCAGGGTAATGTCGTCATATTGAGGGGCGCCCGCGGCAAAGGCATCGATGGCCTCGAACAGGCGATCCACGATTTCCGCGGCGGTTCCGCCGGCATTCTCCCGCAAGCAGCTCTTCATTCGCTCGATTTCGAACTGCTCGTCGGACGGATTCTGCGCTTCGATCACTCCGTCGCTGTAGAGTGCGAGGATGTCGCCGGGTTGCATGGCAAATTCCCTTTCCTGGTGGGTGCGCATCGGAAAAAGCCCCAGGGCGAAGCCCGGGCCGTCCAGCAGCTCCACTTCGCCTCCGGCGCGCAGCAGCAAAGCGGCATTATGAGCGCAGTTGACGTAGCGGCACTCTCCGGTGCGGGGTTGCACGGCACACAGGAATGCGGTGGAATATTTGTTGGCCGGTGTGGTGGCATACAACAGTTCATTGGTTATGGAGGCCAGTTCCACCAGGGAAGATTCACGGCGCAACAGGGATCGCAGCGTCGCCTGCAGGGTGCTCATCAGCAAGGCCGCGGCGATTCCTTTTCCGGAGATATCCGCGACGCACAGCAGGTGGGGATCTTCCGGCCCGGTCCCGGCAAAGGGAAGCACGTCGTAATAGTCTCCACCGACCTGCCGGGCCTGGCGATTCCGTGCGGCAACATCCCATCCGGCCAGCGAAGGCAAAGAGGAGGGGAAAAGATCGCGCTGAATGCCAGCGGCCAGCTCCAGCTCCTTTTCCAGCTGCTGCCGCGCCAGCATATCCTGAAGGTGCCAGGCTTTCTCGAAGGCCACTGCCGCCTGGGCCGCCAGACCGGCACCGAACTCCAAGTCCGCTTCCCCGTAATCCACCCCCGGCATACGGGGTCCGCAGACCAGCAGGCCGATTGGCGACTCCCGGGAGCGAATCGGCAGCACCAGCCCTCCCTCCGGAGTCAACCGGGCCTCGACACACGCGCCGTACTTCTCCTGCAGTGCCGGCCAATCGCCCGGAGTCATGCCTTTCTGTCGGAGGACGGAGGGATGATTTTCCTTCCAGGCAGCCACGGTGTATCGGGAGATAGCCCATCGGCCCGCCAGGGTGTAGCCCACCAGCCGGGCCACCTCCTCGGGATCGAAGGCCGCCGCCAGGCCCCGCCCCAGGTCCAGCAAGGCCCGCAGCTCCTGCAGGCGCTGGTCGAGCAGCCGGTTGGCAATATGAGCCTGCTCGTGGGCCTGCGCATTGGAAATCACGCTGGCCGCCAGCCCAAGAAGCGCTTCGATAAACTCCGCTTCTTCCGGCTTTACGGCCGACGGCAGGCCCCCGACGCCCAGCACGCCTACCGGCTCCGAAGGCGAGCCGATCGGGAAAAAAAGTACCATGCCTGCCTGCCGCGCGGAATCCTCATGGAAAACACTTCCTTCCGTCAAGGCGGCGGCACCCCGGACCAGCTCCACCCTGGATCCGCCTTCCCGACGGCACACGGCAATCATCCCGCGCAGCGCCGGCAGGCGTCCCATGACGGTTCGCAGCAGATGCTTCAGTATGGGCTTCAGTTCCAGGGAACTTTGCAGGAGTTGGGCCGACTCCAAAAGCGCCTCGAGACGGGTCAGGTCGAAACCGGTGGTCATTGGGTACTGCACTCCTATTGGCAACGGCCCGCGAGGGAACCGGGTCAGTTCTTCGGGGCGCAAAAGCCGCCAGGGCTGCTCTCCCCACTTCCGATCAACGGCAGATTGTAACGACACCCGGCGGAAGTGTCAATCTTAAGTTTCTTTCCTGGCGCTGCGCCTCGGGGCCGGATATGGACCAAGCATCTGAAAGACGATTTTTTCGAACAAATCAAGTATCATCATTCCGGAGGATCAAACCTATGGAATTGCTGCGTCGAAACCTGCTGCAGACTGCCGCCGGATTAGCCGTGACGGGAAGGAGCGTTGCCGCGAATTCTCCGCTTCCCAAGGTGAAACTCGGCAAACACGAAATCACCCGGCTGATCATCGGGTCCAATCCCTTCAATGGCTATTCTTATTCCTTGCCGTCGCTCGACCGGCACATGAAGGAATGGGCCACCCCGGAGAACATCGGCAAAGTTCTTCAGAGTGCCGAGCAAAACGGCATCAACACCCACCAGTTCAGTTATCACCCGCAGGCGATGGCCGATTTCCAGAGGTACCGCGACCAGGGAGGCAGGCTCCAATGGATCCTGCTGGGCGGCGGAGCCATGAAGGACGATCTGTCCCTCATTGCCACCACCGCCCAACTGGGGCCGATCGGGGTGGTTCATCATGGCGGGGTCACCGACCAGAGGTTCCGGGACGGGCAGCATGCCAAAGTGGAGGAATTCCTGAAGAGAACGCGGGACACGGGCGTTCTGGTGGGCATGTCCTCGCACCGGCCGCAGAACATCGAGTATGCCGAGGAGCGGAACTGGGACATCGATTTTTACATGACCTGCTTTCACCAGCTCAGCCGCCCGAAAGAAGAGCTGAAAACCATGCTGGGAGAAATGCCCATCGGCAAGGTGGTTTTCCTGGAGGGAGATCCGGGGCGAATGTGCCGGGTCATCCGCAGCACCCGCAAGACCTGCCTGGCCTACAAGATCCTGGGCGCCGGCCGATCAGCGGAAACCGCAGCAGACCTGGAGCAGTCTTTTCGCTTCGCTTTCCGGAACATCAAGCCGCAGGACGCAGTCATTGTCGGCATGTATCCGCGCTTCAAGGATGAGGTTCGGGAAAACGCCGACCTGGTCCGGACCATCCTTGCCGCAACCTAGTTTCCAATCGGCATACCGCGTTTTCCCCAACCAGCCTTCCCCGTGCAGGCAGGAAGAGGCAAAACACCCCATGCTCCTTGGGGCTTGATTTCCCTGCGGCCGCATCGTATACTTGCGAAGTGGTAAGAAAACGCGGAAAGGCTTTTGTCTTTCCGTGGTTTATGAGTACATAAACAGGAGTCTCTGGACATGACTTACCAACCGGCCGCCCCATTCGAAAATTCATCTCGTCTCCCATGATTTCCATGAACCGGCGCTCCTTCCTCCACTCTCTCGCCTCCGCTTCGACTGCCGCGGCGGCGGCTTCCCGACGGCAGCCGAACCTGGTGCTCATCCTCGCAGACGACCTCGGCTACGGCGACCTGGGCTGCTACGGTAACAGCCGCTCCCGCACCCCGGCCATCGACCGCCTCGCCGCAGACGGGATCCGCTTCACCGACTTCCACTCCAACGGCGCCGTCTGCAGCCCCACCCGGGCCGCTCTGATGACCGGCCGCTACCAGCAGCGCTCCGGGGTGGACGAAGTCATCAACGCCACCACCATGCGCGACGGCGGGCTGGCGCTTTCCGAAATCACCCTCGCCGAGGCCCTGGGCCAGGCCGGATACACCACAGCAATGTTCGGCAAGTGGCACTTGGGGTATGACCCCAGATTTCACCCCGACCGGCAGGGCTTCCAGGAATTCCGCGGGTACGTCAGCGGTAATATCGATTACTTTTCGCATATCGACCAGGCCGGCTACGCCGACTGGTGGCACAACGGCAAAGCAATATCCGAAGACGGCTACACCACCGAACTCATTACCCGCCACGCGCTCGATTTCATCGATGGCCACCGGACTATGCCGTTTTTCCTGTACCTGGCCCACGCGAGTGTGCACTACCCGTATCAGGGACCGAACGACAGGGCGCTCCGTGCGGCCGGACAGAAGGATGGCGGTCCCGCCGGCCGGAAGGATGTCGGCGCCACCTACGCGGCCATGACGGAGGCCCTGGACAACAGCGTCGGACGCGTGCTGGCCAGGCTGAGGGCTCTGCCGTACGACCGGGAGACCTTCGTATTCTTCTGCTCCGACAACGGGGCTACCCCTCAGGGATCGAACGGAGTTCTCCGCGGCTTCAAAGCGCAGTTATGGGAAGGCGGGCATCGCGTACCGGCGATTGCCTGCTGGCCCGGACGGATTCCCGAGGGCCGCACCTCCGGTGCCGCCGCTCTTACCATGGATGTTTTTCCCACCCTGCTGGAAGCAGCCGGCGTTAAGGCGCCCGACTCCCCGGCGCTCGACGGAATCAGCCTTTTCCCGCACCTCCGCACCGGCAAGCCTCTTGCGGAGCGAACGCTGTTCTGGGCTCATGGACCGCAGCGCGCCGTGCGCTGGAACGACTGGAAACTTACCCGCATGCCGAACCAGGAGCCCTGGCTCTCCGATCTCTCGCGAGATCTCCCGGAAACGACCAACCTGGCCGCAGAGCTTCCCGCACGGGTCGCCGATCTGACCGCGCGGCTCGATCGCTGGGAGCGCTCGGTTACCCTTAGCCGCATTACCCGAAAGGAATGAGATCCATCATGAAAACTCCGCTTTTCCTTTGTGGTGCTCTACTCCTGTGTTTATGCGCCGGAGCTGTCGCCCAGATCGTCACCGGCTCGATCTCCGGGACCGTAACCGATCCGGCCGGCCTGGCGGTGCCCGCCGCTCAAATCGTTCTGGTCCATCCGGAAACCGGCAAGGAACGCCGGGTCGAAAGCAACGAACGAGGCGACTTTGTGATCAGCGGCCTGGATGCCGGCCGCTACCGGCTCAGCATTGCCGCCTCCGGCTTCAAGAAGACGGAGCTGCAAAGTATCCAATTGCCCACCGGCGAGCGGCTGCCGCTCGGCGAGCTCAAGCTGGACATCGGGCAGCTCACCGAGACCGTGACCGTGACCGGCCGTGCGGCTATCGTGCAGAGTCAGACGGCGGAGCGCGCCGACGTAATCACCAGCGCGCAAGTGGAAAACCTGGCCATTCGCGGGCGCAACGTCCAGGATCTGATGAGCCTGCTCCCCGGGGTGGTCACCGGCACCCCGCAGGAGGGGTTGTCCTCGACCAGTTCCATCAACGTGCAGGGGGCGCGGTCCACCATGAACAACATTTCCGTGGACGGGGTTCCGGCCACCGACATGGGCAACGGCTCGCAACTCAAATTGACAGTCAGCCAGGACGCCGTGGCCGAGGTGAAAATGCTGGTCAGCAACTACCAGGCCGAGTTCGGCCGCATGGCCGGCTCGAACATCCAGATCGTCACCAAGAGCGGCACCCGCGACTTCCACGGCCTGTTCAGCTGGTTCAAGCGGCACGAACAATTCAACGCCAATTCGTTCTTCAACAATCAGCTGGGGCTGCCCAAGGGCCGATACCGCTACAATACCTATACCTACAACGTGGGTGGTCCGGTAATCCTCCCCTGGACCGGATTCAACCGGAATCGCGACAAGCTGTTCTTCTTCTTCCACCAGGAATTCTGGCCCACCCAAGGAGTCTCCAGCGGCCAGGTGACCGTCCCTACGGCCCTGGAGCGGCAGGGGAACTTCTCCCAGACGGTCGACGTCAATAATCGCGCCATCGTGGTACGCGATCCCTACAATAAAAATACCCCCTTCCCCGGAAACATCATTCCCGCCAGTCGAACCAACGAAAGCGGACTCGCCCTGCTGAAGTTCTTTCCGGAACCCAACTTCACCGACCGCAACGTATCGAAGGGCCAATATAACTATGTGTTCCAGGATCCGAACCGCACCCCGAAGCGCACCACCACGCTGAAGGTCGACTACAACGTCAACCCGAACAACACGCTGGTATTCGGCTACTCCCTGTTCAAGGATGTTTCCGAAGGAGCCTACGGCACGACCACCGCATCGGGCAATTGGCCGATCCTGCGCAAAAACTGGACCAGCCAGGGCAAGAGCACCACGCTCCGTTATACCCGGATCCTCTCTCCCACCGTATTGAACGAGTTCAGCTTCGGATGGCTGAACCAGCCGGCCGACAATTTTTACCAGGAGTCCGATCTCAAAAGGATGCAGCGCGACACGGTCGGCTTTAAGGTCGGGCAGTTCACGCCGAGCGCCAACCCGCTCAAAATCATCCCGAGCGCCACCTTCGGGGGTATCCCGGGGGCGGCCAACATCGCCACCGAAGGCCGGTTCCCGCTCTACAACCGCTATCATCTGGTGAACTTCTCCGACAACCTTACCGTGCTGCGCGGCGGGCATAGCTTCAAGTTCGGCACTTACGTCGAGACATTCTACCGGCATCAGAAAAAATCGGTGAATTTTGTCGGCTCCTTCAACTTCGCCACCAGCACCACCAATCCCCTGGATACCGGCTACGCGTATGCAAACGCGGCCCTCGGGGTCTTCAATACCTACAGCGAAATCAGCGGCGAAGCCTGGATGAAGGTGCGCACCGGCGGCTATGAGTTCTTTGCCCAGGACAACTGGAAAGTATCCCGCAAGCTGACCTTCGATTACGGTTTGCGCCTGTACCTTCTGCTGCCCATCTGGGAGATGGACAACTTCATGGCCGGCTACGTACCGTCGCGCTTCGATTCCTCCAAGCCGATTCGCCTGATCGAGCCGGCCCTCAATGCCCAGGGGGTGCGCATCGGGGTCAATCCCATCAACGGCCAAACCTACTCCGCAGCCCAGATCGGCGCCATCGCGCCGGGAACGGCCGATTCTTCCAACGGGATGCTGGTGGCCGGAAAAGATCCGAACTACCCCCGCGCCATGATCGACAGCCGCGGGATCCAATGGGGCCCGCGCCTGGGCTTCGCCTACGACCTGACCGGGAACGGCAAAATGGCACTGCGCGGCGGCTTCGGCATATTCTACAACCGCTTCTTCACCGAGGTCTTCTCCAACACATTGGTGGGCCAGCCGCCGCTGCTGAACGAACCGGTCATCAATTTTGGCGAAATCAATACCTTTCTATCCAGCTCCGGTCTGCTTTATCCCCAGGCGGTGTTTTCCGCCGACCGCTCCGGCAAGCTGCCGATGTTGATGAACTTCAGCCTTTCCGTGCAACGGGATATCGGCTGGGGCACGGTGGTCGATGTGGGCTACGCCGGTTCGCTGGGGCGGCACCTGCAGTGGAGAAGAGATATCAATCCGATCCCCATGGGGGCCAACTTCGATCCGCGCAACGTAGACCCCACCCTCAGCGGCGGGCGACCGCTGCCCCCTGCGTTTCTGCGGCCGATCCGAGGATACAACGCCATCACCTCCATGGAGGGCGCGGCCAGCTCGAACTACCATTCGCTGCAGCTCACCGCCCGGCGCCGGTTCCTGAAAAACTTCCAGTTCGGACTGGCCTACACCTGGTCCAAAGCGCTGGCCTATAACGATAGCGACACGGAGACGATCAGCTCGCTCGTCAACGCCCGGACCTGGTCGTACGGCCTGGCGGACTACGACCGCACCCACAATCTGCAGATCAACTACGTGTGGGACGGCCCGCGGTTTAACGGGCAACATGTCATCAAGCGCTACCTGCTCGGAAACTGGTCGATTTCGGGAATCACTTCGTTTGTCAGCGGCCAGCCCGAGGCCATCGGCCTGACGACCACTACGGCGGTGGACTTCACCGGCACGGCCTCCCAGGGCGCCCGGGTGGTACTGACCGGCAGCCCGGTGCTTCCCAAGTCGGAGCGCACCTTCAGCCGCGCCTTCCGCACCGATGTGGCCCGCATGCCGGCGGTCGGTACCATCGGAAACGCGGCCATCAACAACTTCCGCGGTCCGGGCATAAACAACTGGGACCTGGCGGTATTCAAGAACTTCCAGGTGCGGGAGCGTTTACGGCTTCAATTCCGCTGGGAACTCTACAATGCATTCAACCACACCCAGTTCTCCGGTTTGGATGTAACCGCCCGCTTCGATCCGGCGACCGGGCAGCAGGTCAACTCGCGCATGGGCCAATATATCGCCGCGCGATCGCCCCGGACCATGCAGTTCGCCCTACGGGCCTCCTTCTGAGCCGGCGGCAAATTCGGGCAGGTCGTACTCTCCGAGTTCCAGCGGGTACCGGCCCCGCTCCCGGACCAGGCGGATGACATAGTCGTAATCTTCGCCGGAAATGTTCCCGGGGACGGAGTGGTCCGACTGGACGATATAACCGCCCCCTTTGGCGGCATTCAGCCTGGTCAGGACCATCCGCGCGATCTCCTCCCGGTCGCCGCGGGCCCAGACGGTCACGTCCAGATTGCCGCAAAAGGCCATGCGGTGCCCGTACCGGCGCCGGAGGTCGAGCACATCCATCCCGGCCTTGGCTTCCAGGGGATTGTAGGCATCGGTTCCGATCTCGATAAAATCTTCGAAGATGGAGCGCACGTTGCCGCAGCCGTGGTAGATCACCGGCAGGCCGTGGGAATGGCATTCCTCGATGATGGCCTTTACGCCGGGCTTGAAATATTTGCGCCAGTAGGCCGGGGAGAAGAACAGCCCTTTTTTGTAGGCTACATCGCCCCAGATAACCATGCCGTCCAGGAGGCCGTCGGCTGCCCGGATCTGGGCCCGCACCAGCTCCCGGGCGAATTCGTTGATCCGCTCGACGAAGCGTCCTACCCGCTCCGGAAACATGCCGATCCAGAGCATGGCGTTTTCCGACCCGATGATCCGCCACAGGGTTTCCTGTCCCTCGCAGACGCTCCCATAGACCGGAAAGTCGGGATACAGACGGCGCACCGTTTCCAGCCAGGCCGGCGAGTTGCGCGAGAATCCGTCGCCCACGCCGGCAATCTGGTTGTCGCCCGGCCGGAGAAACCGGCGCTCGTCCCAGGGGTCGTCGAAGGCAAACCGCTCCAGCAATTCGATGGTGTCCGTCTCGAACCGTTCGAAGGAGGGCATCGGATCGGCAAATTTCTTGCGGATGACCGCATCGAAGCCGGTACGCACCAGGACTTCCGATTCGTTTTCCGCCAGGATTTCGAACGGCCGGATGTGCGGGTCCATGTTGGGAATGGTGACCTGCCAGTCCAGGTCATAATAGGTATACGGACTGGCATCCCGGGGAAGTCCCAGTTCCCGCCGCCACCGCTCCACAAAGGAGCCCCAGAAGAAATCGCTGACCGGCACGCGGTCGCTTTCCCGGTGGTGGAGGGCGCAGTTCATTCGATTCCGTTTGGCCAGGGCCGAGGCGCTTCTGGTCGGCATGGTCGTCATGGCGGTTTCTCCTTTCCTCCTCTTGCTGTCCGGCCGGAACCAGGCTCCGGCTTCTCACCGAGATTGTGCCATGACTCCGCCCGGAATGATATACTTGACCAAGGGTAAAGGCCGCCTGTGGATCGCGATGAAATTTTATCCAGATTGCGTGAAAGGATTCTCTCCTTCGCGGCATCTCGCATGCGTAAGGACATCGCCGAGGATTTGACCCAGGATACGCTGCTGCTCCTGCACCGGAAATACGACCACCTGCTGCGCCTGGAAGACCTGGTCCCCCTGGCGATCCGTATCGTGCGCTACAAGGCGGCTGCGGCCTGGAGAAAATCGCGCCGGCACGGGGAGCAGAGCTCGGTTCCGGCCGAGGAGGCACCCCTTCCCGACTTTTCTTCCAGCCCGGTCGCCCGGGCGGAAGCACGGGAGTTGCTGGAGAAAATGAAACCGGCCCTGCTAAAGCTGGGACACCGCTGCCGACAGCTGTTCGGCTTCAAGCTGGAGGGAAAGAATTTTTCGGAAATCCAGGAGGCGATGGGCGCCGCCTCGCTCAATACCGTCTATACCTGGGATCACCGCTGCCGGCAGCGGCTGCGGGAATTAATGGGGGAGCCATGAGTCAGAAATTGCCTGCCGGGGAAGCGCGGCGGCTGCTCGCCGAATATGCCGCCGGGACCATCACCGCCGATGACCGCCGCCATCTGATGGCTGCCGCCCTGGAAGACCAGGCTCTCTTTGAGAGGCTGGCCGAGGAGCAGCCTCTGGCCGACCTGATGGCAGACCCGCAGGCCCGGGCCGAACTGCGGGCCGCGCTGCAGGTAAGCCCTCGCGCCGGAATCTTCGACTGGCTCTGGCGGCCCTGGCCGGTAGCCGCCCTGGCCTCGGTGGCCGCCGTCGGACTGTTCCTTTTTCTATGGCAATTCACCGGCACCCGCAGACCGGAATCGGATCTGGCCCTCCTGGCAACAAAGGAAAAACAGGCCGCCATGGAGCCGGGTCCGGTCGGGGAAAACCGGCTGGAAGAAGCTCCCCTGGCGGACAAGGAATCCGCCCGGCCAGCGGCTCCGGCCCGGCAGGCCCCTCCCCAAAAAACCCAAGGTAAGCCGGAAAAAGAAAACCTCCTGTCGTCGGCTCCCTCCCTCGATATCAAGGATGCGCCGTTGGAAAAAAGCAAGGGAACAGGCAATCTGCCCGCCGCCCCGCAGACCTCCGCGGAAGCGAAAGCGGACCGTGCCGCCGGCGACGAACGGATTATCGGCGGGATTTCCGCCGCGCCGCCGCCTGCCGTGAAATCGGAAGCCGCCCGGGCGCCGGTCACACAGAAAGTAACCCTGGAGCCGCACGCCTTATGGCAGGTACCCCCGGAAAGCAAGCCGGCCGCAGCGGTTCCTTTTGTCACTTACCGCCTGTTGCGCCTGGGAGAAAACGCCCGGTTTCAGGAAGTCCCCGCCGACACCCGGTTCCGGTCCGGGGATATCTACCGGCTGTCTGTGGAGCTGCAGGAAGCGGGGTATCTGGCCGCCGCAGAGCAGGCCGGGGACGGCTCCTGGCAGCTG
Organism: uncultured Acidobacteriota bacterium; assembly: GCA_903847975.1. Lineage (GTDB taxonomy): Bacteria > Acidobacteriota > UBA6911 > CAINFC01 > CAINFC01 > CAINFC01. Next base: position 9,901 of record CAINFC010000038.1, on the reverse strand, counting down.
CTTTATCCGCGCGAGGGAGAAGCGATGGGCTTTCTGGCAGCCCGATCCGCGCTGCTTCTGCCTGCGGGCTCCCCCTGGAGTTTCGGCACCCCGGCCCATTCGAAGCGAATTCTCCTGGCCTGGTACCCGACCGCTCTGCCGGTGCGGATTCCTGCGGACGGCTCCGAACCTTTTCCGGATGCCGGTAGAAAAATGGAAATCCTTCTTCCGGCCGCTCCCTGAAAAATATTTATTTTGGGGTGAAAGGATTCCCCGCCCAAAGGCATTACAGCCATGAAACCTGAAAGGAGACCATCATGGCTGAACGAAACAAAAGATGCACCCCGTTCCTGTGGAACGGGTGGATTGCCTTCCTGCTCCTGATCCCCGCTTTCGGACAGAAGCAACTGCCTCCCCCCTCCCGATTCGCCACCCAGGGCACGCTTTATCTGACGGACCGCCTTGGGCAGCCGGTCGGGGAATGCCCCCTGCAGCACACTTCCGTGACGGCGGACGTGACCGGATTCCTGTCGCGCGTCACCGTTACGCAGGATTTTGTGAACCGCTCCAGCGACAAGGTGGAAGCGGTCTATACCTTCCCTTTGCCGCACGATGCCGCCGTGGACGACATGCTGATGGAGATCGGCATGCGGCGGATCCGCGGCGTCATGCGGCGCCGCGAAGAGGCCCGGCAGATTTTTGAACAGGCCCGGCAGCGGGGCCAGACCGCAGCCCTCCTGGACCAGGAGCGCCCCAACATTTTCACTCAGTCGGTAACCAATATCGCTCCGGGAGCCAAGGTGCGCATTACGCTCTCCTACCTGCAGGCTCTGCCTTACGAGGAGGCCCGGTACGAATTTACCTTCCCGATGGTGGTGGGCCCGCGCTATATCCCGGGCCAGGCCAGCGGCAGCCGCTCCGGGGGAGGCTGGGCTCCGGATACCGCGCAGGTTCCGGACGCTTCCCGGATCACTCCGCCGGTCACTCCGCCGGGAACCCGGGCCGGACACGACATCGATATCGAAGTGCGTATCGATGCCGGGATGCCGATCCGGGACATCTCCTCCCCAAGCCATCGCATCGCCACCGATTCCCGGGAACCCGGCAAAGCCATTGTCCGGCTGCAGGACCTGGCCACCATCCCGAACAAGGACTTTATCCTCCGCTACCAGCTGGCCTCCGGCACGATCGGGGACGCCCTGTTTGTCACCCGCGGAACCCGGGGCGGATTTTTTGCGCTGATGGTCCAGCCGCCGGAGCGCCCGGCGGTAGAGAGCATCACGCCCAAGGAGCTGGTTTTTGTCCTGGACACCTCCGGCTCGATGAGCGGCCCCCCGATCGAAAAGGCCAAGGAGACCATGCGGCTGGCCCTGTCCGGCCTCTACCCGCACGACACCTTCAACCTGATCACCTTCGCCGGGGACACCCACATCCTGTTCCCGGAGCCGGTCCCGGCCACTCCCGGAAACCTGCGGCAGGCCGACAGCTTTCTGGCATCGCGCCAGGGAAGCGGGGGAACGGAGATGATGAAGGCCATCCGCGCCGCCCTGCAGCCCAGCGGCGAAGCGGGGAAGATCCGGATCGTCTGCTTCATGACGGACGGATACGTCGGCAATGACATGGAAATCGTTGGGGAGGTCCGCCGTCACCCGAACGCCCGGGTTTTTTCCTTCGGCATCGGCAATTCCGTCAACCGGTTTCTGCTGGACCGCATGGCGCGGGAAAGCCGGGGCGAGGTGGATTACGTCTCGTTGTCCGAGGACGGCGGCAAAGCCGCCCGGAAGTTTCACGAGCGGATCCGCCAGCCGCTTCTGACCGACATCCAACTCGACTTCAGCTGGCTGCCGGCCGCCGACGTGCAGCCCTCGCGGCTGCCGGATCTTTTTGCCGCCAAGCCGCTCCTGGTCACCGGCCGCTTCACCGCCCCGGCCCGCGGCGTGGTGCGCATGACCGGCCGGCAGGGATTGCGCAACTTCACCCGCAGCATCCTGGTGGAATTCCCGGCTTCGGAGCCGAAGCATGAAGCGCTGGCGGCACTCTGGGCCCGGCACCGCGTGGAAGAGCTTTCCGCGGAGGACTGGGGCGGCCTGCCGTCGGGCAGCCTGCGCCCGGAGCTGCGCGAGCAGATCACCAGCCTGGGCCTGGAATTCCGGATCATGACTCCCTTCACCTCCTTTATCGCCGTGGAGGAGCAGACGGTTCACGAAGGCGGAATCCCCCGCCAGGTGCTGGTCCCCGTGGAAATGCCCGATGGGGTCAGCTATGAGGGCGTATTCGGCACGACGTCCAAAGATGCTGCTGTACCGCCAGCCTCCACTTCCCCCATGATGTCGTTCGCGCCCGTGAAAATGGCGGCGGCCATAGGCGGAGTATTCGGCTCCCCCAGGCAGGAAAACCGCATGGAGGTAACATCCGCCGATAAGGAGGCCAACCGTCCGGCACGGGAAGAGTCCAAGGCCAAACTCGATTCCAGCCGCGTGCATCCCCGGGTTCAGACCTGGCTGGAAGAAGCCGGAAAGGGAGCGGCGGCACGGGAGGTGGAGGTGGAAATCCGGCTCAGCAGCGCCGCCCCGGAAGTGCTGGCGGAGCTGAAGAAGAACGGCTTCCGCATGCAATACGCGGCGCCCGGCGCCCTCCGGATCGTCGGCCGCGTGGCGGCCGCACAGCTCCAGGCCCTGCTCCGATTGAAGGAGGTCGTGTTTATCGGCCCGGCGCCCGCCCCGGCCGGCATCCGATAAGCGGCGAACTCCCGAAAAAGGTCTCCCCATCCGACCTGCACGGACGGCTTCTTTCTTCCTTCCTGATCTTCCCGTCTTCCTGTAAAATGCCAGGTTTTACAGGAAGACTAAGGAAGAGCGGGAAGAAAAGCGGAAGGGTCTTTCGCCCGCAAACCGCCAGGTTTTGCAGCTCCATCATTCCAGGTGGCCCGGTAAATTGTCCTTAATAATTTTTCCCGGAACAAGCCAAGGGCCAAAGGCCCGGCATATAATAGCCTGGGGTGGAGCGTAGCGAAGCCCCAGGCTGTCATGTCAGCGGGCCTTCAGCCCGCCCTGCAAATACTTGCTCCGGAGAAGGAAAAGCTCTTTCCAAAGGCAGCTGCCAGACTTTTTGCCGGGGGATCATTCTTTCAGGAGCTGTTCCAGATGCTCCATGAGCCGATGGTAATTCTGCTCCAGCATGGGCAGGATCTGTTCCAGGGCCGCCTTCTTTTCGTTCCGGCAGAAGCCCTCGGCCTGCCTGGCGAGCGCCTGCAGGGCCATTCCTCCCATATTCGAACTGGAGCCTTTCATCTGGTGGACGTGGAAAAAGGCGCGATCCCAGTTCCGGGCATCCACTTCCGCTTTAAGGGCGGAAAAGTGCATGGCAAAATCTCCACGGAAATCTTCGATCAGTTCGGAGGCTAGGGTTTTATCTCCCATGATCCGGATGATGAATCCCTCCCGGTCGAAAACCGGCTTGCTCTCGGGCCATGGCTCGACAAGGTCCGGAGAGCTCCCCGGCTCGCCGGCGAAAGATTCCTCTTCGGATGGCAGGCTGTCGGTGCATGGCTCTGCCCCTTTTTCTTTTTCGGAGGAAAGCCAGCGATGCAGGGTCAGGGCAAGATCTTTTACCGGTATCGGTTTGGTGAGGTAGCCGTCCATTCCGCCTTGCAGGCACTTCTCCCGGTCGCCCTTCATGGCGTGAGCCGTCATGGCGATGATCGGGATATGGCAAAGTTCCGCACCGGCTTCTCCCTGGCGTATCCGCCGGGTAGTCTCGAAACCGTCCATTTCGGGCATTTGAATATCCATCAGCACCAGGTCGTAGGGCAGGTTTTGCAGGGCGTTAAGGGCCTCGACCCCGTTGGCGGCCAGGTCGGCCCGATACCCCATTTTTTCAACCAGTTTGGCAGCCACGGCCTGGTTGATGGGATTGTCCTCGGCAATCAGGATTCTCTTCCGTTTGCCGCCTGCCGGACTTTCCGCAGCCAGCACCGCGGCCGGCTCCTCCTCCCGGCTTTCCTGGGGACGCCACTCCCAGCCTTCGGCAACCGTTTTTTCGCGCAAGGCAGAGGATTCCGACGGCACACCGGTCAGGTTTTCCTCCTCGGGAATTCCGAATACGGCAGTAAACCAGAAAACGGATCCCTGGTTGAGCTCGCTTTCCACGCCCACCTCCCCGCCCATCAATTCCGCCAGAGAGCGGGAAATGGCCAGGCCCAGGCCCGTACCACCGTATTTTCGGCTGGTGGAACCGTCCGCCTGGGTGAAAGGCTTGAACAGGGTGACAATCTTTTCCCCCGGTATGCCGATCCCCGTGTCGGAAACGCTGAAGCGGATTTTGACGCCTTCCTCCGTGTCCGCTTCATGCTCCACCAGGACGGAAACCGATCCCTCGGGAGTGAATTTGATGGCGTTCCCGATCATGTTGGTCAGGATCTGGCGCAGCCGCCCCGGATCGCCGTAAAGGAAGGGCGGCACGCTGGGATCGATCCGCGCGGAGAGCATCAGCCCTTTTTCTCTGGCCCGGAATGAAAGCATCTCCACGGTTTCGTTCAAAAGGGAATAGAGCTCAAAATCCATTTTTTCCAGTTCCAGGCGCCGGGCCTCGATCTTGGAAAAATCCAGGATATCGTTGATGATGGAGAGCAGCGACTGGCTGCTGGACTGAACCACCGAGGCATAGTACCGCTGCTCGTCGCTCAGATCGGTATCCAGCAGCAGACCGGTCATTCCGATCACTCCGTTCATCGGGGTCCGGATTTCATGGCTCATATTGGCCAGAAATTCGCTTTTGGCAGCATTGGCCTGATTGGCCAGCTGGGTAGCCTCTTCCAGGCGGCGGTTGGCCTCGCGAAGGCTATCCTCCGTAACTTTCTGGCGCGAGATGTCGGTATGTACGCCGATCACCCTCTTGGGCTGCCGGGCGGCCGCCCATTTCACCACTTTGCCCCGGTCCAGAATCCACTTGTAGGTGCCGTCCTTGCATCGGACCCGGTGTTCGGATCGATACGCCCCGGTTTCGCCGCTGAAATAACTCTGGAGTTCACCCAGGCATTTTTCCAGGTCATCCGGGTGCACGCGGCTTTCCCACTCCCGGAGCTCATCGCTGATTTCGTGCTCCTCGTACCCCAGCATGCTCTTCCACCGGCGCGAGAAAAATACCCGGTTGGTTTCCGCATCCCAGTCCCACACCCCGTCCTCCGCGCCCTCCAGGGCGAACTGCCAGCGCTCCTCGCTTTCGGCCCGCGCCGCGGCTTCCAGCTCCAGGGCCATCCGGCTGTTCCAGCCCAGGACCAGGGAGTGAACCAGGGTGTAGAACTCGTCGGAGTTGAACGGCTTCCGCATGAAATAGATATCCTGTCTGAGCCGCTGGCGTATTTCCGAAGGCTTCACGTCGGAAAAGGCGGAAATGATCAGGATCACCACTTTGGGATCGATCCGCCGTATGGCCTCTGCGGCAGCCATGCCTCCCATGCGGATCATGCGCAGGTCGAGGATGCATAGCGGCGTCAGGATACCCGCTTCGTAGTCGGACCGGAACCGCTCCAAAAGAAGCGACCCGTCGGAAAAAGACTCCACTTCAAAACCGTCCTCCGTTTCTTCCCGGAAGAAACTCATGGAATAGTTCCCCCGCAGAACCAGCCGGTAATGCTGCATTACGTCCGGATCGTCGTCAGCGATCAGGATTCTTCGGTTCATAGGGAATCTCCACAATAAAAACCGCTCCCTGCCCTAAGCCGTCGCTTTCCGCACGGATCGATCCGGAATTTTCATTGAGAAAAGTGCAGAAGGAATGGAGCCCCAGCCCATGGCCGTTGGGCTTGGTGGTAAAGCCGGCCCGGAAAAGCTTGGGCATATTCTCCGGGGGGATCCCCCCGCCGGTATCGGAAACCCGGATTTCCGCCCGTGCTCCGTCCCCCTTGAGTCTCTGGAGCGAAATGCTGATTTTTCTTTCCGGGGAGCTGCTCAGCTCGATCGATTCGCAGGCGTTTTTGAAAAGGTTGAAAAGGCCGTGGATCAGCGGATTTTTCTGGCCCTCGAGATGGATGGAGCGGTCCATATCCATTTGCAGCTCGATTCGGCTTTGAACGAAAAAATCCTTGCAACCGGCAGCCACCCCTTCCACCAGCTCCGCCATGTCCAGCTTCTGCAGGAAGGAGGAAGCCGACCGCTTCTCGCTCACGAAGGTAGCCTGCTGGTGCCGGATGGTCTGAATCATGTGCTCGTGCTGCCGGCTGATATCGTCCAGAACCATTTTCAATTCCGGGAACGCTTTCGCTTGCAGCAGCTTCTCCAGGCGGTCCAGGAGAACCGGGAGCCGGTCCGGTTTTCCTTTCGCTTCCAGAGCTTCCCGGTGGGCATCCCGCATCAGCCGGAAGATCTCCGGAAACTCGTCGGAAATCTGGGCAATGGCGCGGACCTTAAGCAGATTTCCGTCAATTCCGGAAAGCGTGTTGCCGATGTTGTGCAGGTAGGCACTGGCCGATTCGAAAAGGCCGGCGCTGTAGGCGATCTCCGCGTCCTTTTCCATCAGTTTTTGCCGAATGTTGGCTTCCACCAGCTCCCGGGTCCGGGCTTTGAGCTCTTTTCCCAGGCGGTTGAAGTCCTCTGAAAGCCGGTCCAGCTCTTCGATGCCGGCCATGGAGAGCAGGGCAAAATCCTCTCCCTTGCCCATCCGCCCGGTGGCATCCGTCAGCCTTCCGATCGGCTGGCAGATCGCATCGGAAAGCCGGTCGGACTTGCGGACCAGGTAAGCGAAAAATACCACATAAAATGCCAGCATGACGAAGATGGCCGCATAACCGATCCGCCTCGACAGTACGTGCAGCTGGCTGCTCTGCTCCCGGGCCAGCCGGTCCGCTTGCATGATCGGCTGGAATACCTTCGACCGGTTGACCAGCGCCATCAGGCGCCATCCGGTTTCCGGGATGGCCGACTGGGCAAGAAAAAAGTCCTCTTCTCCAATCCGGATGGGATAAATCGGATCGGTTCCGGTCATCACCTGGCGGAACTGCTCCACAACCTTGGGATCCTTGCTCTTGAGAAGATTGAACTCCTCCGGCTTGACCACTTCCTTGGAAACGGTCTGGCTGTAAGTGTGCTGTTTCAGCTCCCGCAGCCCCAGGATCTTCTCCACCGCCTCCGGCATGGCCAGAATCACACCGTCGGCGTCCACCAGAATGGCGGACGCCTCCCACGGCATGCGCAGGTTGAGCACCTGCTGGACCATTTTTTCGATGGTCACATCGAGACCGGTAACCCCTTCCATAAAATCCCCGCGGTAGATGGGAGCGACGCAGGAGACCATCCACCCCTGGCCCGCCGGATCCAGGTAGGCACCCGTCCAGGCCGGTTCCCGCTTCGGATCGTGAGCCGCATCCGCCAGGTAGTAGAAATTGTAATTGGTCATTTTAATTTCTGCAGGGTACTGCTCGTAGACCTTCGGGATGAAAGGGCAGAGGCGGTTCATGTTGTCCCAGCTGTTGAAATAGGCGGCGACAATGATCGGGTTGCTCTGGATGGCCAGCGCATAAAGGGGATCGAAGGTCTCCGTGTCCCTTGCCTTGCTGCGCTCCGCAACGGTGATTCGGGTGTTGGAAGCATAAAACAGGCTGCACCCTTCCTGGTTTGTCTTGTAGAAGACGCCATTGGGGGCAAAGGCGAATTTCGGCTCGCTGCCGGGGATTCGGAAGCGGGAGGGCGCTTCAAAAAAGCGGGTGTTTTCCTTTTGCAGCAGTTTCATGGAAGTGGAAACGGCATGCAGCTCGAGGTTCACCTTCCGGGAATGGCCGCTCACGATTTCCGGGATGACCTGGCGGATTTCCGCCAGAAGGACTTCCCGGCTATTGGCCAGGTTTTTGGTATGGATCTCTTCGTTTTTACTGGTAATGAAGTAGCTGATCCCGAAGTAGACGACAATCAGGGCGACTTCAATCACGAAAATGGGAATGAGCGCCGAACGGAGGTAGGCGTTGGGAATGATTTTGCGCAGGGATTGTCCGCTCCGTGCGGAGCTGCTCTGCTTTTCGGGGTCATCCGGAGAATTTCGCTCACTCATCCTCGCCCTTCCATGCTCCTACAAATCAATTTTGTACCGTTTGACTTTCCTCATTCTATCCGCAGCCCCAAAAGAAAATCAAGGAAAGGAAATATAGCAACAGCAATGGTATGATCGAAGCAGTTGCGGTGCTTTCGGTTTTTGCCCCCTTATAAGGGAAGACGACCCGGTAGAAAGTCTTGAAGGAGGCTGAAAGCCTCCAATATCCTCAGCCCGGGGTGAAGCCCCGGGAAGGATGGCATTCGGGAATCAAAGCCCTGAAGGGGCGACCTGATTCCAATTGTTCGTTTCTATTAGGCCGCCCCTTCAGGGCTATTCCCAATACTGTTCACTTAGCGTAATTTATGTGGTATCCTGTTGAAAAAAAACAGCAGGAGGACCACTTATGGCACGAACAGTTGCACAACTTCCAAGTGGAAGTCGCATAACGGATTACATCAGTCTTGGAGTTATAGCCAAAACTTTTCCCGCGGCTTCCATTGAAGCGATTTTAGCAAAGGCAAACAAAGCAAGCATTCGTAAAAGGGATTTACCGGCCCATGTCGTTGTTTATTATGTTATTGCCTTAGCGCTCTACGCACAATCTTCCTACCGTGAAGTTTTGAGGTGCCTTATAGAAGGAATTCATTGGTTGATCGATCCAGGGGCACGTGTCAAGGTTACGGGAAAGTCGGGAATTTCGCAAGCTCGCACACGGCTCGGATCCCAACCTGTTCGGCAACTGCACGATGAAATCGTCATGCCGATTGCCGGTGAAAGCACTAAGGGTGCCTGGTATCGGAAATGGCATTTAGTGAGCCTGGATGGAAGCACCATGGATGTTGCTGACGAGAGGGAAAATGAAAAGACATTTGGGCGACCATCGGCAAACCGAGGGGAGAGCGCCTATCCTCAAGTGCGCTTTGTATCCCTGGTCGAAAACGGCACGCATGTATTGTTTGGAACACAGATGGGAGGCTGTAGCACCGGAGAACTCACTCTGGCTGAAGGGGTTCTGTCTTTTTTACGACAAGGGATGATGTGTTTGGCAGACCGTAATTTTTACGGATTCGAGTTGTGGAACAAAGCACGCGCCGATAAGGCAGATTTGCTCTGGAGAGTGAAAAAAAACCTTTCTCTTCCCTGTGAGAAACGGCTTGTCGATGATTCCTATCTGAGCACAGTCTATCCCTCGACCAAAGATCGGCGGCATCAGCGCAACGGAGTTACGGTTCGAGTAATAGAATATACTCTGGAGGGTATTACGGACGCAGAGCCGATTTATAGGCTGTTGACAACCATTCTGGATCCGGACTCGGCGCCTGCCTCGGAATTGGCAGCTTTGTACCATGAGCGCTGGGAGATAGAAACGGCGTTAGACGAACTTAAGACCCACTTACGCGGTGCTAAAATTGTGTTGCGGAGCAAGACGCCGGACTTGGTCAAGCAGGAGTTCTATGGATTTATGCTAGCCCACTTTGCCATCCGTAGTCTCATGCATGAAGCTGCTTTGAAGGAAGATTTGGATCCAGATCAGCTTTCATTTTTACATACCGTTCGAGTGATTCGCCGGAAAATGACGCGCTTCGCGTCCGTTCCCCCCTCAGGACTGGAAGGCATTTCATGAAACCGTGCTTTCGGAAATCCTGGAGGAACGTGTTGTGTCGAGTCGGGCCCGCATCAATCCACGCGGAGTGAAACGCAAGATGAGTGGCTATCAGCTACGCCCGAGAAAAATTGTGTGCAACAATCGCGTTGATTTTGAGACGTGTGTTAAAAATGTTGCCTCGTCAACAGAATCTATGGGTGAACTCAGGCTCGGGAAGACGGCCAAGTTCATGATAAAGGGCGGTTTCAGCCACTGCGTAACTCTTAAAACCCCGTGCTTTTCTGATGGCCAGTT
>CAINFC010000037.1 GCA_903847975.1 uncultured Acidobacteriota bacterium | reverse complement strand
GGCGGTCGAACACTTCGAAGGCGCGGGCGCGGATGCCATTCTCACGCTGCACCTGGCCTATTCCCCTTCCCTCGAATCGGCGGATGTCCTGGCGGCCACGCCGCTGCCGGTGATCCTGCTCGATACCACGCCGGACCGCGATTTCGGACCGGGTACGGACCCCGGCCGGCTGCTTTTCAACCATGGCGTTCACGGCCTGCAGGACCTGGCTTCGGTTCTGCGGCGGAAGGGCAAACCCTTTCGTGTGGTGGCCGGCCATCTGGACAACCCGGAGCTGGTTCCGCGCTGCGCTCGTTTCGTTCGCGCCGCCCGCGCCGCCCGGGCCATGCACCGGATGCGGGCCCTGCGCATCGGCGGCGTGTTTCCGGGAATGGGCGATTTTGCGGTCGACGACGCGGTGCTTCGGGAAAAGCTGGGCATCGCTGTGGAAAACATCCTTCCTTCCGCCCTTGCCGGGGATATTGCCGGGGTGCAGCCCTCCGCAGTGGCCGCGGAGATGGACGCCGACCGGGAGCGCTACCGGGTGTGCTGCCCGCCTGAAGTGCATGAGCGGTCCGTCCGCGTGGGACTGGGGCTGCGCCGGTTCCTGGAGCGCGGCCCTTTCGGCGCCTTCAGCCTGAACTTTCTGTCGTTCCAGGACTCCGACGGACCGGTCAGCACCGTGCCGTTCCTGGAATGCTGCCAGGCCATGGCGCGGGGGATCGGCTATGCCGGCGAGGGGGACGTGCTCACCGCCTCGCTGGTCGGGGCTCTGGCGCGGGGCTTCGGTGCTGCCACCTTTACGGAAATCTTCTGCGCCGACTGGGCGGGGCAGTCCCTCTTCCTTTCTCATATGGGGGAGCTCAACCCGGCCCAGACTGCGGACGTCCCGGTGCTCTACGAGAAGGAATTTCCCTTTACCCCGGCCCGCAACCCGGCCACGCTGGCCGGCGCACCGCGGCCCGGCCCGGCGACTTTCGTCAACCTGGCGCCCGGCCCGGGAGGATCCTTTCATCTGATTGCCGCCCCCGTCGAGGTGCTGGCCGACGGCACCCATCCCGACCTGCCGCGCTGGGTCCGGGGATGGATCCGTCCGCCGGCCCCGCTGGAGCGGTTTCTCGAGGACTACTCCCACCTGGGAGGCACCCACCATGCCGCCCTGGTTCCGGGCCATCATGGCGAAGCCTTGGCCGCCCTGGCTACTTTTCTGAAAATCGATTTTCATCTCCTCGCCTGAAGCGCCATGAATCCCTGGAACCAGCCGGAGGAAAGAGAATACAACCAGCGTATTTTCCGGGAGGAGCTGGACGGCTTCCTGCCCGAGCGGATCCTGGATGCCCACATCCACGTCGGCCCGCCGGAGGGTTTTCCCGCCGACCGCCCCTACAGCTGCGGGGGCGTGCCCCTGCTCTCCTACACGTACGAAGAGCTCGACCGCGACCTGGCGCAATCCTATCCCGGACGACGGTGCGAAGGGCTGTGCTTCGGTTTTCCGGACGCGGACTACCCCAATCCGGTCCTCAACGGGTACGTCGGGGAGCGGGCCGATTTCCGGCGCTTTTTCCCGCTGCGACTGCTGGATCCGCGCCGCGACCGCCCGGACGCGGTGCGGGATGATCTGGACCGCTGCGGCTTCCTGGGATTCAAGCCCTACCCGGACTTTGCCCGGCCCGGCGATCTGCCCAACGTGGAGATCCCGGAAATGCTGCCCGACTGGGCGATGGCCGTTGCGGAGGAGCGAGGCCTGATCGTCATGCTGCACATTCCCCGCCCGGGCCGCCTGGAAGACCCTCTCAACGGCCGCCAGCTGCGGGAGCTTTGCCGGCGATGGCCGCGAGCCAGGATCATCCTGGCGCATGTCGGGCGCGCCTACTATCTGCGCGGAGTGGAAGGCCGGCTGGAAGGGCTGAGCGATCTGCCCAATCTTTATTTCGACACCGCCATGGTTCAGAACTGGGAAGTGCTGGCTCACCTGTTCCGCGCGGTGCCGATCCGGAAAATTCTGTTCGGCTCGGACATCCCGATCGCCCTGGCCCAGGGCAAGGCGGTGGAAATCAACCACCAGTACACCTATGTGACCCCGCGCCCCTGGTCCCTGGCGCTGTGCGACGACAGGAAGAAATTGCAGTTTACCTCCTTTCTCAATGAGCAGCTGCGCGCCATTCGCCAGGCGGCCGGGGCGGTCGGCCTTTCGCCCGGCGAAGTGGCCGCTATTTTCTACGACAACGCCCGCTCGCTGATCGAGGAGACCAGGGTCCGAAACGCCCCGGCATCGGCGCACTCCGGCGCCCCCTGCCCTTGGGTTTGACGTTATTCCGGGGTCACCGGTACAATCCCTTCATGCGGAAAAACCGGAACAGCCCATTTGCCCGACTCCTGGGAGGAATTTTTATGAAATACCGATTATCCATACCGCCTGTTTTCCTGCTGCTGCTGGCCACGGCCGGCCTGCAGGCGGCACCCCCTCAGCACGATTTCCTGGCCATCGACGAGGGCCTGGCCCAGCTGTTGCACATCAACGAGCGGCAGCCGGAGAAGGACTGGATCGTTCCTGTCGGTCATCCGCAGGCACGGGACATGCAGCTCGTGGGTCAGGGGCGGGTGCTGATCGGACACGACGCCGGCTACAGCGAATTCGACATTGCCACCGGGAAAAACCTGCGCGATGTCGCCCTTTTCAAGGGGATCACTTCCGCGCGCCGGCTGGCCGACGGCCACACGCTGCTCTCCGGCCTCAACCTGGACGGATCGACCGGGGTGGTCGTCCTGGAGCTGGATCCGGCCAACCGGGTGATAAACAAAACGGTATTTCCGGGCAACTACGTGCGCCTTTTCCGCGAGACGGAGCAGGGTACCTGGCTGATGATGAACGATACCATGATACGCGAATGCGACCGTAGCGGAAAGATCCTGCACGAATGGACCGTGCCCGGCTTCCGCCATGGATGGAAAGCCCTGCGCCTGCCGGACGGACATATCCTGGCGTCGGCCGGCTACGGGGCTTTTTTTGTCGAGCTGGACCCGCAGGGCGCGGTGCTCCGCAAATTTGCGGAAAAAGAAAAGATGCCCGCCGCGGTCAACGCCAATTTCTACGCCATGTTTCAGCTGCTGCCCGACGGCCACATCGTTTTTGCCAACTGGCAGGCCCACGGGCCGGGGCACGGCAATTCGGGGATCCAGATGCTGGAAATCGACCGGACCGGCGCGATCGTCTGGCAGTGGAGCGACGCCAAGCGGATCTCCTCTCTCCAGGGAGTGCTGGTGCTCGACGGTCTTGACATCTCCCGGCTGCACGATGAGCGCAGCGGGGTGATGGCTCCTCTCCCGCCGAAAAAATAGGGGCGCCTCGGGCCCCAAAGCCTGGTTCGGTTTTTGATATCACCAACAAGTGACAACATTCCAATAATGAAGGAGAAGTGAGTATGGCCGAATCGACGAGAGTCCTGGTTGCGGAAGATGACGCGCTGACCCGGCTGATCCTGCAGACCTATCTTTCCTCCTGGGACTACGAGGTGGTGATTGCCACCAACGGTCAGCAGGCGCTGAACATACTTCAGGAGGAAAACCGTCCGGTGATCGCTCTTCTGGACTGGATGATGCCGGTCATGGACGGAGTGGTTGTCTGCCGGCGGCTGCCGGCCTGGGACGAAGACCGGCCCTACATTATCATGGTGACCTCCCGCAACCAGACCAGCGACCTGGTGGAGGCGCTCAATGCCGGGGCGGACGATTTCATCACCAAGCCGGTGGAGCCTTCCGAGCTGCGGGCGCGTCTTCTGGTGGGTATCCGCTCCGCGAAAATAAAGCAGGACCTGCTGTCGCGCGTGCGTCAGCTGGAAGCGGAGCGCCAGCAGAGCAATCCCTGACCGGCCGAATACGGCGAATCCGCCCGAGACAACAAACCGGCAAAAAGTCGCCTTCTCGCGGAAACCCTGCAAGGGGTTCATGGGAATTCTCACGATTATTACGGTTCGCATCCCGGACTTTTGCCGAGCCGGCAGGAAAGATAGCTTCGCAAAAAATCGTTTTTTCGTCCGTTTCTG